>JAYFQP010000013.1:0-111131 GCA_034926865.1 Clostridiaceae bacterium
TGTGCTTGAAGACTCAGTCGTAAAAGCCGGGAGTGTCAGGTTGACCTTTACACTCTTGGCGCTGTCCGCCAGTTCGGCTATGCCCTGTGTTCCCAGTTTGCATGCCATTGCCGATGGCAACGTTGTGCTTTCCTTCGGCATAAGAGCTATAAACTCCGTCTTTCCGTCGTCGTATGGAATTACCACTCCATAGGTATCATCGCTGTTTATGTAACGATAGTTCGAAGAGCTATACATATATTCAGCCTCGCCCTTAGTGCCGTCATAGTTTTGGAACTCATCTTTCCATGTTTCGCTGTCAAACTCTTTTTGCCATGTGCCTTTAAAATAAAGAGAATTCATAAGGGCCATTACAGTTTCCTCTGGAAGATTTTCTCCCAGAAAGTTTTCTATCAAACCGTTTGTCTTATCGCTTGCCCAGCGGTTTATAGCCTCCCTTATAGCATCACTCGAAAGCTTTCCCGAAAACAGATCAGCAGTATATTTGTCTCCCAAATCCTTTATATAGCTCTCAGAAAACTCAACATCCTCATCCGTCCAGACCGACTGCGCAAGCGCTATTTTGGTAGACCCCTTAAGATCCATAAGGTTATTGCCTATAGTATTCACGGCTTTTGAAATATCGTCAACAGATGCTCCAAGGGTATTCTCAAACTGTGTCAGGGTCTCTCCGCTTGCACCCTCTGCTGTCATAGCCAACGCTATATAAGCTGAAAGCGGCGAGACCGCAAGGTTTTTCTCTCCGGAATCAAGAAGCCTTACAAGAACAGAGGCAAAATCGTGCGACCCCTTACACTCTTCCGGCAGTTCTGACACATTGCTGTCCTCACCTTTAAAGGGCAGACCATATGCGGCACACCCTGAAAGCAGCCCCATACATAGGGCCATACAAATAGCCAGTATCTTCTTCATTACGCCATCTCCTTTGTACGTATATTGCCCGCTGGGTTGCTCCCCAAAGGGTATTATTGCAAACAAATTCCTAGCGGATCACCCGCCGCTTTACCCCGAAGAATATAACTTCCTCCCCGGAGGATTTTATCCTTATTTTTTTCTAATAATTCACAGCCTGCAAATGCTGACATCATAATTATAGTTCTGCTTTTATTTAATACCGATTATCTATGCACTTTGTTCCGTGTAAAATAAATTTTACCGCAGCATGCCTTTATTTTATCCATTTTTTAGTGTATGCTATTTATGTAAAAATACATCAAAACGTAACATAATACCCATTGGAGGTAGCTTATGAGAAGAACAAAAATTGTATGTACAGTCGGCCCAGCCGTAGACACAGAAGAAAAGATCGAAAAGCTTATGCTTGCCGGTATGGATGCGGCAAGATTCAATTTCTCTCACGGCACCCATGAAAGCCATCTTGCCACCCTTGAAAAAGTCAAGCGTGTGCGAGACCGTCTCGGCCTTCCCATCGCCGCCATTCTTGACACAAAAGGCCCGGAAATAAGAATAAAAACCTTCAAAGACGGAAAAATCACTTTAAACCAAGGTGACACCTTTACGCTGACTACTGCGAGCATAGACGGGGATAATACTCGGGTCTCAGTTACCTATGATAATCTTCACAAGGAGCTTACTGTTGGCAGCCCAGTTTTAATTGATGACGGCCTTGTCGGGCTGGAAGTCGAAAAGATAGAGGGTGCGGATATCGTATGCCGCGTTATCTCCGGCGGAGATCTGTCAAACAACAAAAGTATAAACCTGCCCGCTTCAAATATCCGTCTGCCGTCGATGACGGAAAAAGACAAGGCCGATATCGTGTTCGGCATAGAAAACGGATTTGATTTCATTGCAGCTTCCTTTGTCCGCAAAGCTTCTGACATCGAAGATATCAGAGCTCTATTAAAGGCAAACGGCGGCGGAAATATTGCCATAATCGCAAAAATAGAAAACCGCGAGGGCGTTGACAATATGGAAGAGATCCTGACGGCTGCTGACGGTGTTATGGTAGCCAGAGGCGATTTAGGTGTCGAGATCCCTGCATATGAGGTTCCTCCTATTCAGAAAAAGATGATCGAAATGAGTATCCGCATGGGAAAAACGGTCATCACGGCCACCCAAATGCTAGATTCGATGATACGAAATCCCCGCCCAACGCGCGCCGAGGTATCAGACGTTGCAAATGCAGTATTTGACGGCTCTTCAGCCGTTATGCTCTCAGGTGAAACCGCCTCCGGAAAATATCCGATCGAGAGCGTTGACACTATGGCAAAAATAGTTGAGGCAGCAGAACAGTCTATCAACTACTGGAAACGCTTCGCGTCAAGAGACAGCTTCTCAGCTGATATTCCAACCGCCATCTCCCACACAGCGTGCATGACCGCACGGGATCTTGGCGCCCGCGCCATCCTTGCCGCCACTACCTCAGGATATACCGCGCGCTCAATCGCCCGATTCATGCCCGGATGCCCTATTGCGGCTATGACCACAACCGAGGTTGTGCGCCGCAGTCTTGCGCTGACCTGGGGTGTGCGAGCATATCTGGCAGGCTCGGCAGACTCAACTGACAGAATGTTCAGCCTTTGCTCAGATACCGCAAAAAAAGAAGGCATCGCCGATATCGGCGACAGAGTTGTAATAACCGCCGGCGTTCCGCTCGGCTGCAGCGGCACCACAAACCTGATCAAAGCCGACGTCATAAAGTAGCCGGCCTCTCGGTTTGCACTTATGTTCGGCCCTGCTTTTGTGCAAAAATATTTAAATATATTATAAGGAGGCACACCCTATGCCACATGTAGCAGTTATGATGTATCCGGGAAGAACTGAGGAATCCAAAAAGAACCTTGCTGAAAAAATAAGGAATGTTGTAATGGAAGAATTCAATGTTCCGGAAACAGCGGTATCTGTCTCAATGTTTGATATTGAGAAAGAAGCTTTCCCAAAAGCCATGGAAAAGATTCCCCATGAAAACATAGTCCTAGGCGCAAAGAAATAATGATTCTCCCCGGCCTTCTTCTAAGCCGGGGAGCTTTTGTATCAGAAAAACCGCAGAAAGCAAAAAATCTTTATTATTTTTGTATACTGGCAATCAATAAGCTGTGTTATAATCAAATATTATTTATACTATCTCTGCGCCTAAAAAGGAGGCGATCCCATGGCGGAAGTTTCTCGCGAGGGCTACGAACCTGAAAAAATAATAGCCGGCATACTTGACATAGGTGAGTTGCTTTTGATAAGCGGAGCAGAGATTATGCGCGTAGAAGATACAATCTCCCGCTTGTGTCAGGAATATGGCTTTGCCAAAGCTGATGTATTCACCATAACCTCAAGCATTGTTATAACGGCTGCCACTACCGAGGGCCATATTTTTACGCAGACAAGACGTATTCGCACCCGCGATACAGATCTTGGACGTGTAGAGCGTGTGAATGCCCTCTCACGTAGCCTCTGCGCCGCTCCATTGCCTGCCGACAAGCTTAAAGAGGCCATCGAGAAAGTAACAGTTGGAAAAACATATAGTAAGCCAACCCTTCTTCTTCTTTACGGAATAATCTCAGCTGCCTTTTCAGTATTTTTCGGAGGAAGCCTGCACGATGCCTTTGCAGCCTTTATATCAGGAATTGTTCTCTACGGAGCTCTGGAATTTGGTAAAATATTGCGCCTCAACGGAGTTCTTCTCAATATCCT
Organism: Clostridiaceae bacterium; assembly: GCA_034926865.1. Classification (GTDB taxonomy): domain Bacteria; phylum Bacillota; class Clostridia; order Oscillospirales; family Butyricicoccaceae; genus RGIG1902. The sequence continues at coordinate 3,646 of JAYFQP010000013.1, forward strand.
GTGCAGCGGTGTCACAGCGCTTGCGGTAGTCTTGATCTGCGCGCTTGGCATTGGCGAAAACCCAGACAAAATAATTATTGGCAATATAATGCTATTGATACCGGGCCTCGCCCTTACCTCCTCGCTCAGAGATATAATAAACGGCGATACTATATCAGGGCTGCTTGGCCTCAGCGAAGCTCTGATAAAAGCGTTTGCCATTGCAATAGGCTCGGCGGCTGTTCTTAGCAGTCTTGGAGGTCTTGTATGAAAGCGATGATAATTCAAACTTTTATGGGGTGTATCGGTGCCGTAGGGTTTGCCCTGCTGTTTAACATAAGAGATAGAAAGCTTATATGGATCGGCGTAGGCGGAACTCTGGGTTGGACGGCATATCTCCTCTGCATAAGCATGGGAGAAAATGTTTTTACCTCCCTATTTTTTGCCACAGCCACAGTTGTAACCTTCAGCGAAGTTTTGGCCCGCCTTATAAAGGCGCCAATAATCATGCTTATGGTCCCTATGTTGATACCCTTGATTCCAGGCGGAGACCTTTATTACACCATGCGTTTTTTTATTGAAAACAAATACAGCTATTTTGGAGAAAGCGCTCGTTTGCTTTTGGTCCAGGCAGGGGCTATCGCCGTAGGTATTATCACGATGACCTCGGTTATGAGCATGCTTTTTAAGCTCATTTACAGATATAAAAACTTAAGGGCTCAGAAATAAAAACACACGCTGCAGCGGGTAATAGACGCTGCAGCGTGTGTTAATTTTATCATTACGTCAAATCTTATGCGCTATCTTTCGGCCACCACAAAAGCATCCGGCAGACGTCTGCCATTTTCCTTATCCCCGGCAGAGGGCTTTGTAATCTTTCTGCCGTTATAGTACATTATGCTTGATGATCCGCCGTCAAGGTTACATGCCTGATAAGCCCCATATCTAAGCATGACTTCCGCCAAATCTTCCATGGTGCAGCCTATGGAATAGCCTGCCTGCCTGCCATCTACAACCAAAAGCAATACCTGACCGTCGACGGTCTGGCCTATGGCACTTCTGGGTGATATTCCCCAGCCCGCAGAACCCTCAACTGCCTTATCCCCGTTATATACAAGAACAGGCTTAAATTCTACCGCATCTCTCAGATGATTTTTATCTTTATATTTTCCGATATTCAAAACATCATCATAATCAAAGCCTATAGTCTTGTTATTGCCACCCGACCAGTTGGAATAAGTCTCACCATCGCTTATCACAAGGCCATGAGGCATGCCCCCATTCCCATGCCCCTCTGGATCATAAAACCCGCTGGCGTTTATTGCAAGAACCGCCCCTTCCTGCTTCGCAATATCCGCAATAATCGAGCCAACCTCCCCAAAGCTGGACGAAAGCCCTAGGCTTATCTGTGCCGGGTTTTTAATTATGGCTAGCTTGCCTTGAAAATCCGCTCCATCAATATGGATAATCGTAATACCATTTTTCGTATCTATGGCAATTACTCTGTCTCCTTTTATAGTCTTTATCCCAGTATCTTTATCGTCAAGACCTGCCTTATCTATTAAAAGATACCCATCATCGATGACATCATCTCCATGCTCATCAAGATATTGATTGAAGCTCTCTTCGTCTATCTCGCTATAAAGAGAGAAGAAGTTCTTTTTAAGCTTGCTCCATTTTATCTTTTTATCTGCATTATTGAGTGCATCTATTGACCAATTAGTATCAATATTTTCCTGATTCTGTTCCATGTCGGTGCGCTCAGACATAGTTTTTTCAATAACAAAATTAGGTATAAAAGATGTAGCAAGCCACTGGTGCGTCATTGTTCCCATGGCTGTTTCAATATATATATCGCGCCATTTCTTTATAAAAGGTATATCTGAAAAAACCACTAGTGAATAAAGCCCCACAAGAAGAAGTACCGAACAAATCAGCTTTTGAAGCCGCTTTTTCTTACTAAGGGGCTTTTTTAATCCTGTTTGCGGTCTTTGCATCGCGTTTTGCTTGTCCTTCCGTTCGCCCTTCTGATCGTTACGCCTCCTTGGGCGTTCCTCAGATTCATATTTCTCTGGTTGCTTAACTTCGGAAATGCCTTGATTAACTGTCTTGAGATCACCCACATTTAATAAAGCATCACCTGCCGCTTTTTCTGTCGTTTTTTCCGGCTCTTCCTTTGGCTTCCATACCATGGTTGCGTCATTTGCATCTCCGGCTAACTTATCCTGCTCCGGCTTGGTGCTGATGCCATATACAGCGGAAATATATATATCTCTTACTATTGCATCAATCTCCTCAGGGGTTTTTTCTCTGTTCTCCCCGGAATCACAGGGCTTTTCATCGTTTAAACTCATCAGCGCCCCTCCTTAAAACCTTTGTTCCGCCATATTGACCGCATAGATCCGTTGTTTGTTTCGCAATTGATTGTTACCAAACAGTAAAATATTATTGCCGCTATCCTAAATCCCAACCTTATACATGCTTTAAACGATAAAAGACAGCCAATGCTGCCTTTTTTATACAAAACCCGATACGCTCTGCCGTCAAATTATATCACTTGGCAAACCTTCTGTCATCTTAAAAAGGAGCACAATCTGCACAAAAATATTGGATTTTTCAAAGTTTTAATCTATCGTTTTAACGTGTTTATCTTTAATATGCCCGATTCTCAATAAATTCATCCGTAGTCTTTATTCCTTCTTGTTCTTCGGCTGAAAAGATTTGGTTTCAAAAGAAAATTAACTTAAATTAGCAAAAGCAATTATTATTGTATATATAAAACTTTAATGCTACAATAAAGTTTGAGGTGACTAACATGGACTACTCCCGCCTTACAATAAGCCAAATGGCAAAAATAAACCATCTTACCGCTCAGACACTTCGCTATTATGAACAAGAAGGGCTTCTGACCCCTGACATCATCAATCCCGAAACCGGCTACCGCTATTATCATATAAAGCAAAATGCCAGGCTTGATATGATAAAATATCTCAAATCTCTTGGCATAAGCCTCAAGGAAATCAAAGAACATTTTCAAGCAGATGACCGAGAGCAAATAATCGATCTGCTTCAGAAAAAACAATCCCAAATTGATGATCACATTTTTGAGCTGAAACTTCAGAAAAAAGCTATAAAGCGCACGGTAGAGAGCATCCAGCAGTATGAGTGCTCTCCCCCTGACGGCACAATCGTTCTCGAATTTATCCCCAGGCGAGATATTTTCTGCCACGACTGGGGCATAAATTTTTACGATGGTGACATTTCCCTGTATGAACAAATGCTTCGCAGCCTCAAAGAGACCTTTCGCAACAAAAGAATCCCCGATATATACCTTAGTCGCGCTGGAACCATCATGCCGCGTGAAGCAATATTCAAAAATCAATTCTACTCAAGCGTGATATTTGTTGTTGCAGACAGAGAATTTATAGACGATGCTCTTTTATCGTCCCTGTCGGCCTCCACATATCTCTGTATATACTGTGATGATTTTGAAAAAGAGAGGGAATACGCCCAACAGCTTTTTGCTCACGCAGCCGAAAAGGGCTACATCATCAGTGGCGATTATATTTGCGAAATCATCCACGAGCCCCCTGCCCCAAGCCGCTCTGACAGAAAGATGTTTCTTAGGCTGCAGATTCCTGTCAAATTTTCTTAATTTTTAGCTATTGACTTTAACCTTACTTTAAGGTTTATACTAAGAATGTAAAGTTTGTTTTGATTTTAACAAACAAAAACATTTTGAAAGTGAGGGTTTTAAAGTGCAAAAAATTCGTGTGGTTCAGTATGGGTGCGGTAAAATGTCAAAGTACATTTTGCGCTATCTATATGAAAATGGTGCCGAAATTGTCGGCGCGATTGATGTCAATCCTGCCATCATCGGCATGGATGTCGGCGAGTATGCAGGGCTCGGCTTTAAGCTTGGCGTTACCATACGCAATGATGCCGATGCTGTGCTTGACGAATGTGACCCCGATATAGCAGTAGTGACCCTTTTCAGCTTTGTAAACGATATGTATGCTCACTTTGAAAGGTGCGCCAAACGTGGCATCAATGTCATCTCCACATGCGAAGAGGCCATATATCCATGGACTACCTCCTCTGCCTTGACCAATAAGCTCGATAAGCTTGCCAAGGAAAACGGCTGTACAATCGTAGGTTCAGGCATGCAGGATATCTTTTGGGTTAATATGGTCGCTCTTGTCGCCGGCGGTTGCCATCGTATAGATAAGATAGAGGGGGCCGTCAGCTACAATGTTGAGGATTATGGTCTTGCCCTTGCCAAAGCCCACGGTGCTGGCCTTACCCCAGAAGAGTTCGAAGCTCAGATCGCCCATCCGACTTCCTTTGATCCTGCCTATGTATGGAACTCCAACGAATGCCTCTGCCAGAAAATGGGCTGGACAATAAAAGCTCAGACGCAGAAGGCTGTTCCTTATTATTATGACACAGACCTTTATTCTGATACCCTTAAGGCGGTTATTCCAAAGGGCAACGCTATTGGCATGAGTGCCGTTGTTACAACAGAGACCTTCCAGGGGCCAATCATCGAGACGCAGTGCATAGGCAAAGTCTATGGCCCGGACGATGGCGATATGTGCGACTGGAAAATCAAGGGCGAGCCCGACACCACCTTCTATGTACAAAAGCCTGCCACTGTAGAGCACACCTGCTCTACTATTGTCAACCGAATTCCCACTGTGCTCAAAGCCCCTGCCGGATACATAACTGTAGACCAGCTTGATGAGATTTCTTATCTCAGCTATCCCATGCATTTTTATGTAGATTGATCTTTGATTTTTGTTTATAAATACTTATCCTTTATAAACCCTAACCCTTAGATATATCCCCGGCTTATTATAGTGAACAAATAAAAACACAGGGCATTCCTTGTATGGAATGCCCTGTGTTTTTATTAAGTGCTGCAGCTTGCGATAACATCCGGAAATTTTTCTAAACCATTATACATCAGAGGCCTTCCGCCTGCATTATACAATCCAGCCGGTGAAGGCATAAACATATATGTTATTTTGCAGGATTTAATCTAATATCAAGGCATATATCCCCTACTGATGTAGATAGATAGCAAGAGGCATTACTTATCGAATTTTTACTGCTGTCGCCGCATCCATGAAGCTCCGGGGGCAATATATCGCAATTCAAGCCGGTTCCGGCAAGCATGGTCATAACATTCCCACTGATAATGTTTGATATCTCCGATACTGCTGATGTGACAAAATCGTCAACACTATCTATATCCATGCCGCTCATAATCTTAACCATATTAATAGATGTGCTGTTCGGGAAACGATAAACAACATCTCCCTCAAGATCCCCTGTCACTCCGATACATACATCGATTTCATCTTTGCCACTCAATTCTTTATCCTTGTGATCACCAATCTGTGATAAGTCAAGCATCAACTCAAATACGGAACGCGTAGCCTCCAAAAAAATTTCATAGAGCTTAGTCTCCATTTTTTGATACCCCTTTTTCGATTGCATAATTTGCAATACGCTGATCTTCGGCCTCGACATGGTTTATTAGCCAGGCCAGCAGCTTTCCCGCAAACTGCTGCATCAGCTTTTCGTTACAGCCTTCGCGCTCATACTCTGAAGAGACCTGCTGTACATAACTTACCATTTCTGCGTGAAGCTGCCTGTGCATCTCGTAATTTGGATAACCAATTTTTTTCTGATACGCTTCCTCATCTTTAAAATGTTCCAGAACATATCCGTTCATGAACTCCAGTGTTTCATTTACACGGTGCACTTTCTCTTCCCATGAAGCAGAAGAGCGCAGCGTATACAAGAATGTTTCAATTCTCTGGAATAATTCTTTATGCTGAGTGTCAATAAGCGTGACGCCCAACTCATATTTATCTTTCCATAGCATCCCGATCAACCCTTTCTATCTGAGTTTACTAAAAACAAAAGGCCACAGTTTTAGAAATCTAAAAGTCGCATACTGCCCTTATATTTTATATCGCTGGATTCGGTAAAAAATTAAGTTTATTGCCAGAAACAGTTCTTTAATTAAAATTCGCTGCCTTCTTCACCGCAAGGCACAAAAACTTGTATGCCATCTATGCTTAAATAAACAACCTTTTCTGCAAGAAAACAGCCATTCCCATTATCCTGTACTAGCCGCTGCTTAGATATATATTAATTACTCACAACTCATCGGTTGTAAACCATTTTTCAAATGCTATAATAGTTATATATTCTTAAAAGATGGCAGCTCGCAACAATACGATTATTCTGAAGGAGGGACCTATGTCAAAGACAAGCTTCATCTTTACAGGGGATTCTTTTATTACAAGAAGACTTCCCGAAAATGGTTATGCCGGATTCAAAGAGCTTTCTGAAATCATTAAGAAATATGACGTGCGCTTCAATAACCTTGAAATTACAGTGCACGATCAGGAAGGCTACCCAGAAGCGCTTTCCGGAGGTACCTGGGCCATGACAGAGCCCGTAGTTCTGGACGATTTGACCCGCTTTGGCTTTAATGTATACAATACAGCCAATAACCATTCCGCGGATTACGGTCATGGTGGACTGCTAGCCACTTTAAAGAACCTTAGGGAACGCAATCTTGCCTGTTGCGGCACAGGCAAAAACCTAGCTGAAGCTTCTGCCCCGACTTATCTTGAAACTGCAAGCTCAAGAGTGGCAGTTATCGGCGTATGCTCTTCGTTTCACAAAAATGCGGTAGCGGGAAACTCGAGAATAGACATGATGGGTCGCCCTGGGCTAAACCCCCTTTCCTCAAATACGACCTGTCAAGTCACTGAAGAATATTTCAAAGTGCTTCAGGACATTGCTGAGAAGACAAAACTTAATGCCGCCATGGAAAAATCTATCCGAAACGGGTATGCACCCCCACTGCCAGAGGGCAAGCTCAATTTCGGAGGGCTAAGTTTTCAACTGGCAGACTGCAACAGGCTTGTAACCAAGCCCAGTGAGAAAGATATGCAGCGTATTTCCGCTTCTATTCGCGAGGCGGGAAGGCAGGCTGATTATGTTATTGTAAGCCTTCATGCCCATGAAGATGAGGATGGCGATGAATCGATTCCCGCCGAGTTTATCCGTATATTTGCCAAGGCCTGCATAGACTGCGGAGCCCACGCTATTGTGGGCCACGGCCCACACGTGCTCAGAGGAATTGAAATTTACAACGGAAAGCCCATAATCTATAGCCTTGGAAACTTTATATTTGAAACTGAAACCGTATCCGTGCAGCCGGCTGACGCTTATGAAAAGCACTCCATGCCAAACACTGCCACCGTCGGGGAATATATGAACAACCGAAGCAAAAACGGCACACGGGGATATGGCGTACAGCCAAACATATGGCGCGCCGTTATGGCCGGTATGACGGCTGAAAACGGTTCAATTACCCAGCTTCAGCTTTATCCTATTACGCTTCATATGAATGAACCATCATACCGTAAGGGTGTGCCTGAGCTTTCTTATAATGAGTGGATTCTGGAATACCTGAAAGAATTATCCAGTCCGTTTGGAACCGAAATTAGCATAGTTAACGGAGTGGGTTACATAAACCTTTAACTGACTATTTACTTTCGAAGAAGTAGGCGGCTTTCACCTATTCCCTTCCACTCCAGAACAAAAACAGCTTTCGGCGATTACCAAAAGCTGTTTTTAGTAAAAAAGATAATCAATGATTACTCTGCGAATATCTTACAGTATTTGAATACAGAACACAGCAGAATACGCGACTATAATGCTTACTGCGTATCCTACTGTGTTCTTTTTTATACTGTTTTTAAGCGTGTCTTCTCGCCCTATGCATTAAGCGGTTCGCTATTGTGGGCCATTTCATCAATTAATACATAGTCGATAAGATTTATATATATTTGCTTGCTTTTTTCATAATCCCGCTCGCAAATAGCCCGAAAAAGCAGCGCGTGATCCTCCTGATCCAGGTCGGAATCTGACGAAATAGGCGAAATCTGACGATTTGCTTTGTAATAATCCGACATCATTGAGGAGCCGATATCGTACAGCGTTTCAAAAATCGAATTACCAGACATGGTAAGTATATATCTGTGAAACCGAAAATCCGCTTCAATAAATCTTTCATTATCATTTTCGACAACGCACTGCAGGAGCTCTTTAAGATATGTATTCAAAATTCCCAACTGCTCTAAAGTATATTTGTCGATTGCAAGGCGCAAAGCCTCAAGCTCAAAGCATTTCCTGAATTGAGCAATTTCCTGAAGTGTTTTGGAGTGCAGCAGGATATTCCCCACTTCTGACAGATACTCGCTTAAAGAAAAGCTTTTAACAAACGAGCCATCTCCAACGCGCACATCAACAAGCCCCATAACCTGAAGTCTTTGCATTGCCATACGCACAGACATTCTGCTAACGCCGAATTGCTTTGCCAACTCGGTTTCAGACGGAATCCTAAAACCGGACGGCCAGGTTTCCGAGATAATAAAGCCCTTTAAAGTCGCATAAATCTGAGCAGTAATATTCTCCTTTTTGATATTCATTATTTTATCGTCCCTCAAACTGATCCCTCCCGGCTTTAATTAGATATTGTATCAACTGTTAATATAATATGATAAACAGCACCTGTTTAATGTTATACAGCATACATTTTGCATTTGGCTCATAAAAATATTGTAGCCTGACCTTACAACAATCGTTTTCTATCTGGCCTAAGAGCTTCTTAGATGTTAGACAACCGTTGTATGCCTATATACATATGCGTAGTTGAGCCTTATTAATCTCTTGCATTTATATTGGTTGTTCATCATTGGCCGTTCATCGCCAATTTAATAATTATAATTTTAGGAGGCTAAAACATGAAAATCACGAAGGTAGATGTAATGTTAGTCAAAACCCCCCGCATACTTAAGGAAAAGCCTCAGTGGAGGCCAATTATCTGCCGCATCTATACAGACGAGGGTCTTTACGGAGACGGTGAAGCCGCCCTGGCATACGGCGTGGCAGCCCAGGCCGCGTTCGGAATGATACAGGATCTTTCCAAGCTGATTATAGGGATGGACCCGCTCGACAACGAAGTAATCTGGGATAAATTATATAAAAACACCTTTTGGGGGCAAAACGGCGGCCCGGTAGTATTTGCCGGAATGTCAGCCATCGATATCGCTTTATGGGATATAAAAGGCAAATACTTCAACGCTCCTATCTACAAGCTTCTCGGAGGCAAAAAGCGGGATAAGCTTCGTACATACGCAAGCCAGCTGACTTACGGCTGGGGCGAGCTTGGCGAAACCTGTGATCGCTGCGGCACGGTCGACGAATATGTCGCGAACTGCAAAAAGGCCGTAGCCGAGGGCTATGACTGCGTAAAGCTGGATTTCTTTAACTATGACCGCGACAAAAGCGTTTTGAACTACACCGATGCACAGCGAACCCTCCTCACCCCATACTACTGCCAGCTTATCGAAGAGCGCGTCGCAGCAGTTCGCGAAGCTATTGGACCAGGCGTTGATATCATTATGGAAAACCACAGCTATCCTGACGCAAACGGAGCAGTACAGCTTGGGCGCATTGTTCAAAAGTATAACATTTTCTACTTTGAAGAGCCAAACACCCCAAACCCTAAAACTGCGAAATACATATGCGACAAGCTTGAGATGCCAATCGCTCACGGCGAACGCGTCTATAGTCGCTGGCAATACGCTCAGTACTTTGAAAACATGTCCGTACAGGTCATTCAGCCAGACCTTGGTAATTGCGGCGGCATCACGGAAGGCAAAAAAATCTGTGATATGGCGCACGTGTACGATGTCTCCGTTCAGTGCCACGTCTGCGCGAGCCCTCTCTCAACGGCTGCAGCACTTCAGCTTGAGTGCGTGATTCCAAACTTTGTAATCCATGAGCACCACAGAAACTGCCTGCTCCAGCAAAACAAAGAGCTATGTATCTATGATTATCAGCCTGTAAACGGCAAGTTTGACATCCCCAATCTGCCCGGCCTCGGCAATGAATTTTCGGAAGTGGCTCTTAACAACTGCGATAAGGTCACTGTGCAATAGTTATAGCGCAGTAATTATATCCTAATCCCTCGCGGCTTTTAAAATGTATGGGAGCTAATATCCTTCATCAAGTCAGCGTTACTAAAATTACTGAAATTGAGGTGAGTAAACCTATGTCAAGCAATTCTGCCCCAGCCGTTAGCGCTCCCATTGTCCCAAAAAGGAAAGGTGACGGCAAGCTCGGTCTGCTTGAACTGTACTGCATTTCTATAGGCCAGGTCATCGGCGCGGGTGTAATCACTCTGGTAGGCCCGGCAATCGCAAAAACCGGCTGGTCAGCGTGGCTTTGCTACGGTCTCGCAGTCCTTTATGGGTTCATTATCGTCATTCCTCTGATTTTTATCACGGGAACCGTAAAATTATCCGGCGGTTATTACAGCCTGATCGCAGGCTTCACCCAGAGCAAAAGGATTACCGGCATGTTTGCCGTAGCCCAACTTACAAAAATGTTCAGCATCTCCCTTTTTGCCGTTTCGCTTGGAACCTATATAAAATCACTTTTTCCTTCGATTCAAGGCATCACATTTATGGAAGCGGCGTTTATGTCTTTTTTCTTCATCATTAATATGTTCGGCATCGATATGATGGCAAAGGTGCAAAAGTACATGACATATTTGCTTATAGCCGTGCTTTTCATGTTTGGTGTCTGGGGGCTCGCACACTATAATAATCCAATTTTTGATTTTTCTCATCCTAATTTTATCACCAATGGCGTATTTGGTATGTGGGTCGCTACATTGTCTCTTGAGTATTCCACAACGGGATATTCGATGACAATGAACTATGGTGCTGTAGCCCGAAATGCTACCCGCGATATTCCCCGCGCACTGCTTTTATCTGCCCCAACAATTTTAATCCTCTATTGCGGAGTCGCGATGGCCGACACCTGCGTGCTGCCTATAGCTGAGGTAATTAACCGCCCCCTCACATACACAGCGCTTGCTATTTTCCCAAAAGTATTATTCTATCTGTTTATCGTAGGCGGACCTATAATGGCTCTTCTGACAACGCTCAACTCCACCATACCAGCAAATTCTCTCGCCATTGTTAAAGCCTGCGAAGACGGCTGGATGCCAAAAAGCCTCGCTCAGAGAAACAAGTACGGTGTTGCTTGGAAAATCAATTGCATCTACTGGATAATCGGACTTATTCCCCTTCTGCTCAATTTCAGTGTAAGCGTAATTACCGATAACATCCAGCTTCTCAATTCTCTATTGGCTATCATTTATATTTACTCTTACTGGTTCCTGCCCAAGCGTTTTCCGGAAGCTTGGAAAAATTCCAGGTATCATATTCCAGATAACCTTTACCGTTTTAGCGTAATCGTATGCTTTGTTCTGCAAATGATCGTACTCATAACAAAAACAGTAACCATGAGTTCAACAATTGTTATTACAAGCACAATTGTCACTCTCGTATTGTTTGCAATAGGCTTTATCCGCGCGCGCGATTCTTCCATCGATATGTCAAAAATCGTCAAGATATGGGCCGACTGATAATTACAAATTAAGGAGTAATATAAAATGAAAATCACCAAAATTGATGTTATGCAGGTGAAAATAGCGAACAATCCTGCCTGGCGCCCAATAATTTGCCGTATTTTCACTGATGAAGGTATTTATGGCGACGGCGAAGCTGCCCTTGCCTATGGCATTGGAGCTCCAGCTGCCTTCGGTATGGTACAGGATCTCGCCAAAATGATCATTGGTATGGACCCTCTGGACAATGAGGTAATTTGGGATAAACTATATAAAAATACCTTCTGGGGGCAAAATGGAGGACCCGTTGTTTTCGCAGGGATTTCTGCACTTGATATAGCCCTCTGGGATATAAAAGGAAAATACTTTAACGTGCCGGTTTATAAGCTTCTGGGCGGCAAAAAGCGTGACAGTCTGCGTTGCTACGCAAGCCAGCTTCAGTTTGGCTGGAGCGACCACTGGGAAGAGCATAAGGATAATTGGGAATATGCCGAAAGCTGCAGAAAAGCTGTTGCGGAGGGCTATGACTGCGTGAAAATCGACTTTTTCACCTATGATAAACCTGACGGTCGCCGCTTTGAAAATGTGTGTGAAACCACCACTCTTCTCAGCCCATACTATACCCAGCTTATTGAGGAGCGCGTTGCCACGGTACGCGAAGCTATCGGCCCGAATGTTGACATTATTATGGAAAACCACTCACGCCTCGATGCAAACGGAGCCGTGCAGCTCGGACGCCTAGTCCAGAAATATAATATTTTCTATTTTGAGGAACCCAATACGCCCAGCCCCAAGACCGCGAAATACATATGCGACAAGCTAAAAATGCCAATAGCCCATGGCGAGCGCGTATACAGCCGCTGGCAATACGCTCAGTACTTTTAAAATATGTCCGTGCAGGTCATTCAGCCTGATCTTGGAAACTGCGGCGGCATTACGGAAGGCAAGAAGATTTGCGATATGGCGCACGTTTACGATGTTTCGGTTCAGTGCCACGTCTGTGCAAGCCCGCTTTCTACCGCGGCAGCGCTTCAGTTAGAAGCGGTCATCCCAAATTTCGTAATACATGAGCACCATAGGAATGCGCTGCTTCCGCACAACCGGGAGCTTTGTATCTACGATTATCAGCCGGTAAACGGCAAGTATTCCATTCCTGATCTTCCCGGTCTCGGCAACGAATTTTCAGAAGTCGCTCTTAACAATTGCCACAAGGTAACTATCGTTTAGCTCCCCTTGCTGCGTACGAGCGAGATTCAAGGAGGTCTTTTAAATGAAAATCACAAAAATAGACATTTTACATGTTAAGACTACGCACAAAAATGGACACTGGCGCCCGATACTCTGCCGTATATATACAGACGAGGGTATTTACGGTGACGGAGAGGCTGCCCTGGCATACGGTGAAGCTCAATTCGCTGCGGCCGGGATGGTTCGCAATTTCGCAAAGCTCATAATTGGTATGGATCCACTTAAGAATGAAGTCATCTGGGATCGACTCTATCGGGGAACCTTCTGGGGGCAAAACGGCGGGCCTGTAGTTTTTGCCGGAATTTCTGCCATAGATATGGCTCTCTGGGATATAAAGGGCAAGTATTATAATGCGCCGGTTCATGAACTTCTCGGAGGAAAGCGGCGCGATAATATCCGCACTTACGCCAGCCAGCTTCAGTTTGGTTGGGAGAACGACATAGTTCCCTGCTACACTCCCGAAATGATGGCCGATTCCGCCAGAAAGGCGGTCGCCGAGGGCTATGACTGCGTTAAGTATGATTTCTTCACCTTAAACGAGACAGGGAATCCCATCCCTGTAGAGGACAGGATAGGTCTCTTAGGGCCCCGATACCTTAAGATGGTGTCCGCCCGCTACAAAGCTGTTCGTGACGCAGTCGGCCCCGATGTAGACATCATTATGGAAAATCATTCGATGCCGGACACTTGCTCAGCAATTCAGCTCGGACAGTTGTGTAAGCCCATGGGCGTTTTCTATTTCGAGGAACCAAATACTCCCGATCCAAAAACATCACACATTGTTCATCACGAAACCGGTCTGCCGGTGGCCTCCGGCGAGCGCATCTATTCCCGGTGGCAATATGAGGAGTTCTTTAAAACAAACGGCCTTCAGGTCATTCAACCAGACATTGGGACCTGCGGCGGCATTACGGAGGCCAAAAAAATCTGTGACCTTGCCTATATATACGACGTCGGAGTTCAGGTTCATGTATGCGCAAGCCCACTGTGCACTGCGGCGGCTTTGCAGCTTGAGGCCGTTATCCCTAATTTCGTTATTCATGAGCACCATGTCTACGCCCGGGCAAAAGCAAATAAAGAACTTTGCATTTACGACTACCAGCCTAAAAACGGCAAGTTCGAAATTCCAGATCTACCTGGCCTTGGCAACGAGATTTCTGATTTAGCATTTAAAAACTGCGACCTTATCACTATCGAATAGAACATATACCAACAAAAGCATACAAGGCATGGCGGTTCCGCCATGCCTTGTATGCCAAATTTACAAAACTTGCCTAATGAACTTTCTATTCAATAGTTAACCAAAAGGGTTTCAGAGGCAGGATTTGAGCCTACGTCCTTCGGGTTATGAGAATCTGAAGGCTATTCCTCTGTATCCATCCTGTCTCATCGTGTAAGCTGTCAAAATTAATATTGCTTTTTGAAACGCTGGCAATATAAAGAACTAATTTTTTGAAGGTTCTTCAAAACACAAGGCGACAGGCTAACACCAAGCGTTTTTGCATGCTTTCTATATTATTAGTTCAGTTCTCAAGATGTTCCCTTATCCAGCCGCAAAGCGGGTGAGTCCATAATAAACAGCGTCAATGCTTCTCTGAGCCAATCCGAATCGGCTTTGATGTAATCGTATTTGTTACATGTAATTGTCTAAGCTCCGCTGACATTATGGCATCGGCGAGATTAGTGGCCGAGAACTATGGAGTGGGTTTTATCACGGAAACTCACTTTAAAAACATATCATTTGATTAAAAACCTGTGTGTTTTTCTGTTGATAACCCTTGCACCATTTTGACGTTTGTAGCAGCATGGCGGAAGAGTAACTACTTGCCCAGATACACACAGGATTTTATAAAAATTATAAAGAAGTTTTCTTAAGCTTTAAATTCTTCCCATCTGCAAGAGACAACCAAATGCCCTCCTCCTATATCCTGGGGAGCGGGCATTTGACTGTGACATTTTTCATTGACATAAAGGCATCTTTTGGCAAAACGACATTCGAGCGGCTGATTAATCGGAGAAGTAATTTAGCTCTTGAGGAGGATTACCTCGTTCTGTACCCACAGTTCCAGTACCGGTATGGAGGAAAGCCGCGCCTTGGTATACGCATGCACAGGATTATTAAACAATTCCACAATAGAGGCTTTCACAGATAGCCAGATGCTCTTTCATGTTTTTTCTTCTTGACTTTTACTTTTATTGCTCAGTTGGAAGCGCGAGACAATATTTTTTAAACGCAGTCCCATCCAGAAAATCATTTGGTACGCCGCTAATGCCATTTTTGATTTCGATACTAACATTGCCGTCAGCCCGGCGCCAGGCGTTGCATGGTTTTCCAAGCGCGATATGTATTTTGGAATTTTCGCCGTCCAGTTCCATGATAGCCGCAGCCAGCGTTGAACTTGCAAGTCCCTGAGTGTGGCGGCATATTCCCACCGAACCGGTACCGTCATGATGGCTGCAGGAAATATCTTTCATGTCCTGTAAACTGACCGAGCCGCATTTTTCCCTCAGAAGACGCTGCGTGCGATGATACCGGCAGAAGCAGCTAGCATCGCCGGGATTATTGAGATTCTCCAGAGTGACGAAATAATTGGAACGTGAATCTACATCGTCTGCCACCTGTTTAACAGCAAGACAATCATAAGTGGCCTCAACAATATAGACGCTTGTGCTGTCTGCAAACTCTACCATGCCGGAGGTAGCCATCGGTTTTTTCATCAGTCTTTCCACCGCAAATTGTGCGGCGCTCAGCGCTGTGGGCATTGTCAGCGCATCCCTGATGATCTGGGCTCTGTCGCCAGCAAAAAGGTCACTTCTGCTCAGTTTTCTGTTTAATACTGCCCGCGTATTCGCAAAATTGGTAGCTGCGGCTACACCATAGCTGTTAAGCGCCATCTTGAATCCTGTGGTGCCGGCGGCGGAAACACCCACCACACAGCTACCGTCCAGATTTTCAAAGCATACAACTGTATTTATCTCGCGGTATTCATAACAGTTTTCCCCTACGAGGTCAGTGTTGCCGCCTTTATCACTGTTTTTACCAAAGATAGTCTTGCCGCTTTGGGAAGCCTTGCCTGCGGCAAAGTATACAGTACAGCCCTCAGGCATGAGGCTACCGTGCATCAGATTGTAGCACAACATCAGGTCGAACGGGGTACCTGAGCCCTTTGATATCTCCTCGACATTTTTAAGTGTGCGTTCGTCCATTGTCGAAATGTAATGCTTGGACATTTCTTCCAATTTTCTCTGTTCCCATCCTATGTTGTGTGCTATGCTCAGAAAGCTGTCAAGATTTTCAGCAATCGCCGTGCTGGCGACCTTGCCATGCTCACTGTAACTGGTACCATTAGAAAATAAAGGCTGTTGCATCGGCTTTCCTCCATTTGGTATTCTTGTTTTAAAGTTTTGATAGCTTAAATGTTTATAGCGATAATTGTTCAAAGGTAAAGTGCTTTTTAAAAATCAAATAGCGAAATAAGAATAATGTTTCCTTTTTACTACCCATGCTAAAGCTCCTCGGCGAGAAAGATTTACAGAAATATTGCAGACGAAAAAGCCCGTCAGATAACGCAACAATAATGTTTAGTAAAATGCCACGCCGGTCATCAACAGGCGAGCGGTACGATAGCCATAGGTGCGTAAAATCTTAGACTCGCTTTCACTGACGTCGACTCCTACCTCAAGAATTCCACTGGGATGTCCTATGCGAAGCCTGCCCAGGTCCGCCCCTTTTTTGCAATTCTGATTTACGACCGTACCCGGAATAGCGGCGGCGGCAGCTGTACACATAGCACCGGTCATAGCATAGGTCGGATGCGCTTTTTGCATAGACATCATCCGGCCAAGCAAATCGATTTGTTCTTCATGGATATGCTCTCCAGTCGTACTAACATAGTCATCTGCTGATGCAACGAATGTCATTTTTGGTACTCCTGGAGTCTTATATTTCGCTTCGTGATAATCGTCGACCAAGCCCAATCGTTGTGCCGCAACACCGCGAATTCGCTCCAACAGATCCAATAGCTTTATGTCTCCATTTATATCGTCTGGCAGTTCCATACCGCTTAAACCGATATCACTTGCTTTGATAAAAACTAACGGGTTCGTTACATCTACAATTGAAACTGTGAGTTCGCCATATTCTGGGATTAATAATATGTCCACAGGGTTGCCGGTAGGAAGCACCTTGCCAAAAACTGATCCGCCTGGATCATCCACAATGATTTGAATAGGAGCAGCTGTTCCCGGTACCCCTGCGATTGCGAAATCGCCCTCATAACAAACTTCACGATTTGGCGTACATACTTTTTCTACAATTAACTTTTGGGTATTTGTGTTAAAGATTCGAACCAGTGTTTCACCATCTTGAGCTTTAACCAGTCCGCTTTCAATTGCAAATGGGCCAACACCCGAAGAAATGTTGCCACAGTTTCCGGCATAAGAAACAATAGGTTTATCAATCGATACTTGCGCGAAAGTGTAGTCGACATCTACTCCCGGCCGAGTGGATAGTGCCAACATGGCTACCTTGCTGGTTACGCTCGCTGCTCCGCCGAGACCATCAATTTGCTTGATATCGGGACTGCCCATCACTCTAAGCAGTAAATCATCACGTTCTTTTCCAGCAGGCGGCAAATCTTGTTCTAACAGATAAAGCCCTTTGCTTGTGCCCCCTCTTAGAATTGAACAGGCTATTTTTGAGCGCATCATTATTCCTCCTAAAGATGTTACATTCCCATGATTACTACAGCTTATTATAATTAATAGTACAAAAACGGTAAAGGTTTTTTGCCATATTGATTTACAGAATTAAAATATATTGTTGCGGCCGCCAAATGTCAGGATGTGACAAAGACAGCAGAATCGTATTTCTTAGTGCAGCCCACATTGAGCTAATATTTATTGAGGCACCGCTTTTTACGCAACTAGGCAATTATTTTTACTTACGCCAGGGAACGTTATTCAGAGTCACATTTAAACTATGTTCACAATCAGTAAACCAGTTCTTTTCTCTGTCGAAAAAATCCTGTACTCCGCTTTGCGTCGGCTCATCACAAACGGATCTACTTGCCAAATTATGTAATGAATTATATAGAGATTGTTAAAACTGTATGAATAATGTGGATATTGCATTATTAATCGTTCTTTTGTTATTAGTATATACGCAAATTGACAACAATGGAAATGAATATTTTTTATATGTAGTTGAATGGAATAGTAGTGAAATTTACAAACGAGTGCCTTAAAACCAAAGAATATCGGAATATGACAAAACCATCGACAGATACCGATGGTTTTGTTAACACGCCCTCAATGGCTTAAAAGTATTTCCTGTTTTCATTTTATAAGCTGATATGAATATAAAAAGAATAAAAGACCAACTCTGCTCATGCTAAGTAAACTGTGAATAAGCTGTCAAACAAGGTTTTGCCTTTTTGACACAAAATTAAAAGTGGCTTAAACATAATGTTTAAGCCACTTTCCTTGGTTGCGGAGGCAGGATTTGAACCTACGACCTTCGGGTTATGAGCCCGACGAGCTACCGGACTGCTCCACTCCGCGATATCATTGCTTTTTTGACTGCTAAAATATAATATCACATTCATATTGCTTTGTCAAGTAATATACAAATTAAGCACAACCTGCCTTGGAACAATTTCTTTTTCTTTTTTTACCAGATAAATCATATTATATTTTACACAATACGGAACACATTTATACTCTTACCCGGTTCACCTTTCACCATCAATCAATACTTTTCAACATTTCAATATTCTTTGAAAAAAATAGCCATAAAGCAAAAACAGAAAGGCTAATCAGCTCCGGCAGTATTATTGCAGGAGCTGATTCGTTCAAATAGTACTTATTTATTCTTAAATCATTACTTCTAACATCAAATACTGTTTCCAAGCTCATAACATTCTATTAATCGAGGATCCTTCGACATATCACCTTTGTGCTTCATGCCACCAATTGTAATAATTCCTTTATTCTCCCATTTAAGATAATTACAAGTCATTTTGTATTGCGCAACAGATGAATCAAAAACTCCTTCTGCACCAGCATCTAACAATAATGCAGTTTTATTAAAATGAAAACCTTTCTTTCCCCTTGCATACATACGATCAATCATCGCCTTAATCTGCGATGTCATATAAAACCAATAGATTGGTGAGGCAAATACTACCATATCTGTTTTATCCAATACTTCAAGAATATCATACATATCATCTTTTTGGATGCAGGCACCATCATTAGAAAAGCAATACTGGCATCCGAGACATCCCGCTATTTTCTTCCCGGCAAGATTGATTTTGGTAACATCGTGTCCGTTTTCTTTTGCACCTTTGATAAATTCATCAACCATAATTTCAGTATTGCCATTTCTTCTTGGGCTCCCGTTAATAACCGTAATATTCATTTCCGTTCTCCTTTCACATATTCTTAGCTTTTTGATTTCTCACTTTATAATTTTATATTTCTTAATTAAATAATATCGCTTACAATCTGATAATAGCATTATTATTTTAAACCGTCTACAGCTATCCATCTCCACGCATTAAATCTTAATTATTCCAATGACAAAATACTGCTATTACGTTCAAAAGCTTATTTTGATATCTCATATTATTGCTATCAGATACAAGCCTTGCGGGTGGTAATTATCATCTCATTATTTTGCTTCTATCGCCTCCTGTTAGCAACAATAAGCATCTCCACTGCCCAAGACGAATAAATTATGTCTCTCTTTTGCCAACAGGTTTATTAAGCGAATAATATGTGCTCAATAAAAAATTAAGCGTTTAATAGCAAAACCTACAAATCATTATATTGCATTTTTGCCGCAATTTGGTATAATTATATATAAAGCGATTTTATCAAAAACAATATTAAGGAGTTGAGTTTTATGATTGCCATTAAAGGCGGCAAACTGCTTACAGTAACACAGGGTATCATTGAAAACGGTACCATCCTGATCGAAGGCAACAAGATAAAGGCTGTTGGCCAAGATATCGCCATTCCAGAAGGAGCAGAAGTAATCTGTGCTGAAGGTAAATGGATCACCCCCGGCCTTATTGATGTACATACCCACATTTCAACATTTGCGGAGCCACAGCCTCGTCCTGTTATTCATGACGGCAACGAGGTGTCATCGCCAAATACATGCCAGCTCAGAGGCCTTGATGGGCTCAACCCTAAGGATATAGCTATAGGTATTGCCAGAAATGCCGGCTTCACTACTTGCTATACAGGCCCAGGTTCAGCAAATGTTATCGGCGGGACCGGCCTTGCTTTCAAACTCAAGGAAGGCGAAACAGTCTATGACCTCGTAATCCCCGGCACAGAGATGATGAAGATGGCTTTCGGTGAGAACCCCAAAAATGTATACGGCTCACGCCAGCAGCTCCCCAATACCCGAATGGGCGTTGCCGCTGTTCTTAGAGAAGCCCTTTTCAATGCGAAAGCCTACTCAGACGCAAAAATAGCTGCTGAGCAAGACAGCACCAAAAAGGCCCCCAAGCCAGATTTCAAGCTTGAGGCACTTGTTCCGGTCATAAGGCGCGAGATGAAGTGCAGAATCCATGCGCACCGCAATGATGATATCGTCACAGCTGTACGCATTGCAAAAGAATTTAATCTTGACTTTGTCATTGAGCACTGCACAGAGGGTTATATGATAAAAGACTTTTTGGTCAAGGAAGGTGTCACTGCCGTTATCGGCCCCCTCAATATGCAGCCTGCCAAGATGGAAATTTGGAACACCACTTTTGATACCCCGGGAATTCTTGAGAAGGCCGGCCTCACCTTCTGCCTTACACAGGATACCTCCTCGTTTACAAAAATGCTTCCAGTAAACATCGGCATTGCCATTGCCCACGGCCTCAGCCACGAATATGCTCTTAAGGCTGTCACAATGAACCCTGCCACAGTACTTGGGCTGCAAGACAGAATCGGTTCACTTGAAGCCGGAAAAGATGCTGATATCGCCATCTTCAACGGCGATCCCTTCTGCAACTATACGCTTTGCGAGAAAACTCTCATCGACGGCGTCGTTTACAATCACTAATATCTTAATTACAAAGGCGGGCGGCAAAGGCCGTCCGCCTTTTTCAAGGAGAAACAAATATGCTTCCTCCCGAGGAATATCTTAAAAATCCATGCAGAAGCCTTTCAATGCCCTATAGAAAGGCTTTATTATTGCCTCAAAGACACGATATCTTTATCCTTCATGACGAAGAATATGATCCCATGGCTTTTAACGGGTACAAGGATGAAAGATATTTCAGGCTGCTTCATTGCCTTGATTTAATCCCTCATCCCATTCTGCCGAAGGGGTTTACTCTTGAAATTGCCGGCCTACGGCATATTGAAGCACTTTCTAAACAAATAAACCGCTGTTATGATGATATCAGTATATCCCAGGAACGTCTTCTAAACCTCATTAATTCTTCCTGCTATTGTGAATCCTTATGGCTTATGCTTATCCAAAATGGCCATATCGCAGCATCTGTCATAGGTGAAGTTGACTATACCCTTAAAGAAGGCACACTTGAATGGGTGCAAGTTTCAGCTGAATACAGGCGCATAGGCCTGGGCCGCTTTCTTGTATGCCAGGCTCTTGAAAATATGCTGCCATATTGTGATTTTGCCACAGTCTCCGGAAAAACAGACAGTATAAGCCACCCGGAAGCGCTTTACCGCTCATGCGGATTTGATGGCAGTGATCTCTGGCACATTCTCCATAAATAAAGCTTTATAGCCAAAATACACTAAAGCAAATCGTCAATTTCAGCATATTAAACACTATATATGGCACCAAACCGGCAATTTATTCTGATATAATGTTAATATGTTAATTTGTGTCTAATTAACAAGATTGAGGAGGAAATCAGAAATGAATAAATATCTCAAAAGAGCAAACGAGCTTGTCCCCGAGCTTGTTGAAAACAGGCGGCATTTTCACCGCCATCCCGAAGTAAGGGACGAACTATATGAAACCGTAAAATATGTAAAAGCAAGACTTTTAGAAATGGGATATGAGCCTAAAGAAATATGCAAATGCGGGCTTGTTGCCATAGCCGGAGGCAAAAAGCCCGGTAAGTGTATTCTTATCAGGGGCGATATGGATGCCCTGCCCATGCCCGAGGATACAGGCCTGCCCTTCTCCTCTGAAAATCCAGCCGCTATGCACTCCTGTGGACATGATTTTCATATGTCCATGCTTTTGGGTGCCGCAAAGATTCTGAAGGAGCATGAAGACGAAATAGAAGGAACAATTAAAATTTGCTTTCAGCCTAATGAAGAGACCTTTGGCGGAGCAAAAGCCATGATAGAGGCCGGCGTTCTTGAAAACCCTCATGTAGATGCTGCTTTTGCCATACACATCGGCCCTATGGCCGATGTTGGGACCCTGGATTTTGGCAAGGGGCTTACAATGGGCTCTGCAGACGGGTTTGAAATTATCGTTCACGGCAAAGGCTGCCATGGAGCCGCACCACATAAGGGGATCGACCCCATCAATATAGGTGTGCATATCCACTTGGCTCTTCAGGAGCTTTTGGCAAGAGAGGTCAATCCTGCTGAACAGTGCACACTTACTGTTGGCTCAATGATCTTCGGTGATGGTGCCACCAATGTCATTCCCGCCGAAGGAAGGCTTTTGGGCACAATGCGTGGTTTTAACGCTGAACTCATCGATACTTTAAGACGTCGCCTTGAAGAAGTGAGCATCGGCACGGCACAGCTTTTCGGCGGCAGTGCTGAGATTAAATGGCTCTTCTCTTCCCCCGCCATGTACTGTGATCCTGATTTTACCGATGATGTGGTAAAATACGCCACAGATATAGTCGGAGCTGAAATGATGATACCGAAAAAAGAGAGAGCCACCGGATCAGAAGACTTTGCCTATTTCGGCCAGACTGTTCCAAGCCAGATATTCTGGCTTGGCGGCGGAATCGAGGACAAAAACAAGCGAATATCCAATCACAACCCCAAGGTTTTGTTCAGCGAGGACGCGCTGCCTATAGGCGCAGCCGTTTATGCCCAGTGTGCGATTGAATGGCTTAAGGAACACAAGTAATAATGCGCTATTTCCGTTAAAATACCTAATACTTATATATTAGAAAGCTCCGGCAAGGATTTGCCGGAGCTTTTTGCTGCTTTTAACGACACATTTATGGCTTATTTATCACACAAGCATTCGGTTTATTTTGCAGATGCCCACCAGCTGCCTGTATATATTGGATAAAACCCTATGCTATAATAAAACTGCTGTGACGACCCAACCATAGCTGTTTTTGCCCCCAGCTGCCCACATCTTTTCACAGCTTCCAATACAGCAGCCTTACCAAAGCCTTTCATTCTATAATCCGGATCTGTTGCTACCGGCTCAACATAAGCATAATCGTCCCCGGGAGTATACCACATTCCGCAATGAGCCACATACCTGCCATCAGGGGCAGCGACCGCAACCACAATTTCAGGAATAATCATAGGGCTTGACAGCATTTCACGTCGAATCCTTATATCTTTGTCCGTCTCTGGAGGCATCCCCTCATGGTTAAACCCTCTCCACATGACAGCGTTGTACTTATAATAGTCCCAGCCATCTGCCATGCTGACTATTTTATAGCCATCCGGCAGGTCATAGGTAAGCTTATCTGTAATATCTATAAGCGCTACGTTTTCCTGCTTTGGCGTGGCAATAAATCCAAGATCAAGAACAGTTTTTTGAAGCTGACGGTCATTATTGTCAACAATGACTTTCAGGCCATTCTCAACACAAAGAGAACTCATTGCGTACTCGATCATTTCTTTTTCCAGATATTTATAGCTGTCTTCTGTAAATATATAACAATCCCCCAAAGAACCTTCATATGTAGCAAGGCCTACAATTTCGCCGCCAGCCTCCCATATTCCGATTTTTCCCAAAGCACTTCTGTCAAGCATTGAGTGAGTTATCATCCATTCCCAGCGGCTCCAAGTGAAGCCCGGATATTTCATATGCTTGCGGTTAAGGGCGATTAAAAACTCCCGTACCTTTTTATAATCGCTTGTAAACAATGGCTCTGAAGTATAATTTCTCATTTTAACAGGCATGACTACCCCCCGTTTCAACTATAATATGTCTTTTCAGTTATCCCCTTTCTGCTGATCCATGGTTTTTAATGCTTCACATATTCCGTAGTTTTGAATATGCCATTAAAAAAGCAGGACGGAAAACCGCCCTGCCTGCAAAAGCCTTTACTGCCAATTCTTCATATCCTTGGTAATGACCTCAATGCCGCCAAGGTATTTTCTAAGGCATTCAGGAACGACAACGCTGCCGTCCTTAAGCTGATTCTGCTCGACAATGGCGGGCAATATACGGCTTGTGGCCAGGCCCGAGCCGTTAAGTGTATGCACAAGTTCCGGTTTGCCTGTAGCTTCTCTGCGGAACCTAATAGCTCCCCTTCTGGCCTGATAGTCCCGGGCATTTGAAACCGAAGATACCTCCTTGTAGCCATTCATAGATGGAATGTGTATCTCAATGTCATAAGTTCTCGCCATCGAGGCGGAACAGTCCTCCGCTGCAAGCTTCACTGTGCGGAAATGGAAGCCCAAGCCCTTTACCAGGGCCTCCGCCTTGCCTACAAGCTCTTCAAAAGCTTCGTCAGACTTTTCCGGAAGTGTATACTGCACCATTTCTACTTTATTGAACTGATGTCCTCTCACCATGCCGCGCTCGTCGGCGCGATGGCTTCCGGCTTCTTTGCGGAAACAAGGCGTATATGCAACATATTTTCGCGGCAGCTCTTTTTCTGTCAATATTTCATTCATATGAAGGCTGACAAGCGCCGTTTCCGCGGTGGGAAGCATAAAAAGGCTGCGCTCATCTTCTTCAGTATTTATCCAGTACACATCTTCCTTGAACTTTGGGAACTGGCCTGAAACATAACCTGTTTCCATCCCAAGCATATGTGGCACCATGACTAGTTCATAGCCATCAGCAAGGTGCGTTTCTATAAAATAGTTAAGCAGCGCCCACTCAAGCCTTGCTCCCATGCCTCGATATATCCAAAACCCGCTGCCAGAAAGCTTTGTGCCGCGCTCATAGTCGATAAGCCCAAGATTTGTGCATAGGTCAACATGATTCTGTGGCTCAAAAGCGAACACATGCGGCGCACCGAATGTTCTCAGTTCCTGGTTGTTTTCCTTGCCGCCCGGGGCAAGATCCTTATCCGGCAAGTTTGGGAGGGTCAACATAACTTCCCTGAAAGCCGCATCTACTTCCCTAAGCTTTATATCTTTATTTTTTATTTCATCTGCAAGCTCTTTCATCCTTGTCATTACAGGCATGGTATCTTCGCCCGCCTTTTTCATGACAGGAATTTGTTTGGAAACCTTATTCTGCTCCGCCTTGAGGGTGTCGGTTTCAAGAATAAGTGAACGTCGCTCTCCGTCAAGACGCAGTATCTCGGATATCTCTTGTTTAGCGTCCTTGCCCTTTGCCAAAAGGCGGTCAATAACTTCCTGCGGATTCTCTTTAATAAGTTTTATATCCAGCATAATCAATACCTCAATCTTTTTCTATTCTGTTAAGGGCTGCGCAGACCCTTTCAAGATCGTCATTGCCATAATATTCAATCGTCAGCTTGCCCTTTTTTTTACCATGATTTATAACTATTTTGTGGCCTGTTGCGGACGAAAGTGATCGTTCAAGCTCCCTGACGTAGATTGCCGACCCATTTTCCTTTTTCTTGCCTTCCTTGTCCCCAATGCTTTCAAGAAGCCTTTTAACCATTTTTTCCGTATCTCTAACGGATAATTCACGCTCGATAATTATTTTCGCCCCGTCAAGGGCTGATTTCTCATCAAGCGGCACTAAAGCACGTCCATGTCCGGCACTTAAAGCCCCGGAAGCAATCATTTCGCATATAGGCTCAGGCAGTGACAAAAGCCTTAAGGAATTAGCAATATACGGTCTTGAGCGACCAACCTTTTCCCCTGCTTTATCCTGGCTAAGGCCAAAATCCTCAATAAGCTTCTGATATCCCAACGCTTCTTCGATAGGGTTTAAATCCTGACGCTGAAGATTTTCCACAAGGGCGAGCTGATACGCCTCGCGCTCATCTATATCCAGCACGTATGCAGGGATTTCGCCAAGTCCTGCTGATCTGGCCGCTCTCCATCTGCGCTCTCCGGCAATTATCTGGTAGGTTTCGCCCATGCGCCTTACAGTTATCGGGGTTATAACTCCATTTTGCCGTATGCTCTCTTCAAGTTCGCTCATTGCCTGAGGATCAAACTCACGCCTTGGCTGGTTGGGGTTTGGCTCTATTTCTCGGAGCTTTATCCCTTTTACTGCCGTATCTGCGGTCATCTCATCACCAAAAAGCGCCGAAAGCCCTTTTCCAAGACCTTTACCTGAAGTCATTTAACCCCTCCTCTCTGATTCTTCAAAAACTCGTTGGCTACGTCATTATACGCCTCTGCCCCTCTGGACAGGCGATCATAAGCTATTATTGGCTGGCCATGGCTGGGAGCCTCCGAAAGCCTCACATTTCTCGGAATAACGGTTTTATATACTTTCTTGCCGAAATATTTTTTTACCTCTTCCGCTACCTGAAGAGTTAGATTAGTCCTGCTGTCGTACATAGTAAGGACGATGCCTTCAATATCAATGCTTTGATTATAAAGCTTTTTTACCGTTCTTATAGTCGAAACAAGCTGACTCAGCCCCTCAAGCGCATAATATTCACACTGCATCGGCACAAGCACACTATTTGATGCCGCCAGCGCGTTTATTGTAAGAAGGCCAAGTGATGGCGGACAATCTATAAATATGTAATCGTAGTTCTCTTTAATCTGCCTAAGAACATTCCCTAGGGCCTTTTCCCTCAGCGCTCCAGATGCAAGCTCAAGCTCAGCCCCCGCAAGGTTTATATCCGAAGGCATGATATCACACCACTTGGTATTTGTGATTGCCTGCTCCGCCTGGCACTCTCCAAGTAAAGCAGGATAAATATTCTCTTTTTTATGGCCTTCATAGCCAAGCCCTGACGAAGAGTTGCCTTGCGGGTCAAGGTCACACAGCAGAACCCGGCTTCCCTTTGCCGCCACAAAGGTTGCAAGGTTTACCGCAGTGGTCGTCTTTCCTACCCCGCCCTTCTGGTTGGCTATCGCAATGATTTTTGCCATATTACTCCTCCAAAGCTCTGTTTGTTTTTAATTATACACTTTTAGGAGTTAGGTGTAAAGGTTCCCAATGCCTTTTTTGACTCTTCAGTGCTTCAGCTTATGTTTACACGGTTTCACGTGAAACGTAAAGCAATATCGCTTTACATATTATTTTCTCTTTAATATGCTTTATTACCCCTTATCAGCAAAAATTATTCGCGTGAAAATATAAAGCGGCCGGGCACTGGCGCCGGCCGCACTAATAATCCCGGGTTATTTATGCCCGCTGCTGCTGTGATGGTATAACGATTGTAAGGCAAATATTTCCGTTATCATTTGACTGTGTGCAAACTGCGTCTATTCCCGCGCTTCTTACACAGCTAACTGCTTTAGTGACACTGTTGAGAAAAAATCTTATATCTTTTATGAATATCTGCTTTCTTGGCTTATGAATGTTTCTACCTGCCTTAACTTTTTCGATATACTCTTCAGCCTGCGAAACATTCATCTTTTTGTTTGCGATGTGAAGAGCCGCGGCGAGCTGTTCTTCTTCATCCTCCAGGGAGAGAAGGGCCCTGCCATGGCGCTCAGTTAGCTTATATTGTCGAATAGCCGCTACAGTATCTGCTGAAAGCTTAAGAAGCCGAAGCTTGTTGGCCACAGCAGCCTGAGTTTTTCCAACCTGCTCGGCTGCTTGCTGCTGCGTAAGGCCAAATTCTCTGGTAAGGCGCAAAAGGCCCTCTGCTTCCTCAAACGGGTCAAGATCTTTACGCTGAAGATTTTCCACCAACGCTAGGGCAGAGCTTGTCCTGTCGTCGGCCTCAATTATATAGCAAGGCACAGTTTCAAGCCCTGCCATTTTTGAAGCCCTGAGCCTCCGCTCACCTGCGATCAACAGATATCCGTCGCCATTGCGGCGAACGGTAAGCGGCGTAATAACACCGTAGCGCTGGATACTTTCAGAAAGCTCGGTTAGAGCATCCCGGTCAAATATCCTTCTGGGCTGTTGCGGATTTGGCGTTATTTTAGAGATAGGAATGTGTTTAAGCTTAGGTCCGCCCTTTAAATCGATGGAAAAAGCCATATTTTCACTTCCTTTTTTCTATATATTACCAATTAAAAATGGAAAAATATGGCGAATTATAACTGTTGGGGAAATATTTATACGGCTTATTTCCCAAAACAAAAATAACAAGTAAATGCAGAACTACAAAGCGCTCAAAGGTCATGTTAGAGCATGAATGAGTGGTCATAATTAGCGCATCTGAATATTCTTAACTCTACCAAAAAGGCGGCATTATGCCGCCTTAAATAATTTACGTTCTAAAGCGGCTTTTTTGAAATAGCCGCATATTTTCTAGGATATCCCTTAGGCGTTGGCGCAGTTTTTTCAATAATCAGAACCTGCCGCATAACTCCCTGCTCAACTGAGTATTCTCTGCGCTCTCTAAGGCATCCCCCCATAAAGCTTATGGCATGTTCAGACTCGCTTATCTCATCCTCGGCGGACTGCCCACAGCTCTTCATCGGCATAAAAAGCCCACCGTGCTTTAAAAATCCCAAAGAAAGCTCACAAAGAATATTGAGCGGTGCAACTGCTCTTGATGTTACGATATCAAAGCTTCCACTCATTTTGGCGGATGCTTCCTCTGCTCTAATAGCAAGTGTTTTTACCGCGATCCCAATATCTTCTGCCGCCTCATTAATAAAAGCGATACGTTTGGCTGTACTGTCAAGCATGGTTATGTCAAGCGGCAAGTCATACAATTTAAGCGGCATGCCGGGAAACCCGGCTCCGGTTCCTATATCAAGTATTTTCTTGCCTTTAAGCTCGGTACATCTCAATAAAAATAGGCTGTCGGCCATATGGCGGCGGGCGACTTCTTCTGGTGTCTTAATGGCCGTAAGGTTCATAACCTTATTTTTCTCAAGCAACAGCTCTGAAAAGCGCCTCATCCTTCCAATCTGCTCATCAGTTATATTCATTCCCAAGGAGGCCAGACATTCCCTTAAAACTTCATCAAACATCCTTTTTCCCCTCCATGGATGATAAATACACGATAAGCCCTCCTATATCAGCAGGAGACACCCCTGATATACGCCCTGCCTGCCCAAGTGTTTTGGGACGTATAGCTGAAAGCTTTTGCCTTGCCTCTACCCTTAAAAGAGATATAGCCATATAATCAATATTCTCGGGCAGGCTTCTGTCTTCAAGTCGCTTCTGTTCTTCGATCTCCCGCAGGCCACGCCTTATATATCCCTCATATTTAATATTTATCTCTACTTGTTCTATTACTTCTTTTGAAAGAACAGGACGTAAAAGATCAACCACTGTAAGGTCGTCATAGCCTACCTGCGGACGCTTCATAAGATCATAAAGAGATATTCCTGTAACTACAGTGGATGTTCCCAAGCCCCCCAGAATGGCGTTAAGCTCATCAGAAGGTGCTATAACAGTCTTCTTAAGCCTCTGTATCTCCTCTTCGGCAAGGGCATATTTACGTTCCATATTTTTGTATCTGTCTTCTGCTACAAGCCCAAGCTCACGCCCGTACCCCATCAGGCGAAAGTCCGCGTTATCCTGCCTTGCTGTCAGACGATATTCCGAACGTGATGTCATCATCCTATAGGGCTCATTAGTTCCCTTTGTTACAAGGTCATCAATCAGCGTGCCTATATACCCATCAGTTCGCTTTAGTGTAAAATGTGCCCTTCCAAGCACCTTATGTGCCGCGTTTATACCTGCAACAAGCCCCTGGCCCGCCGCTTCTTCATATCCCGAGCTTCCGCAAAGCTGCCCCGCCGCAAAAAGCCCGCTGACAGCCTTTGTTTCAAGCGCTGCCGTCAGGCACAAAGGATCAAGGCAATCATATTCTATGGCGTATCCAAAACGCATAACCGAAACGTTCTCCAGCCCCTCTATAGAATGAAGCATAGCAATCTGAACATCCTCAGGCAAAGAGGTAGAAAGCCCCTGAAGATATATCTCTGAGGTTTCAAGCCCGCAAGGCTCCAAAAAAAGCTGATGGCGGATTTTTTGAGGGAATCTTACCACCTTATCCTCTATGCTGGGGCAATATCGGGGGCCAACGCCCTCAATAACTCCTGTAAAAAGAGGAGAACGGTCAAGCGCAGAACGAATAATACCGTGTGTACGCTCGTTAGTATAAAGCAGATAGCATACAGCTTTGGAGCTTGGAGCGCCGCTTCCGAAGCTGAACCCTTCCCCCTCTTCTTCTCCATACTGTACTTCCATCTTTGAATAATCTATGGTACGCGAGTCCAGCCTTGCCGGAGTTCCTGTCTTGAATCTACGCAGCGGCAAGCCGATGTTTATAAGATTTACTGACAAAAAATCAGCTGGAAGCATGCCGTCAGGCCCTGACTGCCGCGAAAATTCTCCAGCGAATGTCTTCCCTTTAAGATATGTCCCTGTAGCCAGAACAACGGCTTTTGCTTCAAAAAAAAGCCCCGAGGCAAGCTCTACCCCGAAGACACACCCCTTATCTGTCAAGACTTTTGCCGCCTCACCCTGCATCAGCGTAAGCCCAGGGCAGTTTTCAAGAGCATGTTTCATATATCTTCGATATGCTATGCGGTCTACCTGAGCCCTTGGCGAAAACACAGCAGGCCCCTTACCCCGGTTCAGCATCCTGAACTGTATGCCGGTAGCATCGGCAGCTCTTGCCATCTCGCCGCCAAGCGCATCTATTTCACGCACAAGCTGACCCTTCGCCGTTCCGCCCACCGATGGGTTGCAGGGCATATTCCCAACAGCATCAAGACATGTGCAAAGGCAAAGCACTGTACACCCAAGGCGTGCACCTGCCAGCGCGGCCTCTATACCGGCATGTCCGGCTCCAACGACGACAATATCATATTTTCCGCCAAAATGACTCATCTTTTGTTTCTCCAGGCCTATGCTAAGAATGAATAACTATAATTAAAACTTCAAGTATAAACTGCTCATAATATAGCAATAAGTATCTATTTTCCTACGCAAAACCGAGAAAAAATCCCCTCAGTTATATCTATATCAACCTCGTACCCTAATATCTGCCCAATAAGCCGCGCTGCTCGTTCAGCATCAAGAAGAAATGCATCAGCGGTCAGGCCAAGCTGAGCGCTTCTTTTCGCCTCTTGCAACGCCCTTAAAGCCTCAAGTATAAGCCCCGCCTGTCTGGGGCTTGTTATAATAGCCTCTGTCATATCCGGGGCATTGGCCTCCATCCATGCCGTAATGCCCTCTATGCCTTCCCCTGTAATAGCAGACATTTGAAAAACACTTTCGAATGACCCCAAAATCAAATCCTCGTCAAACGCAAGGTTCAGCTTGTCTGTTTTGTTAATAACCGCCGCCGCATTTTTGCCTTTTGCAAGCTCAACAACCCTGATGTCCTCCTCTTCAAGCGGTGCTGAACCATCAAAGACGGTGATAATAAGCATAGCATCTCGCGCGGCCTCAAAACTGCGCTCGATGCCAATAGTTTCAGCCTTTGAAAGCCCGTTGCGTATACCTGCGGTATCCATCATCGAAAATGTCTTTCCGCCAAGAGTTATTCTATGTCCGACTACATCTCGGGTGGTTCCTGCTTCTTCTGTAACAATAGCTCGCTCAAAACCGACAAGACAGTTAAAAATAGATGATTTTCCCGCATTGGGCTTGCCTATTATTGCTACCGGTATACCGTCGCTCAATGAGGACGATCTCAGGTATCCATTATAAAGATTCTCAAGCCTTAAACAATATCCGCTTATTATTTTGACAGCGTTTTCATACTCAAATGGCTCAATATCCTCATCGCTATAATCACATACGGCATAAAAATGCGCTATAAGCCCAAGAATTCCCTCCCGCATTTCTTTAAGCGAAGTTGAATGACATCCTTTAAGCAATGCAGCAGCATTCTTAGCTCCCTGCTCAGTCTGCGAATATATAAGATCAGCTACAGCCTCTGCCTCGGAAAGATCCATCTTGCCGTTCATGAAAGCCCTTTTTGTAAACTCTCCCGCCTCGGCAGGTCTTGCACCAAAAACAAAAGCGCTTCTGAGCGCGGCAGAAACTATCGCTTGCGAACCGTGGCAAAAAACTTCTGCCATATCTTCACCCGTATACGAGTTAGGCCCTCTATATATGCAGATAAGGCAGATATCAACAGGTTGCCCATCGGAAGCCAACAACTCTCCGTATATCATCTCTTTTGTTTTACAATCAGTAATGCGTTTTTTGCCTTTTGGCTTGAAAAAACTGCTCAGAATATCTATTGCGCCCGTTCCCGAAAGCCGGATTATGCCTATGGCGGCGGGAAGCGAACCTCCTGAATATGCGGCTATTACGTCAGTCTTCATAATGCCTCTTCCCTCCCCTGCCATCTTTGCTTAAGATTATTACAGTCTTGCGGCTATTTTTAAAACTTGAGCCGCTCCTCAACAGCAAGAGCATCGCAACGGTTATTGTAAGGATTATCTGCATGACCCTTAACCCAATGGACCCTTACATCGTGCTTCGTGATGCATGAATCAAACCTCTGCCAGAGGTCGATATTCAAAACCGGAGATTTATCAGCTTTCTTCCATCCGCGCTTCTTCCAGTTTTCAAGCCAACCTTCACTAAGAGCTTTGGTAATATACTGCGAATCAGTATAAAAATCTACTGTGCATGGCTCCTTGAGGGCCTCAAATGCCGAGATGGCTCCCATAAGTTCCATACGATTATTCGTCGTCTCCGGCTCTCCGCCTGAAAGCTCCTTTTCTATGCCGTTCCAGCACAGAATCGATCCCCAGCCGCCCGGCCCGGGATTTCCCGAGCAGGCGCCATCGGAATATATTGCAACATTCTTCATAAATTAGATATCTTGATTAGGCCCGGATGTATCATTATCATCTTCGTCTCCTGGTTCCTCTGCTATCTCCTGGTCTTCGTCGTCTTCGTCATATTCATCGCTTTCTTCCTTATCTGTAAGCGCTACATCAATGACCTTCACACCATCACCCAGTCTTACCAGTATAACACCCTGGGACACTCTCCCGCACACTCTTACCGTATCTATTCCGATACGGATGACAACTCCCTCGCTGGTCATAACAAGCAGATCGTGATCCACGCTGACACACCTTACAGACATCAAACAGCCCGTCTTATCCGTAAGATTATGTGCTGTTATCCCGCTGCTCGCGCGGTGATGCTCGGTATAATCGTTGCAGAGTGTAAGCTTGCCATATCCGTTTTCAGTAACCGTCAAGAGATATTCGCCGGCGCTTTCTTTATCAGCGCCGATAACACTATCGCCGTTTTTAAGCCTTATACCCCTGACTCCGAAGGCTTCTCTACCCATCGGCCTGACCTCATTCTCGTCAAACCTTATCGCAGAGCCTCCTGATGTGGCAATAATTATTTTATCGCTGCCGTCTGTCACAAGCACGGATACAAGCTCGTCATCATCTTCAAGCCCTATAGCTCTTACGCCTGATTTTCTCGCGCTTTGCAGCATACTTAGGCTTATGCGTTTAACCGTTCCTGCCTTTGTGACGAAGAATACATATTTATCTTCACAGAACTCCACAAGAGGAATCATTGAGGTCACCTTTTCATCGCTTTCGATCTGCAGAAGGTTAACCATGTTCATTCCCTTGGCAGTGCGCGAGTTCTCCGGTATCTGATAGCCCTTAAGCCTGTACATTCTGCCCTTATTCGTGAAGAAAAGGATATGGTCATGAGTTGAGGCCGTAAACATAGTTTCAACGACATCCTCTTCTCTTGTGGTCACGCCCATTATGCCTCTTCCGCCTCTGCGCTGACTGCGGTACGTACTTGTCGGCAAACGCTTGATATATCCCAATCTGGTCAGCGTATATACACATTCCTTTTCGTCGATAAGGTCTTCTATGTCTATATCATTTTGATCGTGTGAAATTTCGGTTCGCCGCGCGTCGCCGTATTTTCTCCTTATTTCCATAAGGCCTTCGCGAATTATGCTGTAAACTCTCTCGGGCTTTGCTAATATATCATTATAATCTTCTATTTTTGTATGAAGTTCTGTAAGCTCATTTTCTATCTTTTCGCGCTCAAGGCCCTGAAGTCTTCGCAGCTGCATCTCAAGTATAGCCTGAGCTTGAATATCACTTATCCCAAAACGCTCGATAAGGCGGTCTTTCGCGTTATCGTAACTTGAACGGATTATTCGTATTATCTCATCGATATTATCGCATGCAATAGCCAACCCCTCAAGAATATGCGCCCTGTCAAGGGCCTTCCGCAAAAGATACTTCGTCCTGTTAACGATCACCTCAAACCTGAAATTAAGATAATGACTTAAACATTCCTTAAGAGAGAGTATCTTCGGCTGATTGTCGACAAGCGCCAGCATATTCACAGAAAAGCTTTCCTGAAGCTGAGTCAGCTTGAAAAGCTGGTTTAAAAGTACCTGAGGATTGATATCCTTTCTCATTTCGATAACAACCCTCATGCCATTGCGATCACTTTCATCACGGATATCGGTTATTCCGTCTACCCTTTTTTCCTTATGTAGATCAGCTATGTTCTCAACGAGCCTGGCCTTGTTAACCTGATACGGAAGCTCGGTAACAACTATCCTGAATCTTCCGTCTTTGTATTCCTCGATCTCGGTCTTAGCTCTTACAAGAATCTTTCCTTTACCTGTAGAATAAGCCGACTTTATCCCTGCACGGCCAAGGATTATACCTCCAGTGGGGAAATCCGGCCCCTTTATATACTGGCAAATCAAGTCAAGCCCCGCATCTGGGTTATCAATAAGGCAGCATGCGCCGTCTATGACTTCGCAAAGGTTATGAGGGGGTATATTGGTAGCCATGCCTACTGCTATTCCGCTTGAACCATTTACAAGAAGCTGGGGGAATCCGGAGGGAATAACGGACGGCTCTTTTAGTTTATCATCAAAGTTTGGGTTCCATAAAACGGTATCTTTTTCGATATCCTCCATAAGCTCTTGAGATATTTTAGACATTCTTGCCTCGGTATAACGGTAAGCCGCCGGAGGATCTCCGTCAACAGAGCCAAAGTTACCGTGGCCATCTATAAGCGGATATCTAAGCGAAAAGTCCTGCGCCATTCGCACCATCGCGTCGTATACGGAAGCATCACCATGAGGATGGTAACGTCCAAGAACATTTCCCACCGTTGTGGCGGCTTTTCGATATGGCCTGTCACATGTAAGGTTGTCCTCATACATTGCATAGAGTATCCTTCTATGCACAGGCTTAAGGCCATCCCTGACATCAGGAAGAGCCCTTGCCACGATGACACTCATTGCATAGTCGATAAAGGAGTTTTTCATCTCCTTTTCCAAGTCAACCTTCAATATCTTTTGATTCTCGAAAAGTAGCTCGCTCATTAAGTCACCCATTTTCTGATTATTTCTTTATGTCAAAGCTTCGGCGGACCAGCAATATAAAAAAGCTTCGTCGCCTGCGTTTGTTTTGCTTAATTTTTAGTGGTTTTTCAATCTTTCTCCATAAATCTTCGGCTGTTTTCTATTCTACCACGCATACCAAAGGATATTTCCGGCCGCTCATAATCATAAATAACAAGCTGTTCATCCCCAATATTTGCTTCAGCTATAACACGCCCATTGTGATTTATGATAATCGTTGGCGCAGTTTGAAAATCTGTTGTACTGTCAACAGAAACAATCGTCATAACATTCTCCACAGCCCTTGTTATGAGATGCGCCTTAAGAATATTATATCTGGCCGGATCTTCTTTCTTTTCTGTGTCGGAAAAGCAAACGAAACATAGCTCTGTCCCCGCGGCGTAAAGCTCCCTGAACAGTTCGGGAAAGCGAATATCAAAACATATACGGAATCCAGTTTTTATACCTTCTATATCAAAAATCCCCGCTTTGTTCCCGGGTTCAAAGTTTCTGGTATCCCATCCCCACAGGGCCTTTTTATCATATCGTCCTAATATGCTTCCGTCTTTTCCAAAAAGCACAACCGAATTATACCGTTTGCCGTCATCAAAAAATACTGTTCCCAAAGCAATATTCATACGGTTTTCAGAGGCCAGGCGTGATATATGACATAGAACATGCTCTATTTCGGATTTTTCGATTCTGTCTATTTCTGTTTCAATAGGCGGATAGCCGCATAACGCGCATTCATGAAAAACAAGCAGATCCACATTTTCAATCGCGGCCTTTGTTATGCCGGCTTTGATGTGCTCTAAATTATCATTGATATCGCAGGAGCTTGGAAACTGGTATACTCCTATGCGCATAATTCTCCCTCCAGTAAGTTTTTATATCTTATATTATCCTCACGGAGATATGCTTAGCAATAAATGACCTCAGCTTTTCCCGAAATCGTCATCCTTTTCATCTTGGGATTTTTTATAGAACTCTTCTTCGTTATATTTCTGTTTTTCATACCTTTTTTCTATATCCACATCCTTTGCGTTGGATATATCAAACGGAGGCCTGTCACTGCCGGTGTTTTTATAAAACGGCGGTCTTTTCTGGCTGCCGTCACCAGGTCTTTGACCTTGTCCTCCGATTTCGTCCCCATAGGGCAGAAATATCCCCAGAATTATATAAAGCCAGAAAAACAGGCTCCAGGTAGACATGGCAAGAACAACAAGTATCACCCTTATTATCAAGGGGTTTATACCCATTGTTTCTCCGATTCCTCCGCATACGCCAAAAACAACCTTATCGGTACGGCTTTTGTGAAAACGCATTCTACACTTCCTTTCAATGGAAATTTTCTTATGTTAATTACAAAGGTATTATATTCGCGCCCTCAAATAGTTCCGGCGGGCAGCAGCATGTGATGATAGTTTGGCCGCCAACTGCGGAAGAAGCCACAAACCCGCACCGGCTTTCATCGAGTTCGCTCAATACATCATCAAGAAGCAGAACAGGATACTCTCCGCAGTCAAGCCTGAAAAGCTCTCTCTCACCAAATTTCAAAGCCAACGCAGCCGTTCTAGCCTGCCCCTGTGAGGCAAAGGATTTTGCTGGCTGCCCGTTTATGTATATATCGATATCATCTTTGTGGGCACCAGAAAGAAGCATTCGGCTTTGCAGCTCAGCCTCAGAATGTTCCTCCATATGTTTTTTAAGAAGGTCTCTCAAAATAGGTGTATCGACAGATGAATCATCTATCGTTGAGACGGTCTTATATTTCAGCTCAAGGCGTTCAATCCCTTTTGAAATATTGCGGTGTATTATTTCGGATTCCCTTGCAAGCTCAGAAAGAAACGCTGATCTGTAATGTATAAGCTCCGCGGAATAATACACCATGCGGTCATTTACTTCCGGTAGCACAGTGACAGAACCGCCCTCCTTGAGAATATACTGCTTTATTTCCATAAGCTTTCCATATTCTGAAAGTATAGCGGCATATCTGGGCCTGAGCTGACAAAGTGCGGTATCCATAAATCTGCGTCGTTTTTCAGGCCCCCCTTTTACAAGATATAAATCATCAGGGCAAAAAAGCACACATTTCAAATATTCACTAAGATCGTACTGGCGTTTTTGAATGACTTTATTAACTTCATACCTGTTTTTCCCCGCCAGAGGCATTTCTATTGATATATTAAAGCTTCTGTCTCTGGCTAAAACAGTTCCCGCCATACTTGCAGCATCTTTATAAAAATTAATAAAATCTCCGCGCTTACGGCTTCTCCATGAAGATGCACCAGAAAGTAACATAATTGCTTCTAAAAGATTTGTCTTGCCCTTTGCGTTTTCGCCCCAGACGATATTTACACCGTCTCTGAAATCGAATGAAGCACTTTCATAGCTTCGGAAACCACGAAGGGAGAGTTCTGCTATCATCATGCCTTTGATACCGTTACCGTTTGTCCATTATAAGATACTTTGTCTCCGGGATATATTTTTTTACCTCTTTGAAGGCATATTTCCTCGTTTATGGCAACTTTCCCTTCTTGTATGAAGGCTTTTGCTTCTCCGCCGCTTGAAACAAAATTGGAAAGCTTTAAAAAGCTGTCCAGCTTTATAAAAGGAGTTGTGATTTTGATTATATCATTCATCAAATTATATCCCTTCTGCCTTCAATCGCACAGGCAGTACTAAGAATAGGAACTTTTCTCCTTCAGTTGGCTTGAAAAGGCATGGGGAAAGGCCACTTTTAAGTTCAATAACAACTTCATCGTCAGGGCAGGCCCTGAGAGCTTCAAGAAGATAACGATTATTGAAACCAATTTCAATTTTTTCAGAGCAAAAAGGAATCGAAATCATATCAAAAGATTTTCCCAATGCCGTAGTGCAGGAGATTTTAAGTGTATCATTTTCAAAGAGACATCTGACGGGGTTTTTTAATCGCTCAGAAATAATAAGCGATACGCGGTCAACGGCTTCTTCCAGTTCTGATTTGTTCAGAGTCAAATGAACAGGCAGATCTTTTGGCACCGCAGTGCGGTAATTGAGGAATTCGCCTTCGAGAAGTCTTGTCGTGACAATGGTTTCGCAAAACTCAAACAGCCCGTGTTTACTTTCGGGATACACAAATACAGGTTCATCGTTATCTGGCAGTATTCGTGAGAGTTCTTTTAATGTACTTCCTGGAACAACGAACTTAAACTCGTCTCCGCCAAAGCTTTCAACTTCCTCTTTACGAACGGCAAGACGATAACCGTCGACTGAGATAAGTGACAGAATGTTTTGTTCTATCTCAAAAAGAGAGCCCATATGTACAGGTTTGTTTTCGTTTGTAGATATTGCAAAAAGTGTATCGTTGATCATTTGTTTTAAAAGACCCGAACGTAGTTTGATGCCCTTATGACGATTGACATTGGGTAAATCAGGATATTCGTCAGCATCGGTAGCTTTGAGATTAAAAATAGCATTACCACATTTGATAATGGCATTAAGGTTTTCATCAACTTCAATATCCACGGAGTTTCCCTGAAGCTTGCGAATGATATCAAAGAGAATTCTTGCTTCTAAAACACATGCACCAGGGCTTTTTACTTCGGCATCGAGAGTTTTTTGTATGCTCATTTGAGTGTTATATCCGCTTATCGTAAGTTTTTCCTGGTCGGCAGTGATGAGTATACCTTCGAGGGCGGGTATTGAGCTTTTGGAAGCTACAGCGTGTACGCATATTGATAATATATCGCTAAGCGTCGTTTTATCACAGTTTATATGCATATTTTTACCTCCTGTCTTAAAATGAGCTTATATAAGTTATTTTTAAATTTTATAGTAGTAGTAGTAATACCTGTGGAATTGTGTGAAAAGCTGTTAACTGTTTGTCTGTACAAGGTTCGCGGATTCACAGGTCTTTGTGGGTTTTTCAAAGTTTTCCACAGGGATGTTTTTCCACATGTTTTTCCACATGTTTTTTTACAGAAAAACCTTTGTTTTTCCACAGAGTACTGTGGAAGGATTTGTGGTTATCTGCTGCGAATGTTTTTCATAAGGTCTTTCAAGGTATTGGCCAAAGTCTGGTCGTTTTTGAGTTTTGCGGCTATTTTATCTCTTCCATAGAGGGCGGTTGTATGATCACGTCCTATGAATCGGCCGATCGCAGGCAGTGAGAGGTCGGTCATCTCGGTAATGAGATAGATCATTATTTGCCGGGCCATAACGATATCCTTTGACTTTGAAGAGCCTATTATCTTGTCTTTTGGTATGCCGGAAAACGAGGAAACCTCTTCAAGTATCAGCTGTGGTGTAGGGTTCAGGCCGGGGCTTTCTTTGAAGATGTCTTTTATGGCCCGCTGGGCAAGCTCCTTGTCAATAGGTATGCCCATTATTGAATGCAGCGCGGCGAGCTTCTTTACGGCGCCTTCGAGCTGACGGACGTTGCTTGTTATACATGAAGCTATGTATTCCGTTATTTCGTTTGGAAGGGTTATTTCGAGGGCTTTTGCTTTGGCGTTTACAAGAGCCATTCTTGTTTCAAGATCCGGTGGCTGTATGTCGGTTATAAGGCCCCATTCGAATCTGGTAGTTAATCTGTCTTGCAGAGTTGACATTTCTTTTGGAGGACGGTCGGATGTGAGGACTATTTGTTTTCCGGCCTCGTATAGACTGTTAAAGGTATGGAAAAACTCCTCCTGTGTACGGTCTTTTCCTGCGATAAACTGTATATCGTCAATCAGCAGGAGGTCAGCCCCTCTGTATTGTTCGCGAAAATCATTCATAGTTCCATCACCGATGGCTCTGACAAGTTCGTTTGTGAAGTCATCGCCTTTGCGGTAGATAACGCTTTTGTCAAATCTGTGAGTGGCCACCATCTCCATAATTGCGTACAGGAGATGGGTTTTCCCAAGCCCGGATTGGCCGTATATGAAAAGCGGGTTATATATTGCGCTTGAGGCGCCGCTTCCGGTAGGCATGCTGCTGCTGTTGGCAACGGCCATGGCAGCAGCATGCGCTAATTTGTTAGAGTTTCCGACTATGAAGTTATCGAATGTGTAGCCCGAATATCCAGCAGGGAGCGGGGTTGCTGCCAGCTCATATTTGTGGTACTGTACAGGATCAGAAAGGAACTCAGCTTTCATGCGTCGGCCGGAAAGCTCGGAAATTACGTCAGCTACATCGACGGCGAAGCGTTGTTCCAGTACGCTGCGTACAAGGTCGGAGGGCACTTTTACAATAAGACGGTCGCCGTCAACGGTCAACGCCTCGGCGTCTTCAAAAAAGGTAGAAACCACCAGGTCGCCCTTTTCATCTGTAAGTTTTTTTATGGCCCCGTCGAGCAGGGCGGATGGCGTGTACATGATCGGTTCTCCTCTTTATGCCTTGATAAGTATCATAATCATATGTCAAGGTTGACTACATATTTGGCGTTTTGTTCAATAAACTCGCGTCTTGGCTCTACTTTTTCGCCCATGAGAATCGTAAAGATTTCATCCGCCATAGCGGCATCTTTCAGTTCAACTTTCTTTAGAATTCTGTGTTCCGGATCCATCGTGGTTTCCCAGAGCTGATGGGGGTTCATTTCGCCAAGGCCCTTGTAGCGCTGGATTTCGGCCCCGGGGTACTGCTTGAGGTATTCGGTAAGCTCTTCATCCATATAGGCGTATATTTCTTCCTTGTTTTTTCCCTTTGGAACCACCTTGAAAAGCGGAGGCTGGGCGATATACACATGGCCCTGTTCTATCAGCGGACGCATAAAGCGGAAGAAAAAGGTTAAAAGCAGAGTGCGGATATGGCTTCCGTCTACATCGGCATCGGCCATCAGGATTATCTTGCCGTAGCGAAGGCGGGAGGCGTCAAACTCATCGCCGATACCGGCCCCGAAGGCTGTCACCATAGGCATAAGCTTCTCGTTGCCGTAAACTTTATCAAGCCTGGCTTTTTCCACATTGAGCATTTTTCCCCACAAGGGAAGTATTGCCTGGAACCTGCGGTCACGGCCGTTTTTGGCAGAGCCTCCGGCGGAATCTCCCTCGACAATATATATCTCTGTAAGGGCAGGGTCACGTTCCTGACAGTCAGCCAGTTTGCCTGGGAGAGATGCGCTTTCAAGCGCGGTCTTGCGGCGAGTGGCTTCTCTTGCCCTTTTGGCGGCCTCTCTGGCGCGTGCTGCCGTGGTAGCCTTGTCCACTATGGCTCGGGCGGTCTGGGGGTTTTCCTCAAAATAGATGGAAAGCTGCTCATACACAAGAGCATCTACCATGCCGCGGATGGGCGCATTTCCGAGTTTGGTCTTTGTTTGCCCCTCGAATTGGGCTTCAGTAAGCTTTATTGAAATGATAGCACAAAGACCTTCGCGGACATCTTCGCCCGAGAGGTTTTTGTCGTCATCCTTCATGATCTTGAATTTTTTCGCGTAGTCGTTTATTGCTCTTGTCAAGGCGGTCTTAAATCCTGTTTCATGCATGCCGCCTTCTGTGGTGGCGATGTTGTTGGCAAAGGAGAGTATATTCTCGTTATATCCGCTGTTGTACTGCATGGCTATTTCGACAATGCTGTCGTCCTTTGTCCCAGTGAAATATATAACCTCCTCGTGGAGGGGAGTTTTATTACGGTTAAGATGATCGACAAAGCTGGCTATGCCGCCTTCATACATCATGACAGCCTGTCGCTTTTCATCAGACCGATAATCTGTCAGCGTTATTTTCAGGCCGGCGTTGAGAAAAGCCTGCTCTCTAAGGCGTGCGAGAAGGATATCATAGTCGAAGGTAAGCTCGTCAAAGATTTCGGGGTCGGGCTTGAAGGTTATAATAGAGCCGGTTTCGGTCGTTTCGCCCGTTATGTGCATATCTCCGTCTTTGTCGCCGCGCTTAAAGGATATTTCGTGTATTTTTCCTTCGTTTCTGACTTTAACTGTCATCCATTCTGAAAGGGCATTGACAACGCTTGCGCCCACTCCGTGAAGGCCTCCGGAGACTTTATATCCGCCTCCGCCGAACTTGCCTCCCGCGTGAAGCACCGTGAAGACAACTTCAAGAGTTGAATATCCCATTTTGGGGTGGATGCCAGTAGGTATGCCGCGGCCGTTGTCGGCCACGCGGATGATGTCTCCCTGAAGAATATCAACTTCGATATGGGTGCAGTATCCGGCCAGAGCTTCGTCTATGGAGTTGTCAACGATCTCATAGACAAGATGGTGAAGCCCTCTTGAAGAGGTTGTCCCTATATACATGCCGGGGCGCTTGCGGACGGCTTCAAGGCCCTCAAGTACCTGTATCTGGTTTTCGTCATAAGCGGTTTCTATCTTTTCGGGTGTCTGACTCATAATCATGCTCCTTGTCTGATAGTGAAAGCTGTATTTGCTGATAAAAGCGGTTATTGTCGGCCCTCAACAGGGTCTTTTGACCGCTTGAGAAGGGTTCGGGAAGAAAGTTGGGAAATATATACGACCACATCG
Source organism: Clostridiaceae bacterium (assembly GCA_034926865.1). GTDB lineage: Bacteria > Bacillota > Clostridia > Oscillospirales > Butyricicoccaceae > RGIG1902. The sequence goes on from JAYFQP010000013.1 coordinate 46,370, forward strand.
CCGCTTTTTCCGCAGCATACGATAGCTGATTTGGGCAATTCATCGCTGACGTTTATTATCATGCCCTTTTGCTCACAGCTTGTAAAGAAAGCCTTTGTATGCTTTGACCATGTGGAGGAATCAAGGTCAAAAAGCCCGATTATGTCCTCCTGCATGACGACTATATCCCTGCCGAGATGAAGATACATCAAACCTCTCCCTGTATGCGGCCTTCCGCGCCTTCCTGCTGAGAGGAGGTCACGCTGAAGGCTGCTGTTATAGGACGAAAACGGCTATTAAATCTCCGTCCAAAAAAAGTCGGGGCAACAGCCGACCACGGCCTGCCCCCTTAAACGCCCGGCGTTGGCCGGGTAAAGATATGAAAATCAGCACCTTAATTATAACACAAACGGGGGTCATCCGCAACAGGGTTTTTTGTATTAAAGTGTATTTTACAATGGAGAAACCTATATTTTCATTGCAAAAACAGCAACTTTATTGTACCATAAAAATGTATGTAATCAAACATGGTTTTTGATTTTCCATAGATAAAGGAAATTGTGTTTTGGGGATGCTTTCTCCTGTTATATCAGGATACAAGTGAAGGTGAGTATAATGGAGGGTAAAAAGGTAGTTTTGGGGCTTTCCGGAGGAGTGGATTCTTCGGCGTGCGCATATCTGCTTAAGGATATGGGATATGAGGTTCACGGCCTTTTTCTGGCTTACGGAACAAGTGATGCGTCTCCTGCAATACGTGCCGCAAAGGAGCTTGACATAGATCTTGAGGTGCGGGATATCACCAGAGAACTTGAGGAAAAGGTTATTTCCCCTTTTATAAAATCATATCTTGCCGGCGAAACGCCTAACCCTTGTGTTATTTGTAATCCGCTTGTCAAGTTTCGCGCGCTGGCTGAAGAGGCTTTTCGCCTTGGGGCACAAAACGTTGCCACCGGGCATTATGCCATAGCGCGTGGGGGGAAGCTTTATCGTTCAGAGAGCCCTAAGGATCAAAGCTATATGCTTTATCGCCTGCCAAAGGATATCATAGATATGTGTGTATTCCCGCTAGGTGAAATAAAGGATAAATCTGCCACAAGAGCTGTGGCTGAGCGTGCTGGGCTTTCAAGCAGCCGAACTCCTGATAGCATGGAGATATGCTTTGTTCCCGAGGGCAGCCACAGCGAGTTTATAGAAAAGCGTGGTGGCGTGGGAAAAAGTGGAAATTTTGTTGATGTCAACGGAAATATCTTTGGCCCTCATGAGGGCATCCATCGTTATACGGTTGGGCAGCGGCGTGGGCTTGGGATAGCCGCTTGCGGAAGGCTGTATGTAAAATCGATAGATGCGCATACGGGAGATGTGGTTTTAGATTATGATGATCCCAAAGAAAAAACCATATATATTCGCGACATATGTTTTACCGATCCGGAGTACAGTGAGATAGATAGCTTTGAATGCATGGTGAGGGTGCGGCATTCGAAAAGATTTGAAAAGGCAATATGTCGCCCTTCTGAAGGACGAATCGATTTTGAGGTTCCCGCTCGTGCCCCTTCCCCTGGGCAGTCGGCTGTATGTTACGGCATGGATGGGCAGGTGCTTTGCGGGGGGGTTATAAGAAAATAATTATCCACAGGCTGTGGATAATTATTGCCCGTCAGAGGCAAAAGCCTTATAACGGTATTTTAATAAAAAAGGTGATAAAAATTGAAGCTTGCCTTAAATGGATACAGCATAAATTACAGCGATAGTGGAACCGGAGGGGAAACGATACTTTTCCTTCACGGATGGGGTGCACCAATCACGGCATATCGCACGGTCCTGTCATCTCTCGAGCAACGCTACCGTGTAGTGGCATTTGATATGCCGGGAGTTGGAGGTTCCTCTGAGCCGCCGGTTCCGCTGACGATAGATGATTATATTTTCCTAGCCGAAAACTTTGCACAGGCTGTGGGAATTAAAAAGTGCATCCTTGTTTGCCACAGTCATGGTGGCAGAGTTGCCATAGGGCTTATGTCTAAGCGTGATTGCCCCGTCAGTATAACGAAGGCCGTATTTATCGATGCGGCCGGGGTTCCGCCCAAACGCAGCGTGGGATATTCGCTGAGGCTTGGGCTTTATAAAGCGCTCCGTGTTTTGGGAACAAATAAAATTACTGCCCCATTGTTCGGCGAGGTTTATGAGGTACAGCGCGAAAAGCGGTCTTCGGCCGACTATAAGGCGGCTTCGCCCGTTATGCGCAAGACGCTATCAAATGTGGTCTCCGCAGACATGACGCCGTATATGCCCAATATTTCTGTTCCTGTGCTGTTGGTATGGGGAGAAAAAGATACGGCCACGCCGCTTTGCGACGCAAAAATAATGGAGAGCCTTATCCCCGGCTCGGGCCTTGCGATAATAAAGGGGGGCAGCCATTTTCCATTTGTCGAGAATTATCCTCAGTTTGATGCTGTTATGCGGGCTTTTCTGCCCGGAGGGGATGGAAAATGATTATATCTCTTTTAAAAGCCCTGTGTTTTCTTCCTTTAGCCTTTTTAGTATTCCGACGCAGCATACATATGTATCAGCTTTGTTCATATCAAAATGCCTCGTACAAAAAGTATCTTTCTGAAAATATTGCAGAGAGCTTCTCTATAAAACGCTTGCTGCCGCTTGCTTTAACGGAGGCCGGTGTTTTGTGGTTTTGGCCTATGGCAGTTTTTGGTTCACTTTTGTTTTTTGTAGTCAACCCAATCAGAAAAGGTAAAAAGCCACTTGTTTGGACTGATCGTGTCAAACGCCTTTCAGTAACGGGGGCCCTGTGCTATCTCGCGTGCTGTGCCGTTATGCCTTTGTTGGGGATTTATGTTCTTTTCATGCCGTATATTGTCATGGCGCTTGCTGCGGTCAATGCGCCTATAGAAAAGGCCATAGCAGGATGGTATGTAAACGATGCCAAACGGCTACTCAGGGAAAATGAGGCCCTTACAGTTATCGGAATAACCGGAAGCTATGGCAAAACAAGCACAAAATACTTCTTAAAAGAATTACTCTCAGTACAATATAATGTATATATGACTCCGGGGAATTACAATACTACGCTGGGAGTTACCCGTGCCATAAGAGAGGGGTTAAAGCCGGTTCATGATATTTTCCTCTGCGAGATGGGCGCACGGCATGTGGGCGACATTTCAGAGCTGTGTCGTTTTGTAGAGCCTGATATTGGTATAGTGACTTCCATTGGCCCACAACATCTTGAAACATTCGGCAGCTTCGACAACATTATATCTGAAAAGCTTGAGTTATACAGGGCAACAAAAGAAAAGGGCGGGGCCTTCTTAAATATGGATAGCCCGGCTATAGCGGCTCAAAGCTATGAGGGGAATATAACGCTCTATGGTACCGGCCTTGGCTGTGATTACCGTGGCAGCGATATTAAGATTGGTCCTTTTGGCTCGGAGTTTACGATAACCGGCCCCGACGGACAGGGCATGGTATTTAAAACAAAGCTTCTGGGCAGAGCCAATGTACAGAACATAATTGGGGCGGTGGCTGTCGCAAATAAGCTTGATATACCGATGGCGGAGCTGATTCCTGCCGTGCGCTCGCTTGAAAGCGTGCCTCATAGGCTGTGTCTTATTTGCGGAGGGGCTGACACATGGTATATAGATGATGCCTACAACAGTAATCCTGAAGGATCAAAGGTTGCCCTTGAGACGCTTTCAATGTGCGAAGGCATGACAAGGATTATGGTGACACCCGGTATGGTTGAGCTTGGGGAGCTCGAATCCCGTCTCAACTATGAGATGGGTACATATGCCGCTTCCTGCTGTGATTATGCGGTTCTGGTTGACAAAAAGAGGGGTGCGGATATAAAATCGGGGCTGATAGAGGGAGGATTCCCTGAAGAGAAAATATTTTTTACAGACAGCCTTGAAAAAGGGCTTAATTATACAAAAAGCATTGCCGGAAGCAAGATGATCCTCTTGCTCAACGACTTGCCTGATCATTATTGACAGAAAGAAGGAGCGACTGTTATGAGTATAAAAGTAGCCGTCATATGCGGCGGCAGCAGTGTCGAGCACGAGGTTTCGGTCATCACGGCTATGCAGGCCGCCGCGGCCCTCGACCGGCGCAAATATACGCCGATAGCTCTTTATATCACAAAGGACAACCGGTTTTTTACGGGTGATAACCTCTTGGATATCGCCTCCTATAGGGATATCCCCTCGGCTTTAAAAAATGCTATGGAGGTCATACCGGTTCGTTATGAGGGCAAAAGTGTATTGATGTCCTTTCCTCCCAAAACCTTTGGCAAAGGCACAGTCATAGAGGTGGACGCCGCACTGACCGCTGTTCATGGCACTAATGTGGAGGATGGGACACTTCAGGGGCTTTTGGAGTACTGGGGAGTTCCGTACAGTGGCTGTGATGTATGTTCGTCCGCAGTGGGAATGGACAAATGGGTCATGAAATCAGTCTTTAAGGCAGCCGGTATTCCCTGCCTTGATGGGGTTCTTATAAGACGCAGTTCTTTTTACGGAGATATAGAGTCGGCTATTGAGGAGATCGAAGCAAAAATAGGTTATCCTGTTATCATCAAGCCTTCAAATCTTGGATCCAGTGTAGGTATAACTAAAGCAAAAGACAGATCCACGCTTGAGGAAGGGCTTGTGACTGCGCTTGGATTTGCAAAGTCGGCTCTTTGCGAGAGAGCTGTTCAGAATCTCAGAGAGATAAATTGTGCAGTTTTGGGGGACTGCGACGGGGCGAGAGCTTCGGTTACGGAAGAACCCTTAAACGCCACAGATTTCCTTACATATCAGGATAAATATCAGAGCGGCGGTGGCGCAAAGGGAACAAAAGCAGAAGGGCCTAAGCTCGGAGGGGCAAAAGGACAAAGCGGCATGGCTTCTCTTTCAAGAAAGATCCCCGCAGAGATACCTTCAGAGCTGGAGCAAAGGGTACGCGAGCTTGCAGTAGAGGCTTTTATGGCAATTGGGGCTTCAGGTGTGGCGAGAGTAGATTTTTTGCTTGATTCGCAAAACGGTGAGCTTTATGTTAACGAGATAAATACGATCCCTGGATCGCTTGCCTTTTACCTTTGGGAGCCGGCTGGAGTAAGCTTCACTCAGCTCGTGGATGAACTTGTTTCACTTGGGCTAAAAAAGCAGCGTGACGAGAAAAAGCTTTCCTTTTCTTTTGATACCAATTTGCTGGCGACAGCTTCGCTGCCTGGTGGAACAAAAACGGGCGGTAAGCTTTGATTTATCCACAGCCTGTTGATTAAAAATCCCGTCCAGAGAGCAAAATTAAAATGGAATATAAGGGATAAGTAAAAAATTCTCAGGCTGCATAACTTTGGGGTAAAGCAGAGCTTTGCGTTGCAGCACCTCAAATTTGTCTATCCTTTCCCACTTTCATTCGAGAAGATAAAATAGCTGCCTTGATATGAAAGTTCAAATAACCTCTTGAAATAAACACCTAAAAGGTGTATATTGTGATTGAAAGTACAGCAGCCAAAAGGAGTGATATAAAAATGGACAAGATGTTTGTTTACGCGGATAATGCAGCCACAACAAGGGTGGATCCCCGCGTCAGAGATAAAATGCTGCCACACTTCTGTGAGGGCTATGGCAACCCGTCTTCGCTTTATAAATTGGGAAGAGATGCAAAGGTAGCTATCGAAGAGGCCAGAAAAAATGTGGCCGCCGTTATGAACGCAGAGCCGTCAGAGATATTTTTCACATCGGGCGGAACAGAAGCCGATAACTTTGCCCTGAGGGGCATGATGCATTCCCGCCAGGCCAATGGGAAAAAGCACCTGATAACAACAGTCATTGAGCATCCCGCCATTTTGGAGACTTGCAAGTCTCTTGAAAAGGAGGGTTACAGGGTTACAAGGCTTCCTGTAGACAAGCACGGGCTTGTAGACCTTAAGGTTCTTGACCAGGCTATATGCGATGATACGTTGCTCGTTTCGGTCATGTCGGCAAATAACGAAATCGGAACTATCGAGCCTATAGCCGAAATAGGTACATTATGCCGTAACAGAGGTGTGTTTTTTCATACCGATGCCGTGCAGGCTTACGGCCATATCCCACTTGATGTAAAAGCTATGAAGATAGATTTGCTCTCTCTTTCAGGGCATAAGATAAACGGCCCGAAGGGTGTGGGGGCAATATATATACGTTCGGGAGTAATGCCTGAAGCCTTTGTTACAGGCGGGGGGCAGGAGCGCAACCGCCGCAGTGGAACGGAAAATGTTCCCGGCATAGTCGGCCTTGGCGAGGCCGCAAGACTAAAAGGCCTTGAGATGCCGGAGGAAAGTTCCAGAGTAAGGGCGCTTTCACAAAGGCTTATTGAAGGAGTTTTGAAGATACCACAGACAATACTCACGGGACATCCCACGAACAGGCTTCCCGGGAACTGCAGCTTTGCTATTGCCGCAATTGAGGGTGAGAGCTTGGTGTTGTATCTTGACGATATGGGAGTCTGCGCCTCTACAGGTTCTGCCTGCTCTACCGGTTCTTTAGACCCTTCGCATGTGCTTATGGGCATAGGGCTTTCCCATGAGGTGGCGCATGGTTCACTCAGAATGACACTTGGAAGGTTCACAACAGATGCTGAGGTAGATCATATACTTGAAGTTCTTCCTCACATTGTGGACAGGCTCAGGGCTATGTCACCAGTATGGCATGGATGATACAAGATAAAAATAGAAACAGGAGGATAAATATATGCTTTATTCCGAAAAGGTAATGGACCATCTGGCGAACCCCAGAAATGTCGGCGAGCTTGAGAATGCCAATGCCGTAGGTGAGGTGGGAAACCTTAAGTGCGGAGATATAATGAAGATCTACATGCGCATAGAAGATAACATTATCAAAGATATTACGTTTAAAACTTTTGGCTGCGGTGCCGCTATTGCTACGTCATCTATGGCAACAGAGATGGTAAAGGGAAAAACGGTTGAAGAGGCTCTTGAGCTTACGAACAAGGCTGTTATGGAGGCTCTGGATGGCCTGCCCCCCGTAAAGGTGCACTGTTCTGTGCTGGCGGAGGAAGCGATACAGGCTGCTTTGGCAGATTATTATAAACGACAGGGCATTGATCCTTCCCCTATCATCGGTTGTTCGCATGACTGTGCTAACTGCTGTGAGCACGATCATCACGAGACGCCGGCTGACGAGAAATAAGAGAGAGCAAAATCCTGTTTTTTGCTATAGTTTAAATAAAAAAATCCCCGGCTTTCAAATAGAGGCAGGGGATTTTTTATTATGTATTTTATTTAAGTATCTGAAAAGGGTAATAAAAACATGGGGTTTGAGCGACGCAAGGGTTATCTTGCCATTTTTTGTGAAAGGCTGCTTATGCCGTCGGGAGTCAAAGGCTGAAGGCTGTATTTAAGGGAGAGGATACTTTTGGGGTTTTGCAGCTTAAATGTACGCAGTATCCGATCCATAACCATAACAGAGTTTTCATATGATGCTGAAGGAAGCATTATTAAGAACTGAGAAACACTGAACCTGGAAAACACATCTCCTCTTCTCAGCGAGGTGCCGATTGCTTCCTTTAGTTTAGGCATAGACTTATTGAGCTGCTTTTGCTGAGGCTTGCCTCCGCGGGTATCTGTTAGGGAAAGCAAGCAGATATGTATGGTGGCTCCTGTTCTTGCAATAGTACGCATATTAAGATAATAGATGTCTTTAAAAATTGCGTATTCACAATAGAAGGCGCCAGGGCTGTAATTTTCCTTGAGGTCTTCTTTTATGACTGAAAGATCCATTTGAGAGCTTTTGGTGACAGCGATTATTTCCTTGTAGAGATCAGTAAGCTTTTCGCTGGGGTTTACCCCAAAGCGGCTGAAGAACATGTCGGTAACATAATTGTAATGCTGAAGGGCCTGTTGCTGCTCTCCGGTCTTGTAAAGAGAAAGAATAAGCCAATAATGAAGTTCTTCATCATAGGGATCAATTCCGGTGGCTTTTTGACATATCGCAATTATTTCAGTATAAAGACTGTCTGCGCTGAGCATATTTACAGCCTGATGGGCGGCCTGAAGATACTGTGAATGATAATATGTAGCAAGAGGTACGGCCCAGGGCTCAAGAGCGGTTTTTGGCAAAAAATCGCCTTTATAAAGATTTAGAGCAGTCTTGAGGTATTCAAGCCGCTTTGGGCCATCGGTCTGACCTGCCTTTTTTATGAGATTTTCAAACACTTCGGTATCGACAGTGACTTCCAGTTCATTATTCCAGGAGCAGGCTCCTCTCCGGTAAACAAGCATTTCCTTACCGCCGATATAGTTGAGTTCTTCCAGAACTGCACGTACTCGGTATATTAAGGTTTTAAGGGTATTTGCCGGGTTTTCAATATCGTCTTCCGGCCATAGCAGCTCTATAAGCTCGTTTTGAGAGATTTCTCTGCCGCGAAACGCCACGAGATATTCTAGGAGCGTCCATAGCTTTTTTGACCTGCTGGAGGAATCGTTGATCGTTTTTCCACCATAGGAAATGGAAAACTCGCCCAACATATTTATTCTTAAGGCGTCCATTCGTTTTCACCCCCATAAAACCATATCTATCTATAATTAATAAACATTATACAGGTAATATAGCCTTTTTGCAACTTAAATTACTGTTTGGTGCAGATAATGCCTTGTAAAATGAAAAAAAGATGCATATGTAACTGTGTTGTGACTTTAACATGATATTCTTGCCTTGGATAAGAAAAAAAGGTGGTGAAGCCATGTCTAAATACTTGGCATCTTTTACGCCGTATAACGTTAAGAGCAGCCTGATATATATAACGGGATATGAAAGTAGAAAGCTATCCGGATATATTGAAAACCCCTATTTTCCTCAGGAACAGTATTTTGATAATCTTGTGGAGTTCCTGCTGATAATGGATAATCTTTGCGATGAAATATGCTATCCCCAAAGGGCTACAGAGAGCCGCAGCTTTGTTAAATCAAGCGAAGAGCACAGTGTAGAAGCAAAAGCGCCGCAAAAAAGGGAAAAGGCTATAGCAACATTTAAGCTCAATATTCTTTTCAGGCAGAATAGCAGCTGGCAGGGATCGGTTCTCTGGATGGAAAAACAGATAGACGCTCAATTCCGCAGCGTTCTTGAGCTTATTATGCTAATGGACAGTGTCCTTTCTTCAGAGACAAAATAAAGGCTTGCTTTTAATTCTTAAAGCTTTTTATATTTTAGCCCGCCTCAAGGTATGCTTTTGTTTTGCTATCTGGTTGTATAGCAAATATCAGCTTGAGACGGGTCTACTTTTTTGCTGTTTAGCGGAGAGTATGAGCGGTTTTTCTTAATATTGGCGTATGCTAGGAACATTGAACGAAAAGTACAGTCTAATTTTTGCAGAGAACTGCGAAAGGAAAAGCGACATGAAAAAATTTTTTATGATTTTGCTGGCGGTATTTATGTTTGGCGGGATATTTTCAGCGTGCGGAGATAAAGAAACGTCTGACAAGGATTATACAGCCCAACAGGTATTTGACGCTATAAAGGAAGCCTACGGCGAAGATTTTCTGCCTGACGGAGATATGTCGGAAGAAGAATATACTGAGGTATACGGCTTGAATATGGACGATGTCGAGGACATCAAAGCGCAAGTTGCCCTTGTAAGCTTTCATCCCGACAGGCTCATTGTTGTGAAAGCCGCAAAGGACAAAGGCGAGGATGTAGAGAAAGCACTTATATCGGCGCGAGATGATCTGATTCAAAATGGCATGTGGTACCCTGCCAATCTCGCAAAGGTAAATGCGACTGCCGTGGCAAGGAACGGTGATTATGTGGCGTTTATAATGCTTGGGGCCGTTGATGAAAGAACAGATGCCACCGAGGAGCAGGCTGCAGAGTATGCCGATAAAGAAGTGCAAAAAGGCGTAAGCGCATTTGCAAAGCTGTTCTAGTAAAAACTGATCGTCATAGCAGAAAAATTAGTTTCGCGCCTCCCATTTTTGGGGGGCGTAAGCTTTATGTAGAAAGCATGTAATGGTAAGATGTTGTTGGCTATGGAGTTCGAGACAAAATTAATATGGGTCATGCGATAGCGATAAATGGAATATTTTTCTTGATATAAGTTGCTGTTGTCGCTGTTTCAAAGATTGACAACAGAGGGGTTGACGTTCAAGATGAATATATATCCCCAAAAAAGGAGAACGCTATGATATTCAGCAGCCCAATGTTTTTGATAGTCTTTTTACCAACTGCCCTTGGACTGTATTATATATCTCCTATAAAGGTCAGGAATCTGACGCTTTTCATTTTGAGCCTTATATTCTATGGATGGGGAGAACCCCGCTATGTCGGCCTGATGCTTTTTTCTACCCTTGTGGATTATACGCACGGTATGCTTGTAGATAAATATAGAGGAACGCCCAGGGCAAAGCTTTTTTTGTGGTCATCTGTAATTATCAATTTAGCGCTTTTGGGCGCATTCAAATACAGTGGCTTTATGGCCTCCGCATTTAACGGGATATTCGGCGCTGATATACCTGTGCCTCAGCTTACCCTTCCCATCGGCATTTCGTTTTATACTTTTCAGACGATGTCATATACAATAGATGTTTATAGGGGGAACGCCCCTGTACAAAGAGATATAATTGCTTTTGGAGCGTACGTTGTGCTTTTCCCACAGCTTATTGCCGGGCCGATCGTAAGGTATTCCGATGTGGCCGAGCAGATGAAAGGGCGCACGCACACAGTAGATAAGTTTGGCGAAGGCGCAGAGAGGTTTGTCTGCGGATTGAGTAAAAAAGTGCTTTTGGCAAACACATTGGGCGGCATATGGAAGCGCCTTTCAGTTTCTGCCCCGAGTTTGCTGGGGGCATGGCTCGGGATAATATGCTATTCATTCCAGATTTATTATGATTTTTCGGGCTATTCAGATATGGCTATAGGCCTTGGTAAAATGTTTGGGTTTAGTTTTCCTGAAAACTTTAAGTATCCCTACATTTCAAGATCCGTAACCGAGTTTTGGCGCAGGTGGCATATATCCCTTGGCACATGGTTTAGGGACTATGTCTATATTCCTCTTGGCGGCAATCGGCGTGGGCTTAGGCGCCAGCTTTTGAATATGCTTGTGGTATGGCTCTTGACAGGGATATGGCATGGAGCTGGGTGGAATTTTCTTTTTTGGGGGATTTACTACTTCTTTTTTCTGGCGCTTGAAAAGCTGTTTTTACTTAAGTATCTTGAAAAATATCAGGTATTAAGCCATGTATATACCCTTGCTGTGGTATGTTTCGGCTGGGTGCTGTTTGCTGCAGATGATATGGAGGCTGTGGGGAGCTATTTAAGGGCGATAATTTGTATAGGGGTACCTGTGGCAACGGCTCCGGCGGTATATTATCTTGCAACGCTTTTGCCGCTGCTTGCCGCAGCTGTGGTGGGCTCGACACCTCTTCCGAAGAAGCTTTGGGAAAGAGTGACGGTAAAAGATACCATTGCCTCGGCAGCGCTTGCTGCTTTTGCGATTATTGCGGGGCTTTTGGCATCCTGCGCTTATCTTGTATCCGGGACATATAATCCATTTCTGTATTTCAGGTTTTAATGGGGAGGCACAATGAAAGCAAAAGCTAAAACAGCTGTTTTTCTGGCTGTGGTAATATTTCTGTCAGCACTCTTTCTTATGCTGCCCAAAAGAGGATATTCCGATAATGAAAGCCGGTATCTTGCGGCTTTACCTGATTTTTCGTTTGAAGCGCTTTTGAATGGCACATTTTCCCCTGATTTTGAAAACTATGTGACAGATGCATTTCCCTTGCGGGACATGTGGATATCAATAAAAAGCAGGCTTGATCTTGCCGCAGGGAGAAAGGATACCGGCGGAGTTTATGTGACGGACGACGGAAGCCTTATAGAAATGTTTGACAGCGTGGATGAAGAGCGTTATTCAAAAAACCTTGATTATCTGAGAAAGGCATATGAAATGTATGCAGAACGGCTGTCAAGCTTTGATGTCATGCTTGTGCCAACTGCGTCTGAAGTTCAGGCTTATAAAATTGGGGGTTGTACTGCCGATATAAATCAGCGTGAGCTTCTTGAGCAGGCCTCCGATGTAATTTCAGTCGATTGCCTTGGGGCCTTGGAAGACAAAAATGACGAATACATATATTACAGCACAGACCATCACTGGACTAGCATAGGGGCTTATTATTGTTATGTGGCTTTGATGGGAGACCGGGCGCTTCCGCTTGATAATTTTAAACATGAGGTATTAAGCGAGGAATTTCTTGGAACAACTTTTTCAAAAGCCGGTCTATATTTCCGAAAGGATGTTATCGATGCCTACAGCATTGACGGAATCACTTTTGAGCACAACATGAGCGGAGAGAAATCTGAAGGGATTTATGACAAGGGATATCTTCAGAAAAAGGATAAATACTCTGTTTTTCTCGGTGGGAATCAGCCGCTGACCGTTATCAGAACAAGGTCGGAAGGAGGCAGGCTTTTGCTTGTCAAGGATTCCTACGCAAACACTTTTGTTCAATTTCTTACGCCGCATTACAGCGAAATTCATGTAATCGATCTCAGAAGCTTTGGCATGAGCCTTTCGCTGTATGCCGAGGAAAACGGCATAACAGACATGCTTGTGTTGTATAATCTAAAGGGATTCTCGGAAGAGGGGTCTGTTTTCAGGATAACAAAGTAAAACATGGCTTTATATAAGATTTATATTATTAAGCGGTTATTAGCTTGCCTTTTGCAAACAGGTGATATAAAATATAAATCTAAGTGAGGAAAATTTAACAATAATACCAGTATGTAGAATTACTGTAATTTATAAGGAGGATACTTTAATGAAAAGATTTTTTGCTGTACTTACAGCAGTAGTGCTGGCGCTGTCACTTTGCTCCGGTGCTCTGGCGGCCGAGGATGTGCCCGTGATTGCCCCTAATCCTAATACTCAGAGCCAGGATGCGCTTGCTAGCGCCAAGGCCGCGCTTCCCTATCCCGGTGGAGTAAACGTATGGCTGGGCGGCAGATTTATGACCTTTACCGACGCTGCTCCTGCTGTTCGTGATGGCAGGACTCAGGTGCCATTCAGAGCTGTATTGGAGGCTCTTGGAGCTGAAGTTGCATATGAAGACGGTAAGATCAGCGCCGTATTTAAAGATGGCGGAGTTATGAATCTTGCTATTGGTTCTACCGTTATGACGTATACCAAGGGAGATAAGGTCAAGACTGTTCAGATGGATGTAGCCCCGTACGTGGATTCCGTTTCGGGCAGAACATATGTGCCTGTGCGCTTTGTCGGAGAGACCCTTGGTCTGACGGTTACATGGAATTCCGAGCTTCAGGTAGCTTACATTGTTGACTGGAATACTCTTGTTACGGAAATAGACTCACACTTTACCAACTTTAACGCGATGATGACAGCTACGCTCAAGGCGCAGATCGACAACACTAAGACATATAAGTCGAATGATAAGATAAGCCTTAAAGGAACACTTGAGGGCCAGAGCACCGATCCTTTCGAGGTATCTCTGACTGGTGAAAGCCTTACAAACGGCAAAAACTCTTCTGGTTCCTATACTTTAGGCGTAGATATGGGCGGTTACCAGCCTGTTATTGCCGCTATGGGCGAAGATACACTTTCAACCATAAAGGCCCTTAATGGTCAGAAGATTGACATGATCTTCAATATGGAAAACGGCACTTATCTGAAAAGCCAGCTTTTAACCACGCTGACAGGAGGTTTGGTTCCAGAAGGCGCATGGCTTTCAGCCGGCAATCCCGGTGAGCTTTATTCACAGATGGGCATAGACATGGATGGTATGATGGATGAAATGTATTCCGGCAGCTTCACGATGGGCTCGCTTATAAGGATGCTCTGCGAAAATGGGAACCTTGGGCAGACTATGGGATATATGGCTCCAGACAGCGCCGCTCAGTATTTCACATTGATTTATGAAGGCATGTTCGGAAATGATGCGGTAAAGGTTGCAACTTCTGGAAGCACCACTACATATACATGCAAGTCTGACGAAGCCAGCCTTTTCAAAGGGCTTATTGATGCCGGAATGATTACCGCTGAAGAAGTAAAAGCTGAAAACATAACCTTTGATTTTCAGATGACAGTTATTATCAGAAGTGATAAGCTTGTAAGTTCTACCGCAAAGATGGATATGCAGGCCGAAGGCATTAAAATGACGATGAATGTTACAGGCACGACCAAGAAGGCTGAAGGAAATATCACAATAACAGTTGCCGGTACAGGCGCTGTTGTAATTGACATTGATTCCACTATAAGTGAAACCACTGAGAAAGTAACCGAGAAACCTGCTTCGGGTGATCAGATCGTTGAGCTTCAGGAGCTTGTAAATATGTTCCTTTCTTCGCTTGCAACTCCAGCCGCCTAAAATAACAGCTTTTTGGCCGGAAGACGAAAGTCTTCCGGCCTTTTATATGTTGGTGGTTGATAGCTTAAAAGCAGTGCATTACACAGCAAATTTTCCTTACGTTCTATTGAACAATTAATTTTATGATGTTACAATTAGGTGTATGGTATTTTAGATACTTAACTATTCTTTCTGCGAAAAAGGAGGCCATAAGGTGAAAACAGGCTATGTATATGATCGTTATTACGGGTATGATGAGATAACAGGCATACTCAAGGGGTATCAGCAAAAGCATCCCGATTTTACGGAACTGACTTCGTTAGGCCGTACGCCTGAGGGAAGAGAAATATGGCTTCTTAAGGTAACAGATACCTCTTTTGGAGGTTATGAGGATAAGCCCGCTCTCTATGTGGAGGGGAATATCCATGCCGGGGAAGTTACTGGAAGCATGACGGTGATGTATCTTATAGATACGCTGATGAGCAATCTTGAAGATAAGAACATCGCAAGGCTGCTTGAAAAATATACGATTTACGCGGTGCCGCGGGTCTCGCCTGACGGTTCTGAGCGTTACCTTACAACTCCCGATACCCTGCGCTCCGCGCCAAGACTGTATCCTTTTTCCGAACCAATGCCCGGCCTTCAGCGCAAGGATATGGATGGAGATGGAGTAATACGCCTTATGAGGGTCAAAACGCCTTATGGCGCATGGAAGGTTTCTGAAAAAGACGCAAGGGTTATGAAGCGCCGTCAGCCTGACGATACCGATGGAGATTTTTATAACGTATACGATGAGGGCTTTGTTGAAAACTATGACGGCATAAATATTGAAATCGCACCCGCTCAGTTCGGAAATGATTTTAACCGGAATTATCCTATCGGCTGGCAGACTGAAGACTCGCAGAAGGGTTCGGGCGATTATCCCCTTTCTAATACAGAAACAAAAGCCAATGCAGATTTTCTGATCGCTCATCCAAACGTCTGCTGTGTAATTGATATGCATACTGCAGGGGGTCAAAATCTTTATACCCCGGGATATAAAAGCCCAAAGGATGCGATAAAGCAGGATATAGATCTTTACAAGGCTATTGGCAAGATTGCCAACCAGGAAAACGGTTATCCGGTTTTAAGCCTTTATGAGGAATATATGCCGCAGTCTCACCCACAAACATGCGGCGGATTTGATGATTTTTGCCACTTTGTGCTGGGGATACCTGCAATGACGATAGAATGTTGGGACCTGGCCGAGCGCTCGGGGTTAAAGCCCGTGTATCCTCCATGTGAGGACAAAAGCGATGAGGAAAAGGAGCATGAGATATGCTCCATGCTAAAATGGGTGGACGAGAATATCGGCAAAGATGTATTTATGCCATGGACGTCATTTGATCATCCACAACTGGGGATGGTGGAGCTTGGCGGATGCGACAGTAAATTTGTCGCGCAGAATCCCCCTCCCCGATATCTTAAGCAGGAGCTTTTGAAGCATACACGCTTTATGCTGCGGCTAATGAAGCTATTGCCCAGCTTGACTGTCGATGATGTGCAGGTAAAGCAGCTGGGTGAGGATATTTTCAAAGTAGAGGTTACGTGCGGCAATATGGGTTATATGCCTACATATGTGTTCAAAGAGGGGTTAAAGGCTAAGAGGCTTAAGGGAGTAAGCCTTCAGCTTGATGGCATTGAGGTGCTTGAAGGGCCTTCAAAATCCGAGCTTGGGCATCTTGAGGGCCACGGCGGGTATTCGGTAAGTGCATGGGGAGTTTCACAGGGAACGGCACAGAACGCCCCTTTGCGTAAGAAAGCAGCGTGGATAGTAAGAGGCAGAAAGGGAGACGGGTTTACTATAGTCTGCACCTCTGGGAAAGCAGGGAAAACCTCTGTTAAAGCAGAGCTTTAGAGTTATAGATAAGTAATACGCAGTTCTTAATAAGGAGGAACAAAAAAGCAATGAGCGAGACAGTAAAGTATGTCAAAAGGGTCGGGACAGACTGCAACAAATGGGATGGCATGGGTGATCGCTTCGGCGATAGTGACCTTATGGCGCTTTGGGTAGCTGATATGGATTTTGTGGTGCCTGAGTGCGCCCGCCAAGCGGTTATCAAATATGCCGAATTTGGCATTTACGGCTATCACAAGACACCCGAGGGGTATTTTAAGGCATTTATTGATTGGGAGAAGCAATACCATAACTGCGAGATTAAGAGGGAGTGGATAAAGTTTGCTCCCGGCGTCGTCTCCCCTATCAACTGGTATGTACATATGAAGACCCAGCCGGGCGATGGCGTTATTGTTATGACGCCTGTTTATTATCCGTTCCTGGATGCGATAAACAATAACGGCAGAACCCTGGTTTCAAGCGATCTTGTGAATACCAATGGTATATATACGGTGGATTTTGCTGATTTTGAGGATAAGATTGTTAAGAATAATGTAAAACTCTTTATCCTTTCTTCCCCTCATAACCCTGTGGGCAGAGTATGGACAAAAGCCGAGCTTGAGCAGATGCTGAAGATCTGCCGCAAGCATAAAGTATTCGTTATAGCTGACGAGATTCATCATGACCTTATCATGCCCGGCCATAATCACACCGAGATATTGACCATCGAAGGCTATAATGATATGCTCGTTGCCATCACAGCCGGAAGCAAGACGTTCAATCTGGCAGGCTGCAAGAACTCTTTCGTTATCCTTCCCGATGACAAATTGA
This sequence comes from Clostridiaceae bacterium, assembly GCA_034926865.1. Taxonomy (GTDB): domain Bacteria; phylum Bacillota; class Clostridia; order Oscillospirales; family Butyricicoccaceae; genus RGIG1902. The sequence continues at coordinate 63,397 of JAYFQP010000013.1, forward strand.
GGGCGGAGTATGACAATTACCTCCAGCAGATCAGAATCAACTCAGGCGCGTCCTTTGGTTATGTTGCCATTGAGGCAGCGTTCAAGGGCGGACGTGAGTGGCTTGAAGGAGTCATCGATATAATCAACGCAAACGCCCAGTATATCAAGAATGAGCTTGCTGACAAGCTTCCCAAGGCTGTTGTTTCTCCCCTTGAAGGCACATATCTTTTATGGGTCGATCTTGGCGCTTATGTCGAGCAGGGCAAGATGCAAGAGCTTATCCAGAATAAGTGCCGTCTTGCCGTTGATTACGGCAGCTGGTTCGGCGGAGACCGTTTCGGTGGTTTCATAAGACTGAACCTTGCCACATCCCCTGAGAATATTAAGGATGCCGTAGCCCGCATAGTAAAAGAGATCAAGGGCTAAGCTGAGGTATTGCCACGGAGTACTTACGAAGTGCGTCTTGGCTCGTTTGGCAAAAGCATAAGTAGTAAACTAAAGCGCCGGGTTTATCCGGCGCTTATTTTAAACGATGCTTTATGAATAAAAAACGGCAGTAGAGAGCGCTGATATGGCTGATAAGGCTGGCTATAATGTTTATAGTAAGCGGCTTTTTTCATATATAAGCTTGTATACTGATCCGCTGCCCTCAAGCTGACGAACCCCACCGAAGTCAAAGCCGAATCGGCTGTAAAACCTTCGGGCACCTTCGTTTCCCTCAAGAACCCAAAGCCATGCGCGATTTGCTTCTTGCGTTTTGGCAAGGGTTAGAAAATATTCCAAAAGCTTGCTGCCTACGCCTTTGCCTTGAAGAAGAGGGTCTACATACAGCTCGCACAGCTCGGCGCTATCTGCCACTGTGCGAGTTTTTATATATCCTCTTATAATGCCGTCGTCAAAGACATAAAATCCCTCAAGAGCATTTGGAAGCCCGAGCGCCATAGCCAACGGCAGTACCTGTATTTCGCCAAAGGAGGCAGCATCATCGTTAAAGATAGACCTATAGGCAACGCGCTTGGCAAAGACAGAAATTTCCGCTATCCGAGATATATCTGACACTTCAGCTTTTCGAACCATAGTATTCCTCCGAGTAATCATTTTTGCTTTTTTATTTTGTAAAATACACAGTTTGCACAGAGTTATCAACAGGCTGTTTAAAAATATCATTTTAGCGGCAGGATTGCTTTTGGTTTATATAGAACCTCGTTCACGGCGTAGACTGTGACAAATGCATCAGGGTCAGCTTTATTTATGTAATTCATCAAAAGCTTATATTCGCTTTGATCTACTATTGCTATGATCTCCCTGCGGACGCGATTGTCATAAGCCCCGATGGCTTCGTAGATGGTGGCGCCGCTGTGGAGGTCACGCAGGATAAAGTTTTTAATTGCGTCTTCCCTTTCGGAAAGTATGCAGACCCTTTTTTTCACATTGAAGCCGAATATGAAATGGTCAAGCACAAGCCCGTTGATATATGTGCCGAGAAGGCTTAGAATCACAGTCCTTGGTGCGTATACGAAGGCGGAGCAGAGGGCGGCACACATGCCTGATATGGCCATAGCCTTTCCAAGGTCCATGCGCAGGACCTTGTTCATCAGCTTGGCGATTATATCAAGGCCGCCTGATGAGGCATTATGATTGAAAAGTATTGCAAGCCCGACGCTTGCAACAAACATAAAGCATATCATATCAAGAACCGGGTCGCCCATTATTGAGCGGTTATTTGGAAAAAGGATTTCGAATAACCCCATGAATACCGGCATTATGATAGAGGTATAGACGGTCTTTCCGCCAAACTCTCTGCCTATAAAAATAAAGCCTATAACAAGAAGCAGCATATTAAGGATAAATGTGATGACGGATATTTTCAGCGGAATGATATTGCTGAGGATAAGCGCTAGGCCAGATACGCTTCCTACAGGAATTCCACTGGGGATGATAAAGAAGAAGACCGCAGCGCCTACAAGCGCTGTTGCAAAGGTTATTATTGCAAACTCTTTTACGTCCGCACGAAAATTCATGTGTTTCAAAAACCTCCGATTGATTAGTTTCGCCGGAGTAAATATTAACATCTTCCAACACATAAGGCAAGATAATTTTTTTTGGCTTTTTCGGGGGTATGAATATAAGACTAAAAAAGATGGGGAAATACTTTTTACATCCTTTTGAAAATAGGCAATGCTCAAAGAAAGCCCTCATATCTGCCGGGCAGAGCGCCAAAAATTCCATAGTGTCAGCGCTTTTGGTATCTTTAAAGCGCAGGTGGGTTTCCTGTAAAAGGTCAAACAGCCGGGTCTTCCCAAATAGCGCTGCAGCCTTGATCGGCATAACGGCTGTTTTCTCGTATAAATTAACATGTCTATCCGGCGAATGATGGGCCGGTTCCGGTTATAGGGACATATGTGGTGCAGGCAGAAATGTGATTAAGGTATTGGGAACGATATTCGAAAGCTTTTTTATTTCCGTAAATAAGCATGGATGCCAGTAGGCGGAGAACTCGGCTCAGGCAGAAGCCCTTCTAGGGATAGACTATAATTCAGTTTATCATTAGGGCAAAAGTGTGTAAAGCCCCTTTGGTGGTGCCGGTTAATGTTTTGCATACGAAAAGCGGCGGGACAAATATCCCGCCGCTTTAAAGTTAATATTATTCTTTTTAAAACGCTTAGAAAAAGCGATCAAATCGAAATTGTATAGCTTAGATAAGGCCCTGAGCCATCATAGCTTCTGCAACCTTCTTGAAGCCGGCGATATTAGCGCCTGCAACCAAGTCATAGCCAAGGCCAGCTTCAGCAGCAGCCTGAGCGGAAGCGTCATGGATGTTCTTCATGATCTGATGAAGCTTTGTATCAACTTCCTGGGGCTCCCATGTATAACGCATGGAGTTCTGAGCCATCTCAAGAGCAGAAGTAGCAACGCCGCCGGCATTAACAGCCTTGGACGGAGCGACAAGCTTAAGGTTCTTCTGCAGATACTCAAGAGCTTCGTTTGTTGTTGGCATGTTGGCGACTTCGATATAGTACTGTACGCCGTTTTTGACCATCTGCTGAGCTTCCTTCATGCCGATCTCGTTCTGATATGCACAAGGCATAGCGATATCGACCTTCTCGCCCCAAACCTTTTCGCCGGCAACAAACTTAACGCCGAACTTGTCAGCATAATCCTTTGCCTTGTCGCGGCCGGAAGCACGCATCTCAAGCAGATACTCGATCTTCTCGGGAGTTGCGATGCCATCGGGATCATAGCAGTAGCCGTCAGGACCGGAGATTGTAACGACCTTGCCGCCCAGCTGTGCAACCTTTTCACAAACGCCCCATGCAACGTTGCCGAAACCGGAAACTGCAACTGTCTTGCCCTTCATATCTTCGCCAAAGTGCTTAAGAACTTCTACGAGATAATATGTTGCGCCGTAGCCTGTAGCTTCAGGACGGAAATATGATCCGCCGTAGCTCATGCCCTTGCCTGTAAGAACGCCGTTTTCCCAGCAGCCCTTGATTCTCTTGTACTGTCCGAAAAGATAGCCAATCTCACGGCCGCCTACGCCGATATCACCAGCGGGAACGTCAATGTCGGGGCCGATGTGACGCTGAAGCTCTGTCATAAAGGCCTGGCAGAAACGCATGATCTCGTTATCGCTCTTGCCTCTGGGGTCAAAGTCTGAACCGCCCTTAGCGCCGCCGATGGGCAGGCTGGTAAGGCTGTTTTTGAAGGTCTGCTCAAAGCCGAGGAACTTCATTGTATCAAGTGTTACGGAAGGATGGAAGCGCAGGCCGCCCTTGTAGGGGCCGATAGCGCCGTTGAACTGTACACGGTAGCCGCGGTTGACATGTACTTCGCCCTTGTCATCTGTCCATGTTACACGGAAAGAAATCTGGCGATCAGGCTCGCACATTCTCTCAAGAAGGCCGGCCTTTTCGTACTCGGGGTGCTGGGCTACGATGGGCTCGATGCTCTTAAAGACTTCTTCAACAGTCTGGATAAAAAGCTCTTCGCCCTTGTTGCGTGCCTTGACATCGTCAAGAACCTTTTGCATGTAAGCGTTCATTGGTATCTCCTCCAACAAAAATTTTACAAACATGATTATCCGGCCTCAAAGGGCCGGAGTATGAGCGGGATTTTCCCGTACGTATCTATGTTAACTCTATAACATTTAAAAGTCAAGGGAAAGAAGACTCTCAAGTGGTAAAACTGGCGCATTTTGTCGCTATTATCAAAAAATTTGCAATTTGCGGGAGAATTACAGCAGCTCTGCGGTCAGTCGGTATCTCTGCAGGGTGATTATGCTTTAAAGCCTTCGCCAAGCACTTCGCTGGACTCGACGATGACAGTGAAAGACAGAGGGTCGGCTTTTCTTGCCGCGCGCTGGACGCGGAACATTTCCTTATTGCCGCAGGCGCACATAACTACTTGTTTGTCAAGGCCAGAATAACTGCCGGTCGCTTTTAAAAGAGTGGCACCTCTTCCGCTGCTGAGCTCGATCTCATGCGCAACAGTTTGGCCGTGGCCGGTGACGATAAGCGCAAGTTTTCCCCTATCGATCCCGTACATGACTTTGTCAACTATCTGAGAGAGCACATATGCCATCAATATGCCGTAAATTATTCCGTCGGTATCACTGAACAAAAAGCCGCCTACAAGGATTATGACGCCGTCGATAAAAAACGATATCCTGCCAAGTGAGAGATATGGCTTGGTTGACTTGACCGACATTATGATAAAATCGCTTCCTCCGGTAGAGGAGTTTGAAAGATAAATAAGCGCATAGCCCAGCCCGGAGAGAACTCCTGTGCATATCGCTGCCAACATGCGGTCTCCGTTATAGACGGGCAGCATGGGGGCAATTACATCGATTATAAATGAGGATATCAGCATACTTTTTATTGACCTCAGGAAAAAGCTTCTTCCTAAAAGTTTGAAGCTTAAAAGGGCAATAGGTATATTTAAAATAACTGTCCCAAGGCCGATGGGCAGGCCGAAAAGGCGGTAAAGAATCAGGCATATTCCGGATACTCCCGTAAGCGGAAAGTCAGCTGATATTGCAAAATTGTAAATGCCCACGGCGATAAGCAGGCCCCCGACGATATCGGCGCCAAGTTCTTTAATAATTTGTTTTACGCTTATTTTATTTTTCAAACCGATCACCTCTCACAAGTTAAATATACCCAAAAAACGGATCATACCGTAACAGTATAATCCGCCTTTGCGTCTTAACAGATAAATTTTGCAGAATTACGTGCAATAATACGGCGCATGGAGGGAAAAAGCTATCTGATCGAAAGCGCCTGCCCCACGGCTTCGCCCATAAGCACTTTTGTTTCCATTCCGAGAGCAGAGTTTTCAAGGATATCCCCGTCGATTGCGGCTGAGCCCTTTTTGAGAAGAAGAACGATGGTTGAACCTCCGAACTCAAACATTCCCTTCTCTTCCCCGCGCTTAAAAGTGTGTCGGCCATGAAGATTGTTTATGCGCCCGACAAAAGTTGCGCCGATCTCAGCCTGCACCGCTTTCCCAAAATGGAGGGTTTCCATAACGGTGTACTCTCGTGTGTTCTCTTTAAAGAAGTCTACTGATGGGAGAGCCAGCGGCTGGACCGTATAATATCTTCCGTTTATTCGGAAATTCTCCCCCTTGATACCATCGTCAAAATAGCAGTAGCGATGGTAATCATCGACGGAGAGACGAAAGACGAGGCATAAACCGCCCGCGAATTCCTGGGCGAGAGGCTTGTTTTTTAAAAGAGAGATGGTAGAATAATGCCCGCCTTTTATATCAAAAGTAAGGCCTTCACTTATTTGATAGACAGTAAGGCGGCTGTCGCACGGAGATATAAGAGCATCGGCAGGAGATGAATCTACGCCTGTCCGTTTCTGAGGCAATATTTTTCTTGTAAAAAAATCATTAAAGCTTTTATATTCTTTTTGTGGGTATTCAGACATGTCTAATCCCCACTGCTTTATGCGCCTCGGTATCATAGACTTTGAAAGAGAGCTTTCAAGAAATGTGCCGCCAAGATCTGTCAGCCATTTTGCGGATACAAGAGGCAAAATGCTCTTCAGGCGGCCTTTGTAAAGACTGTCCATAACCCTATTGTTTTCAGAGGGAGTACAGGGAGGACGTTTAAAAGACGACATTGCCCGTTACCAAAAGGATCATTTCAATAAGACCTATAACAACCAGGAACAGCATCCCTTTTATATCAAGCTTTTTTACTTTGAAGTTTATAAGAAATGCCATTGCTACGAAAACCAAGGCAAAGCCGTAGGTAAGAGTCATGTATTTTATACCAATGTATGGAACCAGCACAAATATAAAGGGAAACAGCAGAGCTGAGTTTGTTACGGGCAAGCCCTCATATTGTTCGCGTTTGCCTGTTTCGGTATCCTGGCGACGCTCTTCCATGACATTAAAGTAGGCAAGCCGGATTAAAGCAGCGAGAGCGTATGAAATCAAGATTACCAGCTGATATAGCTTTTTGAGGCCTATTGAATAGCCTATACACGCGGGGAGCACCCCGAAGCAAATAAGGTCTGAAAGAGAATCAATCTGTACTCCGAATCGCTTTTCAGCGGTTGTTCTTGATGTCTTGGTTTTTGCAACAGCCCCGTCGAACATGTCGCACAGGCCGGAAAGCATAAGGCATAACACGCCAATGCGTGGGCTGCCCCTGCTCAGGCTGGAAATTATCCCGTATATTCCCGAGGCAGCCCCCAGGTATGTCAGCCATACAGTATAATTATAAAAACCAAGCATGTAATATACTCTCCTCTAATACCCTTGCGGGTTTCAAATTTTATTATTTCTGCTAAAAAAGGCCGCGTATCGGCCCAATATTTATTAATAATTGTAACACGAGTTTTTGAAGAATTCAATCGAAAGCCGTAAAATCGGTTCGTTTTGTATATTAACTTTACGGTCAAAGACAGCCAAAGAGCCTCGCGTCCGGCAGAGGCCCTTTAGTGTAAAATGATTACTATGCAAAAAAGCTGAAATTATTATCTGCGTCCGGCACCACCGCCGCGGCTGCCTCCGCCTCCGCCCATGCGTCCGCCTCCACCGCCGCCAAAGCCGCCGAAACCGCCGGAGCCTCCGGAACGTCCGCCAAAGCCGCCAAAGCCCCCGAAACCGCCAAAGCCACCGCCGCGGCTTGATCCTCCGCCAGAGCTTCGCCTTCCGGAACTGTCTCCGGTCCCGCCAAACCACGATCCGCTGCTGCGAGGAGGAGGCATTCCTGGCCCGGGAGGAGGCCTGCGGGTATAGCCGCCGAAACCCCAACCCCAGAAGGGTCGTCTTGGCATGGGAACCCCTGGGCCGTAATAACGCCGTCTGCCGATAGACATAAATGAGCCTATCAGTGAGAAGACAATAAACAATATTACAACAGCAAAGATGAGAGTAACGATGGCACCGAAGCCGAAAAATCCCATTGAGGTGCCGGTCTCGGTATTGCTTCCGTTGTAGTCCGGAGTTGATCCGCTGCCTGAGGGAGCTTCCGAGCCATTATAATAACTGTTTATCTCGCTTTCGGTAACGCCATATTTGTTGTTGATTACCGATACTATAGCTTTAAAGGTATTTAGAGCGGCGGTATCGTAATTGCCGCTGTCGAAGTCATTTTCAAGATATTCTGAGGAAAATTTTTCTAAGACGGCGGGGGAAAGTTCCTGCGTCAGGCCGTCGCCAGCCATCAGCCAGTATTTTTCCTCACCGGGGCATAAGAGAATCAAAACGCCGTTATCTTCGTCCTTGTTACCTAAAGCCCAGTCGCTGAATACTTCGTAAGAATATTCTTCCGCGTTCTTGCCATCGAGAAAGTCTACGGCTACAACCACAACCTCAGCGCCTTTGCACTGATCATATAGGCGATAGTTTTCATTACAAATATAAGTTTCTGTGTCGCTTGAAAGGACATCAGCCTGATCGTTAACATAAAAAGAAGAGCTTTGGTCAAGCGCCAGAGCCCCTGCCGGCAAAAATACTGCCAACGCAAGGACCATAAGAACAGAAAAAATCTTTTTCAATATAGTTTCCTTTCAAAATTATCGGAAAACGGGGGCTTTTCCGAAGCCGTAGAGCGTAAAGAAAATGCTGCCCGGAAAAGAGGATATCTCGCGATTATACTCAATGGCCGTTTCATTATAGCTGTCATGAGACATTGTCATTGAGGCGGAAGTGAAGTCTGCATAAAGCGACTTGCGGTAGCTTTCGTCCTTTTCGCTGAGGCGCAGCCCGCTCATGCCGTCATAAAGAGCCGACATTGCCGCATCGAGATCCTTATTGGCCTGATATTTTTCGTAAAGGCTGTCAGCTGAGTTGAGCCCAGACACGGCTGACTGGACATTTGATAACAGAGAGTTATCAGATTCAAGATAACGCTTGGCAACGGTTACAAGGTTAACCGAAGACTCAGACCGTTGGGTCAAGTCTGACGCGATACCTATTCCGTTGTCTTTTGCCCCGTTATAAAAAGCATTCTCTACTTGGCTGTAGAGTCTCGCACCCGAACGGTAAGCCCCAAGAAGTATACTGAGAGCTATCATAGCTGCCATTATGGAGGCAGCTGTTCTCCTGTTAGAAAACGCTGACATAGAATTAACCCTTGTTAATTTCAAGGAGCTTCTGCTTGAGCTGGCCTTCAATCTTCCCAAGCTCTGCTTCTGCTTCACGGCGTTTCTGCCTGCCCTCGTTCTGGATGGTTATAACCTCATCCAGCGTCTCGATAAGGGTGTTGTTGGTATGCTGAAGTGTCTCTATATCCACAATGCCGCGCTCGCTTTCCTTGGCAATGTTGACAGTGCCCATTTTTAGAGTCTCGGCGTTTTTGCGGAGCAGATCGTTTGTCATATTAGTTACCTCACGCTGCGCCTTCATGGCCTGATTAGAGTGCTCAAGGCCCAGCGCCAGGACCATCTGGCTCTTCCAGAGAGGGAGAGTGCTTGTAAGGGTGGTCTGGATCTTTTCGGCCATCATGGTGTCATTGTTCTGGACAAGCCGTATCTGAGGAGACATCTGAACCGAGATCATCCTTGTCAGCTCAAGATCATGGAGCTTTTTCTCAAAGCGGTCGCAGAGCGAGGCCATGTCGTTTGCCGCCTGTGCATCCTCGGCTTTGCCTGTCTCCTGGGCTTTTTTGATAAGCTCAGCAAGCTCGTTTGACCTTACCTTTTGAAGCTTTTGTTTGCCGGCCAGAACATACATCGTCAGCTCCTTGAAGTTGATGAGATTTTTCTCGTACATCTGGTCCAGCATTGCGATATCCTTGAAGAGCTGTATCTGGTGATCTTCAAGCATTGTGCTTATTTTTTCAACGTTGACTTCGGCCTTATCATACTTAGTCTTGAGAAGCTGAATCTTATTTGTCTGCTTTTTAAAAAATCCAAATATGCCCTTTTCGTCCTCTTCAAGGTCAAAGCCTTTAAGCTCCCCAATGAGGTTGGTTATCATATCCCCTACTTCGCCCATGTCTTTTGTCCGAACATTATTGAGCGCGCTTTCAGAAAAGCCCGCCAGTTTCTTTTGAGCGTCTGCACCATATTGGAGTACCATATTGGAGTTTGTAATGTCGATCTTATCTGAGAACTCCGAAACCAGCTTTTTTTCAGCCTCATTAAGGGTGCTTTCAAGCTCTACAGGGTCGACCTTTCGCTCTTGGGGCTTTTCGGCCTCGGCAGCGGCGGTAGCCTGAGTGCCCATGGGGTCAAGGGTAAGGGTAGGCATTTCCATAGCCTGTGTGTTTTTCTCTTCCATTATTGGTTTCCTCCCATTTGCTTTAATTTATCGTTCATTCCGCCCGAAAGGCCTTCCTGGGCAAGCATGTTTTCCATTACGGTTATATCGGTAGAAATATCTACGGCATCGCTTTCATATAAAAGATCAAGCTGTTTTTTAAGGGCCGAGTCAAGAGTTAGAAGGTTCTGCGCGATGCGGGCCATCGAGCCTGTTATATTCTCTCCACTCTCCCCCTGCTCTTCAAGCTTTTCGTAATAGTCCGCCAGCTTGATAAGCGTCGGCAGGTAATAGCTCATAAGTCTGCGGACCCTGGGGGCTTTCTTTGGATCATTCTGTATGGCATCCATTATTTTACTCACGGTAGACTCTATGGAAGAAAGGCTGTCTTTTACGTTTTGTGAGGTTATCATTTCTCTTATGGCGGCAAGCGCTTTAAGGTTTTCCCTGCCTTCCTTAACAGCGGCATCGGCAAGGCTGTCGCCGGTAGATACGGGAGCCTCAGCAACTTTTACCACTTGTTTAGGCAGCAGCTTTGAAGATACGAAATATGCTGTTGCCCCAATTAAAGCCGCCAGCAGATAATGCGTTATTTTATACATGGGGAATATCAGGGAATAGAGAATAAAAGCTGCCCCAGCCACGTAAAAACAGTATGGAGAGGACAGGGCTTTTGTCTTGTTTCCATCGGGTTTTCGGCTCATGTCATCAGACCTTTCATGTACTGCAAAATGTATACTTTCACAAATATCATTCTATATTTTTTAAAGTTTGGTGTCAAGGAAATAGCTTGTTTGCACCTAATATTTATGCTATCATCAAAATGTATTTTAATACGTTGAATCAAAAGGAGGGTTTTAGTTATGGTACACAAAAATGCCGACATGGTTCATATGCTTCGCGAGAATATTCGCGGCGGCATTGGGAAGGTAGAAACTGATGTGGTATATAAAGGCGAGGAGCTTTTGGGCAAGGCGACTTTGTTCAACAGATTGACCATAAAGCCCGGCTCAAGCATCGGCGAGCATGCCCATACGGAAGATGCCGAGATATACTATGTTCTTGAAGGCGAGATCACAGCTTTTGATAACGGAAATCCTGTTGTTATGCATAAGGGCGACTGTATGTTTACAGGTGGCGGAGAGACTCACGCCCTTGAAAACAAAAGCGGCGCCGATGCCGTCATTCTCGCTGTCGTTTTGGCATAAAAAAGTGGTTATTTAAGAACATCATATTCAAAAAGGAGGTTTATTCTATGGATTATCAGGTATCCCCAAAGGTACAGAAGCTTTTTGACGAGGTCATAAGTCTTCCTGAGGTGCAGCGTGCTGTTGACTTTATCGAGAAGGATTTGGAAAACTCTATCGAGGAGCAGATCGCGTTGACGCTTATCGAATCCCCCACCTTCAATGAAGAGAAAAGGTCGCATGCCTATGCGGAGTATTTCAAGTCGCTTGGGCTTGAGAATGTGCACGTTGATGATTTCGGCAATACAGTAGGCCTTTGGCGCGGCGCTGGAAAAGGGCCTAAAGTATTGGTAGAGGCTCATCTTGACACAGTGTTCCCATTCGGCAGTGTCAAGGAAGTAAAAAGAGAGAACGGCGTACTATATGCTCCCGGTATTTGTGATGACACCCGTGGCCTTGCCATTTTGCTTGCAGCTTTGAGAGGCCTTAAGGAGACGGGTTTTCAAACAAAGGGGGATATTGTCTTTGTTGGCACATCGCGTGAGGAAGGCATGGGTTCTCTCGGCGGAATGAAAGACTTCCTTGACCATAACCCGGATATAGATGCTTCAATCAGCGTAGACGGAGGATGGGTAGAGGAAATTACATACGAGGCTACCGGATTTAAGACATACGAAGTAAATTTCTATGGTATAGGCGGCCATGCTTACGGCGCTTTCGGAAAGATGGCAAATCCGCTCCATGCCGCAGCCAGGGCTGTTGCCAAGATAGCTGACTTCCAGGTTCCGGAAGACCCCAAAACCACCTTCTGCGTATCCAACTTCCATGCCGGAAACGACGCAGGCGTTCATGCCATCGTCCCCAAGGCGACGATAAAGCTCAATTTCCGCTCTAACTCAGCCGAAATCCTTGAAGAGCTCAATGACAGAGTTTTCAAGGCGATTCAGGAGGCCTGCGACGAGGAAACGGCACGCTGGGGCAAGGATACTATTACATGGGACTGCAAACAGTACTGTGATGTTCCCGCTGGCAATCAGGATGTTCACGCTCCGCTGGTTGAAGCCACATATCTTACGGCAGCGCACCTGGTCGGCAGCGAAAAAGTCAAGTTTGGGCATGGCGGCTCAGTAAATGGGAATATGGCAGTGGCAAGAGGGCTTCAGTGCGTAACGATCGGCGGCGGACCCTATGACGTCAAGTGCCATAATCTTGAAGAGTTCTTCCCCATCGAAGGAGCATATAAGTGCCCTCAGGAGGTAATGATTCTTCTCCTTCTGGCCTCGGGTATAGAAGGAAAGACAGAATCGATATTGCAATAAGACTTTAACCGCCTATGCCTCTTTTTACCTGCCCATAACAAAGGCACAGCAAGTTAAAGCTTTCAAAATGCCGAAGGGCCGGGAAAGCTTTCCCGGCCCTTTTAATAATTGTATGAATATGAAAGGAGTTATTATGGAGTATACCGTTTCTCAAAAAACGCGCGATTCCCTTTCATCGCTTCTGGCTGCGCCGGAGGTAGCAGAGGGTATGGATTTTATCGAGAAGGATCAAGACAAATGTATAGCCGAGCAGATAGAGCTTACTCTAATTGAGGCCCCTACCTTCCAGGAGGAACAAAGATCTCAGGTTTTCAAGGCAAAATTTGAAGAGCTTGGCCTTGAGGATGTTCATATTGACAGGGGCGGCAACGTCGTAGGCGTTCGCAAGGGAAGCGGTTCCGGCCCCAGAGTTCTGGTAGAAGGCCATCTTGATACTGTTTTTCCCTTTGGAAGTGTCAAAAAGGTTGAGGAAAGAGACGGTTTTTTGCATGCACCAGGTATCGGAGATGACACAAGAGCCCTTGCCATGATCCTTTCTGTCATAAGAGCCATGAATAAGTCAAAAGTCAAGAATACAGGAGATATCGTATTCGTTGGGACAACCCGCGAAGAAGGTATGGGCTCTTTGGGAGGAATGAAGGATTATCTTGACGACAACCATCAAGATATCGACGCTTCCGTGAGCATCGACGGCGGCAATATTGCGGATATCACATTTGAGGCAACGGGCTTCAAAACATATGAGGTCAATTTCTACGGCATAGGAGGCCATGCCTACGGGGCTTTCGGCAAGATGGCAAATCCTCTTCACGCCGCCGCAAGAGCTGTTGCCAAGATAGCTGATTTTCAGGTTTCCGAAGATCCCAGAACTACATTTTGCGTCTCAAATTTTCACGCGGGAAATGATGCCGGCGTTCATGCCATCGTCCCTAAGGCTACCATAAAGTTTAACTTCCGTTCCAATTCCTCGGAGTTACTTGAAGAGCTTGACAAACGCATCTTTAAAGCTATTCAGGAGGCTTGCGACGAGGAGACGGCTCGCTGGGGCAAGGATACCATCACGTGGGACAGCACGCAGTACTGCGATGTTCCTGCCGGCAAGCAGGACAGAAATGTTCCTATAGTTGAAAGCTGTTATTCTGTTATTGAGCATCTTGGTATAAAGCCCAACTTCAATCAGGGCGGCTCGACAAACTGCAATATGGCGATAGATAAGGGAATCCCTGCAATATGCATAGGCCGCGGCTATTATCCGGAGGGAACGGATACCGATAACAAGGTGCATAACCTTTCGGAGCGTTATCCTGTAGTCGGCGCATATAAAGGCGTGCAGGAGACTTTTCTTATGGCGCTGCTTTGCTCTGGGATAGAAGGAATACCTTCCATTATGGTTAAATAAGCTCTTGTTCTGATTTGCAATTTAAAGACTGAACGCGGCAATAATATTTTGATGCGGGAGGAAATGCAGTGAACATATTGGTTTTTGGTGCCAGCGGGTATGCCGGAAGCGAAATAAAGCGGAAGCTGGAAGAGGATTTCAGCGATGTTTTTGGGACATATCATAGCAGCCCCGCTTCGGCAGAAGAAGCAGCCTTCATGCTGTTTCATAGTCTGGATGATCACGAAGGGCTTTATAAGATTCTAAGGCAGATTGATCCGCAAATAATAATATATTGTTTAAGGGGCGATTTTGAAAAACAGCTTGAGGCAACCCGGATTATGACGGAGTTTTTGAAAGGGAAAGAAAACGGAAAAATGATTTTTCTTTCCACGGCTAACGTCTTTGATGGGGCCTTGGAAGAGGCACATTTTGAAAATGATCCTCCCAGAGCAAAAAGCGAGTATGGGCGATTCAAGATCCAAAGTGAAGAACTTATAACAAGCGCGCTGGGAGAAAACGGGGTTGTTATACGCATACCGGAGGTTTATGGAAAAGAGTGCCCGCGTTTGCAGAAACTGAGAAGCGCTGCGCTTGAAAATCGGAAGGTTTCTTCCTTTGGGAACGTTTTCGTTAACTACACAACAAATCGCCAGATAGCCGAATGGATCGCATATATAATACAAAACCACCTTACAGGCATATTCCATATAGGGACAAAAGATATGCGGGAGTATATCGTGTTTCAAAAGGAGCTGTTAACCGAGTTAGGGTTGGAACCCCCGGATTTTGAGGTCACAGAAATGCCTTCACCCCTGATACAGGCGGTTTTGCCGGGAAGAGAGGATATCCCTCAGTCAATGCAGATATGCGTTAAGGATGTCATCAGGCTGATGGCGGAGAAATAGTTCTGCTTACCTGATTTCGGCTCAAAGAATTCCTCAATAAATATTGGGTTCTTGCTTTAACGTCGCAATTTCACTTTATATAAGCTTGCAAAGGGCAGCCGGATTGATCCGGCTGCCCTTTGTAGGTAGGGGTCAAAGCTTGCTGGATTGCTGATATAAATCATGGTTTCGGTACCTTATGATCACGGTGCTCATGAAAGCAAGGCCGCCGGGAAAGAATATGTATGATTTAGCGAATAATCTGGAAACCGCCTCGATTGTTTATGCCAGCTTTTAGGAGGGGTTTATACACAAATGAATAAATTCTCGTAAACCGAATGCCATTTAGGCACAGTGGGAGGGATAAAGCTGCAGACAATGTTGCTTACTGCTTCATTTGATCAGGAGAAATATTTGTGCAAGATGACATACAAAAAGGTGTTGAATATTTATTCTGGGTGCCGTATAATTATCCTATCGATATACTACATGCTATTTGGAAGGAAAGAATACTATGAAAAGCTTTAAAAAGATAGCGGCGCTTGCTATGGCCCTGATGATGTTTTTTGCTCTGGCCGCTTGCGGCTCTGATGATGCCAAGACCGATGACACAGACAAAAACGAAGAAGAAAAAGAAACGCTGACCTTTGGCACATCGGCGGATTATGCTCCATTTGAATTCCACACTATGGTAAACGGTGTAGATACGATAGCGGGCTTTGATGTTGAAATTGCAAAGCAGGTTGCTGCCGACATGGGCAAGGAGCTTGAGATAAAGGATATTTCTTTTGATGTCCTGCTTAACGAGCTGCAGAACGGCACAATAGATTTTGTTGTCGCGGGAATGTCCGCCGACGAAGAGCGTTTGAAGCAAGCAGATGCCTCTGATGTTTACTATGACGCCGCATATCAGAGAGTTGTCGTTCGCAAAGAGGATGCAGATAAATATAAGAGCTTTGACGATTTTGCCGGAGTAAAGGTTGGCGTTCAATCAGGCACGATACAGGTTGATCTTGCCACAGAGAATCTCACAGGCTGTGAAACGCTTATTCTTCAAGGCGTTCCCGATCTTTTCAATAACCTTATAAACGGCAAGTGTGATGCCGTGCTTGTTGATGGCAATGTGGGTGATGGGTATATTGCCTCAAACGATACTTTGACCTCGGTAGAACTTGAGTTTCCCCCTGTTGACGGCTGTGTTGTTTGGGTGCAGAAGGGTGATCCCCAGGGCCTGCTTGAAAGCATAAACAAGACCATCTCCAAAATTAAGGAAGACGGAAGTCTTGACAAATGGATGAAGGAAGCAGACGAGCTTTCGGGCCAATAAGAAGCTGATAACAAGTCAATGCCGGGGCTCCCGGCATTGCTTTTATAAAGGAGTTTTCGTATGTCAGAGTTTATTTCAAGGCTTACTAATTTCAGCTTTTTGCCGAAATACCTGCCTTATTTTGTTAAGGGCGTTGAGTGTACGCTTATAATCTCGGTGTTAAGTGTTTTGGCTGCAATGCTGCCGGCGCTGCTTTTAGCGCTCATGCGGCTTTCAAAAAACAAGGTTTTGAAGGCCTTATCCGGAATCTATATATCGATATTCCGGTCTACCCCACTTCTCGTTCAGCTTTATATAGTCTATTTCGGCCCGTTTGGTGTCATTACCCTGCCCTCGTATAAGCTCTTCGGATTTATTGATACAGCCATACTGCTTCCCGGTGTCGTGGCGCTTGCCCTTAACAGCTCGGCTTATGTTGCCGAAATAATCAGGGCAGGGATACTTGCTGTGGATCAGGGTCAGACAGAGGCAGCGCGTTCGCTCGGACTTACCCAGAGCCAGAATATGAAGTATATTGTTTTGCCACAGGCGATAAAGAATATAATCCCCACGTTGGCAAACGAGCTTATCACGATGGTCAAGGAATCATCTATCATTGGCTACCTCGGCGTGCAGGATCTTATGTGGGGCACGAGGACCACAGTAGGAGCGACATTCCTTCCCCTTTCGCCATATCTGCTTGCGGCAATTATTTATTTCTGCATAAACTTCCCGGCTGGGAAGGCCATAGAGGTATTGGAAAGGAGGATGCGCCGTGGAGACGTCAGGTAATCTTATCGAGGTAAATCACGTTACAAAGAAATACGGCCCCAAAATCACAGCACTTGACGATTGCTCTCTTGATATCAGGAAGGGTGAAGTCGTCGTTATTGTGGGTCCTTCGGGTTCGGGTAAATCTACCATGCTGCGCACACTCAACCTGCTTGAGGTTCCTACCTCAGGCGAGGTGATATTCGAAGGAATCAATATTTCCGATAAAACTGTGGATATAAATAAGCATCGTCAGAGGATGGGCATGGTATTCCAGCATTTCAATCTCTTTCCGCATATGACTGTTATGAATAACCTTACCCTTGCTCCGATAAAGGTTAAGGGCATGCCACAGAATGAGGCCGAGGAGCTTGCGCTCAAGCTGCTTGATACCGTGGGCCTCGCCGATAGGGCCGGTGCGTATCCTATACAGCTTTCCGGGGGCCAGAAGCAGCGAATAGCCATTGTCAGGGCTTTATGCATGAACCCAGATGTAATGCTGTTCGACGAGCCTACCTCGGCTCTTGACCCCGAGATGGTCGGAGAAGTCCTTGAGGTTATGCGCTCGCTGGCAAAAGGGGGCATGACGATGGTTGTGGTCACTCACGAGATGGGCTTTGCCAAAGAGGTCGGCTCCAGGGTCATATTTATGGATCAGGGAAGAATGCTGGTCGATAAGGAGCCTTCGGAGTTCTTCTCTAATCCTGAAAACCCCAGGTTGAAAGATTTTCTTTCAAAAGTTCTGATATAGCAATCATGGCAGGGTGGATTTCACCCTGCCTTTTTTATAAAAAAAGTTGCGTCCTATAAGTAAAAGCACCCTCAAATGAAAACGGAGCCAACCGTTTTTATTTGAGGGTGTTTTTGCGCTGCGTGCATGTGGGGAGAAAGATAACATATAATCATTTCTGCGATGCGGCTTTATGGGCTTCTGCGCTCGGTAGTATTAACCCAGGCCCAATTTCCTTTGCCCGTCCGCCTCGTGATCGGCGGACGGCTTTTGAGGCCCTATGCTTAATTCTGGTGGTTTATTAAGTGTTTTTCATTATGATGGTTTCAACTGCATCGGCGACATGCTCACAGGCGTCGGCGCAATCTTCCATAAAATTGTATATCTCGCGCCACGAGATGATTTCAAGCACACTCCCGCCTCTTTCTTGTATGGTCTTTGCGGCTTCAAGATAAAAACGGTCACAGTCTTCCTCGGCGTTATTTACATCAACGATAAGAGAATGAAGCCGCTTTGACTTCTTGAAGTGCTCAAACTCCACAAGCAGGTCCTTCATAAGACAGCAGCATCCGGCAATTTTTTTAGCAAACTCAACGGCCTCAGGAGTTACAGAAGCAAGGCGGTTGATATAGAATCGTTGCATGACTTCTTCGATCATGTCGGTGACTTCGTCTATATTCTGGCTGATTTCTGCCAAGTCCTCGCGGTCCAGCGGAGTTACAAATGCCTTTGCAAGAGC
The DNA here is from genome assembly GCA_034926865.1 of Clostridiaceae bacterium. Lineage (GTDB taxonomy): Bacteria > Bacillota > Clostridia > Oscillospirales > Butyricicoccaceae > RGIG1902. Next base: position 81,415 of record JAYFQP010000013.1, read on the forward strand.
TGTTGACATCTCGTGTTTTTTCTTGTCCCCGGCATGTTCAAGCTCATGCATTTCAGCTAATGAGGTTTCTACCGAGCAAAGGTCATAGTTTTCCAGGCACTTCACAAGATAATTGGCTGCCTTGCAGGAACATTCGGCGGCATCGATAAAGTTATCAAAATAAAAGCGATCGGTTTTGTTTACCATATGTACTTCCTTTCTTTTTTGGAATAGCTTAAAATATCAACATAAACAGCTTTGCCATAATAAAACCTATGAATCCGCAGCCGGGGAATGTAAGTATCCAGGTGAGCGCCATTTCATTTACTACCGAGAAATTTATTGCCGACAATCTCTTTACAGCACCTACGCCCATTATGGCGGTTGTTTTGGCATGTGTCGTCGAGACCGGGATACCGAACACAGAGCTTATAAGAAGGCAGATTGAAGCGGCAATATCGGCTGAAAACCCCTGGTATTTCTCGAGCTTGACCATATCCATGCCTACTGACTTGATGATTTTTTTCCCGCCGATGGAGGTTCCAAGCCCCATTACAGCCGAACACAGCAGCATAAGCCATATCGGCATCATCACACCCTTGGAGGCAGTCTGGCCGTTTATAAGCATAAGGGCAAGAAGAATGACCCCCATAAATTTTTGCCCGTCCTGAGCGCCGTGCATAAAGCTCATGGATGCAGCCCCGAAGATCTGAGCATATTTGAAAATGGGTTCGGTGTGTTTACGCTCGACGCGCCGAAAAATCCTTACAACAATTTTGCAGACAAACCAGCCTAAGCCAAACCCCAGCACTACTGACATGATAAGGCCGTATACTACCTTTATCCACTCGGCGCCATTAACTCCGCCAAGGCCACCGTGTATCGCAATGGCGCCGCCTGTCAGGCCGGCGATAAGCGCGTGGCTTTCGCTTGTCGGTATGCCGAAATACCAGGCAAGGGTTGACCATATGACTATGGCAAAGAGGGCGGCGCTGAGGGCAACTATGGCCTCATGGGTATTTGTGCCGAAGTCTACCATCTTTGTAATGGTTTCAGCTACCGTTACATTTACCAGGCTCATGAGAAAGACGCCGAGAAAATTGAAAACAGCCGACATAAGTATCGCTGAGCGGGGTGTCATACATCGTGTAACAACACATGTGGCTATGGCATTTGGCGCATCTGTCCATCCGTTGACCAGAATTACCCCGAGCGTAAGAACCACGGTTAAGAGCAAAAGGGGGTTCTGGGACATCTGCGTCCAGAAATAATTAAAAGATAAATCCATAGATAACCTCCAAATAGGGCAGATATTCTGCCTGATCAGATAAGTAAATTATATATAAAAACCGGATAAAGCAAAAGCGAAAACAAATATAATATGTAAAATTTTATGTAATGCAGACACAGGAAAAGCAGAGATAATAGCCAGGGCTTGTCTGTGTGTAATAAACCCGGATAGCTTTGGCAAGAGAGGAAAAAGCTCGGTTATTCTTTATCCCCGGAAAAATGCGCATTAAAAAACTTATCGCAATAATTGCGGTAAGCATAGGTTGATTTATTTGAAAAACTCCGGAAGGCGGAAAGCATTGTGAGCAGGTTCCGCAGACGATAGGTGCCGGAGGTTTTTGATCTTCGTCTTTTGATGGAAGGAAATAATAAACGGTTGCTTTATTGACGGGGCGAAGTTTGACGTCAAAGAGCAAAAAAATACCGACCGTGGATATGGGCTCACGGCCGGTATGATAGCCTTGCTGTTTGTCTTAACAATTCCGATTGCACCAATTTTCAAAATCGAAGCGTTTCAATTCAGTTAAGAACGCAAGAGAAAGGCTTCAAACTTATGACGTTGGTTTTCGGGAACAGCCGTTAATATAACCCTTTAGATTATATTGCATAAACGAAAGATACTCAAGCTTTATTTAAAGCCATACGCAGAAAATATATTGTTTTTCGTCAGTTGTTTTCATGATTTTGACCGGAGCAATCATGCTTTTGGTCCTCATGATCACCGCAGGTACAGTCATGATGCTCTCCGTGATGTACGCATTCGATCTCGGAGTCATAGCTCAATGTGCCGTTAATCAGGGAGCTTATAGCCTGGTCGGCGTTTCCGGTAGCTCCGCCATAAAGTTTGATGCCGGCCTCGGAAAGGGCTCTTTTTGCGCCTACTCCGATTCCCCCGCAGATAAGCGTATCTACTTCGCATTTTTTGAGTATGTCCGCGAGCGCGCCATGGCCGCTTCCGTTTGTGTTTATTACCGTGGCTATAGTTACCTTGCCATTTTCGATGTCATAAGTTTTAAAACGCTGGGTTTGGCCGAAGTGTTGGAATATGTTTCCGGTTTCATTTTCGTAAGGTATGGCAATTCTCATATATATACTCCTTTGATTGATAAAAATTAAGTTTACAGGATCCATTTTTTGCTGATGCTTTGGCGGCAGATGATAAACAGCGAGGCAGAAAAGACACCCAGCGCTGTATACGACAGCAGAGGTGGCAGGCTGCTTGTTTTGGTTATCGCTCTGTTTAAAAGATCCGTGCCATATGTCAGCGGCAGGCAGTATGAAAGCGGCCTGAAAAATACTGGCAGAGCTGATATTGGCATAAACAGCCCACAGAGGAAAAGCATGGGGAAGCGGAAGAAGTTAGAAAATGTCTGTGCCTCAAAAACCTCTTTTGCCGAAACGGCAATGAGCAGGCCGAGAAGAGTTGATGTCACTGCTATAAGGAACACTGCCACAAGAACGGTGGCCCAGTTTACGCCTGATAGGTCGGCAAAAAATGCCGCAGCCGCCGCGGGGACAAAGGCATTGAACACGCCGAACAGTATAGCTCCGGTTATTTTGGCAAGAACCATCAGGTCGAGGCTTATGGGGGCTAGAAGAAGCCGCTCAAACGAGCGCCCTTTGCGCTCGAAGGTAATCGTAACAGCCAACATAGAGGTAGTGCCAAATAATATGCTCATTGCCATCAGGCCGGGCAGAAATTCTATAACATTGATATCCCCTGCCCTGATATACTGCATGAGAGTCCATGACAAGGGAAAGATGATGCCCCAGCTTATGTTTGGCGGTTTAAGATAGTAATTTTGGATATCCTTTTTTAATATGTTCCAGAAGGCAATTCGGCTTTTCATATTGTTATGCCCCCTTTTCCTTTTTCAGTTTTGATGCTTCAAGCCCCGTGACGTTCACGAACACATCTTCAAGCGACGGCCGAAGTTCTTTTGCCTCAAATATTTCAACACCCTGTTCATCAAAATACTTCAGCACCGATAATAGCGGCAGGCGGTTTTGCGAGGAGAGCACAAGGGAATGCTCATTTTTTGCCATTACACTTGTCACCCCGAAGAGAGATTGTAGATCGGATGAGCAGCGATTAATTGGTTTTTCCGAGGAAATCTCCAGCCGGTGGCCGTGGGAGACGCTTTGCATAAGCTCTTCAACACTGCCCTGGGCGGCGATTTTTCCCGATACGATAAAAGCTATGCGGTCACAGATGCGCTCGGCGTCTTCGATATAGTGGGTGGTGAGGAAAACCGTTGTCCCCTGTTTTTTCAGATTAAGAATCAGCTCTCGTATTTGGCGTGCGCTTTCGATATCCACGCCTGTCGTAGGTTCGTCGAGGAACAGCACTTGGGGGGAATGGATTATGCCGGCTGCGATGGTCAGCCTGCGGCGCATGCCTTTTGAGTAAGCCTTAAATGGTCTGGCGCCTACATCGGAAAGCCGAAATTGTTCTAAAAGACTTTTTGCACGGGTTTCCCGTTCTTTCTTGGGCATTCCATAAAGGGATGCACAGAAGCAAAGATTGTTAAAACCATCCATTTCCGGGTAAAGGTTGCTTTCGTCAGGCACAATCCCCATAATGGCCTGAGCCTTCTTTGGCTGATTTATAACATCAATGCCATTGATCGTTATCGTGCCGCCGCTTGGGCGTGAAAGGCCGATCATCATGTTGATAGTTGATGTTTTGCCCGCGCCGTTCGGCCCTAAAAAGCCGAATATCTCGCCTTTGCGTATCGAGAAATCAACTCCGTTTACGGCGTTAAAATCGCCGTAGCTTTTCTTAAGGCTGCTGACGTCTACAATGTCCATTTTTGCCGCACCCCTTTTCTGCTTCGCTTGATACCTGTATTTCCTTGTACCTGCCTTCATGGCAGCCTTTTCGGATATCCTGGTCACAGCCGCCGTCATCGGGGTTGCATGGAATCTGCTTTGTGCCCGCCAACGCGCTGAAATATTGGGAAAGCTTGATGAGCTCTTCCCGATTGACGTCGTAATGCATGAAATAACCTCTTTTTTCTCCCGATATGATTCCTGCTTCCCTCAGAACTTTGAGATGCTGCGAAACAGCAGCGTCTGAAAGGCCAAGCCTCCGAGCAAGAGATCTGACACAGAAACTTCGGCAAAGCAGAAGCTTTACTATGTCAAGTCGTGTACCATCGGAAATAGCCTTTAACATCTGTTCCTCATTCTTCATGATATCCCTCTTTTGATTAAGTTTTTACTTAAATAAAATAGCACAGAAGTCTGATTAAGTCAATACTGAATCAAAAAATAAGTGTACTATTTATGTTGCTTTCTGATACACAGCTTATTCTCTTTAACAGGGGCACATCAGGTTTGGATTATGAGGATTTTGTTTTAAAAAAAGGCATTTAATAAGGGTTGTCCGTTCTTATCAATAAAGAAAAATTGTAAACGCTGCTGATTTTTTGTTAAAAAAATGGTGCAAAATAATTTAAGGTCTGATATAATTAATAAAATCACTGAAGATACATATTTTTGTGCAAATTTCCCATATTGCGGCATAAAACGCAGCTAAAGGGTAATTTGCTATATCATTGCGTGATTAAGAAAAAGGAAAGCACTATTATTTCTGATATAAAGGAGCTATGGAATGAAGAAGTTTGTCTATTTGTTTTCTGAAGGCAACGGAAAAATGAGAGAGCTGCTGGGCGGCAAGGGCGCTAACCTGGCCGAAATGACCAATCTTGGCATGCCAGTACCTCAGGGCTTTACGATTACAACCGAGGCCTGCACCCAGTATTATGTTGATGGCGAGGCTATCAACGCAGAGATACAGGCAGATATCATGGAGTATATCAATACCCTCGAAGGAATCACCGGCAAAAAGTTTGGTGATCTTCAGAATCCTCTGCTTGTTTCAGTCCGTTCGGGAGCGAGAGCCTCAATGCCCGGTATGATGGACACTATCCTCAACCTCGGCCTTAACGATACAGTTGTAGAGGCGTTTGCCGCCAAGACTCAGAATCCCCGTTTTGCCTATGATTCTTACCGCAGGTTCATCCAGATGTATTCCGACGTCGTAATGGAAGTCGGCAAGAAATATTTTGAACAGCTTATTGATAAGATGAAGGCTGATCGCGGCGTCACGCTTGACACCCAGCTGACCGCTGAAGACCTTAAAGAGCTGGCTAATGAGTTCAAGGCCGAATATAAGGCCAAGATCGGAACAGAATTCCCTCAGGATCCCAAAGAGCAACTGATGGGGGCTATCAAAGCCGTTTTCCGTTCATGGGACAACCCAAGGGCTATTTACTATCGCAGGATGAACGACATTCCCAGCAACTGGGGTACAGCCGTCACCGTGCAGGCGATGGTATTCGGCAACATGGGTGATACTTCTGGCACAGGCGTTGCCTTTACCCGTAACCCTGCCACTGGAGAAAAGGTCCTTTTCGGCGAGTTTCTTATGAACGCCCAGGGTGAGGATGTCGTCGCCGGAGTGCGCACTCCTCAGAGCATTCAGCATCTGGCGGATGTCATGCCTCATGCCTACGCCCAGTTTGTAGATATATGCGGCCGTCTTGAAAAACACTATCGTGATATGCAGGACATGGAGTTCACCATCGAAGACGGTAAGCTTTTCATGCTTCAGACAAGAAACGGCAAGAGAACTGCCGCTGCCGCTATCAAGATCGCCTGCGACCTCGTTGATGAGGGCATGATAACCAAGGAAGAGGCTGTCGCGATGATCGATGCCAAGAGCCTTGACGCTTTGCTTCATCCTCAGTTTGACACAGCGGCTCTCAAGAAGGCAATTCCGGTGGCTACAGCTCTCCCCGCTTCCCCCGGCGCTGCCTGCGGAAAGATAGTCTTTACAGCAGAAGACGCCACTGAGTGGGCCCAGAAGGGCGAGAAGGTCGTTCTTGTACGCCTTGAGACATCCCCTGAGGATATCGAAGGCATGCACCATTCGCAGGGCATCCTTACTGTTCGCGGAGGCATGACCTCCCACGCTGCCGTTGTAGCTCGCGGCATGGGCACCTGCTGCGTATCAGGCTGCAGTGAGATAGTTATGGACGAACACAATAAGAAGTTTACAGTTGCCGGCAGAACATATACAGAGGGCGAATGGATATCCCTTGACGGTTCCACAGGCAAGATATATGGCGAAGCAATTCCCACAGCTAAACCCACCATCAGCGGCGACTTCGGGCGTCTCATGAGCTGGGCTGACAGCATACGCGTTCTCGGCGTGCGTACAAATGCCGACACCCCTGCCGATGCCCAGAATGCTTATAATTTTGGCGCTGAAGGTATAGGCCTTTGCCGTACAGAGCATATGTTCTTCGATCCCGATCGCATCTCCTCGATCCGTGAGATGATCGTTTCCAAGACTGTCGAGCAGCGTGAGAAGGCTCTTGCCAAGCTTGAGCCCATGCAGCAGAGCGACTTTGAGGGTATCTACGAGGCTATGAAGGGTTATCCTGTAACCATTCGTTTCCTTGATCCTCCTCTCCACGAGTTCGTCCCCACAGAGGAAGCCGATATCATTGCCCTTGCCAAGGAAATGAATATTGAGGTATCCGAGCTCAAGGCCGTCATCGACGGGCTCCATGAGTTTAACCCCATGATGGGCCACCGCGGCTGCCGTCTCGATGTAACATATCCCGAGATTGCCGTTATGCAGACAAGAGCCATCATCAAGGCTGCCATCAATGTCCAGAAGAGGCATTCGGATTGGAATGTCGTGCCTGAGATAATGATCCCTCTGGTAGGCGAGATCAAAGAGCTTGAGTATGTTAAGAGCATCGTTACCAAGACTGCTGACGAGCTTATCGTCGCCTCCGGCCTTGATATGCATTATAAGGTTGGCACAATGATCGAGATCCCACGCGCCGCCATCACCGCTGACGAAATCGCCAAGGAAGCCGAGTTCTTCTCCTTTGGAACAAATGATTTGACCCAGATGACCTTCGGGTTCAGCCGTGACGACGCCGGTAAGTTCCTCGATTCTTATTATGAGAAGAAGATTTATGAGTTCGATCCTTTTGCCAAGCTCGATCAGGTTGGCGTGGGACGTCTTGTAGATATGGCCGTAAAGCTTGGCAAGCAGACCCGTCCTGACATCAAACTTGGCATCTGCGGAGAACACGGCGGAGATCCTTCTTCTGTAGAGTTCTTCCATAAGGTCGGCCTAACTTATGTTTCCTGCTCCCCTTACCGCGTGCCTATCGCAAGGCTTGCAGCAGCACAGGCTCAGATAAAAAATCCCAGATAAAACGCATCACAAGTTTAGCCAGGGTATTGCATTAGACATGCAATACCCTGGCTTTGCTTTATACGCTTGTTGTTTATTTGCAATAATAGTATAATTGATGTAAATAGTTTTAATAAGCTACACTTATGAAGACAGGTATGTATTAATAAACACAGGGAATAAACTTTGTATTTTTCTTTTTGCCGGAGTTAATGAAGCATTAGACGGTTATTATATATGAAGATAAGAAGCGTTATTGTTTGAGCTGAATATGAAAAATTAATAAATGAGGAGCCTAAAAATATGGATGGAGAAAACACCCTGCACATTTTATGGACAAATGCCGACATACACACTTCTCAGCTTTCAGTGCAATACCCTGTTGACGTTCATGTTAAAAGAAATGCAAACGGGGTTCAAAAGCACCTGAAAATTTGCAAACGATGCAATATAGGCAATAAATCTACCTCCTGAGAGCATATAAGTGTTATTTCTCCCGGAGCTATTCCAGAGTTTATGTACCGCATGACTTGACTTTGCGGAATATAGGTATACGATTAAAGGAACAAATAATATTAGAATAGATGATGGCGCGAAGCCAAAAGGAGTGTTTTTATGGAAATGACAGTTTTAAAGGCCGTTGAAAGAAGCGGAGGCATGAGTAAGGTCAGGAACACAGGGTTTATTCCGGGAGTTCTTAATGGTCCTGGTACAGTTTCAACCTCCGTACAATTTGAAAAAATAGCGCTGAATAAAATCATTACAAAGCACGGGAGCAACGCTAAAATATGGGTTGAGTTAGGTGATGAAAAAAAGCTTGGGTTCATCAAAGAAGTTCAAAGACATCCTGTAGACGGTAATATTATTCATGTCGCAATCCAGCTTGTCTCAAAGGATCAGGAGATCAAAATGAAGCTCATGATTAACTTCAGCGGCCAAAGCGATCTGGAACGCCGTTTGCTGAAATTGCAAGTCTATAAAACAGAAATCGAAGTTGCCGGGAAAACTGATGTTATGCCCGAGCTTGCCGTTGTTGACGTATCAGAAAAGACAGATGGGGAAAATATCACCGCTGTAGATTTTCACCTGCCTTCTGAGATCAAAATACTTGATGCGGAAAATGAAGTTTATGCCGTTATCAAGGCGGTCAGAGAAGTGCAGGATGTCGAGCCCGAAGAAGATAAACCGGCAAAATAAATATTATGCGCGGATGGGCATCTGTTCTCCCCTCGGATTCTTGAATGTATAATTAACAGAATCGGCTTTTAATGTTAGCTGACGCCAGGCGCAGATAAAACATCCGAGACAGGCCAAATGTATAGTATATATGGTGCATAGGCTTGCCCTGTGTATATAAGCAGTTATTCGGCGTATTTGAAACGGTGAAATCATTAGGGGTTGCCGCTTGTTCTGTGAAATGCGATTAGAAGCGCATTTGCGCAGCAGACATTATAAAAGGGTGCTGGCTGTTGAATTCATATTGATTCGACTGTCAGCACCCTTTTTATATTAAAAATGCTTTTTTCATACAAGTAAGCTTAATTATTGCGCATACTAGGTATCGTTTTTAAAAGAGTTGTAAGAGATGAAATATACTTACTTAACTAAGTATTGATATTTGGAATAATATTGCTATAATTTTATTATCAGATAAAAACGAAGCAGGCAATTAACAAATTAAAGGAGACACTAAAATGTTAAACACTTTTAAGGCCACAGCAAAAAAGCTTCCGGAAGGATTGCAGATTGAAACAAGCTCACGTGGGTTTAAAATCCTTTTAGATGAGCCTGAGGAGCTGGGCGGCACAAATGCAGGAATGAACCCTGTGGAAGCTCTTCTCTGCGCGCTTGGGGCATGCCAGGCAATTGTTGCATCGGCCTTTGCCGAAGCGCAGGACTTTAAGTTTGAAGAAATTCATATCGAGCTTGAGGGTGATTTGGATCCGGACGGATTTATGGGTCTGGCCGATGTAAGAAACGGATATCAGGAAATAAGATATTCAATGCACTTCAAAACAAACGAAAGCCAGGAGAAAGCAGAAGCATTTGCGGATTTTGTTGAGAGCAGATGCCCGGTTGGTGATTGTCTTGCCAATGGCGTTAAGCTCAAAAGAAAAAGCGTTGTCAGGGACTGATTATATAAAACTGATTAACAGTAAAACTGTGTAATTTTGAAAGGGCAAAGCACGCAAGTGTTTTGCCCTTAGTAAATTACACTAAGGAGAAATAATTATGGAAATAAAAATGACTGCTATCCCCGGAGGCAAAAAAGGGAAGGTCGGAAAGATCAGCATAAAGCCTGGAGATAAGGTAAATGCTGGCGACATTTTGGTTCAGGTTGAGATCAGCAAGGGGAATAAGCCCATTCGAGCTGCGGCAGAAGGGGTAATAACAAAATTGTTGTGCCAGGAGGGGGACGAGGTTGTCTCCGGCCAAACTTTGGCTGAAATGTCAGAAGCGGCGCAGAATGCATCAGAGGAGACGGTTAAGGCCCCTCATGAAATGGAGGAATTGACAACCGAGCTTCTTATTATAGGTGGCGGGCCTGGGGGTTATGTTGCGGCTATCTGTGCGGCAAAAAAAGGGCTAAAAGTAATTTTGGTTGAAAAGGAGGAGTTGGGCGGCACATGCCTAAATGTTGGATGCATTCCTACGAAAGCGCTCGTTAAGTCTTCCGAGATTTGCCGAAACATACGCGAGTCTTCCTTATTTGGTATTATAGCTGATGGTAATCCGCGCGTTAATATGGAGCAAATAATTCGCCGAAAGGATGAAATAAGAAGTAATCTGGTTTCGGGAATAAGAAGCTTGATGGAACAAAACAGGATTATTGTTATTTGCGGAGAAGCATCGTTTATTTCGCCGGACAAAGTATATGTCAAGGGGGAAAGGAACTATGTGATTTCTGCCAAAGATACTATTGTTGCAACTGGTTCCAAGTGCTCAAAGGTGAATATACCTGGTATTGAATTGCCGGTTGTTATAAACAGTACGGACGCGCTTTCTTGTACAACACTTCCACAAACGGTCACAATTGTCGGTGGGGGCGTTATAGGCATGGAATTTGCGTTTATTTATCATAATTTGGGGGTTAAGGTTCACGTAGTGGAGTTTATGGATCGGCTCCTGACTATGATGGACAGCGAAGTATCCCATAGCATACAGACTATCGCGAAAGATAATGGAATCAGCGTTTATACCAAATCAAAAGTGATCAGTATTCAACAGGCGGAGGACGGCCAGGCGATAGTAACTTATTCAGATGCCAATGGAGAGCATGCTATTGTCAGCGATAAAGTGCTTGTGGCTATCGGAAGAGAGCCAAGGCTTGACGGCCTTGATATTGAAAAAGCCGGCGTTACGCTGAATGACCGCGGCAGAGGCATTGCAGTTGATGCCCATATGCGTACGAATGTGGAACATATTTATGCTGTTGGGGATGTAACAAATATCATGCAGCTCGCCCACGTTGCATCTCATCAGGGAATGATTGCCGTGGAAAATATACTTGGCAGTTCCGTTCAAATGGATTATTCGGCTGTTCCAAATGTGGTTTTCACAAGCCCCGAAATTGCTGGGGTAGGGCTTACGCTGGAAGCCTGCAGAGAAAAAGGAATTGATTGCAGCGAAAGTACAGTGTCATATGCCAGTAACGGTAAGGCCCTGACAATGAATGAGCCTGAAGGATTCATCAAGCTTGTTCGGGATAATTCTACAAATAAGATAGTTGGGGGTTCGATTATTGGCGCGGATGCATCTTCTCTGATAAGCACATTGACGCTGGCCATCACAAACGGTATGACCGATAAGGATATTGAAAAAACAATATTTACACATCCGACAACGGCAGAAATTATTCATGAGGCAGCTCTGGGATTTGGAATTGGAGCAATTCATCAGATATGAGCCGCATATTCGTATCAACTGAAACAGATCCTTATTTTAATATTGCAGCGGAATACCAGTTGTTTCTGGAAGCTGTGGATGAGCCGCAATTATTTCTTTGGCAGAACAATAGGGCTGTGATTATGGGTAGAAACCAGAGCTTTAGCGCTGAATGCGATATGGAATTCCTCCAAAAGCATCATATTAAACTGGCGAGGCGGTTCTCAGGGGGAGGTTCTGTTTTTCATGATCTGGGGAATGTTAATTTTACCTTTTTGTCTACAGAAGCGGCGGCTGAACCAGACAGGTATTTGAAAGTGATAAAGAATGCTATTGAGTTTTGCGGCGTACAATGTGACTTCAGCAGCAGAAATGATTTGGTGACAGACGGGAAAAAGTTTTCCGGACACGCTTATTATACCGATCATGGAAAATACATGTATCATGGAACCATTATGATCAGTGTTGATTTTGAGCTGCTTTCGGGAGCCCTTCATCCTTCATATCTTAAGCTGCACTCAAAGGGAATAGACTCTGTAAAAAGCCGCGTAATCAATTTGTCTGAGATAAATAGGGAGATTACAACCGAGGGGATCATGAGGGCTTGTATTACGGCGTTTAGGCAGGAATATGCAGCAGGAGGAATAGTGGAATACTTAGGCGGCCGCCAGATGAGGCCGGAGGCGCTTGACATGCTGCGCAGTGAGAGTTGGATTTACGGGCAGTCACCGGATTATGAAATCGAGATTGAAAAGAAATTGTCTTTTGGCAACGTGACTATTAATTCAGACGTCACAGATGGCAGAATAACTCGCATAAAAATTTATACTGATGGCCTGGCCCCAATCAGTTTTGCTGAATGTGAAAAGGAATTATCCGGAGAAATATTTCATGAAGCTGTTATTGTCCAAAAGATTGAAAAGTGGTATAGTACCTGTTACAATAGATTTGCTTTGACCCGGTTTATGCCCATTGGCCTGTGAAGCCTGATATGGGCAGTGGTGAAGCCAAACAAATTGTTAGTAGGTGGGCAAAATGTTCAATCTGGATGACTGTCTCGCTTTTATCACGGCTCGAAGTGCCAAAATATTCGTGGCGGCTTTGGACCGTCGCTTTAGGGCATATAGTATTACAAGAATGCAGTGGATAGCAATGTTTTACATTTATACGAATAAGTGTATAACTCAGCGTGAGCTGGCCGATAAGATGGCCGTTAGAGAACCCACCGTGGTAAGACTTACCAGGGAACTGGAATTGGAAGGGCTTGTTTTCCGCCTTGGAAGCGATAAGGATAAACGCATAAGGCGCTTGTTTTTGACAGAGAAGGGTGAACGCATTTATCAGGATGTGCTTCCTGCTGTTGAGAAGTTTAAAAACGATACCATTGCCGGAATTAGCAGTGAAGATCTTCAGACTTTAAACGATGCGCTGGATAAAATGGTTCAAAATGCGCAAATTGACGTTTCTGTGATGTAAGCGATTGCCTGGTGTTTGCTGATACTGCTGATTGGCCGTTGTATATAGGTGAGGTTCAGGCTGCCTTGAAGGACATAGGGAAATAAGCATTGCAGTTTTTGAATATTTCGGGTTTTCCTTTCCCCTTTTATAAGAAGCAGATCCCCGAGGCCTTGCTGCCTCGGGGATTTTAGTTTGTTTGGATATATTTAAGAAAGGCGGCAAGGATATGAAATGCTACAGGAAAGAGCGTCGTATTTATGTTAAGTAACAGCGAGGGTTAAAACGAAGAGCCCGTATTACAATACGAAGTATTGGGAATCAGCGTATAATCATGGTTTACTTAGATAAAAATTTGGTATGCAGGACTTTTTTAGGGGTAAAGTTTATGGTAATATGGTAATATACTTAAAAAATATGTATTTGCGAAGGAGACGAGGCCCTATTATAAGGATTATTGTGGACAGCACTTGCGACTTGCCCTCGGCGTTCGCAAAAGAACACGGAATAGTTATGTTGCCGCTGCACATTCGGGTAGGAGAAACGGATTATCTTGACCGTGTAACCATCACCACAGGCGAGGTATATGACTATATGAGGCAGAATGTCATGCCAATAACCTCACAGGTAGGCATAGTTGATACCTATGATACGCTTAAGGCACTGGTGGAGAACGGGGATGACTTGCTATGTCTGGCATTTTCATCAAAAATGTCGGGAACCTGTGAGCTTATAAGAGGGGTAATGGATGAACTGAGGGCATTGTACCCTGCTCGGCGGCTGTTGACGCTCGATTCAAAGGGAGGTTCTTTTGCTACGGGATTGATTGCTATGGAAGCTGCGATGGCAGCCCGGGCAGGGGCTGCATTTGACGAGCTGGAGAAGCGCTGCCGTTTTCTTATAGAGCATGTGGAGCATGTTTTTGTGATAAGCAATCTCAATTGGATGGTTCGAGGCGGCCGTATTTCAAAGACCATGGGATATACTGCAAATGTGCTTGATATCAAGCCTGTGCTGGATGTTAAGGAAGGTGAAATGGAGGTCATCGCCAAGGTTAGAGGCCGTCTGCATTCGATGAAAAAGGTAGCGGATATAGTGGCGCAGCGCGTTTCGAAGGTGCCAAGGCAGGTCATCGGAATCACCCATGCCAGCGATATTAAGTCTGCCGAAAATATGCGGGAGTTGCTGCATGAGCGATTGCCTGAGTGTGAGTTCCTTATTGAGGAGATCGGCGCCACGCTGGGAGTTCATTTGGGTATTGGCGGAGTAGGTGTATTTGCATTCAACGAAAAGTAATTATATATAGCTTTCTGCTAAACTTGATGGCTTTACAGCGGCGGATAAAAATGCCCATTGGCGGAAGCTTCCGCCAATGGGCATTTGAAGTATTATGCGGGGTGATTTAGGCTTTTTGAAAGAGTCCAAAGAGCATTACTGAAGTTCCCCGCTCTTGGTTACATGAACTTTACCGGACTTATAACGGTAGAAGTACCAACCGAAGAAAATAGAATAAATAGTTGTTGCTTGCCTTACAAACAAAGATATATCACTTTGTAAATATCGGGATTGAAAGTTTGGAGCTGTATACAAATAAAACGAGCAGGTATTTGTTTATCTTGCGAACAAATACTGTTACTCGCATATTGCATAATTTTGTATGTTTGCTTTTGATGCTTGCAGACACTAATGCTTCTTCAAAAAAGAAAGCGCTGCAATAAAAAACGCCCCGGTAATACCGGGGCGTTACTCTTGGGTTATTTGTTTTTGAAAATATTATCTTCACGACGCGGGCCCGTAGAAATTATCGTGATTGGATAGCCTATTTTCTCTTCAATGAACTCTATATATTTCTTGGCGTTCTCGGGCAGTTCTTCGTATTTGTTGCATCCCATTATGTTGCATTTCCAGCCGTCCACATATTCATAAACAGGCTTTGCCTTGTTGAGAAGCGGGGTCACTGGGAAATCGGTTGTCTGCTTGCCTTCTATCTCATATGCAGTACAAACTGGGATTTTGTCAAGATATCCAAGAACATCAATCAGCGAGAGGCACACATCTGTGCAGCCTTGAAGCATGCATCCATACTTTACGGCCACCGTGTCCAGCCAGCCCATACGTCTGGGCCTTCCTGTTGTTGCGCCATATTCGCCTCCGTCGCCGCCGCGGTCTCTGAGTTCATTTGCTTCGTCGCCGAATATTTCGGATACGAAGTCACCGGCACCGACAGCCGAGGAATAAGCTTTTACCACCACTATTACCTCTTTAATGGCGTAGGGAGGAATAGATGCACCTACTGTTGCAAAACCTGCCAGCGGTGAAGAAGAAGTGGTGAACGGATAGATGCCGTTATCGGGGTCTTTAAGAGAACCTAACTGGCCTTCCAAAAGAACCGTGCTGCCGGCTTTTATTGCGTTGTTTATGAATACGGCGGTATCTCCTACAAAGGGACGCAGACGCTCACGGTATGACATAAGCTCATCAAAAATCTTTTGAGGATCTAGAAGCTCATCATAATGATAAAGAGCTTTTAGCGTGATGTTTTTCTGCTCGCAGGCATTGCGGAGCTTTACCATAAGGCCCTGATCATCGTAAAGATCGCAGACTTGTATGCCTATTTTAAGGTATTTATCTGAATAGAAGGGGGCAATGCCCGATTTCGTGCTGCCGAAGCCTTTGCCTCCAAGCCGTTGTTCTTCAAGCGCGTCAAAGAGAACATGATAGGGCATGACTATTTGAGCCCTGTCGGAAACCATGATGTTGGGCATGGGCACATTCTTTTCTGTCACACTGTCAAGTTCCTTGAAAAACTGACCAAGATTGAAGGCGACTCCCTGAGCTATGACGTTTGTCACATTTTGACGGAAGATACCCGAGGGCAGAAGATGGAGAGCAAACTTACCGTATTGGTTGATGATGGTGTGGCCGGCATTGGCCCCGCCCTGAAACCTCACGACGATATCGCTGTTTTCGCTAAGAAGGTCTGTCACCTTACCTTTTCCTTCATCACCCCAGCAGCCGCCTACGATTGCACGTACCATTTATGGCTTCCTCCTAACCTTTATTTGGAAATACATAAAACGTATTTAAACATAACGTACAGAGCCAAAAGTGGCATTTTTGACTCGAAGACACAATTATACAGGAAATATGCCGCATGTCAATTATAATAATAGTCGGCGTTAATTGCAAGTGTGTTAGAGTATTTTTTAATTATTTGCCTTGTCTTATAAATATACAGCAAAAAGACGGAAGAAAATATTGTATACACGTATTATGGTATTTAATAATACTGAAATGTTATAAGAATTTATAAATTTAACGATTTTTTGAACTTTTTAGCCTTGAAAAGAGATGGCCCTCAAGTTATAATTGATAAAAGAAACTGCTGTTAATTATTATTTTAACGAAGGGAAGGGACTATTTTGAAAATCGTCGCGAAAGCACAGGCGGGTACGCTTGAGTCCGGGGATATCTTTGTCGAAGTAGAAGGCACAGGTTCCCACGGGGTCGAGGTAGACCTGGACAGTACCGTTATGAATCTGTACGGCAAGCAGATAACAAAAGTTATTCGCGAAACCGTGGAGGAGCTTGGTATTGACGGAGTTACTGTTACGGCAACCGATAAAGGCGCTTTGGACTGCACGATTAAAGCAAGATTGAAGACCGCGCTTTACAGGGCCTGCCAGTCTGACGAATATACATGGTAAGAAAGGGGCGATAAATTATGGCACAGAAGCAGAGACTTCGCAGAACTATGATGTTTGTACCGGGCAACAACCCCGGAATGATGAGGGATGCCCATATTTACGGCTCCGATTCAATTATGTTTGACCTTGAGGATTCTGTATCCATGGCGGAAAAGGATGCTGCAAGGCAACTCGTATATAACGCGCTTAAGACAATAGATTACGGCAATACCGAAATCGTCGTGCGTATTAACCCGATCGACACCCCTTACGGCAGGGCAGATGTCGAGGCTATGGTGGCAGCGGGAGCTCATGTTCTCCGCATGCCCAAGACAGAATCAGCAAAAGATATAACCGATTGTGAAGCCGTCATCGAAGAGATGGAGAAGAAACACGGCAGGCCTGTAGGCGATACGCTTATGATGGCCGCTATAGAGGGCGCAATGGGCGTTATAAACGCTTACCAGATCGCTACGGCCTCGCAGAGGCTTATAGGAATTGCCCTCGGCGCAGAAGATTTTTGCGCCAATATGAAGTGCCAGCGCACCGCGACTGGCGCGGAACTTCAGCTTGCCCGCCAGACCATTGTGATGGCAGCAAGAGCCGCTGGCATCGACGCTCTCGACACAGTTTATTCCGATGTTAACAATGAAGAACAGCTTGTCTATGAAGCACAGCTTATAAAGGATCTGGGCTTTGACGGCAAGAGCGTGATAAATCCCAGGCAGATAGCCCCCGTACATAAAGTGTTTAACCCCACTGCGAAGGATATCGAAAAGGCCAAGCGGATAGTTGCCGCCATAAAAGAGGCCGAGGCTAAAGGCTCCGGCGTTATAAGTCTCAATGGCAAAATGGTTGACAAGCCCGTTGTCATAAGAGCACAGAGAGTTATCGAGCTTGCTTTGGTATCGGGCATTATTACTCCTTCGGAGGTGGAATAAAATGAAAAACCTTATTGGACACGAGATTCCAGAGAAAGTTGCCCAACATCTGGGGCTCGGCATATATGGCGTTGACAAGGACGAAAGAGTAGCCGACAAGGACACAACTCCGCTGCCCGAAAGGGAACTGAAGAATAACAAGATCGTCAGTTCCATAGAAGAGGCGATCAAGCTTTGCGGGCTTAAAGACGGCATGACTATCTCCTTCCACCATCATTTCCGCGACGGTGACCAGATACTCAATCAGGTAATGGAAGTTATTGCCCGCATGGGCTTCAAGAACCTCAAGGTCGCGTCTTCTTCTCTTACCGGTGTGCATTCTCCTCTTGTGGATCATATAAAGAACGGAGTAGTCAACAGGCTTGAAAGCTCAGGATGCCGCGGCAAGCTGGCTGAGGAGATCTCGAGAGGCCTCATGGATGAACCTGTTATCTTCCGTTCTCACGGCGGCAGGGCTTCTGCTATAGCCGATGGCAAGCTTCATATAGACATAGCCTTTCTCGGCGCTTCTGTGGCTGATGCTTACGGCAATGCCAGCGGCGTTTGCCTTGACAAGAGCGTTGAAAATGTAGCTGAATGCGGAAGCCTCGGTTATGCTAAGGTCGATGCAAAGTATGCCGACAAGGTCGTCATTCTGACAAATAATATAATCAAATATCCAAATGAGTTCCAGAGCATAGAAGGAACACTTGTAGACTATGTGGTCAAGGTGGATTCAATCGGCGACCCCTCCAAGATATCCGCAGGCGCAGCCCGCTTCACAAAAAATCCGCGCGACCTCATGATCGCCGAGAAGGCCGCTCAGGTCATCATAAATTCCGGCTATTTCCGTGACGGCATGTCCATTCAGACAGGCACAGGCGGCTCGTCTCTTGCAGTAACACGCTTTATCGCAGATGAGATGAAGGAGCGCGGCATCAAGGCCCGTTTTGCTCTCGGCGGGATCACCGGCCAGATGGTAAAGCTTCATGAAGAAGGCCTTATCGAGACCCTTTGGGATGTACAGGATTTTGATACTGCGGCGGCTGATTCCCTCAAAAAGAATCCCGGGCATCATGAAGTCGACGGCAATTTATACGCGAGCCCATTCAACAGAGGCTCCATCCTTAATCAGCTTGATATCGTTATACTTTCCGCCCTTGAGATCGACGTCAATTTCAATGTCAACGTGCTGACAGGCTCTGACGGCGTTATCAGAGGCGCTGTCGGCGGGCATTCCGACACAGCAAAGGGCGCGGCCCTGACTGTCATCGTCAGCCCCCTTATCAGAGGCAGGATCCCCTGCGTGCTTGAAAGAGTCAACACTGTTTGTACTGATGGAGCCGATTGTGACGTGCTTGTAACAGATATGGGCGTTGCAGTCAACCCAAGGCGTCCCGAAGTCAAGCAGAAGCTGGAGAACGCCGGAATTAAAGTGTATGACATAAGAGAGCTCAAGGATATGGCCGAAAAAGTCGTCGGCAAGCCCGAAGAGCTGCAGTTCACAGATAAGGTCGTTGCTGTTGTAACGGCCCCAGACGGAACGATTCTCGATGTAGTAAATGAGATCGTCCACTAAAGACGGACGCGAAATCTCGCTTGAGGAGCTGCTGGAAAGCCGGGATAATCGCCGTGCTTTCCAGCAGGACCTTCTTGAAAGATATAAAAGCCCCGTGATAAGCTTTATGGTCAATATGCCTGGGCCGATTAAAAGCTCTTCCCTTTCCCGCCTTATACATGGGGAGGGCATGAAGGCGCTTGAAAATGCCTTTATGGGCAGGCTGCTGCATGAAGAGGTAAGAGAACTTGATACCGGATTTGAGGGTTATATGGTTCTTGCCGGTGACCCATGTGAGATAAAACGCACCACATGCGACATTGAAGATAATCACCCCATAGGCAGGCTGATGGATATAGATGTACATACCGCTGCAGGGCAGATCGGAAGGCGTCAGTTGGGCCTTGATGACAGGCGATGCCTTATATGTGATCGCCCGGCCCCGGAGTGCGCCAGAAGCAGGCAGCACTCTGTTGAAGAATTGCTGGCGAAAATAGAGCACATGGCAAAAGATTATTTTGGAGAGTGAAAAATGGAGATAGGAGCCCCTGTTCCAATTCAGGTACCCCTTTCAGTAGCCTCATACCGCAGCGCGGTTGAGGAGTTTCTGTGCCATATGGGCCTTCGTCTTGAAAACGGCCTTGAATATTACGCGGTGCTTCATGACGAGCGGGGAGCAATAATCGGCGGCGGCGGGTTTGAAGGCAATACAATTAAGTGCATCGCAGCGGATCCAAACGCTCGCGGAATGGGGCTGACAAATATACTGGTATCTCACCTTCGGTCAGAGATGTCGGCTAGAGGGGTGCAGAATATATTTGTTTTTACAAAGCCTTCTAATCTCGAGATATTTGAAAGCCTTGCTTTCTCGCTGGTCGGCAGCGCCCCCAAAGCTATTTTGATGGAGAGCTCACGCCGTGGTGCAAAAAGCCTTGAACGCACGCTTTCTGCGCATAAAAAAGAGGGTATTACCGGGGCCATAGTTATGAACTGCAATCCATTTACTTTGGGGCATCTCTATCTCATCGAAAAGGCCGCGGGAATGTGCGATAATCTCATCATTTTCCCCGTCAAAGCCGACCGTTCGGTATTCCCTTATGACGACAGGCTCATGCTTATAAAAGAGGGCACGGCACACCTTAAAAACGTCGATATACTCGATGGCGGAGAGTATATAATATCTCAGGCTACCTTTCCGACATATTTTCTCAAAGAGATGAGCGAGGCATCTGTCACATATGCTATGCTTGATGTTGATATATTTGCCCGCCATATCGTGCCGCCTCTCGGCATAAGTATAAGGTTTGCGGGCAGTGAACCTCTTGATCCCCTTACTAATGAGTACAACCGGGCGATGAAGACCGTGCTGGAACCCATGGGGGTCGAGGTAAAGGTTATAGAAAGATTTGAGCTTGGCGGAAAGCCAGTAAGCGCAAGCCGTGTCAGAGCTCTTATAAAAGAGGGCTTGATCGAACAGACTAAAGAGCTGCTTCCCGAGACCACATACAGCTATCTTCTGTCTCCAAGAGGCCAGGCCGCAGCGGCCAGGCTCAGGGAAAGAATATGAATCATATCCATGAGCGAATAGGGTCGCTTGCCGCCCGTTCCCTTTTGCTTGAGGTGGCGGCTACCCCAAAACCGGGGCTTGTCGACAGACGCAACTGCGGATCCCACAGAGACATGAATTTTTATACATTTGTCAACAGCGCCTTTGCTCTTGAGCCTCATTTTTCCAGTATGGCGCTTGAGGGCTTCATAACAGCCTCAGATCCCCTGGAAACCTTATTTGCTCATATGAGACTTTTTGGCAAAGCAGCGGAAAAGGATATGTTTGCTGCAACAAATGGTGTCAATACCCATAAGGGTGCGCTTTTCTCCCTAGGGCTGCTTTGCGGGGCACTTGGCCGAGAATATGCGCTCAAAGGCTCGTTATCAGCTGAGGGTGCATGCTTGACAGTGGCGAATATGTCAAAGGGAATTTGCCAAAAGGAGTTTTCCGGCTTAAAGGAGAAACTGATTTTGACAAAAGGAGAGCGCATGTATCTCCAGTACGGAGTCACAGGGGCCAGAGGTCAGGCTGAAAGTGGCTTTGAGAGCGTTCATAAAGTTTTTTTGCCTTATTTAAAGGGGCTTATTTCCTCGGGAATGTGCGAGGATGAAGCTTATGTTAGAACACTTCTCAAGATATGTGCTTGTACTGAAGATACAAACATAATGTCACGAGCGGGAATTAACGAAGCCAGAAAAGCCATGCAGGATTGCAGCGCTGTTTTTCAGGATTATTCAGAAGAGAAGGCAGCGGCTCTTGACGATGAGTTTATACGCCGCAACATAAGCCCAGGCGGTTGTGCCGATCTTTTGGCTGTTACAATTTTTTTAAGTTTGCTTTAATACCTTAATTATAAAGATGGATAAAATTAAAGGAGGAACACCCTATGGTAGAAGTAATTAAAAAGGGCGCGTATCTGATAGATGACAAAATCGTTTATGCAGATCAGGCCCAGGGCGTTCTCACGCCTGATGAAGCAAGAGAAAAAACCATTGCTTATTCAGTGTTGAGGAGCCATGACATCAGCAAAGACCCCAAGAATATGCGTATCAAGTTCGACGCGCTTATTTCCCACGACATAACCTTTGTCGGAATTATTCAGACAGCAAAGGCTTCGGGCCTTAAGAAGTTCCCTATCCCCTATGCAATGACAAACTGTCATAACAGCCTTTGCGCCGTCGGCGGAACCATCAATGAAGATGACCATGCTTTCGGCCTGTCAGCTGCAAAAAAATACGGCGGAATTTATGTTCCCCCAAATATTGCCGTTATTCACCAGTATGCCCGTGAGCGCCTTGCCGGCTGTGGCAAGATGATTCTGGGTTCCGACAGCCACACCCGTTATGGTTCCTATGGAACAATGGGCGTAGGCGAAGGCGGCGGCGAGCTTGTTAAACAGCTGCTGGAGAATACATATGATATAGCCGCTCCTCAGGTAGTTCTCGTTTACCTCGACGGCAAGCTTAATAAGGGTGTCGGTCCTCAGGACGTTGCTATTGCTCTCGTGGGCGCAACATTCCCCAACGGCGATGTCAAGAACAAGGTTCTGGAGTTTGTTGGCCCCGGAATTAAGACCCTTTCCAACGATCTGCGCATAGGCGTTGATGTTATGACAACAGAGACTTCCTGCCTGACCTCCATCTGGGAGACAGACGAGCAGACCAAGAAGTATTACGAGATCATCGGACGTCCTGAGGAATATAAAGAGCTCAAGCCCGAAAACGGCGCTTATTATGATATGGTTGTCCATATCGATCTCAGCAAGGTCGAGCCTATGATAGCTCTGCCCTTCCATCCGTCCAAGGCCTTTACAATTCATCAGCTGCAGGCTGATCCTGAGGGCATTTTCGAGAAGATCGAAGAAGACTGTAACAAGCAGCTTGGCGGTAAAGTCAAGATGGATCTTCGCCGCAACATAGTAGATGGCAAGGTCACATGTGATCAGGGCGTCATCGTCGGCTGCTCCGGCGGCATGTATGAGAACATTGTTGAAGCTGCGGCCATTATGAAGGATAAGAGCATCGGCAATGGGTATTTTGATATGAGCGTATATCCCTCCTCTGCCCCCATAGCGCTTGCTATGACAAAGGATGGAACCACGGCCACATTGATGGAAGCCGGATGCGTCATTAAGCCCGCATTCTGCGGCCCCTGCTTCGGTGCTGGCGATACCCCCGCAAACAATGCACTTTCTATCCGCCATGCCACAAGAAACTTTGCTAACCGCGAAGGCTCTAAGCCCGGCAACGGCCAGATTTCTGCGGTAGCGCTTATGGATGCCCGTTCGATCGCGGCGACAGCCATCAACCACGGTGTTTTGACGGCAGCTACCGATATCGAGTATGACATGCCTACTGATAAAGACTTTGAGTATCATTACGATGGCAGCATATATGAAAAACGTTGCTATGAGGGCTTTGGCAAAGCTGATCCTACAGCTGAGCTTCGCTATGGTCCTGGCATTAAAGATTGGCCTCATATGCCCGCACTCGAGGACGATATGCTTGTAAAACTCTGCGCCGTTATTCACGACGACGTAACTACAACCGACGAGCTGATCCCCTCCGGCGAGACGTCCTCTTACCGTTCAAACCCAATTGGCCTTTCTGAGTACACCCTTTCAAGAAGGGTTCCCGAGTATGTTGCCCGTTCCAAGGCTGCTCGTGCTCTCGAAGAAGAAAAGCTGAAGGGCGGCAAACCTCAGGAGGCTATGGATGTTCTGGCCAAAGTCGGCGGAGACATTACCCGCACCACCCTTGGCTCTTGCGTCTTTGCCCGCAAGCCCGGCGACGGTTCTGCCCGTGAGCAGGCGGCTTCCTGCCAGAAGGTTCTCGGCGGTTTTGCTAATATCTGCTATGAGTATGCTACAAAGAGATATCGCTCCAACTGCATTAACTGGGGCATAGTTCCTTTCACAATGGATAAGGCTACTTCCTTCGATTATGAAGACGGCGACTTTGTCTACATTCCTGGCATCAAGGAAGGTATCCTTAACGGTAAGGAAAACTTTGATGCTAAAGTAATCCGCAAGGATGGTTCTGTCCATGATCTGAAACTTGAGTGCAAGGGTCTTACCGATGATGAAAGGCTCATTCTCAAGGAAGGCTGCCTTATGAACTACTACGCAGCTGGATACGGCAAGATATAAGAAAGAATTATCACATAATTTGAAAAATGGCGCTCACCTCTTCCTCCGGACTGCCGGAGGAAGAGAGAAAGCGGCATTGAAACTTAAAATATTTTAAGGAGAGAAATACCGTGGAAAAGATTAAAATGACCACACCCCTCGTCGAGATGGATGGCGACGAGATGACCAGAATACTCTGGAAAATGATCAAAGATAAGCTCGTTCTCCCCTTCGTTGATCTTAAGACAGAGTATTATGACCTTGGACTGCTTCATCGTAATGCCACAAAAGATCAGGTGACAGTAGATTCAGCTATGGCTACAAAGAAGTACGGAGTAGCTGTAAAGTGCGCTACAATCACCCCCAATAAGCAGCGTATGGAAGAGTATCCTGAACTGACTGAAATGTGGAAATCGCCTAACGGCACTATCCGTTCAATCCTTGACGGCACAGTCTTCCGTTCACCAATCGTTATCCCCTCCATCAAGGCTGTTGTAAAGAATTGGGAAAAGCCAATTACTATTGCCCGTCATGCTTATGGCGATGTATATAAGTCTGTTGATATGTACACAACAGAGCCCGGCGAGTGCACAATGACATTCAAGGGCGAGAGCGGCTTTGAGAAGACTCTCGTTGTACAGAAGGTCAACGGACCCGCAGTATGGCAGGGCGCCCACAACAAGGAATCCTCCATCCGCTCCTTTGCTAAAGCCTGCTTCCAGTATGCTATCGATACAAAGCAGGATCTCTGGTTCTCCACAAAGGATACCATTGCCAAGATTTATGACGGCGAGTTCAAGAATGTCTTTGAGCAGGAGTTTGAGAGCTATAAGGCTAAGTTTGACGAGCTGGGAATCAAGTATTTCTATACTCTTATCGACGATGCAGTAGCCCGCGTTATCCGCTCAAAGGGCGGCTACATCTGGGCCTGCAAGAACTATGACGGCGACGTTATGTCCGACATGGTCTCGACAGCCTTCGGATCACTCGCTATGATGACCTCAGTGCTTGTTGCTCCTGACGGAACCACAGAGTTCGAAGCTGCTCACGGAACAGTTACACAGCACTATTACAGGCACCTTAAGGGCGAAGCTACATCCACAAACTCGATGGCTACCATTTTCGCATGGTCCGGCGCACTTAAGAAGCGCGGTGAGCTTGATAAGCTGCCTGAGCTTGTCAAGTTTGGCGAGAAGCTTGAAGAGGCTTCCTTTGATACGCTTAACGCTGGTATAATGACGAAGGACCTTGTTGGTCTGGTAGAGCCGGGCTTTAAGGCAACCGCAGTCAACTCCGAAGAGTTCCTTGACGAAATTGCCAAGAGACTCAAGGCTAAACTTGCATAATTAACTAATCCCCTATCACCTTACTAAAAACGGCGTGTATCCATTTGGATACACGCCGTTTTGCATTAAAAAGCGCAGTGCCGTATGTGCCCTGCTTTTTTATTAACAGCCTGTGGGAATAATCGGTATATGTAGAAAATCAGTATCCGGAGCTTTTCTTCTGCCCGAGCCAGAAGCTGCCCGACATAAGGATGAAGCTAACGATATAAGCGGGAGCTAGGCTTATGGGCCTATTGGTAAGAAGGCCGGAGAGGAAGCCAGTAAGCCTTGCAGCAAAGGCAAGGAACGGCTGGAACATATACTGCGGCAGAAGCCCTGTAAGGCCTCTTGATATGCGGTCCGTGGCAAGCTCCTGCCACAGGCGCAGAAACAGGCAGAGGGCTGCGGGAATATGAGTAAGGATGGTGGCCTTTGATATGCCAATATTTTGCTTAAATGTTGACTTACCAGCTTTGTACCATCCATATAACATTATGAGGCTGAAAATAAGTCTTACTGAGAAATTGCTCAATGTCCAAAGGACGCTGGATGTTTCAATATTAATGGCAAGAGAAGCAAGCAGATTTATGGCATAACCAACGACGGCAGGCAAAAAACCCAGAAGTATGTATCCGTATTCTTTTTTCATCTATTATTCTCCTTTAAGTATTTGCTAATATAGCTAAGTGATGGCAGGCAAGATGGTTGAGACAGGTGCGAGATCATGGAGAATATGCTTATAGTATTTGCGATAGTGTAATTTGCTTTATCAGCTTATATTATACAATATCTGGAATTGTATGGCAATACCAGGAAAAGAGTAACATGAGACAACTTTGAAGTATTGTTTATTTTTGTTAGCCATTATATAATTGCGAGGGCTTTTTGAGAGATGCGAATGGCATAAAAAGTTTTTCTGTGCTTTTTTTCGCCTTGCTCAAAAATGCAAAGTAGGATATGATAAAATAAAAATAGGGAGGCAAGCTATGACAAGAGAAGAGATAAATAGTCTGCTGTATGATTACCCCGAGGTGTACCGTCCTCCGTTTGAGGCCGAGAGCGCCCTTTTGGAGGTTACTCACGGCTGCAGTTACGGCAAATGCTTTTTTTGTGATTTTGCTCGGGACGAATATTTTCCTTTCGAGCTTGAAGATATAGAGCGAAAAATAAAGCTGCTAAGCCATGTTATTGATGGCAATGACCGCCTTTATTTTTTGGGGAGCAACCCTTTCTGCCTGCCATCCAAGCGGATTTTAACAATAATAGATCTGGTGCATAAGTATCTCCCCTGCGTTAATGAGATATCTATGTATGCGAGGGCAGACGATATAAACCGCAAGCCATGGAGCGATATGATGGAGCTTAAGCATGCGGGGCTCACAGATCTTCATGTGGGGCTTGAGAGTGGCAGCGATAGAATTCTAAAGCTTCATAATAAGGGAGAAACGGTGTTCGACATACAAAAAGCGCTTGATACGCTTGCCTCATGCGAGATAGGCTATAATCTCACAGCCATCCTTGGCATGGGTGGGCGGGACCTTTCTTATGAGCATGCCGTTAAAACAGCGATGCTGTTTAATATGCTTACTCCAATAAGTATATGGTGTATGGCGCTGAAAATTTGGCCGAACACGCCGCTTTATTATCTGGCTGAAAACGGCGGGTTTATTCAGATGACCCCGCTGGAAATATTGCGTGAGGAGCGCCATATGCTCGGCCTTATGGATATGAAAAAGGGCTGCATATATGTGGATTCCACGGTGCTGAATAAATATACCCTTTCTGCAAGGTTGCCTCATTCAAAAGACTCGGCGCTTGAAAATCTCGACAGGCTCATAGCAGAGCAGGAACGAGAGGATATGTAGCCGCCGCAGAGTTTGTGCGGCGGGCTATTATAATTTCCCGTAAAAGACTACGTGCCTATACAGAACTCTTAGGATTGACTATAGGTCTTTTGTCAGTTTTTCGAACTCGGCCTTTGCGTTTGTAAGGTCGGAATGCACCGCAAGCATGATATAGTTGCCGCTTTTGATGATAACGGGTTCCTTGGCATAAGCCATGCTTTCATCAGTCGAGGCTTTCCATTTTTCGGCTATGGCTGTTTTGCGTTTTTCCAGAGCTTGCTCAACTTGAGACATCTTGCCTTCCTTTACTTTGGCAATGAAGAACTCGCTGGCGTTATTCTCGCCTTCGGCAGTCCTTAAGGTATAACTGTCAAGCAAAGATTCATCTATACCGTAATCCTTTGCAAAGACTTCTTTTGTGCCTGCTACTGTCTTTGGCACTTTATCTCCTTTGAAAATGCTTACAAAACCTTCCCACACATCGTTGGTTGCGTTGGCGACACCTTTAGCCGCATCGCCTACGCCTTCAGCAACTTTGTCGGCAGGGTTATTTTTATTCGTCGTGTCTTCTTTTTTTGCATCACTTGTATCATTTTTATTGCCGCAGGCGGCAAAAACTGAAAAGGCAAGGAGTGCGCAAAGAAGCAGGATCAATGTCTTCTTCTTCATGTTTCAATTTTCCTTTCATATTTATATCCGGTTTTTCGGCATACTTATTATTTTACAAAAAGGTGTGATAAATCATATGTATAATAAGTATTTTCTGGAAATTCGATTACTAAAAGTGTAATTTAATTAAAAAATTACAAAAATATGGCGATAATCTTTGCCATACGACAAAAATAGGTTGACATAGAATGCTTATGGCATATATAATACAAAGTGCGTTACTGTAAAAAATAAAATGCCTAAAGAGGGCGTGTCAATAATCCGTATTGGGGGGTGTAAACATGCTTCGTACTTATCAGCCGAAGAAGCGTCAACGCAGCAAAGAGCATGGCTTCATGAAGCGCATGAGAACAAGGAACGGCAGAAAAGTTCTTGCCAGCCGTCGCGCTAAGGGGAGAGTAAGGCTGTCCCACTAAGATAATTAAGACCGCTTTTGAGCGGTCTTAAAGTTTTAAAGGATGACTTTATGGTGAAAACTCAATCCCTGAATGAAAACCACAGATTCCGTGCCCTTTACGGTAGGGGCAAAAGCAAGCCCGGCAGGTTTATGGTTGTATACTCAATGAGAAACCGTGCCGGGGAAGTCAACCGCTTAGGCTTAACGGTGTCCAAAAAGCTTGGCAAGGCAGTGACGCGCAACCATGTTCGCCGCAGGCTCAAAGAGGCGTACAGGTTGAATGAGCAGGATATCGCAAGCGGATTTGATATAGTGATTGTAGCTCGCCACGGAAGCGAGAGTGCGCCTTTTGAGGCGCTTAAGGGCGAAATGTGCGAGCTGTTTAAGGATCTTGGCCTCCTGAGGAGAGCCGATGGCTAAGAAGATTCTTTTATGGCTTATAAAATGTTACCGAAAATACATTTCGCCGATGAAGCGGTATCCGACATGCCGCTATATTCCTACCTGCTCTCAGTATGCTGTTGAGGCTATTGAGAAGTACGGCGCCTTTAAGGGAGGGCTTTTGGCCCTTTGGCGAATATTACGGTGCAACCCCTTCTCAAAAGGGGGATATGATCCGGTACCGTAGAAGAATCATGATAGCCGCTTTCATGCGGCAGCAAATTAAGGAGAGACTATCTGATGTCTGCAATATTTGGTATAATTGCTACACCGTTGGGATACGTAATGGAGTATATATATAAACTCCTTGAAAATTACGGGTACTCCATCATAGCCTTTGCCCTTTTGGCTAAGTTTGTTATGTTGCCCATTTCCATAAAACAAAAGAAGAGCATGATAGCAACTCAGCGCATAAGCCCAAAGCTTAGAGAACTTCAAAAGAAGTACGGAAACGATAAGGAAAAATATACAAAGGAAGTTCAGCAGCTTTATGATGATTACGGCGCCTCGCCTATGGGCGGCTGCGGCACATCACTGCTGACACTCCCCATAATGCTTGGGCTTTATTATGTCGTCACAATGCCGCTGACATATTTCATGCATATTTCTGCCGATGAAATATCAGCGCTGGCATCTGCTCTTGGGGTAGCTACGAACAAGTTTGGGTATCAGCTTACTATGGCAGGCATGTTCAGCGAGCATCTTGAAACGCTTAAGGCTATAAGCAGCAAGGTAATACCTGTGGATTTCACTTTTTATGGGCTTAATCTTGCATCGACTCCCAGTTTTAAAGAGTTATCGTTTATGTGGGTTATACCAATACTTTCTGCCCTTACCTCATGGGGATTTTCGTATGTAACGAATACCATGAATCAGGCGGCATCAGGCGTAAAGAGCGGTAATCCGGATGACGAAAAGGCTCAGCAAATGAATAAGAGCATGATGATAATGATGCCGCTTATGTCAGGTTATTTTGGTTTTGTCCTGCCGACAGCAGTTGGTATATACTGGATAGCTAATAACCTTTTTGGGTGTGTTCAGGAGGTTGTATTAACGAAATATTGCCTGGACAAAGAAAAGAAAGATCAAGAGCTTTATAAGACCGGAGGAAAGAAATAAATGATCAAGGTAATAGAGGCTAAGGGTGATACTATTGATAAAGCTATTCAGAACGCCCTTAATATTCTGGGCTGTGATCGTGATGATGTATCGGTAGAAGTTGTCAGCAAGCCTAAGTCTGGTTTTTTAGGATTTGGCAAGGAGCCGGCCATGGTAAAGGTGACATACGAAACGTCTCCTGCCGGAAAGGCGAAAGACTTTTTGGAGGGGCTTCTGATACGGTTTGGAACTCCCGCTCACATAGATGCCA
>JAYFQP010000003.1:0-227856 GCA_034926865.1 Clostridiaceae bacterium
TTACAGCTGCACCACTTCCCGCACAGAGCGGCAATCCTGCATTTACAGCCGGCACACCTGCCACTTTCGGCACTCAGCTGACTGTAGATGTTGGAAACCTTTCTACATCATCCAATCTTACCTACACATGGTACCGCTCGGTTGATGCCTCCGTAGGCACCGATACACAGCTTACCACAGGCACAACCTATACACCGGTAGAAGCCGACATCGGTAATTACCTTATCGTTGTCGCCACCTCCTCTGATGCCACAGGCTCAGGCTCAGTTGTTACAGCTGATGCAGTCGCAAAGGCCGCAGCTCCTGCTGCTCCTGCAGGTTCCATTGCAGGCACATATCCTCCTGTTGCTGCTGACTCCATCAACCTCACAGGCCTCGGAGTAAGCACAACAGGCCTTGAGGCCGCTGTTGCCATCGACGGTTCCGCCTATGAAGCTTATGCTTCCCTTACAGTTGATGCAAGCGGCAACGCAACCATCTCCGGCCTCACCTCAGTTACCTCCGCTACTACGGTAAAGATCAGAGTAGCCGGAACTAATACAACTCTCGCTGGCACGGATAAAGTGATCACTGTCTCTGCTGCAGAGTAGTAATTCTACTTATCATTACAAAATAGCCATATTTTAAACCTGTGCTCAATCCAACGGGAGGACGGTGGTGATGCTTTTTGCATCTACCCCGTCCTCCCGTTGAAACTATCTAAACTCTATTAATTTTGGCAACTGTCATTAATCAACAAACAATGGTAAAAACAGTTAACCGTCTGTTATTGATTTTAATCCCCCCAGACTGTATAATATCAGTATAATGTTTCGGAGGAAGAGACTATGATAATATCAACAAAGGGGCGCTATGCCCTTCGCGTTTTGGTCGACTTGGCCGAGCATAGATCCGATGAATATATCCCCCTTAAAGAGATAGCTGATCGACAGGGAATATCTGAAAAATACCTTGAAAGTATTTTAAAAGCTCTTGTAAAAAACAATATAATAGCAGGCTTGCGCGGCAAGGGCGGCGGATATAGGCTGTCTGTAGATCCAGCTGTGCTGACCGCAGGGGCAGTTCTGCGTCTTACAGAAACATCTTTGGCCTCGGTAGCCTGCCTTAATAAAGATTCTGATCACTGCGAAAGGATGGACGACTGCCTTACTCTTCCGCTTTGGAAAGGTCTTGATAAGCTTGTATGTGATTATCTTTGCAGTGTGACAATCTCTGATCTTATAAATGGAACAATAAAACCTGTTTGATCTCCTCTATAGTATATACTTTGGTGCCAATCAACCGCCTTTTTAATCCCAATATTCACAAACAAGTATCTGTTAGACGACCCACTAACCGCTATCAAACATGCGACAATTTGACATACTATATTTTTTGTGCTACTATAAACCAACTAAAATAGTAGGTTTATATACTTGACTAACTGTTCATACTTTCTTCTATGCAATTTAAATAAAACTAAAAGGTGGCCATTTGAAATGTGCTGTGGCAATAACTGCGGAGGCAGCTGCGGACCTTGCGGCTCCTGCTCTCATGACTTGGTGCTGACAAAAGATGAACTGACCATGCTGTCACGTCTGACCGAGATACCGTTTCTCCCAGTCGCCTGTCAAGAGGGCTCACACGACCCTATTTATCTTGAAGATAACGAAATTACGCTCGGCTCATATAGCGCGGTAATTAAATCTCTTTACCAGAAAAGGCTTATCACCCTTGACTATGATATTCCTCTTTCCGGGTTCAACTACGCACCTTACGCTGCTTATTCGTCACACGGCAGTATGGCGCTTACCGCTTACGGGCAGCAAATAGCCGACAGGCTGGAGCACGAGGTTTTCATGGAGGATGAGCATGGCCAATAACAAAAGCGCTCTTATCGCTATGAGCGGAGGAGTTGACAGCTCGGTGGCTGCAAAACTTATGATAGACTGTGGCTTCAGATGCGAAGGAACGACAATGCGGCTTTACAGAAATGAGGCCTTGGGCCTTAGCTGCTACCGTACCTGCTGCTCTCAGCAGGATATAGAAGATGCTGCTGAGGTGGCTTTTCAACTTGATATTCCATATGAGGTTTCTGATTTCACCGAGGATTTCCACCGCCTGATAATAGATAAGTTCATCCGTGTATATGAAAGCGGAGGCACCCCTAACCCCTGTATCGACTGCAACAGATATATAAAGTTTGACAAGCTCCTTCAATTTGCCGCGCAAAGGGGGCTTTATTACATTGTCACAGGTCATTACGCACGCATAGAGCAGGATCCAGTTTCAGGCAGATATTTACTCAAAAAGGCGCTTGATCTCACTAAAGACCAAAGCTATGTTCTGTATTCCATGACTCAGGAACAGCTATCGCATACTCTTATGCCACTGGGGACATGGAAAAAGGATGATGTGCGCAAGCTAGCCATGAGGCTCGGCTTTGTCAACGCACGCAAGCATGACAGCCAGGATATCTGCTTTGTGCCGGATGGGGACTACGGCACTTTTATGGAGCAGTATACAGGCCAAAAGTACCCCCAAGGGAATTTTATTGATGTTAACGGCAATGTGATAGGCAAGCACCAAGGTGCTGTTCGATATACTATCGGCCAGCGAAAAGGGCTTGGCCTGCCCATGGGGGAACCCGTTTATGTCTGCGGAAAAGATATGTTGCGCAACACTGTTACGGTCGCGCCCCAAGCAGCGCTATATACCCGTAGGCTGATAGCGGAAGATATGAATTATATTTCCATTGAGGGTCTCGAAGCTCCCTTGCGCCTAAAGGCCCGTACTCGCTATCATCAGAGCGAACAGTGGGTTACCGTCTTTCCAAAGAATAATAAACTTATATCTATTGAGTTTGATGAGCCTCAGCGAGCCGTAACCCCCGGGCAGGCTGTCGTTTTGTATAACGGCGATACTGTTGTGGGCGGAGGCTCCATAAAGGAAGTGCAACTATGATATATCTCGATTATTCAGCCAACACTCCAACGGACCCTGCCGTTTTAGATCGCTTCTGCCGTACTGAAAGAGAGTTCATCGGGAATCCCAATTCAATGCACTTTCTCGGCAAGGCAGCTCTTTTAGAGATGAATCGTGTCACATGCCGAATAGCTGCTCTTCTTGAAGTCGACCCCTCGGAGATAATCTATACCTCATGCGCAAGCGAATCAAACAACACGGCTATTAAAGGTATTGCAAGGCTTTCCCGCCATGACGGAAAACATATCATTTCCACTCCGCTTGAACATTCCTCGGTAAGCGGATGCCTTACTTTTCTTCAGGAGCAGGGCTATGAAATCGACCTTCTCAGCATAAAGCGTGACGGCACAGTCGACCTAGAACAATTTCGCGAGCTTCTTCGCGGCGATACCATTCTCGTATCTGTCTGCGCTGTAGACAGCGAGCTTGGGGTCATCCAGCCTATCGCCGAAATAGCTTCCATTTTGCGCTTCTTTCCAAAGTGCCGCCTTCATGTCGACGCCACACAGGCAGTGGGTAAGACTTCTCTTAATTTTGATGGGGTAGACACGCTTAGCTTTGCTCCACATAAATTTTACGGCCTAAACGGAAGCGGTATGCTCTTCAAAAGGAAAGGGCTTGCCATCGAACCCCTTATTCACGGAGGAACCAGTACGACGATTTATCGAAGCGGCACCCCTGCCCTTGCCCTTGCTTCTGCAGCGGAGGAAGCCCTGAGCCTTGCTTTATCCCATCAGGCCGAGTGGACAAAGCATGTATCGGCCCTCAACCGGCTGTTAAGGGACGAGCTTTCAAGATATGATGGTGTGCGGATAAACAGCCCCGAAAATGCGGTTCCTCATATTCTCAATATAAGCGTGGAGGGGATCAAAGCCAACGTCTTTCAGCGTGAGCTTGACAAAGAAGGCATATGCGTATCAGTTAAATCCGCATGTTCAACGGACGGGGCACCCTCACGTGCTGTAATGGCCATAAGCCATGATCGCCGTAACGCACTATCCTCATGGCGAATAAGCCTTAGTCATCTTACAACCGCGGAAAATCTCTCAGACTTTTTAGAGGCTTTTGATATCTGCCGCTGCAGGATTCTCGGGCTTTAAACACCAGTAGTGATAATTCAGCAGTTTTAAAAAGAAAGCGAGCTTTTGTCTAATTTGAAACCCATTGATATGGGCCTCATTATAGATAAAAGCTCGCTTTTTGCAATTCAATTAATCTATACGTAAAACAACTTTCTGATCTAATCAAGCTCTGTATAACGTATTTTTAAAGATACAGAAACTCTACCTCATTGAGATTAATAATCCGCTGAAATCTCAAAATCCTGCATCTTTATAAGCCTGGTGATGCGATCTCTTTCGGCATCCTCGAGCCGCATTCTTATAAAACGAATCGTCTCTTTCAGCTGAGGTATCGTCATATACTCCAACGCATTTACCCTGCGTCTTGTCTTTTCGATCTCTGCTGAAAGGATAACACAGTTCTTCTCAAGCTGCGAGAGTTTTAAAAGATCTTCAAATAAATCAGACATCTGCCGCTTGGTTTCGCTTAAAGCGGGAGAAAGCGACAAAAACTCACCATCCTGCCTTGAGGCATTATCGAAGGACATAACAGGTACGTGAACTCCCATCTGATTCTTAGTCTTAAGTGTCAGGTTGGGCTGTTGTTCACTTTTAAGGCTGTTTTCAAGAACATCCTTTTCTGGAAAAGCCGCTTTTGCAAGTATGGCCCTATATCTTATGTCTCGGAACCGCGCTTCAACATCTGCACGCAAAGCCTTTGTTTCCTTGACAATGTCGATAAATTGACGCATAAGCTCATCCTGCTTATCTTTGAGAAGCTTATGGCCCCTTTCTGAAAGCTGCAGCTGCTTTTTAAGGCGCGACAGCTCCATACGTGTCGGGCTGACCGGGAGCAGACTCATATACTTACACCTCCGGCAAGTATTTCTCGATCAAGGCAGGTGAAATACGCTTGAGCTCTCCTCTTGGTAAATCAGCAAGCAGCTTCCACCCAAGATCAAGAGTTTCGATTATACTTCTATTGGTATAAAATCCCTGTTTAAGATATTCCTGTTCGAATCTTTCGGAAAATTGAGCGTACTGCTGGTCAAGCTCAGACAGCGCCGAATCTCCCAAAACAGCAGCAAGCTCTTTTGCCTTTTTGCCCTGAGCATATGCGCTGAAAAGCTGGTTCATTGTAGCCGCATGGTCTTCGCGCGTTTTGCCTTTTCCTGTTCCCTTATCCTTAAGCCTTGAAAGCGATGTAAGAATATCAATAGGAGGCAGGATCGCCTTGTCGTAAAGGCTTCTTGAAAGAAGGATCTGACCCTCGGTAATATATCCTGTAAGGTCAGGGATCGGGTGGGTGATATCACCCTCAGGCATAGTCAGGATAGGTATCTGAGTAACCGAGCCCTTTTTGCCCCTTATACGTCCGGCGCGCTCATAAAGCGTTGCAAGGTTTGTATAAAGATATCCGGGGTATCCGCGCCTTCCGGGAACCTCACGTCTGGCGGCCGATATCTCTCTTAATGCCTCACAGTAGTTGGTCATATCGCTCATGATAACAAGAACGTGCATATCCTTTTCAAACGCAAGATACTCTGCAGCGGTAAGCGCCATTTTAGGGGTTGCTATACGCTCCATGGCGGGATCGCTGGCAAGGTTAAGGAACATTACTGTACGCTCAAGAGCACCAGTTTTCCTGAAGTCCTCGATGAAAAAGCCTGCTTCTTCAAAGGTTATTCCTATAGCCGCAAACACAACGGCAAAACGCTCGTCCGACTTGAGCACCTTAGCCTGTCGCGCTATCTGCGCAGCCAATTCCTGATGGGGCAATCCCGAAGAGGAAAAGATAGGAAGTTTTTGGCCTCTTACAAGTGTATTCAGATGATCTATAGCTGATATTCCCGTCTGAATAAACTCATCTGGGTAATCACGCGCAATCGGGTTGATAGCCTCGCCGTTGATATCCAAAGCCTTTTCTGCTACGATAGGCGGAAATCCATCTTTAGGCCTGCCAAGTCCGTCAAACACGCGCCCTATCATATCTTCAGAAACATCAAGCATAAATGGTTTCCCAATAAACCTGACCTTTGAGTCGCGCAGGTTTATGCCGCCTGTTCCTTCAAATATCTGCACAAGCGCACGTGATCCGTTCACCTCAAGAACCTGGCCCTGTCTTACTGTGCCGTTTTGAAGCTGGACCTCAATAAGCTCGTCATATTTTACGCCTTCGACATTGTCAACGGTCATCAAAGGCCCTATTACGTTTTGTATGCTCTTATATGACTTTATCATTTATTTTTCACCCCTTCATTCAAAAGCTCTTCGAAAGTTGCGGTGATGGATCGTTTCAGTTCAACAAACTGCTCCGCCTGATCCTCGTGTATATACTTGCACCTGGCAATTTTATCTCTCAGGGCCGTAGTGCTTCTGTATATCTCAGCAAACGGAATTCCCTCTTCCGAAGCATATCTTGCGCGATCATTGAAGAGATGTATTACCTCAAGCATTTTAAACTGCTTTACCATGGACGTATAAGAATCGATATCATCAAAGGCATTTTGCTGGAGATAGTCCTCTCTTAAAGACTTGGCGATCTCAAGCGTGATGCGGTCTCTGCCAGAAAGAGAATCTACCCCTATAAGGCGAACCACCTCTTCAAGCCGAGCTTCCTCCTGCAATGTGTCTACCATCCACTGTACCATACCGCCCCAGTCAGCCGAAAGCTTGCTGTCAACGGCATTACGAACCTGATCGGCATACAGAGAATACGACGTAAGCCAGTGGATCGACGGGAAGTGCCTCTGGCGGGCAAGTGTTGCATCCAGGCCCCAGAACACCTTAACAACACGAAGAGTGTTCTGTGTTACTGGCTCGGCGATATCGCCGCCCGGAGGAGATACGGCGCCTATGGCCGTTATGCTTCCTATACGGGCATCGCTTCCAAGGGCAACAGCACGCCCAGCGCGCTCATAATAGTTTGAAATACGGCTTCCGAGATATGCGGGATATCCCTCATCGCCGGGCATCTCCTGCAAACGACCAGACATTTCGCGAAGCGCCTCTGCCCATCTTGAAGTAGAGTCAGCCATGATAGCCACATTGTATCCCATATCGCGGTAATACTCCGCAATAGTAATTCCCGTGTAAATTGAGGCCTCACGAGCTGCAACCGGCATGTTAGAGGTATTTGCTATAAGAATGGTACGCTTCATAATAGAAGTGCCTGTTCTCGGATCGGTCAACTGCGGAAACTCGATAAGAACGTCCGTCATCTCATTTCCGCGCTCTCCGCATCCAACATAAACAACGAGATCAACGTCGCTCCATTTGGCTATCTGATGCTGCACTACGGTTTTTCCGGCTCCGAATGGCCCTGGAACAGCGGCAGCTCCACCTTTCATGACAGGGAACAGCGTATCTATAACACGCTGGCCGGTTATCATCGGCTCGACAGGATTTATTTTTTCGGCGACCGGACGCGCATAACGAACCGGCCATTTTTGAAGCATCGTCAGATTGCGCAGGCCGTTATCAGTCTCAACTGTGGCAACGGTCTCTTCAATCGTAAACGAGCCTTCATTAATACTCATGATTTTCCCAAAGACGCCCTGCGGAACCATGATTTTATGCAGGATTGATTCTGTTTCCTGAACAGTTCCGATTATATCACCGACCTGAACCATCTGGCCAACTGATACTACAGGCTTAAAGTCCCATTTTTTATCTCTGTCAAGGGATGTGACTCTGACTCCCTTGGTGAGAAAGGAGCTTCCCGAAGCCTGCATAAACCTATCAAGCGGACGCTGGATGCCGTCAAACATCTGAGACACAAGGCCGGGCCCCAGCTCAACCGACAATGCCTCTCCGGTAGACACAAGCGGTTCTCCCGGGCCTATGCCGGAAGTCTCTTCGTACACCTGAACGGAGGCAAGATCGCCTCTCATCTCTATAATTTCGCCGATCAGCCCTTTTTCACCGACCATACAAACGTCCTGTATATTGGCATCCTCCATGCCGCTTGCAGTTACAAGAGGACCGGAAACTTTTACAATTACACCCGATTTCAAATGATCACCGCCTAAGATATAATTTTATAGTATGTTCTGACCAAGAGCCTTCTCAACCATGCTTTGGATACGTTCAATACCCATGCTTTCCTGCTTTTCAAGCCCAGGAACAGGTATAATTGCAACCAACGGATGATTATCATAGGCACTAAGAAGCATAGGGTTCTCTTTCAGACAGTCTTCGCTTACAAAAAGCAAAGCGTATCCATCTTTTATCAGTTGAGCTACCTGCCTAAGCAGATCATTCCCCTCGAGCGGGGCAAAAACATCAATACCGATCTGAAGAAAAGGAAAAATCGAATCTCCCTCTCCGAGCGCTGCAATTTTATAGGTCATATCCGTCACGCAGCCTTTCCGCCGTACCTCCGGCGTCCGCCCCTGCGCGTTTTGCCGCGACGAGAGTGCGGACATTTTTAATGTCCAGCAGTTTTGCATACATAAAGGCAAACAGCGGGAAGAGCCCGAAAGCCTCAAGCTTGGCTTTCTTGCACAAACCAAGCAGATAGTTATCGGCAAATACATCAAAAAGATCCCAGGTGCTTTGATGGCTCAAATAGTCCCACATGGTGGAATATGGCGTACTGCGCAAAAATGCGTCCTGCGCCGCTTCGGAATCATAAAAAAGCTTCGGAATCACAGCGTGAAGAAGCCCTCCCTTGGATCTGAACAATATAGATTCATTGAGAGTGTGCTTCGAAACTCTCTGCTGTGCCAAAACAGAAAGTATATCGAGATCAATATAGGCTGTGACAAAATCAGTAATCTGAGGCTCACCGATCTCCTCCGATACTCTTACCAGCTCAGAATGATAAAAGAATTTGACTATGAGATCTATGCGTGACAGCGATTTGTGGATGGAAAAATCCGAAACCGCGTCTTCGATGACCGCCTTTATTCTTTTATCGCCGTCAGACAGCTCTCTGCGCCCGGGTTGCAGCAGGCCGGAAAAATACTTCTCGTCATAAATGGTATCCTGAAGATAGAGTCCCGAAAGATCTCTTTCAAGAACCTTGGCCTTGATAAATACCCTTATATTGTGGATTATATCGGGAAGCTCAAACATATCTGTTATACGCCTGTCCGGCGTAATTTGCCGAGCCCAGTCCATCCAGCCTTTAAGCTCATCGCTGATGGCGGAATCAATATCATGAGTGCTGCGGGGCTGCGCATAACTGAAGAATTCCACAGCCATGAGGCTTTTCAAGATCGTGTCTACATCCGAAGCCCTGCGCAGCTCGTTCTTTTGGGTGCCGGAGAGAAGCGTACGTTCCCGCATCCTGACAAGCGTGTTCATCTGCGGAAAAACCATGTTCTCCATCGTCATCCCTCCTTAATCAATCAGGCGTTTTAAAAGGCTTGGGCTTTCGTGTCTCTTAATTTCATTGAGCAGATCTGAAAAAAGAAAACTGTATTCAACAGGAGGCTGTTCAAGAACAAAGCCGCCCTGATTGGGAACTGTGCTGTTTTCTACAGTAAGTTTATACCTGTCTGTACTCAATTCGAGCATTACGCGCTGTTCAGTGCTGAGAACGCATGCTGTGCGTTCGCCAAGAATTATCCTGCAAGCTCCATTGATGTCGGAGCTTGCAATCGCGCTGTTAAAAAAACGCAAAAAGTCTTTTGCAGACATATTACAAAGCTCATCTTCCGCCTCATCAAAGAGCGTATCAATCAGCTCCGCAGCGTATTGCGTCCGTTCTTTAAGTAAGTTAACAGTTTTCTGCCGCACAGCATCCTTGATTCTCTGCTCGCTCTGCGAAGAAATCTGCTCCTTTTGCCGGGCAAGCATGGCGTCTATTTTGCCCTGCGCGTCAGAGCGAGCCTTTTCCGCCTCTGAGAGCGCATCCTGCAAAAGTTTCTGCGCTTCGAGTGTCGCCTCATCTTTTATATATTGAGTCAGATTTTCGAGAGTCTTTTCCATCCTGTCCACCTTAAACCAGAATGAAGAGGATAGACATAACAAATCCAAGGATGGCGTATGTTTCTACCATTGCGGCATACAAGATACCTTTTGTAGCGGCCTCAGGCTTCTTGGCAAGAATCTGAAGGCCTGCTGTGGATACCCGTCCCTGAGAAATAGCTGAAAAATAACCTACAAGCGAAACCGGAAGAGATGCTCCGAGAAGATGAAGGCCCTGCGAGACTTCATGCGCACCATCTATATTGAGGAAGATGAAAAATGCTATGATAAAGCCATACAAGCCCTGTGTGCCCGGCAGAAGCTGAAGTATCAGCGCCTTGCCGAATTTCTCGGGCTGTTCTGACGTAAGCGCAGCTGCCGCTTCGCCGGTCATACCTACGCCTTTAGCAGACCCGATGCCTGGAAGAATAACTGCCATAGCCATGCCGATAATTGCCAGAATTGTTCCCAAATTTTCCGTAAATAAATTCATAACGATTCCTCCGTTTTATTTGTTTGCATTACATGTTCTTCAATAAGGTTAATATACTTTTCTACTGTTTTAAAGGGCGAAAACTTTCTTCCCCCACCGCTATAGAACTTTCCGAAAAACTCAACATACTGAAGGCGTATGCCATGTACATATGCCCCCAGAAGGGAAAGAAAGAGGTTAAGTGCGTGAAGTATAAGCGCCAGAAAAACACCCAGCGTCAGGCGTGCGGCCAGCGGCAACGCACCGATGATCGTATTGAACGCAATTGCGATACTGCTTCCGGCGACACCCAAAGCCATAAGCCTTGTGTAGCTTACCAGATCACCGATATACCCGCTGGCTCCGTATAAGGCATAAAGCCCCTGTACAAAGCCGCTGAGCCTATGCCCGGTGTTCTCCAAAACAGGCAGGAAAACTATGCCCAAAGCAGCCACAATGCAGAGAGCGACTCCAACATTAAATAACGCATCGCTGGGCAAAACCAATTTGGAGACTACAAGCAGCGCGAGGCCCGAGAGAAGCAGCATCCATGAAACGCCTCCGGATAACGCTCCCAGCATTTCTTTCTTTTTTAAATGGATATATGCATTCAGCCCAAGACCTGTCATGATCTGTATCCAACCCATAACCACAGAAATCACGAGGATAGGTATGATATCCACAGTAGGCGAAAGAAGCACTACCGGCAGAGAGATTCCAAATATGGAACCATACAAAAATCCCCATGCCATAACCGGGAAAGAAAGATAAAAGAAAAAGTCTATATTCTTTTTGGTTGGCTTATCGAACTTAAAAAACTTTTTGGCAAAAAGCGTACCGAGCATTAAAACAAGCCCGTAACCCACATCCGCCACCATCATTCCAAAAAAGGCCATATAAAACGGAGCCATAACCGGAGTCGGATCGACTTCGTCATAAGCCGGCATGCTGTACATCTCCGTAAGCGTTTCAAAAGCGCTGATCATCTTTTTGTTCTTTAGGATTATTGGAACATTAGGTATATCTAGGGGCTCCACCTGCGCAAAAGAAATATAATATGGGCATGAAAGCTCACGCTTTAAAAGCGCTTCCAACTCCCCTGTGCATTCGCTGTCAACCCAGCCCATTATCAAAAACGTTGCTTTTGAATCAAGGGTCATGTTCCGAGCTTCATCTCTGGCGGCAAGATTCCGGTAAAACTCTTCCGCAAGATCAAGAGACGGCTTTTTTGCTGCTAGAAGGGTAAGGCTTTCAAGAAGCTCTTTCTCTTCATTAACAAGACTTGTTTCTTCCGCAGCCCATTTATCAAGCACCGTCTGCGGTAAATCGTCATATGGAAAATCATACAAAGCAAAATCGAAGCGCTTGCATATGTCATGGATCTCATTTCGCTTTTTCCTGGGAAAAAGAAGGAAAATCCCAACTCGTTCGCTCGAACTGAAAAGCTCTTCGCTGTACCCGCGGCCCTCGGCAAGGGTTTCGTACTGTTCCATGAAGGTTTGGTACAGCTTCGGCGTTATGCTTCCCGCCAAAGCGTCGGTATACCTGTACTCCCCTGTCAAAACCTGCGGACACGCAAAAAGAGAGCGCCATGGCGACCACGTCTCCACCAAGCGGTGGATCTCTGTCCTTCGGGTCCGTATAACATCCAGGCGCCCGTACATATTCATAGTATCTGTGCAGATATCTTCCCAGCCGTTTGACTCCATTTTTCCCTCGAGCTCGGAAATCGTCATATACGGGAGACCCTTTCTCAGTTTGCCAATGGTATCAACATGCTCCCATTGAGAAAGAATGCCCTGCGCCTTGACGATCCGTGAAACAGCTTCATTCCATCGTTCGCAGTCATCTCCGGCATGGCAAAGCTCCGTATCCTGCTCTTCCTCCGGGGTGATCAATTCTACCTTTTGAAATGCCTGAAGCAGCCTTAGCGTGCTATCGCGCTCAGCTTTGGGCACAATGATCGTTGTTTTCTTAATTTCTGCTATTGCCATATTGGTTTATCACCTTCCCGGCCAAGGCAAGAACCAGCTCCCCTTTATAGGAAGCAAATGATTCTTCTATATTTTTTTTATCGCTATTCCATTTCCCCTCCAGCATAGAAAGCTGGTGTGAAATCTCTTCATCCTCATTTTTCTGCAGATTGAGCTGAAAACTTTTAAGATCACTGCCGTATTTATCTTCCATAGCCTTAATACGCTCGGCAGTCTCCTGTTTCAGCACAGCAATTTTTTCTTTTGCGGCAGATAGTATCATATCCGCATCCTGTTCTGCCTGCCTTACTTGCTCAAACGCAGCATCCACTCTGCTTCACTCCCCCTTT
Source organism: Clostridiaceae bacterium (assembly GCA_034926865.1). GTDB lineage: Bacteria > Bacillota > Clostridia > Oscillospirales > Butyricicoccaceae > RGIG1902. The sequence continues at coordinate 12,737 of JAYFQP010000003.1, forward strand.
AAAATTAAAAAGCACCATACCTAAAGCTGTTCCCCTCACCCCCGGGAAACAAAAACCTTGAAAGTATAATGCTCATTTTACGCATAACACTCAACACAAAAAATCCCATATTAAGGTTTGTTTCATTATACTACAATAATATTTTGTAGTCAATATCCCGGATTGCTTATGACGGCCTAAAAAACGGCTCTACAAAGCATTTTCATCTGCCTGTGGCGCATATTAAGAGCTGTTGACAAATACTATTAAAAGCTTATAATAAATAAAGTAAAACATATTGCGAGGTGCTATAAATGCTGAAGTTCATTCATCTGTGTAAGGACGATGATATTTAGCGCTTGCCTCCTGTGAAGAGTTTTAACGGCCGTGCCGTTCTCCACAGGTGCAAGCGCTAAATGTGCTGCGCCTGTGCGGTGAATGACATGGCTTTTTATTTTGCCTTTGCGTCACCCTGCGGGCCTTATGCCTGCAGGGTGATTTTTTTGAAAGGTCGTGATGAAATGCGGCATAAAGACTATGCTGGAGCAGATATCCTCCGAAAGCGATTAAAATAAAATAACGGAGGTATCTATTATGTTAAAACTTATAAACGTAAACTCTTTCTGCTTCGATATCGAAGCAGAACAACTGAAAAACCATATTGGTGAAGATGTAAAAATACACGGCACCATCTATAAAATACGTGAGATGTCAGGTTTTGCATTTGTCTTGATTAAAACCAAAAGAACAATCCTTCAGTGCGTCTATTCACCTGATTATTCAGGCTTTGCCCTTTCGCAGCTGAAAGACAACATGAGTGTTGCAGTTCTGGGAAAAGTGATCGCTGATGAACGCAGCAAAACCGGGCTGGAGGTACGACTTATAAACTTTGAATGCCTATCAGCCCCTGCATTCGAGCCGCCTGTTGTCATCAACAATAAAGAAATATCCCTTTCGCTTGAAAACCTTCTCGACTACCGACCCATAACCCTGCGCAATGCAAAAGAGCGCGCTATCTTCAAGATTCAGGCCGGCATATGCCAAGCAATAAGAGGATTCCTCGATGAAAATATGTTCACTGAGATTCATACCCCCAAGATAGTATTCAGCGGCGCGGAAGGCGGAGCCAATATTTTCAGCCTCGACTATTTCGGAAAAGAGGCGTATCTTGCCCAAAGCCCACAATTCTATAAACAGATGATGGTGGGCGTTTTTGAACGGGTATACGAGATAGCCCCCGTATTCCGCGCAGAGCATCATGATACTTCAAGGCATATAAATGAATATACCAGCATCGACCTTGAAATGGGCTTTATCGAGAACTTTTACGATATAATGGCCCTTGAAACCAGGATGCTTTCCCACACAATGGGATTTCTGAAAGCAAATTACAATGAGGAGCTGTCCCTTTTAAAGGCTGACATCCCTTCTATAACCGACATTCCTTCAATTCCTTTTCAAGAAGCCAAGGAGTATGTGTCAAAAACGTACAGACGCGCGATAACCGACTATGAGGACTTCGAGCCGGAGGAGGAAAAGCTGCTCTGTGAGCTTATTAAAAAAGATACGGGCTGTGATTTTGTCTTTGTGACCCATTACAAATCCTCAAAACGCCCCTTCTACGCCATGGATACTCCTCAAAACCCCGAAGTCACCGAAAGCTTTGACCTCCTTTTTAGAGGTATGGAGATTACAACAGGCGGCCAACGCATACATGACTATGGGAAGCAGGTTGAAAAGCTGGCATCCCGCGGCATGGATCCTGGCGCGTTTTCGAGCTACCTTATGGCTCACAAATACGGGTTACCTCCTCATGGAGGGCTTGGATTAGGGCTTGAACGCTTCACAGCAAAACTGTTGGGTTTTCAAAATGTGCGATATGCCACTATGTTCCCGCGTGATATAAACAGGCTCGAGCCATAGTCTCTCACGCCAAAACAAATATTAATATTGGGATGGGCATGCCGTATGGCATGCCCATCCCAATATGTAAATACCGCAAAAACTTTTGAGCTGCTGCCTGATGTTGCTCTATAAAAAATACAAATGCACTTCTTCTGATGAAACGCCTTTTATCTTCCGCTGCAGACAGCCTCCGCTTCGCTCTTTTGGCAGGCTTTACAAGACGCACAGTCTGGGTGGCTTTCCTGCCAAAGGCATTTGGACACAGGCGCCCAAAGCTCGGCCTTCTCCCTGCATTTTTCCGAAAGTTCATGAACATCCTCCGGCGCTTGAAGGTCGGTTGAATGGGCCTCGGATTTTTCCACCAGAGCTGTCAGCGCACCTGGATTATCCAGAAGAGGGCAGGGTCTAAGGTGATTATTATTAAAAGGCTGTCCCTCACGGTATGCGGTAAAGAGCGGAGACTTGAAGGCCTCGATCAAAGTCTTATCTCTTATATTTGAATCGGAATAATGGATAAAGGCACAAGGCTCCATATCGCCGTTAGGGTTGATGTGAAAATATTTGCGTCCGCCGGCTATACAGCCTCCCACATATTCTCCGTCATTCCAGAAATCCATTGTGAAAAGCGGCTTGGTTTTTCTGAACTCACGAATACGATGATACATAAACTCTCTCTGCTCTGCCGTAGCCATAAGATCCGTGGGGGCACCGCAGCCTACCGGCATATATGTAAAGAACCAGCAGAACTTTGCCCCAAGGTTTATCATCCAGTCAAAATACTCTTCACTTCCGATGGTTTCTACGTTCTTGGAGGTATAACAGCAGGAAAGCCCATATGGCAGCTTCTTCCCATGCAGCAGCTCCATAGCCGCTCTGACCTTCTGGAATGTGCCTTTTCCACGTCTGAAGTCAGTCTCATTTTCAAACCCCTCCACACTGATCGCCGGCACAAAATTGCCTACGCTCAGCATTTCGTCAGCGAAAGCTTCATCAATCAGCGTGCCGTTTGTGAAGGCAAGGAACACACAGTCATTATGTTTGCGGCAAAGAGCCATGATATCCTTTTTACGAACAAGCGGTTCCCCGCCGGAATAAACGAACATATGTATTCCAAGATCTTTAGCCTGGTTAATAATCGAATCAAGTGTGTCGATATCCATATTGAGCTTGTTGCCGTACTCTGCGGCCCAGCAGCCTGTGCAGTGAAGATTGCATGCACTTGTGGGGTCTATAAGAATGGTCCAGGGTATACTGCACCCATACTTTTCCATGGCCTCCGTATGGCGGGGATCCCACAGGAAGTTAGCATTTATGACGAAGTTTTCAAAAAGGACCTTCCTAACATGTGGGTCGATATCTGTCCAAAGGCTTCTCACAAGCTGATGCCAATTATTTTCCGGGTCAGATGTAGCCTGACGTACTCCTGCGATATGATTACGGTAAGATCCTGTATAATCAAGCTTGCCCGCTAAATCCAGGAGACGCGGCAGATTTATATCGGGGTCTTTGTCCAAATATGCATATGCCTGCTTTATAGCGGCAACCTTAGCGGTTTCCATAATACTCATATTTTATTCCTTCTTTCAAAAACACTCGTCCTATTTAAAAACACTGTTATTATTACTTTACAAACAGTATAAAGTAGCTATTATAGAAATTCTATGTGTAAAAAAGCATTTCTGCCCAATTTTAAGACACTGCGCAAAAAATGCACAATGTTTATATTATTATCCCAAAGTATAAACCAACCGGGATTTTTGACGCCTATCCTGCCCCGCCTATCATTTGATGATATGCTGCAGTTTTTTAAAAAATACCTGTTCCTATTTGTATTATTCATTTTGCCGTTTAACCCCGATGCCGAAGAATGCTGAAAAAGCCGCTGACAGAATAACATTAAGTTTTCTTTTTTTCATCTGTTCTGTATTTTGCTCAATATTAGCCGAAATGTTCTTAGTGAAAAAACATGGTTGATAAAAGTGACTATTATAGTATAATATTCTATATACCCATTTTTATTTAGTAATTGATTGAGGAGAATTTCCATGACCGAATTAATCACATTAACCCAGCTTCAGAAAGATCTGACTTTTTTTCAAAAGATGTATGATGCTGTTCGGCTTGTGGATCCTATACGAAAAAAAGTTATGGAAAGCCGCCTCTCTGGCCCCACATCCGAAGTATGCTATAACTATTGGGGCAGAGACTGCATTTGTGAAAACTGCATATCTATGCGGGCTTTTAACGAAAACAGAACCTTTATGAAGCTCGAACATAGCTCTAATGCCGTTATGCTTGTCACAGCCATGCCTATCGAACATTCAAATCATATCGTCGTTCTGGAGTTTCTCAAGAATACCACAGACACTATGATGATAGGAACCGGTGAATATAACAAAGGGCAGCTGCTTTTCAACGCAGTGCATGACCTTAACAATCTCGTTATTAGAGATGCGCTGACCTCCCTTTACAACAAAAGATTTCTCGATGATCGCCTCCCAGCAGATATTGACTGTGCCGTCGTCAACCAAAACCCGCTGTCAGTTATTTTCATAGATATTGATAACATGAAAGCGGTGAACGATGCCTTTGGTCACGTGGCCGGCGATCAGATTTTGAAGCTTGCGGCTATAACGATAAAAGGCTGTGTGCGGGACTCTACCGACTGGGTGGCACGATATGGAGGTGATGAGTTTTTTGTTTGCCTCAACAACACCGATCATGAATCAGCTCTTGATATTTTCAAGAAGATTAATAACAGTTTTAAGCAAATCTCCTTTGATGTACAAGGCAATTCTATCTCAGTTAAAGTATCACAGGGCGTTGTAACGATGCCAACATCCGGCATGAGCGCAGAAGAAATAATACAGCTTGCAGACAGAAAAATGTACGAAGTTAAAAGGCTTAACAAGATACCAATTCAGCGTTAAGACGGCAAAGCGCTCAGCCAGTCAAGCTGTCTTTTAGGCCCGGGTATTAATATAATAAAAATCAGGGCTGCGGAAATGTTTCTGCAGCTCTTTCCTCATATAATTGTTTGAATTTTTTAAGCATAGCATTGACACCACAAAAACAATTGATTACTATAATTATGTATTCAGCCAAAAAACTGTTTGCCCAATGGAAAACCTTGCTGTAACTTTCCTTCCCACAGAAAAGCAAAAATCATAAACCCAACGGAGGAATCATCATGCATTTTGAAATCGAAGAGTTAAATCCTTCTGATTGGCCGCAAATGGCGGCAATTTATCTGGATGGCATTCAAACAAAACTCGCTACATTTCAAACTGAAATCCCCACCTGGGAGCAATGGGACAAAAACCACAGCCCCCTCTGCCGCCTCGCCGCAAAAAACGGAGAAACGGTGCTTGGCTGGGCAGCCTTAAGCCCGGTGTCAAGCAGAAGCGTATATTCAGGCGTTGTCGAGGTAAGCATTTACGTAGGGGGGCAATATAAGCACCAAGGCGTTGGCCTGTCCCTCATGACTGAACTCATTCGGAAATCAGAGGAAGCAGGGTTCTGGACACTGCAATCAAGCATAATCAGGGAAAACAGCGCCAGCCAGGCCCTTCATGCAAAATGCGGTTTCCGTACTATCGGTATCCGTGAAAAAATCGGCAGAATGGACAACGGCAAGTGGCACGATACTGTTCTGATGGAACGCCGTAGCAAAAAGACGGGAATAGACTGATATTCACAAAGAGCTTACTCCACGAACCTCTATTTGAATTAACAAACAGTGAGCTAAAAGAACTGTACAGAATGCGTGAGCTACTTTGCCATCTCGGAAGAAGCGGCGATTTTTCCGTCTCAAATAACAACAGAGTAAATGTTCGTTCCAAGACAATCTGTTGATAACATCACCGCAATTTGAAAATTGATGTCATGCAGTTACTGTGCAATAATCCCATCCTCAAATAGCGGGAGCGCCTTAAGGAGCTCCCGCTATACTTATATACGCCATAGCCTCAGCCGCTTCAATAAAGCAAATACATTACGGCACTAATAAAGCTATCGGCCAATATTTTTTCAAAAGTCAAACCGGAACAACTTATATAATAGCGTGCCTCATAAACTTTGATGACATAGGATTTAACCCTGATTATAAGCATTAGCGTTTCAAAGCCCACAGGCCAAAACACCATTTTGCTCCGGCACATTTATGGTACTGATAGGCAGTAATTGCTATACACGCTGTCCCGGCTGACGTAAAAAACGAGTGTGTCGCCTAATGAACACACTCGTTTTTCGCGTCAGGAAAACGGACTGTATATATGGCCCTCTGGCTCTCGTCTTTTTCAGAATATTCAACTCAAATCACTATTCAGCTTCCCTCAGGCGCTCCACAATTGTCTGTTTGCCTGCGAAGTGATAGGTAATGAGCGGCAAGAGAACTCCTAACAAGAGGAAAATGGGCAAAACGGCAAGAACGGGCCAAATGATTAACCGATACGTGAAGAACCAAAACATGCTGCTCATGGCAACATTAAGCAGCGGTCCGGCGATCAAGCTGAAAATCAGCGAAAGCCCGGCAGCAAATACCGCATAGAAAACGCCTTCGAAGATCAGCATGGATTTAAGCTGCTTGCCCGTCATGCCAATTGACTGGAGCATGGCAAACTCTCTTTTGCGAGCCATGATGGAAGTTAAAACCGCATTCAGGAAATTCAGAACTCCGACTAAGCCGATGATGAAACTCAGTGCGCCGCCCATCAGTAAAAACATATTCCGGAAACCGTCGAATTCCTGCACATAAGACTGCTTGGATTCATAATCCATCGTCGGCTCAATATTCTCCGTATATTCGTTAAGGAAGCTGTTCATTTCTCCGTTTGTCTCATCAGTGGTATTAAAAAGATAGGTCATAACGCCTTTTGTACCAGTGTCCCGTTTGAACACTGTGTCATTCAGGACGAACTCCGGCGAGCCGTAGTAGCGATAGCTCATGGATCTGCGCATGGTCACACAGGCTGCAACAATATAATCAATGTCATGATATGCTGTCGGGCGGGAATTCAGATACACCTCATCCACACTGTCGGCATCCGCAACGGTTTCGCCAGTTCGGATATCGTACAGCTCCCAAGAATCCACATAGCGAAGGGTTACCGTGTCGCCTACCTTTGCCCACTGGGAATCGGTTTCGGGCTTGTCATAATCGTCTATGAGGTATACGGCGGCAATGGCATTCTTTGATGTATCATGCAGCAAGGAAAGGTCGCCATCTATAACCGTCAGCTGCTTAAGCGGATATTCTTCCATTCCATACAACTGAATGCCGTCGGCCACAAGACCCTCATCGGTATGTTCTGTTTGCTGAAGCATTGCGTCGAGCGTATCCGCATCATTCCATTGCCCATAATTTTGGCGGTACCAGTCTTCCGTAACAAAATCCTGCACCATGCCAGTCATGCCGTAGATGCGCCCTGAGTCAAGAAGGCCCCCCTGTTTTTCAATATCCGATATGACGGTCTCCGGAACGACTGTATCTTTGCTGAATAACACGCCATTCGTTTGAAAGTAATTTGCATTCCCTACTATAAAGTCAGACACAACCCACTTCTGGAGATATTTATTCATATCAAATCCATTGGTAAAGGTGCATGTCACCTGAAAAAGCACAACAGCCAAGGCAAGCGATGCGACAACCAACACCGTTTTCTTGTGCCCGCGCCCAAGATTGGCAAGCGCCATTTGCAATACTCCAACTCTCCCCTGGCTCTGCCTCGTGCTCTTTTTGATGTCGGAATTTTCAGTATAGCGTACGGCTTCCACCGGGGAAACCTTTGCCGCTATTTTGCCCGGCTTGCGGCAGGATATCATCACCGTAATGAGAGAAAATGCGGTAGCGGCGATAAAAATAAGCGGATTCGCCGTTACAAAGGTTTTCTGGTAACTCATCGTCGACATGACGATCGGCGCAAGCACATTGCCGCACAGAAACCCCAACGCGAGGCCAACAGGAATCCCGATCATGGATAAAAGCATCGCCTGCCTGATGATGATTTGACGTATCTGCCGCCCGGTGGTTCCTATCGTTTTCAGCAGCCCATAAAATCGGATATCACCTGAGACTGATATCTGAAAAATATTATAAATAATCAGATACCCCGTTAAAATGATAAGAATGAGCATGGCGGCAAGGGCGATGACCGTTCCCAAATCTGCATTAGCGGAGAACTGCGCTCCTGCATACCCCCAGTTTACACCCGTTGCAACGTAGTTGTCGGCCTGAGCATCTTCGGATTGATAGCCGCAATTAGACAGGATCGTATCCAGATCATTTTCAATATGTGAGGCGCTTTTCAGATAAACGTTTAAACTCCATCTGCCCGTCAAATCTGTTTCCGACTGCCTTTTATAACCGGAAAGTATCTGTTCAGCATAGGAAAGTGGGACAACTGCCTGGCTTGCAACGCAGGCTTGATCATAGGTCCACCAGCCAGAAAGAGAAAAAGTGTCGGTTATCAACTGCGGATGACCGGCGTCTGCACCAATATAATAGGGCAACTCAATTTTCGTCCCAATCTTCGGCTCAACTCCCAGGAGCTTGAGAATACGAGTATCGCAGGCGATCTGATTTGTTCCTTCTTCCGGCAGAGCACCATGCTCCGGCACACAAAAGTCTCCCAACGCACAGGTTTTGTCCATATAGCTGACCTCGATATGCGCCTTGTTGAATGGTGGGTCTGTCGGCATTCCGAGCATCAGCCTCGCGCCCGATTTCATGATAAGCGAATCGGAAGTCAGTTCTTCGATTTGTTCTTCAGTAACATTCTTGAAAGTCCCATGAAAATCGCCGCCCACCTGCCGAAACGTTTCCTGCTGAAAGGAGTTGACGATGGTTCCTGCGATTGTGAACAGTGTGGTAAAAAGAATGGTTGTCAGAGCTATTGCGATCACTGCGATCAGGTTTCTTGAGCGATTGGCCTTCATGCTTTTCCGGGACAGATTGGCAATTGTCCGCCTGTTTTTCACTTTAATCACGCTGACCACCACCCACAATTTTTCCATCCTCGATACGTATGATACGGTCAGCCATCTGCGCGATTTCTTCATTGTGGGTAATCATCACGATCGTCTGACTGAATTTCTGGCCAGTAACTTTTAAAAGACCGATCACGTCCTGACTGGTTCTGCTGTCCAGATTACCTGTGGGTTCATCCGCCAGTATAATAGCCGGTTGTGAAGCAAGCGCACGGGCGATTGCAACACGCTGCTGTTGTCCGCCTGAGAGGTTGTTCGGGAGATTATTCTGTTTGCTGTCCAGCCCGAGAATGTTGACGATACTGCTCACATAAGCAGAATCCGGCTCGTTGCCGTCAAGCTGAACAGGCAGAAGAATATTTTCCAAGACATTGAGAACCGGCACCAGATTGTAGTTTTGGAACACAAACCCGATTTTGCGGCGGCGGAAAATCGTCAGTTCTTCGTCTTTCAGCGAAAAGATTGCCTTGGAGTCCACCATCACTGTGCCGCTAGTCGGGCGGTCAAGACCTCCAAGCATATGAAGCAGCGTGGACTTTCCACTGCCGGATGTGCCTACTACTGCAACAAACTCACCCTTTTCAACAGACAGAGTGACGCCATCCAATGCATGGACGGCGGTTTCTCCGGTGCCGTAGATTTTTTTCAGATCTTTCGTTTCCAATATTGCCATGATATATTCCCCCATAAGAAAAGTCTGTACCGTATACTCACAATACAGACTTTAGCACCTTAATCTTTCCAGAATCTTTCGGAATGTCAGGCAAATCTAACAGTTTTGAAAGATTTCATCTTTCCCGAGGCAGAAATACGGAAAAAGTTGTTCCCTTTCCAAGAACGGAGCTTACCTTGACATACCCACCTTCACTGGACAGGATCTTGCGTGTCAAATATAATCCGATTCCGACACCTTCTTCTTCCCAAACCTGCGCAGAGCGATAAAAACGCTGGAATATTTTCGCCTGTTCTTCCTCCTTGATACCAATACCGGTGTCCGCAATATCGATGCGGCAAAACAGGTCATACCGCGTTACGCGAGCCGTAACCGCCCCGCCTTCCGGCGTGTACTTGACGGCGTTATCCACGATGTTATAAATCGCTTCAGTCGTCCACTTAACATCAAAGCATGCTGATTCGGCACTTGAATCCATATCAATCTTAATATTCTTTCCAGCTGCTTTCGTGTCAATCTGTTTTTTTACACTGTCCAGCACCGTCTGTATGCTGTTTTTCTTTGAATGGAGCGACAGAATACCGGACTCTAACCTTGAGGTTTTGATCAGAGCGCCAATTAAAAAGTTCAGCTTTTCTGCCTGATTGTGCAGCGCGGTAACACAGCTTATGCAATCCTCTGGTAGGTCTTTTTCCTCCAAGAGCTGCGCATAAAGACTAATATTAGCAATCGGTGTTTTTGTTTGGTGAGATATATCTGCAATCAGTTCTTTGATTTTATTTTTCTCTGCTTTAAGATTTTTCTCTGAAACCGCTGAAGCGGAAAGGTAACCCGCAAGCTTTGTCTCCACCTTTGAAAGAAGGCTTTCATCAAAGCTCATTTCACTAAAATCACCCCGAATCGCGGCATCCAGCATACGGTCCATGCTTTGCTGCACTCGTCTGGTCCTGCGGCGGTTCCATACCACCACACCCACAGAGGTGCAGAGTGCAATGATCGCAAGTGCCGACAAATATATTTCCGGCATGTTCATTTGCCTTTCACCGCCCATGTATATCCGAGACCATAAACATTTTTTATATAGTCCGGCTTGGCGGGTACATTCTCCAGTTTATTTCTCAGCCGTTTGATGGTAACAGACAAGGCGTTTTCATCTACATATTCAGCGCCGTCCGTCCAAATACGGTCAACAAGTTTTTCACGGGAAAGCGTCATTCCACGATTTTCCACCAAACAACGCAGCAACTTTTGTTCTGTTTTGCTCAAATCAACCGGCACGCCATTTTTATAATACGCCATAAGATCAAAATCGAACAGGAAATCATCGATTTGAATCTGACCAGATTGCATTGGAAGCGCTTTTCTCAACTGAGTATTGACCCGCGCCCGCAGCACGGCAAGCGAGAATGGTTTTGTGATATAATCGTCTGCCCCCAGTTCCAGTCCCGTCACAATATCGGTTTCCATATCGTTTGCAGTCAGGATCATAACAGGGGTTGTCCCTTTTTTTCGCAGTTCTTTCAAAAAATCCAGGCCGTTTCCATCCGGCAAATTAACATCAAGAATCATCAGGTCGTACGTGTTTTGATTCATTTTCGAATATGCGGAGTACAAGTCAAAACAAGTCTCTATCTGTATTTCATTTGTCTGCAACGCAAGACAAATGCCATTGCTTAACGCCTTATCATCTTCAATCAGCAGTATTTTTTTCATCTTGCTGTCACCACCTCCGAGAGCACTGTATGGGCCATTTTTCGTCAACCAATGAAATTATCTCTTATTGGTAAAACGCTGGTATCATTTTAAGCTTTGCGTTCTTAATATAAAAGGTTCATGTACCTGATATAAATCGATCGTTGTATGATTCTCTTAAAATTTCTAATTGAATACACTGTATTTTATGATTTATCTCGACTATAAACTACAAATCAGAAAAGGACAATAGCTATTTTCGAATATATAAAAACCACCCATGTTAGGGTGGTTTTTATGCGTTATGGCTATCCGATACAAAGTTCTTTTCCCAAACTTTGAAACACTTCATTTTTTGTTCGGCGAACGATGCTGCTGATTTTATTATCATTAAGCCGTATTTGCTCATGAGCCAAGAGACTTGACAGGCCGGGTAATGTCATGAAAATCGAAGTTACAATACACCATCTCCAGCGTAAAGCAAATAAAAATGGCTTCTTTTCTCTCGCTGGATTTCCCTTATCCTGGCTTTTCTCGTTCTCACTCATTATTTTCTCATACAGTAAAACGGCTCCATAAACAGTTTGAAAAGGAAGCAAAGCTGCCAGCTTAACGGCCACGCTCCAACTGCATTTCCCCCAATACTTACTCATTGTCCCCACACTGATACCCGACAAAAATAAAACAATTATCCAAATTATGGAACGCCAGATACTCACCTGCATCCCCCTTTCATTTTTATATATCTAAATACAGCCTATGACAACATATTGGTGATAAGAACTTGTTCAAAACTGTAAGTTGCTGAAAACATATCACAAACCGTCAGGAAGAAGCTTGCAAACACAATTAAAAGCAAATACGAAGCCTTGCAGTGACAGCCAGGGAAAAACGCATAGTCAAGCTGAATCATTATATTGGGGTCTCCTTCGACGTTCACAATACATAATATTCCAAATATGCCCAATAGGCATACAATCAGAGCGACGAACAGCAGACATATTTCTGCAAAATAAAAAAAACACGCCCGCTTATTACCTCGTTTATGATTAAGGATATCCGTTAACATCGGAATTACAAACATAATTACGCTGGTAAAAAAACTTGAGTTAATATTTTTAAAGTTTACCCCCAATAACATACAAGCTAAAAAATTAATGATAACCCGTATCCAAGGCTTATTTAGCGCCGTTGGGGTGTCACGTGAACATAAATCTTTCTCTGCAACATGCGGTTTGTTCTTAACAGCACTATCATTCACCAAGCTTTACCTTCTCTCATCATCTTTTTTAAGTAATTGTTACCATATTTATCCATTAAAGTCAATGTTCTTACCTATTTGAAACATAGCATTTCAATTAGCCTCAAAACATAAAAAAAGCCCTTAGAATATCAAGAACCGCCTTTTTATCATCACCGCACTTTCATCCCTGTGTATTATCCGCGATGGACTTTGCCCGGTTATCCTTGCACCATTAATTATTTTCTTGAAACCATTGACTTGTTTTTTCTTTTTCATGCTTTGTTTAAAATCTTCATTACGGCAAAAGATACGTTTGGGGTGATATAATGCAAGAACCTAAAAAATCCGAAAAATCAAACGATCTGCCGCCCGAGCTTCAGCAGGAAATCCTCAGCAATGGCGCGGCCATGCAGAAGTTTTATGAGATGCCAACTGAAAAACGGCAGACCGTGCTTGACGGAATAACCGAGACAAACAAAAAGCTCGATAAGCTTGACCCATGATTTTTCAGCGCCCTATGGGCGCTTTTTTTATTGCTTTCAGTGGGTGCAAACATGTTGCTGATATTTTCATTCTCCCTTGGAAGTGCCATTTCTTTCTTCCCCTCCAACGCTCAAAACAGATTAGAGGGCTATCAAGGGTTCAAACGTTAACCACAGCGCTTAAATACTTTGAGTGCCGACCATTGGCTGATGCCAATTGTTCCGAGTTATTCCTTTTAGTGCATTTTACCAATTATTCCAGCCGCCCGCTGTGCAGGCATACAAAAGTCACCTACTAATTATGTTTTCAGTTGGCCAAAGTAATCTTTAGTGCTAATATTTATATATCACATAAGCAGTGCCTGCCCATTACTTATATAATCTTTGGGGTTGTACATAAAAATGGGAGCGATATTTATGGACATTTATTCCTTGCTTTGTGCCCAGAAAAGCCACTACCTATCAATCTACTGTTGATATGGAGCTGAATCCTTGTGCGATTGCAAAGCTGAAAGCTGGCAGCACTCAAACGGAACAACTCTCCCGACAATGGCGGATTACTTTGGTGTATCAACAGACTACCTTCTTGGCAATGAAAAAGAACAAGCATCCACATGAGCACAAAATGACCGAAGAGGATTTTAAGTTTGCTTTGTTCGGCGGCAACGGAGAAATCACCGACGAAATGTACGGCGAAGTAAAACGCTTCGCCCAATATGTGCGGGTCCTATGCTGTCACACCTATGGTGACTTGGACACAAGGTTATATTTTTAGACTTTAACCGTCAGCAGAACGGTAAAATAGATAGAACGGGGATAACGAAATGTACGAAATGCGAAACAAATGGATTTCTTTTTTGCTGTGCCTATTTTTAGGTGCAATAGGCGCGCATAAGTTCTATGAGGGCAAGATAGGCATGGGGATTTTATATCTGTTTACTGGCGGGCTTTTTGGCATTGGCTTGCTGATTGATTTAATTGTCCTACTCCTTAAGCCAAACCCATACTATGTATAGTATTACTTTCAAAGACAGCATAAAGCAGTTCTCACAGACTATCGCGCACAAAACAGATGTCTTCTTAAAATCTCGTGTTGCATGTGCTGCATTTTTTTTCAGCTTTACCAGAATAACATAACGATTGTTTGAATTATCAAAAGCCTCACAAACCCTATTGAATATCCGAAGGCATGAAAAAAGACCGCCCAAAGGCAGTCTCATAAGTGGTGGACGATACAGGACTCGAACCTGTGACCCCCTGCACGTCAAGCAGGTGCTCTAGCCAACTGAGCTAATCGTCCGGATGCAAGAGTTATTATACATAGGCATTGTGCCTTTGTCAAGAAAAAACCGAGAAAATAATTTTGCAAATAATATACACCTATGATAAACTGGCATTATAAAGCTCATACAAAAAAGCCCATATAGGCAGTAAAAGGAGAAGTTGTTATGCTAAAAACGAATGAGAAAACGCTTCCAATCATATCCGTGCAGGGCATGGTGGTTCACCCCGGCTTCAGCAAAAAGGGCAAGATGACTGTCGATGGAGATATAATTTTTATGCCCGGCACCGGAGGAATTACATATAATGCAAAGATAGGAGATATCTGCGTCGGCTGGACTGCAGATCACCTTGAACCAGGCGTTACAACAAGAAACCCTGTAGATGCCCACAACGACGCATATGTCTGTTATTCCTGTATCGGCAACGAAGCCAAGGTCGTAAGCGGAGATGCCAAAGGGCGGCGCGGATTTGTAACCGGAAAGCACGGGGGCTGTGAGCATCTTATCATATATTTTGACCAAGAGACCCTTGAGCTTCTTGCACAGGATGACAAGATCCTTGTAAAGGCCTGCGGGCAGGGCATGAAGCTCGAAGACCATCCGGAGATAATACTTCGTAACATGAGCCCCGCGCTTCTTAAGAAAATGAACATCATAGAAAAAGACGGCAAGCTTCAGATAGGCGTAGCCAAAATAGTTCCAGCCTGCATTATGGGTTCAGGGCTTGGCTCCGGCAGCGCCAGCGGCGACTATGACATTACCCTTTTTGACGAGGGGATCACCAAGGAATACGGGCTTGATACACTGCGCTTTGGCGACATAGTCTGCATAAAAGACGCGGATACACGTTACGGCAGAACATATCAGACCGGAGCCGTCACTATAGGAGTTGTTATCCACAGCGACTGTATGGCCGCAGGCCACGGCCCCGGAGTTACCACCCTGATGTCATGCAAGACAACGCTTATTGAGCCGTTTATCGACAGCCAAGCTAATCTGGCCGATCTGCTTATATAATAGTCACGCTGACGATTCTTTGGTATTGACATCCAAATCAGCATATGCTATTATGTTTTTGTTAAGCAACACTATGTTGCTTTGTTTTATACTAAAACTAATCGCTATGCCTCTTGCACATCAGCTTTCGGCATACAAGATTCTTCAAACAGAATATATTTTCCGTGGGGGAGTAGTTGGCACGCTTATGCGTGTTTCAAGTCAACATCATGGCCGTTTTTGCGGCTTGGCTTGGATGAAATAACCAGACTCACGTATGATTTTAAAATCATACGTGAGTCTTTTTTATTGGCTTATAATTTGCAAATAATATATTATGATTATCATTACAGGAGGAAAAACATGAAAAGTTACAGCCATACCTTTGAAGAAGTAGCGCTTTCATTAGGCTCTTCAGACAGGGGTCTGTCGGAGGATGACGTAGAACATCGAAGATTGGAGCATGGCAGAAACTTGCTTCACAAACCGCCAAAGCCCCCGCTTATCAAGCGCTTTCTTTCACAGCTCGCAGACCCGATGACCCTTATACTCATTGTCGCAGCGGTAATTTCTCTTGTTACGGCTATATATTCCGGAGAAGGCTTTGCGGATGTCATAATCATCATGGCTGTTGTAATTGTAAACGCTTGTCTCGGAGTATATCAGGAAAGCAAAGCCGAGAAAGCTATCGAAGCCCTACAGGCCATGTCGGCGGCTACATGCAGAACCGTGCGCGACGGAAAGACTCAGATTATCCGAAGCGAAGATCTTGTTCCCGGAGACATCATCCTTCTCGAAGCAGGTGACGCTGTCCCTGCGGACGGCAGGCTTTTTGAAAGCTTTAGCTTAAAAATTGAAGAAGCCGCTCTTACTGGAGAAAGCGTTCCGGTATCAAAAATAACCGACGCTCTGGGACTGGATGGCGAAGTAGCCCTTGGTGACCGTAAGAATATGGTATACATGGGAAGCGCAGTCGCCTATGGCCGCGGAGCCGCTATAGTAACCGAAACCGGCATGAAAACGGAGATGGGCAAGATCGCCGATGCTCTGGCAAAAGCCAAAGAAGGTCAAACACCTCTGCAAATCAAGCTCTCACACCTCAGCCGTATTCTCAGCTACCTTGTTATCAGCATATGCGCGTTTATATTCGCTTTTTCTCTTATAAGAAACGGACAGTTTTCAGGAGAAGTTATCCTTGATACTTTCATGGTTGCAGTATCGCTTGCTGTTGCCGCCATACCTGAAGGACTTGCCACAGTTGTAACAATAGTCCTTTCCATCGGCGTAACCAATATGTCCAAGCGCAATGCCATAATACGCAAGCTGACAGCTGTTGAAACTTTAGGCTGTACACAGATCATATGCAGTGACAAAACAGGCACCTTGACCCAAAACAAGATGACTGTCGTAGACGAATATACAAATAATCGAAAGCTTCTTGCCACAGCCATGGCTCTTTGCAGTGATGCCAAACTCGAGCCGGATCACATAGGCACCATAGGCGAGCCCACAGAGTGTGCCCTTGTCAGATACTCCGCATCGCTTAATCTATATAAGCCTGAGCTTGAAAAAGAAGCTCCAAGAAAGGGTGAGGCTCCCTTTGACAGCGGGCGCAAAATGATGAGCACAATCCATCTTAAGGAAGACACATATATACAATATACAAAAGGCGCCCCTGACGAGGTTCTTCTCAGATGCACAAAATATCTTGACGACAACGGCAACTCCATTGCGCTTACAAATGAGGTCAAAGCAGAAATACTCGATGCCAACAAAGAAATGGCGTCAAAGGCGCTGCGCGTGCTTGCGGCCGCATTCAAAGAACTCCCCTCAATTCCCCAAAGCCTTGAGCCCGAAGCTCTCGAACAGGATCTAACCTTTATAGGCCTTTGCGGAATGATAGACCCCGTTCGCCCCGAGGTAAAAGACGCTATTGCACTCTGCCGCACCTCCGGCATACGGCCTGTGATGATAACCGGAGACCACAAGGATACCGCAGCGGCCATCGCAAAGGAACTCGGCATGATAACCTCAGACGATCAAGCCATCACAGGGCTTGAGCTTTCAGCCCTTGATGATGAGAGCTTTTCAAAACGCATTGAGGACATAAGCGTATATGCCAGAGTTCAGCCCGAGCACAAGGTACGGATAGTTAACGCATGGCAGGAAAAAGGCTATATCACAGCTATGACAGGCGACGGCGTAAACGATGCCCCCAGTATCAAAACAGCCGATATAGGAGTTGGTATGGGCATAACAGGAACTGACGTAACAAAGAATGTCGCAGACATGGTCTTAGCCGATGATAACTTTGCCACAATCGTTTCTGCTGTTGAAGAAGGCAGAAGAATATACGACAATATCCGTAAGTCTGTCCAGTTCCTCCTCAGCTCCAACCTCAGCGAGGTTCTCAGCATATTCTTTGCAACTCTGCTGGGGTTTACTATTCTAAAGCCTGTACATCTTCTTTGGATCAATCTTATAACTGACTGTTTCCCTGCCATGGCTCTTGGAGTGGAAATCGCCGAGCCCGGCATTATGAACCGAAAGCCCAGGCCTGCCAAAGAAAACCTGTTTGCAGATAAGCTTGGCCTTGATATATTTATTCAAGGTTTCTTGATAACACTGCTGACACTTGCAGCTTACTTTATAGGCCACTATATGGAAGCCGCAGTATGGGAAATAGCCAACAGCCCAGACGGCATGACAATGGCCTTTCTTACATTGAGCATGACAGAGATCTGCCACAGCTTCAACATGCGCAGCCAAAACGGAAGTGTCTTTTCTCTGCCCTCGCAAAACCACTTCCTCTGGTGGTCCGCCCTCACAAGCCTTGCCCTGACATCTGCCGTTATCTATATCCCCTTCCTCTCAAACGCTTTTGGCTTTCAGCCTATCAGCATTAGGGAATACCTCACGGCGCTGATCCTTGCCTTCAGTATAATCCCTCTTGTAGAGCTTCAGAAACTTATTAAGAGAAAAAGCAGCAAATAATATTTGCCCGCCATAGACAAAAGCAAGGCTCGCAGTCTTAGCCTGCGAGCCTTGCTTTGTCCGGAAAAACCTACCATTATTTAAATATTTCATTATACAGCTGTACAAGCTCGTCATACATTTCATAATCTTTTATCGGTTCAAGGACATTTATAATCTCTCTGTAATACCAGCTCTGTAAATCCCTGCCCCTTTTAAAGCGCTGCCAGACCTCTTCTCCGCTCTTTTCTTCCTCGAGCCTGAGACTTCTTAGGTTTGAGAGCTTATCGGCACAGGTCAGGAGCATTTCATCGTAATCAGCGCTGGCCCTTAAATAATCGATGGTATGCTGCTTACGCTGTTCCCATGTCTTTCTTTTATCCTCGCTGGCCGAAAGCACAAGCCCAAGCACCTTAAGCCCAAAGAACTGTGATATCTCATTAGTGGTAGTCTCGGTGTCCTCAATAGTATCGTGAAGAAGCCCTGCAATGACGACATCTTCGCTGCATCCGGCTGATATCAATATCTGCCCTGTTTCAAAAGGATGGATTATATACGGTACATCGGTGCCTTTTCTGTTTTGGCCCTGATGTGCTTTTGCGGCAAATACGATCGCCCGATGAAGCCTGAGTTTATCATAATTCGGCATGCTGTTTTCCCCGCTTTGAATTTTCTGATTTATCATCTATGATAATATATGCCGCTTCAGTGTGCAAGCATTTTTAATAAAAGATGATAAAAAATGACTTTTTAAAAAGAAAAATGCGTCAATACCCCATACATTGATTATTAACCAAGGATTACCTCTTTTAAGCATCTTGCAAAATAAAAATATGCAGACTTATTAAAGCCTGCATATTATTCTTAACCCCTCAGTTTTCAGCAACGCTTTATCTGAAAATTATAAATCGCTTCCTCCGGATGCTCTGACCGTATAAATTGCCACGCATAGATTCTGTATGCCGTCAACTATGAGTGTTACGCCCATTAAAATCATGAGCGCCTCAGCTCCTTCAAAAGGATTTGTTACAAGAAACAGCCCGCTTATGCCTGTCAACACGCCGAGTAAAAAAATAGTTCTCCAACGCTCTATACCGAAACGCTTTGCATCAAAAGACATCTGAAGCCTGAAAGCCCCGTCAATTACTGCAAATACGCCGATTATAACAGGAACCGAAGATACTACATTTGCCGGATGAAGCATTATTATGCTTCCCGCGGAGATCAAAAAAATTCCCATGGCAAGGTCAAACTGAAAGGCAAGTCGGTACATATCCTTTGAAAAATATCCCATCAGCTTTGTGATTCCCAACGCAATCAGCAAAGCGCCGATTATATAGCACAGGGTGATCGCAGATATTGTTGGAAATACTGCTATCAAAGCTCCAAGAAGGATCATGACTATCGATACGGCTATATATCCCCGTTTTGCCTTTTTGATAAGCTCCATATTCATTTCCCCCCTTAATAATTTTTGCCGAATAATCTATAAAAGCTTTCACTACTCCGGCAATAATTAAATTATAACGGTATGGCTTGGTATTTACATGGTCAAAAAAAGACCTGTGTGCATTTTTTGCGCATAGGTCTTTTTTTGACTGATTTTCAGTCATCAGAAGTGACGTGACTGACACTATTCCCTATCTGAGATTCTTTCTCCGCTCTTGCGAGTATATTTCTTATATTGCCGTCAAGAAGTCTGCCCATACGCCTTATAATATACTCCGGCTCATCCTTCATGCCCCTTTGCAGCCACTCAAGAAACAGGCCTACGATCGCATGTTTATAGAAAACCGACACAAGCCTTATATCCTCATCGGAAACATTAAGTCCCTCAGCTTCGCTTTTAACTATACCCTCCATAAGGTCTTCTGATACCTTGTAAAGATACCGCTCGAGATGCTGGCGGTTAATAGAGTTATACACATGGAAAATGGCGCTTTTGTTTCTCATGGCAAAGCCTGCAGATTTAATAAAACCCTCCTGCCAGGAGTCATGTACATACCCCGAGCCAATCACATCATTAGCCTCAGACTCAAAAATATCATCAAGCAAGGCAAAAATATCCTGATAATAATAATAAAAAGTATTTCTGTTTATCCCGCAGTCCTCCACCACATCTTTTATGGTGATCTTGTCAAATGGCCTCTCGTTAAGCAGCTTGACAAATGATTCCTTAATTGCCTTTTTCGTAAACTGTGACATATCCTAACCCCCCTTGCCGCGCAGCATTTTTATTTGCCTTAATATCAGTGACTTTTTATAAAACAGCACCGGCGAGGCTGACTGCGCTTTCCACAAGCCTGCCCATAGATATCTCCTCTACGCCAGCTATCATATTGTCACAGTGGTTAACAGGGATAAGAATTCGCCTTGCATGGCTTTGCCCCACCGCCAAAGCCATTTTAGGAGTCACTTCTCCAAAAAGAGAATCAGCGATCGCTATGCCGATTGGCCCTACTATAATATCAGCCTTGCGGCAGCCGACAATAACTGCATTTTCTCCAGTGGCCCCATTATCGGCGCCTGCCTTGAGCATTGCAGAGGTCGCCAGCGTATTAGTACCCACTGCCGTCACGCTCACACCGGGGAACCGGCCTTTGAGAGCATACACCACCTGTTTCCCTATTCCGCCGCCCTGGCCGTCTATCACAAGTATGTTCTTTCCTTCCAAAAGCTTCACAGCCTTTCTGATAATTATAAATTATTCTATATCCTAATTATTCTAAACTTCCTGTATTTCATCCCCATCCATGCTTTTGCTAAAAGTATTATACCGCTTCCCCCAAGCGCCATCAAGGGTCAATGTTCTATGGCTTCACAGCCGTACTTCTACAGGGCTGTCTATGACAATGCTGTCTGGGTACACTATGCAGTCATAGGCCATGATCTCCACTCCGGAGCGGCCTGCCTTTGCAAGCGCGCTTGCAAAGGCAGGCTGAGTGAGCCTGTTTGGCGTAAAATACGAAATGCCTTTCATCTGCACAGCGAAAAATAAAGCACACCTATAGCCGTTCTCTCTGGCATCCATAAGCTCACAAGTATGCTTTAATCCCCGCTCAGTGGGCGCGTCCGGAAAAATGGCAGCATTATTTTCTTCAAGAGTAACGCCTTTTACCTCTAAATACATGGGCATGCCGTTTCTCATAAGCATAAAATCGAACCTCGAGCCTTTATACCGGCATTCTCTTTTCAGCATATCAAGCCCTTTGATTCCCCCACCCAGCGCCCATTCTTCAAAAAGCAGGTTTGGCGCCTGAGAATCAACGTTAACAAGCATTTCCCCCTTCTGCACCGTCACAAGGTCATACTTAGTCTTGCGCTGTGGATTCATGTTCTCGTCAACCCATACCGTTGCCCCCGGAACAAACAATTCCCGGCACCTTCCCGTGGTTTTGACATGGCAAACTTCTATTTTTCCATCTATTTCAATATGAGCTATGAATCTGTTCTCCCGGCTTATGAAGCGTCCCTGTTTTATATGGGTGTATCTCATTTCGGCTTCTCCTATTCCCACTCATCAAGCACGGCCTGATCAGGGTCCTCTACGTAAAACTCCTGATTGCTCATTGTGATATTGATACCCGCCCGTTTTGCCTGAGAATGCTGAAGCTTTCTGGGAACCGTGTATTGCTTTCCATCCTTGACAAAATGCGCACCCGTCTGCTTGAAGTAAAATCCTATGCCTGCCACGGCACACTGCTGCCTTAACGAAAGCACCCATTCATAGCGGCAAGGGCGTGCCTCAAGGCCGGATTCCCCGCCGCATACGATATTTTTTATCTCACCGCTTTCAAGATACCGTGCAAGGTTTATTCCCTCCAGCAATGGCTCACACGCAAGACACTTATGCCTTATCGGTGATGAAAGATATATTGGCAGGCGGTAATCGGCCATTCTTTGGTTTTCAACGGTGCAGCATACCGTAACATTTTCATATCCGCTTCCCCAATCAGCTGGAATACATTTTTCAAAACGGTCTATTCTCTTTGTTATCATGAAAAAATGGAGATCCGGCCTTTGACGCATAATATCCCATGCCTCTAAACGCCAGTCGTCGGCATCCTCGACAAAAAAATCGGAAGAAAAACAGGTATATACCGTCTCTCCCGCCTTTATCTTATATTCTCCAGAGCGCGAACGCCGTATAGGAAGATCAAAATCCTTATTCCTGCTGACAACTGAGGAATCTCTTCCGTGTCTTTCATCAATACGATAAACATAACAATGACGGCATCCCTCGCTTAACTTGTGGCAGCCATGCCACGGATTCCATCCGGCCATCTATTCTGCAAATCCTCTCTTCTTTAACTCTTCCAAAAAGCCTTTCCATACTCTTTATCTACAATATCGGCATTAAAAGGAAAAGAACATGTCCACCGACGCAAATTAACTGAGCTCTTTGATATCACGAGCCGCATACTCCAAAGCCTCGCCTATACTGCCGTATATTGACAGCGTTGCCATAGAACTGTAAGGCGTCTCCGTTTTATTTATTATCACAAGGCTGCTGCCTTTGAAATATCGAAGAAGCCCGGATGCGGGGTATACCGTAAGGGATGTGCCACCTACGATAAGCAGATCACATTCAGCAATGGCCTTTATGCTCTTTTCCAGAACCCTGCCGTCAAGAGCCTCTTCATAAAGAACCACATCAGGCTTTATCCTGCCTCCGCATGGACAAATCGGCACAAGCGGCATAGTGTCTATCTCCTCTTTTGAAAAAAAGCGTCCGCAGCGTGTGCAGTAATTGCGCTCGATGCTGCCGTGAAGCTCATAAACTTTTTTGCTCCCTGCCGCTTGATGAAGAGAGTCAATATTCTGTGTGACTACAGCCGAAAGTTTGCCCGCCCTCTCCATTTTGGCAAGGGCTATATGCGCCCTGGAAGGCTTTATGCCAGAGAACAATATCTTATCACGGTAGAATCTGAAAAACTCCTCGGGATGCGCTTCATAAAAGCTATGGCTTAAAATAGTTTCAGGAGGATATTTATATTCCATGTTGTACAGTCCTCCGGTCCCCCTGAAATCAGGTATTCCTGACTCTGTAGATACGCCCGCCCCGCCGAAAAACACTATATCGCCGCTTTCTTCAACAAGCCTTTTGAGCTCATCAAGCCTGCTTTCCATATTATCACACCTCTCAAGTTGACATAAGTATCCAGCAATGTTAAATTACTAATATAATTATATAATAAAGGAGACTCTATATGAGTATCATTTGCCGCAAGGGTGTTCCTGAAGATCTTCCAGTCCTTCTCGAAATCGAAAAAAAATCGACTCCAAAACTTCTTTATTTGGACGGAGTCAAGGATGAGTTTTTTGACAATCAAACAGGCGAGCTGATCGTCGCGGAGGAAGATGGCGCGCCTATAGGCTTTGCCCGTTTCTCGCTTCAGTATGACGGTTCCGGCTGGCTTGAGATACTAAGAGTTGATCCCGCCCATCAAAAGAAAGGCTGCGGCGCTGTCATATGGAATCGTTTCATTGAGCTTTGTGATATATACAAAGTCCCTTATGTTCGCATGTACACCGGCCTTTCAAACTACGCATCAAGAATACTTGGCGAGCGCAACGGCCTTCATGTAGCCTATCAGACACGGGAGGGCACGCTTATGCTGAGCAATGCTCCCGATATAAAGTCACGTGGATTTAAGCAAGAACTATGCCAACACTGCGTTAAATCGGCGATTTCCCCCTATGCCGAAGGCTATCACGGATACTTCTGCCAGAACCGCACTTTTTACGGGCTTAACGACTCTCTTTACAAAGCTCTTGCGGCGGAGAAGATGGCCTTTCGCAAGGGTGACAGCTGTGTCGTGATTGGCGCGCGCTTTTTGAAAGATCAGGGCCTGCACCTGGGGCTTATGGGAGGAGACCTTGACGAATGTGTCAGCTTTGCCGTTTCAAAGTTAAAAGAAAGTGGGCTTCCCAAGCTTGTGTGCATGATACCATCTGAGCGTGAGGATCTTAGAGAAGCTCTTGAAAAATACGGTTTTGTATTCCCAGAGGGGCAGATTATCATGCTTGAGAGAAAGTTTTAACCTGAGACGCTTACATAGCTTTCACTCTGAAATTAAAATGTGCAACGCTTATATATTGATTATACCATAAAAGGCGTACCGCAAAAAGCGGTACGCCTTTTCTTATCTTTTCTTTTTTTCGACGCTCTTCTTTTTTGATGGCATCGGGATCTCTTTCATAACAGGCTTTATTTCAGGTTCATGGCAGCTTACGGCATCGGGGATATCATCGCATATCTCATCTCCCGCCCTTTTCTCGCGCCTGCGGCGAGAAATATCTTCTGATATAAGCTGATATAACGCGGCAGTTATCGGAACACTCAAGAGCATTCCGCCGATTCCCATAACTCCGCCGCCTACAGTTATCGCCGCAAGCACCAGTATTCCCGGAAGGCCGATCGACGAGCCGACAACTCTTGGATATATGAGATTACCCTCAAGCTGTTGAAGTACCACAAGAAAAACCATGAATACCGCCGCCTTGACAGGCGATATGGTCACTATCATTATAACACCCACAACCGCGCCTATATAAGCCCCTGCAACAGGTATAAGCGCCGTAAACCCAACAAG
Organism: Clostridiaceae bacterium; assembly: GCA_034926865.1. GTDB lineage: Bacteria > Bacillota > Clostridia > Oscillospirales > Butyricicoccaceae > RGIG1902. The sequence continues at coordinate 37,546 of JAYFQP010000003.1, forward strand.
CGTACCGATCATTGAGGCATATGGTATACCAAGCAGCAGCATGCCTATTATGCAAAGAACCCCCAAAATAACTGCCTCGACGCACTGTCCGACGATGAACTTATGAAAACTCTGATCAAAAGTTCTTACAATCTTTAATAAGCGGGCTCTCTTTGAGGCGCTCAGATACGTGTGGATAATATCTACGGCTGCCTTTTTAAGCTGCTCCTTGCCTGCAAGTACATATACGGAAAACGCAAGCGCAAGCGCAAATGTCACTAAATATGAGGTGAGCGTTCCCACAACGGTGACAGCGGCGCTTACCGCGCCCCCAAGCCCGCTGAGAAGCTGTTTTGCGGTTTCTTCCCAGTCAATATTCTCTACCTTCGCTATAAGTCCGTCAATAAACGTCTGATCAATATTGAAGTGGCGTTCGAAGAAGCTGCCAACTATCTCGATTATCCCCGGAAGTTTCTGGGCAAGCAGAGTTAAACAGTTCCAAAGCTCTGGGATGATCATATTGACTATAAAGGCTATTATGAGCAGAAGGCTGACGAAAGAAAGGAGTATGCAGAGGGGCCTTCTTAGTTTTTGCATAGTTTTGCTCTTTATCTTTTTGAACAAGTGAGTCTCGTAAAAGCCCATCAGGATATTCACGACATAGGCGATTATGCCCCCAAGTATAAGCGGCCAGGCTGCGTTAAGTACAAGCACCAAAGCTCTTTCCACAGCGCTCCAGTATCTTGCTGCCAAGAAGAGGGCAAACAAGCTTAGCCCAAGCCATATATTCTTTTTAATATACTCTTTCACATTAACCTCCAATTCAGGCCGTCAAGCAGCTGCAATATGTAAAAAGGTACTGCATAATGACTACTAAACGCTAAATCAGCACATGGATATTCTGGGGTCTATAATACTGTAAAGGATATCCACACACAGATTTACAATCGATACAAAAATCGCAAAAACAATAACGCAGGCTATCATCGTCGACATATCCCTGCTGTCGATAGCCTTCATAAGCAGCCTTCCCACTCCTGGCCATGCATATATATTCTCAATGATTATGGTGCCGCTAAGAAGCTCTCCGAGCTGAACGCCCATAATGGTTATCGTGGGTATAAGAGCATTTTTGAGCGCATGTTTTCTTATTATTCTTCTATACGGAACACCCTTGGCCTTTGCTGTTCTTATATAATCCTGGCGTATGACCTCAAGCATCGAAGACCGAGTGACCCTGGCTATCGCAGCCATATTGATAAATGCAAGCGTAGCCGCCGGAAGAACAATATGAGCCGGGGTAGTGGATCCGGAGGTTGGAAACCAACCGAGCTTTAGTGAAAAGACTATCATCATCAAAAGCCCCAGCCAGAAGTTCGGCATGGACACGCCTATCAGAGAAATGGCCATTGAAAGCCCGTCAAAGAGTGTGTTCTGCCTGATGGCGGCGATTATCCCAAGCGGAAGAGCAAGCACTACGGAAACTGCAAGAGCTGAAAAGCACAGTTTTAAAGAGTTAGGCAAAAAGACTCTCATCTTTATCATAATCGCGCTTGCCTTGCCTGATTTATCAAAAAACAGCCTTTTCATCATTCTTGCATATCTGACGATGATAGGATCGTTCAGGCCGAGCCTTTCGCTGATCTGCTGTCTCTCCTCCTCATCCTCTACGCCCCTCAGCGGAGTAAGCTCAGGATTGCCCGGTGCTATTGTCATAAGCAGATATACAAGAAAAGTCACCCCAAACAAGACAGGTATGATGGTGAAAAGCCTCTTGATGATAAATTTAACCATTTACTTTACTCTCCAAACAGTCTGACGTTACATTTATTGTGTTTTTTAACAATATGCTAAAGTAGTATATCATATTTTTTACTTTTCTTCAATAAAAGACAAAAAAAGACAATATAATATATTACTTGTCACAATATGCCTTGTGTGTTAACATAGCCTTGTTATAAATCCAAAGGAGGGTATCTCTAATGATACAAGACATCGGAGACGGCATATTTTCAAACGCCTTTTCCTTAAAAGACCCCAGCGAGGGAGACATAATATTCTGCTTCAGAGGCGATGATCTGCTCGTCACAGGCGACGAGATCTCTCCTTCTCTTCCCATTTACGGCTCACTCACGCCTTTATGTCACCATATATTTTCACTGGAAGACAAAGGCTGTTATATTTCCGAGGAAATAATCAAATCAGGCGGGGGCTTTTACTATTGCAAGGCCACGGACCTTGCAAGAAGCCACCCTGACAGAAAAACGGCTTTTTCGATAATAACGGCTTACCAGCTCTCAAAGTGGGAGCAAAGCCGAAGCTACTGCGGACGATGCGGAGCCAAAACCGAAAGAAGCACCATTGAGAGGGCTATGATATGCCCAAAATGCGGCCTCATCGAATATCCTAAAATATGCCCTGCAATCATAACCGCCATCTCACATAACGGCAAGCTGCTGATGGCTAGACACCAGCGCAGCACAGGAAGGTTTTCACTTATCGCAGGTTTTGTCGAAATTGGGGAGTCCTTTGAAGAAACAGTAAAACGCGAAGCAATGGAGGAAGTTGGCCTCAAGGTAACAAATATCAAATATTTCAAAAACCAACCTTGGGGATTTTCGGATTCTCAGATGATAGGCTTCACCGCCGAGCTGGATGGGGACATGGATATCCCCACAGTGCAGCAAAGCGAACTGGCTGAAGCAAAGTGGTTCGCCCCGGATGAAATCATGCCGCCAGCCAGCGATATAAGCATAGCTTCAGAGCTCATATGGAACTTTATCAACACCCATAAATAAAATCAGCTCAACGCAAAAAATGCGCGCCCAGAAGAACTGGGCGCGCATTTTTTGCTGTGTTTCTCTAATATAGCCTATATAACATTGCCGCTATCTCTGACCTTGTAATGCCTGCAGTAGCCATAACCTCATTAGTGCCGCCATAGCCCTTCACTATTCCCAGATAGCTCAAAAGCGATATATGATCTTTTGCCCAATATGGCACAGAATCAAAATCGCTGAACGAAGCTGTGGGATAATTATAACCGCGGCTTATCGTCCTGCCCAAAACCGTCATCACCCTTGCGCGGCTTGCAGCGTCAATAGGATAAAACCATATCTTTCCAGAGTTATCGCTGCCGCCCTGCATTATACCGAGACTATAGAGGGCTTTTACATGAGGCAATGCCCAGTCATGAATCTTATCAAGGTCTGCGTAAGGGAGCTGGACATCAGAATACTTTGAAACGTCTATCCCCATATATCGGGATATAATTGTGGCAACCATTTCGTTTGTTGCGTTAGCCTGTGGCCTGAAGGCCTCGTCAGCCGTAAATATCCCTTTGGTGTATAGATAATTTATATATGTCTCTCCCCAATGGCCGCTAAGATCACCAAATGGCCCGGTCACTGTTCCCTGAGATTCTCCAATAAACCTTGAAAGGTTTCCAAAGTAATCTCTTGCCTCAACCGTAACCTTATGGATAACGCCATCCTGCGGCAGATTGACATTGAACTGCCCGGATATCTCGTCAAAGGTAAAGTCGGTATAACTATTGCCATCTACCTTCACGGTAATATTGGATTTTTCCAGAGGGTATTTGCCATCATCGGTTATAGTAAGCTCTAAATCATATTCAAAAGCTACAAGAGTAATTTGCGGAGGAGTATAGTCACTCTGTGCCGCGCCGTAATGGCCTATTATCTGATCGATATATATTGCTGTGCTTTCGCCTACCGACGCCTTGGCCCTGAAGCCCGTTATGGCGGTGGTGCCTGTGGGTATATCGATGATGTTGAAGGTCCACTGATCTGCTTTGGAGACAATCTCCTTGGACACTGTGCCGGAGGATGTCTGGAAATCTACATACCAGCTGCCTTCGCCCTTGGCCATTAGGGTTATCTGCTTCATGCCTGCTGCAATATTAAAGCTATTCGAGGCGACAAACACGGGAGTATCCTCTGTAGCTGCCGTGAAGCCCATGCCCAGACTTCCCATACCATAACGTGCGTTATCCGGGGTATGATATACCTTTGCTGCTGCCTTGGTTGTCTCAAGCGCGGAAACGCTGAATGAGATATCCCCCTCAAAGTCACAAATGACTTTAGGCGCCGTGCCCACTGATACGGTTATGGTGCGGCTTACCTCGCCAAAGCTGACTGTTATGCTGCCCGAAGTTCCTTGAACATCGCTTGCCGTAAACAGCCCGCTTTCATTTATCTGGCCTATTCCGCCTGTAACAGCAAACGTAAACTGTTCATCAGTAGATACTATTTTTCTCAGGCCATCAGTGACTATAACATCAAGATCTACCGTTTCTGAAGGCTCAAGACTCAGCGACGAGATAGATGAGTCAGATCCTTTTTTTACAACGTCCATGGTTTCGGGCTTAATGATCGAAGTCACAACAGCATCATTGCTTTTAAGTTTACCTACAGAAGCCGATACGGTTGTGGTCCCCGCATAATTGGGAACAGTAAGTGTGTTACCTACCACAGTGCCGTCGCCCTTTGAAACATAAAAGCAATCACTGTATTGCCCTGCCGGATAATAACTGTCATTATAAGAATAAGCCGAAAAATCTACTCTTCCCCCCGCAAGAACAAGCGTATCCTTTGGATACACGCAAACCGTGCTTTCATCATCGTCTTTATCCCCGTTATTGACAAACACTATATATGTGGCGCATTTTCTCGGGCTGCCATCTGAAGGGTCTGACACAACAGCCGAGCTTTTAAAGCCGGGATATCTCATCGATGCTATCGAAGATCCCCCTCCGTCAAGGTTGACAACGTTCTTACAGCCCATTTCATAAAGCTTGAGCGCAGCTTCCTTGAGCGTCATACCGTCAGCTATGCCGCTGACACGGCCATCTGTAACCATCATGACAATGCTTCCGTCATTTCTTATTCCAAGAACCGTTCTGGGGCTTTTTGTCGTCGAAACCGAGGCTATGCTCGAAAGTGCGCTGTTTTCTATTAGTACATCTCCAGCACCGCAGGCATAATAAACTTCATCCCATCCGCTGCTTCTGGTACTGGTATATACTGTAACAATATCTCCGCTTTTCAATGCTGTAATATCTATACCCAGAGATACTGCCTTCTGATATGTCAGCACAAAAGTATCGTCGTCAAGCACAGATGCCCCTTGAGACATGCCTGCCTCCACGACCTTGAGGGAAATGCTTCCCCCTACTGTCATATAATCTTTGGAGCTCACTTTTTTCATTATCACGACAGCGCCCTCTGCAGTAAGGCGTGTAGAGCTGCCATAATCTGCGGAATAAAGAAAAGCGCCGCTTGAATCTCTGACTTTGTTGAAGGCGGCAATGGGGAAGCGCTGCCCTCCGTTGACCGAAAAGGTCATATCAAGCTTTGGTGCCCCGCATAGTGCCGACCCATCTTTCTTAAACCCAACTGCGTTCCACGAGCCGTCTGAAGAACACAAACGTCCTTCTTTAATAACTATGCCGGTAGGAATACCTGTGGTCATATTGAAAAAGTCTGCATTGATGGCTGCCATAACGGTATAGCCCTTGCTCTGACAATAACTTACCACATCGTTTACATTTGATTTGCCATAAAGGCCGTCCCCATAGGCTATAATCGGAAGCGTATCGCTCCCGGGAGAATAGTCGAATATATATGTACGGTTTCCTGCTCCGGAGCTGCTTTTTAAATACTCCGAAGAAAAGTTTAAACCATCTGATATTTCATCTGTCCGTTTATACGAATACTCGCCTCCGGACGCTTTTGCCGCTCCGACAAGGCCTGTCATCGCTAAAGACAGAGCCAGTGCCGCCGAAGCAGCCCTGCGAAAAGGTTTTTTCATTTTTTCTCCTTTCAATAAATGGTGCTGTGTTTGACAATACTTATCATTATAGATAAAACAACTCTCAAAGTCCATTGACAAAGCCGCCATATTAACCTGTTTACAATAGCAATTTCACTGTGCTATACTATACAAAGTACGCCAATGTTTGCCAATAAGAGGGCATTTCAGCTATTCTTTATTAATGGGAGTGACGTTTATGTCAAAGACATCTTCGGGCGGATCTACATTTTTCAAACGGTATTTCATCGATGCGATGAGCGCCATGGCATTAGGGCTTTTTTCATCCCTCATAATCGGGCTTATAATATCTCAGCTGGCGAAAATACCGGGGCTCGGATTCTTATCGGCCGTAACAGGCGTTTTGAGCGCTTCTTCACCTGTTATAGGCGCAGCTATCGGAGTGGCAATTTCTCACGGTTTAAAAGCGGACAGCCTTGTCATATTCTCATGCGCTGCCTGCGGTGCCGCGGGTTATTCGGCCGGAGGCCCTGTGGGAGCATATGTCGGAGCTGTTATTGGAACAGAACTAGGATCGCTTGTGTCTAAAAAGACACCTGTCGATATAATCGTCACACCAATAGTCACCATCATATGCGGCGGGCTTGCAGCCACATTTGTAGGCCCTTATATCAATGATGGGATGACCTGGCTTGGAAATATCGTCAACTCGGCTACAACACTCGCCCCGCTGCCTATGGGTATAGTCGTGGGGGCGGTAGTCGGCGTTGTCCTCACCCTTCCGATCAGCTCGGCTGCTCTTTGCATAATGCTTGGCCTTTCAGGCCTTGCAGGCGGAGCCGCCACAGCCGGATGCTGCGCCCAGATGATAGGCTTTGCCGTCATAAGCTATGGGGATAACGGTTTTGCCGGTCTCGTTTCTCAGGGCCTTGGAACATCAATGCTTCAGGTTCCAAATATCCTTAGAAATCCGAGGATATGGATAGCCCCAACGATAGCCAGCGGCATCGTCGGCGCCGTGAGCTCTGTTCTTTTCAAGATGACTAATATACCGGCAGGTGCAGGAATGGGAACAAGCGGTCTTGTCGGACAGATCTGCATGTATACAGATATGGCCCCTAAGCACGGTGCTCTTCCCGTAATATTATCAATCCTCTTCGTCCACATTCTTCTCCCGATAGTCATCTGCCTGCCTATTGACAAACTCCTTCGGAAGATCGGATGGGTCAAACGGGGAGATATGACAATCAGGAGTATTTAATGAAAAAAAAGCGCTCAGCATTTCCCAAAGTTCTTTTTATCCTGCCTGTCCTCTTTTTAGCTCTGGCAGCCTTCTTCCTGCTTTTCAACAGGGAAGAACAAAAGGATTTCAAAAGCGACGGAATCCTTAAGGTTTGCCTTGATCCTGGCCACGGGCTTGACGACCCGGGAGCAAAAAGCTCAGACGGCCTGAGGCTTGAAAAAGACGATTGTCTTAAGTTGGCTCTTGCCGTAAAGGACAAGCTCAGCGAAAGCTGGCCTGAAATTGAGGTTGTCATGACAAGAGACAGCGACACATATCCTACCCTCGAGGAAAGATGCTCTATCGCTAATGACTCCGATTCGGACATATTTGTTTCAATTCACAGAAACAGCGCCGACGGAGCCTCAGGCACAGAAGTTTGGATCAAAAGCTCCAAGCCGGAAATAGACAAGGACCTCGCCAAAAAGATACTTGCGGGCCTCGACAGCGTGGGCATATCTTCCAACAGAGGGGTTCGCAACGGCACAGCTAACAATCCTGAAAGCGATTATTATGTAAACAAAAACACCGATATGCCAAGCTGCCTTATCGAGCTCGGATTTATCACAAGCGAAAAAGACAATGAGCTTTTCGACAAGAACTTTGACGACTATGCTAAGGCAATAGCCAAGGCCATTGCAAAAGAGCTTACAGCATAAAAGTAAAAAGCTTCCCCCTTGCTCAGCGGTGGAAGCTTTTTATATTCTGAACATCATGTTTATTATAATACTTCTCTTATTTATGAATTGCTGTATGGCTCACATACTATGCCTGTTTTCTCCGCTCTTTTTTATCAGATCCTTTATAATCTCACCTACGATTATCAGCCCGCCTACAGACGGAGTAAAGCTGACGGAGCCGGGAACATGCCTTCCATCTATTTCAGGTATAGGATGTATAGGATCTTCATCGCTGAACAAGACTTTATGATGATTTATGCCCCGCTTTCTCAACTCATATCTTACCTTTTTTGCCAGCGGACAAACTGAGGTTTTAGATATATCAGATATCTTAAACCGAGTGGGGTCCAGCTTATTGCCTGTTCCCATTGACGAGATAATGCTTATCCCCCTTTTGTGCGCCTCTTCTATCAAGCACAGTTTAGGGCCTACGCTGTCTATTGCATCAGCAATATAATCGTATCCGCCTGACAGTATCCTGTCTGCATTTTCCTCAGAAAAAAACTCGACTATGGTTTTTACTTTTATATCCGGGTTTATATCTGCAATGCGCTCTGCCATTACCTCGGCCTTTTTTCTCCCGATCGTAGACTCAAGCGCTACAAGCTGCCTGTTTATATTACTTTTTGCCACCTCGTCAAAATCGAGCAGGGTTATTTCTCCTACGCCGCAGCGAGCCAGCCCTTCGGCTATATATGAGCCTACACCTCCTACGCCGCATATAAGTACGCTGCTTTTCATAAGCCGGCCTATCGCCTCCTCGCCAAGCAGCATCGCCGTACGCTGATATCTCTCATCCATTTTATCACATCCTCCAGCATATTCTACTTTAGCCGGAGGCATTATGTCAATTGTCCCTTCAGGCCCAAAAATATCTTGCTTTAAGAGTAACCCCGCAAAAATAATTGTTTCTCGGGAACTTTCTATGTATGCCGATGGTCAAACAAGTTGATTGATTATTTTACCAAATATGGTAGCTATAACACTGGAAGGAGGCATTTTCATGTCCGAAAATACAAGCAACAACCTGGCCCCGGTTGTTTCCCCGCCCGAGGGAGGCACAGAGGCGCCCAAACGGAACAAGTACGAAAAAAAGTCGAATAAAAAGCGGATACCCAAAGTAATAAAAATAGGTGTTCCCCTTATTATCGCTTCTGCCGCCGTCTTTGGAATTGTCAAGTTCATAACCGGCAATACCAAAAATGAGGAAGGCGATATTGTAGAGGCTACGGCATCCACGGGCACACTTTCATCATACGTGACCGGCTGGGGCTCGATCTCCCCGGTATCCAAAGCTGAATACGGAAAAGATATCAAAGGCGAAGTTCTTGAGGTTGCCGTTCAAGCCGGAGATCTGGTCAAGACAGGTGACCTGCTTTTCACTATAGACCCAAGCGAGATGAAAGCCGATCTATTAAAGGAAAAGGAATCACTTGCAGCTTTGGAAAAACAGCTCCGTGATCTCGGCAAAAACTATGAAAACGCGGTTACCGCCCTCAGCGAGGCAAGGGAAGCTTACAGCAACTCTTCACTTACCGCCCCATTTACGGGAATGATCATCAGCACAGCCGAAAATATGCCCAAGGTTGGAGATTCGCTGAGTGCCGGAACCACTCTGGGAACTCTGGTTGATAATTCAGCCATGAAGCTCGTCCTCTACTTTAACCGTTCTTACATAGGCAGCGTAGCCGCTGGGCAAAGCGTTTCCGTATCTATACCTGACAGTATGGCACAGATAAATGGCACAATTTCAAAGATTCTAGACCTTCAAAAGCCAATTGACGGAGCCATCTGCTTTGGGGTAGAAGTAAAAGTTTCAAACCCCGGCGGGCTTTCCGAAGGGCAGAACGCTACGGGATACGTCTCTACGTCAACAGGCAATATTATGCCCAGCCAAGCCGGCACTCTTGAATACTGGCAAAAGCAGGATCTTATCTTCAAAGGAGTAACGGCCAAAATAAAATCAATAAATATCAATCAATTCGCGACGGTAACAGCGGGCCAGGCCCTCTGCTCGGTAGATCAGAAACCCGCATCAGACGCCGTCAGCGAAGCCCAGTATAACGTGGAAACATACTCCCGCCAGATGAGCGATGATTACATACAGAACGATATTAAAAATTCACAGAAAAAAATAACAGACCTTGAACAGATATGCACGACCAGTGCCTTCTATTCAACGATAGACGGACAGGTCTCCGCTGTTATGATAAAGCCGGGCGACAAGCTTACTTCCTCGGAGACAGCTGTTCTCACTGTATCCGATACATCCTCTCTTGTAATAAACGCCAATATCGATGAAGCAGATATCTCTAATGTAAAGGTTGGAATGCCCGTCGATATCACATATGACACCAGTAAGGGCACAGGCACGGGCACAGGCACGATAACTACAGTCAGCTTTGAAGCCAAAGCCGGAAGTGCGGACAGCGGCTCGGCGTATGCCTACTTCCCCGCTACAATCTCCCTCCAAAACGATGGAACGCTGCTTCCCGGAATGAGCGTTAACTATTCAATTCTTGCCGTAACCAAAGACAGCTGCCTTATGCTCCCCTCTCAGTGTGTAGTGAATACTGAGAATGGCCCAGTTGTATACGTTAAAAATGGTCAGGATTTCGGATATGAAAAAATCGAGTTTGAAGATAGTGTAGTTCCTGAAGGCTATTACGCGGTAAGCGTTGAGATCGGTGTTGCAGACGCCACGAACACTGAAATTGTTTCAGGTCTTGAAGAAGGCACAGTAGTATATCAGGGAACAATGCAATCTGATCAAGGCTATTGGGGTTAATGGTGACATCTTATGTTGATTGACATCAGAAGAGTCAGCAAGATATATAATGAGGGCAAGGAAAGTGAAGTAAGGGCACTAGATGACATCAGCCTTACCATCGAGCACGGGGAATGCACCGCAATTTTAGGGCATTCCGGCTCCGGAAAATCCACCCTCATGAATATACTCGGCTGCCTCGATATCCCCACCTACGGCGATTATTTTCTCGATGGTCATGCTGTTTCAGATATGCCGCTTTCCCAGCTTTCTTCAATAAGGAATAAAGAAATAGGATTCATCTTTCAGGGCTTTAACCTCATTTCTGGCCTGACTGCCCTTGAAAACGTCGAGCTTCCGCTTATATACAGAGGCATGACCAAAAAGCAGCGTCTTGAGCTCTGTCAGGAGTCTCTTGCGGAGGTGGGGCTTGAACACAGAATGGATCACCGACCATCGGAGCTCTCAGGAGGGCAGCAGCAGAGAGTTGCCATAGCAAGAGCCATTGCTGCCAAGCCCCCAATTATAATGGCTGACGAGCCGACCGGCAACCTTGACACAAAGTCCGGCGCAGATATAATGCAAAAGCTCATATCCCTTAACGACAGCGGTTCGACAATAATCCTCATCACTCACGATCTTCACCTTGCAAAGGCCGCCAAAAGAATCATCACGCTGGAAGACGGCAAAATAATCGGAGATGACATTGTCAGCCAAGCCGAACGCGACGCCGTCTTATACGGAGGTAGTGGCATATGACAATTTTTCGTTCCACGAAAATGGCCTTTAAGTCTATCCTGCATAACAAAATGCGATCTTTTCTTACAATGCTCGGCATAATCATAGGCGTATGCTCCGTAATCACCCTTGTCTCGGTAATCCAGGGGGCCCAGCGCCAAACTATGGAAGCCTATGCTAAAATGGGAACTAACCTTATCAATGCCTATTACAGCTCCTATAACGCATCAACCATAGATATTACAGATGACTTTTTTGATGAGTGCACGAGGCTTAACGATTATATTCTCGGAGCTACAAGCTCACAGAGCAATAATATAACGGCAAAATACAAATCCAAGACCCTTTCAGATGCGCGTTTATATCTGGCCAGCGACACCTTTGATGTATGCATGAACATAGATATCGCCCAGGGCAGAACGATAAGCTACAGCGATATCCAAAGCAGAGTCAAGGTCTGTGTTCTCGGCAGTTATGCTGCAAAAGAGTTTTTCGGCCTTGAAAACCCTGTGGGCAAGCAGATCAAGCTGAGCGGCGTATACTATACGGTTATCGGAACATATGAAAGCAAATACAACAATAACCAGTATTCCCGCGATAATTTGATCGCCGTGCCTCGAACCTGCCAAAGGTCCCTTGGAATCAACAGCGGATCCAACGGCGACTTTACGATCAAATGCAAAAACAGCGAATCCACAAAAAAGGCAATGTATTTCTTAAGCTCATGGCTTAAAGAGAATCTCCCGCAAAACAGCTCCAATTCAGGCGTTTATTCCGACAACTCATGGCAAGAGCAAGAAAAGGACGCCTTTAAAATGTATACCTGGGTCGTCGGGGGCATCGCAGGCATTTCTCTTCTCGTCGGCGGCATCGGCATCATGAACATAATGCTCGTATCGGTTGCCGAGCGCACAAGGGAAATCGGAATAAGAATGTCGATCGGCGCAAGAAGAAAGGATATCATCACACAGTTCCTTATAGAGGCGTCTGTAATCAGCGCCTGCGGAGGGGTCATAGGCATCGGAATAGGGGCTATTGGCTCGGCAATGCTGTCATCGGTGATATTCAAAAAGGTATATTTCCCATCGCTGTTCATAACAATGGGTGCCTTTGCCTTTTCGGTGGCGCTCGGCATCTTCTTTGGCTTCTACCCTGCCAATAAGGCCTCAAAGATGCAGCCGGTCGACGCCTTAAGAAATACATAACAGAGAGGATTGATAATATGAAAAGATATATTTCGCTGCTTTTGGTATTTGTTCTGGCTGTCAGCGTAATCCCTTATGCCTCGGCATTTAAGGATATAACAGACTTTTCCGAAAGTGCAGCGGCGGAAAGCCTTGCTTCGCTTGGGATAATTGACAATGTTGACAACTTTAACCCAAATGACTGCCTTACAAGATCCCAGTTCTGCAAAATCGCCGTTCTTGCGGCAGGCTTTACCGAAACCAGCCTTTACAGCGGTTACACCATCTACCCTGATGTGGCATCAAACACATGGTATGCCCCCTATGTTAACGCCGCGGTTCGAAAATACGCGATTATCAAGGGTGATGAAAAGGGCAATTTTAACCCCGAGTCTAACATCACATACGGCGAGGCTGTAACGATAATGCTTCGTATGCTTGGCTATACAACAGCCGACATCGGCATGATGTGGCCGGCAGACTATGTGAATAAGGCTCAGTCGATGGGTCTTAGCAGCGGCATGAGAACCCATGCAGCCGCAAATGCCATCACAAGGGGCCAAGCGGCGATTCTCCTTTGCAACATGCTTTTAAGCACAAACAAGGCTGGTACCGTTTTTGCCGCTACCGGCTTTTCGACAGGCAGCGCCGAAAGCATTCTCTTATCCACATCGCAGACTAACCCAAACCTTTCATCAAATCAGGCTGTGCTGTACCTGGATGATAAAAGCACCACATATGCCACGACAGGAACTATCAGCCCCACTCTCTGCGGGCTCAAGGGAATACCGGTTTTTTCCAGCACCAGCCAAAGCCGCATCAGGGGGTTTATCGCAGATATCGGAGGCGCCGAAATAGAAGAGGTAACTTCGGTATCGTCATCAGCCCTGACGGTAGGCACAGGAAAAATAAACGTTCCCCGAGATACTTTAACTATGGCGGGAGGGTCAGTTGGAACATACATCACCTGCTGGTTTGATATAAAGGCCGGGGATAAAATAACGCTTTATTATGATGACAGCGGTGAGCTTGAGCTTATCTCAACTCTAAACAGCGCCGTAAGCTACAACAAAACATATATCTATGGCGCTGATACCGCTTCTTTTCCATCAAACGCCACATACATAAAAAACGGCATTAAGATTTCTGCAAGTGACCTTTCAAACTACGATGTAATATCATACTCACAGACAAACAATACTTACTATGTTTCTTCCGACAGGGTGACGCTGCTCTACCAGAGCGGCTCCCCTGTCTATTCAAACCCGTCAGTAATAAAGGCCGGCAACAAGACATTTTCGGTATCTGAGAAAGCGGGTTCTTACTTTAATCAGTCAGGAATAAAGGTTGGCGGTAAAATTACCCTTCTGCTCGATTACAGCGGCAATCTGGCCGCAGTGATGCCCGCAAGCAAGGTTACCGCAAAAGCTATAGGCGTACTTTCTTCCCTGAGCGACAGCTCCTGCACTATCAACCTTGCATGCGGGCTAACGCTTACAGGCACACCAAGCACGAGTGGATACACCATAATGTCTTATAACGGGCAGCATGTCAGCAGCCTCTATAAGCTTCAGGGGCAACTTGTGGAAACCTCTCAGAACAGCGATGGCCTCTTTACCTTTAATACAGTTGCCCTTTCAGGTGGAACATCCGGCGATCTTGATCTATCCAAGCGAGTATTAGGTAAAAAATCTCTTGCCCAAAATATCCGAATTTACGAATGCTCCGCAAGGGGAATGGCACTTCATGAGATCTCCCTGGAGGATTTACCCGCAGCCACTGTTGACAGTTCTAAAGTTCTTCATTCCGAAACAGATACTCAAGGCAACATAAACATGGTCGTTTTAGAAGATGTCACAGGCGACAGATTTATCTATGGCATGATAAAACTGACAAGCGAAAAAGTACAGACTGATGACTCCCTTGATGGAAGCACAAATTATCAGACACAGTATAGTTTTACAGTAAAAACTGCAAGCAATATATACAGCTATACAACAGTTTACAAGCCAACCGAAATGACTACAATAAATCCTGAATATATCCCCGGTGCTATATCAACGGATCTTGTCGGCGACAATGCACGTTCTTATAACTTCGTAACACCTGCCTTCAAGCTTTCAAAAGCTGCTACTGTCACTCGTGACAGCTTTGATGCATATCGCGGTGTAAAAATTAACGGCAAGTATGTTCCAGTGGAAAAAGACGTTGTTATATATTCATCTTCCGGCAAAACATTTCTTTCCTCTCTTTCAGAGGCAAGAGCCAATTTCACAAGCTTTTCCATCTATCTTGACAGGCCTGTAAGCGAAGGAGGCACAGTCAGGGTAATAACGGTACAATAAACCACTTTTTCCTATTTATTTTGGTTATTTCAAGCGCAAAATCTATAAAATATTTACATACTTTTTTAATTATTTGAGTTATAATAGAAACAAATACAAACTATATATTCGGAGGTAATAAATATGGCTTTTTTAGACAAACTCAGTGAAATCGCAAAAAACGTAAGCGACATGACGGTCGAGCTTGCCAAAAATGTTGGTGATAAGACAGGCGAAATGCTCGAAGTCGGCAAACTCAACGCGCAAATATCTTCAGCAAATAATTCCATCGAAGAACTCAAGACCCGCCTTGGCGACTATTACTGGAACTTATTCAACAAGGGTGAAAAACTTGACGACGATGCTATAGTCCTTTGCAACACCATTAAAGAATACAGCGAAGAAATCGCATCCCTCAAGGTGCAGCTTGCACAGCTCAAAGCAAAACGCCAGGAGGCTTTTTCGCAGAAATGCCCCGCATGCTCAACGCTCAACTCTCCCGATGCTGTCTTCTGTAAAAACTGTGGAACAAAGCTTGAAGAAGAAACAGAGAACCCATTGGAGCAAGATGCCGAGCCAACCGAAACATGCACATGCTGCAATTGTAGTGAAGAGACATGCGAGTGCCAAGACACACCCGCGGAACCCGAAAAGAAGACCTGCTCAAATTGTGGCGCAGAAAACGAAAGCAATAATACTTTCTGCGACAAATGCGGAAGCAAGCTTTAATTTAAACGGAGTTCGGAAGGCCCCTTCATGGGGCCTTTCTTTTATTGATCTGAAATGCCTTTCGGCATATAATATTACTGTCCCTGATCTGATACGGCCGGCAGCATGATAATATAAATATTAGCATGCTGCGATTATTCCCGCGATTTAGGCACTTTCGGAAAGGAGAACGACATTATTGAAAATTATTGACGCGCACATCCATTTCAAAAAGAGCATAGGATTTGACCAGCTGGCGCTTGCTTCAGGCCATGTTAACACCGAAGCTCATCTCAAAGACACCTTTGACAGCATGGGCATTATGAAAGCCGTTGTAATGGGCAACGGCCCTATAGATAAACTTGAGGCTTACCCTTCTTTTCTAAGCTACTGTGTGGGTTTTGACAGTTCTGCTATGGCAAACGCAAAGGAAACCATTATCCTGAGCTGTCTTGAAAACCATCTTCGCCGGCCTAACTGCTGCGGCATAAAGCTTTATCCCGGTTATAACCGCCAATATATAACAGATAAAGCATATTTTCCGTTTTATGACCTTGCCGCACAATATAAAAAACCCGTGGCAATTCATACGGGCGCCACGGCGAACGACCACTCACATCTGAAATACTGCCATCCATTGATAATAGACGAGCTTGCCGCCGATTTTCCGCACACCACATTTGTGATATGCCATTACGGCAATCCCTGGGTGCTGGATGCGGCAGCCGTATTAGATAAAAACAAAAACGTCTGCGCTGATCTTTCCGGAATACTTGACGGAGGGCTTCACGATATAGACGCTTACTGCCGGGAAAACAGCGGGTATGTTGAATATCTGAAAACATGGATAAAATATCCCATTGCCTTTGACAGAATAATGTACGGCAGCGATTGGCCGCTTATCAATATGTCACAGTATACGGATTTTATTTCAAGACTTGTGCCACCCTCTTGTCTTGAGGATGTCTTTTTCAATAACGCCAATATGATTTACTCCCTCGGCCTTTAAGGCCGAGGGTTTTTCTATTTTTACCGCAATGAAAAAAGGCACGTAAAAACGCGCCTTTTTCCGGAGAGAAATATGTGGATAATTAAAGCTTATATGTTCTGAACTCCCCCGTGCATGGAGGGCCGGAACATATATGTGCCTCTCCTGCCATAAAATCATATATCTCGCAGGCCACTGTGATGGAACGCTTGCTAAGCTCAAGCGAAGGGTCTGCAGGATGACGGCAGATAGCCTTAGGATAATTTTCATGATCTGCCATGCAAAGCTTTATATATGGCACATTAATCTCACTGTGCTTTTTCATAAGAAGTTCCCTTAGCCTTTGATCTCTTGGGCTTGTGTCCAGTATCTGAAGCTTGGGCTGCACTACAAAGTGGTTTGCATGTGTGAGTACACCTTTATAAGGCACGATCTCGTCGGCGCCCGAGGGATACACCTCAAAATCTATGGCACGTCCATCAGCTGAGGCAACCATGGTATTGCAGGATACCCTTCGGCTGAAAGCCCTGATATAGTCGCAAGCATCCTCGAAGCTCTTTGATTTGAGCACATGCCGTCTCATAAAGCATGTGGGGACTGCGATTCCCTCGCTGTCTTCTGCAGACTGAAGATTATTGCTGACTATGGCCACACCCGATGTATTCATACCGTCCCTCAGGAGCTGGCCGGCCTCGCCTATTCCGATGATGCGGCTGCCATCGGGCTGGGTAATATGAAGCACAACTACATTGTCCATGATCCCGACTCTGTAATCCCAGTTCTTGAACAGGAAGGTCTTGCCCTCTTTCGCCGCTTCAGGCATTACTGCTGCCGTTGTACACTCCTTGGGTTTAGGGAACTTTGTTATCTCATAGCGGCAGTTCAAAACCATAACATCTGCAAGCGATATGCCGGCCCCCGCCGCAATTCCCTTTACCTCCTCAACTTCCTCAGGAAGCTCTTTTTCAAGAAGGGGAAGATATCCCATGGCAAAAGCCTTTATATCATCCCATGTCTTGCCGTAACCTTTTGAAAAAACGTTCTTGTAATCCTCTACTCCGGCAAGAATCTTATCCCTTGCCTGAAGACCGTACTCATAGCCGCACTCATACGGAGTCCTGCCATTAATTTCAATATACTGAAGCTGCTGCATGATTTACCGCCTTTCTTAAAGCTTATAGGCTATATATTCCCCTTCACAGGGGTTTCCGTAACAAATATGTGCCGTGTTCTCCGCAAAATCTATTATCATAGATGCCACTGTCATCCTGTCTCTGCTGTATGCGTCGCCGTTAGGATTCACATGGCCGCATATGGAAAGAGGATAATACTCATGGTCTTTCATACACTCCTTGATGTATTCAACATCGATTGAACCGTTTCTTTTATTAAGCAGATAATAAAGCCTCGTGTCCCTGTTTTTTGCCCTATTGGGAAAAGCGTCGACCTCCGGTGTCACTACAAAGTGATTTGCATGGGTAACGATCCCGTCCTCCGGCTCCACGACATCTATATGCCCCGGAAAGACCTCCATATTGCAGACCTTTCCCTCCGCCCCGACTATCATGATATTGTTGGAGACGCACCTGGGCACATCACGAACAAGCTCTACGGCCTCTTCAAAGCTGCTGCACGCAAGAACCTTTCTTCTAAGGAAGGTTACCGGAATACCCGTCCCTCCATAATCGTGTATAGACTGAAGCGCGTTATTGCATATGGCAACGCCGAAGGAATTAAACCCCTCCCGCATCATCTGCCCGGCCTCTGTCCAGCCTATGGCGCTATACTCCTTTGTATGTATGTGCAAAAGTACAAGATGGGGCATAACTCCGCTTGAAAAATCCCAGTTCTTTACGGCGTAGGTCTTGCCGCTGCCGCTTGCCTGTGGTAGTATGGCCGCTGTTGTACACTCGGGTACCTTTGGCAGCTTGGTTATCTCATAACGGCAATTTACAGCCATGATGTCGCCTATATCCTGCCCGCTTCCAGAAGCCACGCCTTTAGCCTCTTCCATAACCTCAGGCATACGCTCCTCAATTACAGGCGCATAACCCATCGCATATTTTACGATCTGACTCCATGCCTGCCCTCCGTCTTCAAACTTCCGGCGATAATACTCGATGCAGATTTTAATATATTCTTCGGCCTGCACACCATATTGAACGCCTCTTTCGAAAGGTGTATCCGCTGTTATCTCTATTACGGGAAACTTATTCATAATATTATTCTTCGCCTCAGAGGCAAGTTTACCTTCTTTCTCAGGATTATACAAGGCGGCATGCCACCTGATGACCGGGCGCTATTTCCTTAAGCGCAAGCCCCGGTTCTCTGCACTCAGGACGAACCTGAGGGCATCTGTCGGCAAAACGACAGCCTGGGGGTGGATTTATCGGGCTTGTTACCTCTCCCTCAATAATATGAAGTTCCTTTCGGTGTTTTAGGCTTGGAATCGGTATTGCCTGAAGCAAAGCTTGTGTATACGGGTGCGTAGGATGGCTGAAAAGCTCATCAGTAGTGGCAAACTCAACACACTGCCCAAGATACATTACTGCTATATGGTGGCTTATATGCTTGATAACGCTTAAATCGTGGGTTACAAACATATATGTCAAGCCGATATTATCCTGAAGATCCATGAGGAGATTAAGTATTTGGGCCTGTATCGAAACATCCAGCGCCGATACCGGCTCATCGCAGACAATAAATTCAGGGTCAACAGCAAGCGCCCTTGCTATGCCGATACGCTGCCTTCTGCCCCCATCAAGCTCATGCGGATATGTATTGACAAATCTTTCGGCAATGCCTACGATCTCCATAAGCCTGTCGACTTTTTCTTCCATCTCAGCCTTTGAAGGCACCACTTTTGTAACCTTCATTGGTTCCATAATTATCTCACTTACCGACATGCGGGGATTAAGCGAAGTAAACGGGTCCTGAAAAATGATCTGCATTTTCCGGCGCATTTCCTTCATCTTGTGCTTATTATAATTTAGTATACTTTCGCCGTTATAAAGAATATCTCCGCTCGTAGGCTCAATAAGCCGGAGTATGGTCCTGCCGAGGGTGGATTTTCCGCATCCGGATTCCCCCACGACACCGAGAGTCTGCCCCTTCTCTATCTTGATATTAACATGATCAACCGCATGAAGAGGACCGGATTTTGTGCTGAAGTATTTTACAAGTTCCCTTGTTTCAATAAGAGGTGCAGCCATTATTCTTGGTCCTCCTTTATATTTGCGCTGGGATGGCGAAAAGATGACACCTTATGGCATGGGTGCCATTTTCAGTAAAATCAGGGGCTGTGGTTTTACAAATGTCCATTCTTTTGGGGCATCTGTCATAAAAATGACAGCCCTGCGGAATCACGGTAGGATCAGGCATAAGCCCCTCAATTGGCGTCAAGCGCCTGGTCTTTTCCACCATGTTAGGTATTGAGCCGAAAAGCCCCACGGTATACGGATGGTGATGCTCATTTTCGTAAATATCCTCTACCGTTCCCTTTTCTATTATCTCCCCTGAATATATGACCGCAACGCTGTTGCATACCTGAGCCACTACGCCAAGATCATGAGTTATCATCAGCATGGCCGTACCAAGCTTTTCCTTGAGCTCGTTCATCATTTTAAGAACCTGTGCCTGTATCGTCACATCGAGTGCCGTAGTGGGCTCATCGGCCAGAAGAAGCCTGGGATTGCAGGCAAGCGCTATTGCGATGACGATCCTCTGTTTCATGCCGCCGGAAAACTGGTGCGGATACTCTCCCTTGCGCGCTGCCGGTATGCCGACCATCTCCATCATTTCATCAACCTGAACCTCTACCTCATCATGGCTCATATGTGGGTTATGCAGACGTATTACCTCGCCTATCTGGCTTCCCACGGTATGTATCGGGTTCAGCGCACTCATAGGATCAGAGAATATCATCGAGATATCGTTGCCCCTCATTGCTCTCATATCCGCTTCAGTAGCGTTAATAAGCTTTTTGCCGTCAAATGTTATTTCTCCTTCGGTAATAAAACCCACCCTATCGGGTAAGAGCTTCATTATACTGAGGGCAATAGTACTCTTCCCCGCGCCTGTCTCCCCGACAAGGCCAAGGGTTTCTCCCTTTTCGATAGAAAGATCTATACCGTTAAGGGCATAAACATTATCCTCGTCAGTTTTATACATAACATGGAGGTTATTTATTTCAAGTAACTTGCTCATTTTCTATTCCTCCACTAATTTCTCAGCCTGGGATCCATTGCATCCCTAAGCCCGTCACCCATAAGGGTAAGAGACATAACCGACAGTACAACAGCAACTCCGGGGAAAAGGGCCAGGTGCGGATAATATCTCATCTGGTTCTTAGCTTCCGAAAGCATGCTGCCCCATTCGGGCGTAGGCTCGGATACGCCTAGGCCGACGAAGCTGAGGGAGGCTATGGTAAGTACTGAGCGTGCTACCGTCTGTGTAACCTGCACGAGGATAGGCCCCATGGCATTGGGGATTATATGACGGAAGATTATCCTTCCGTCAGTTGTTCCGCAGGCACGAGCCGCCTCAATATAGTCCATACCTTTTACTCCCATTACCGATGAACGGACTATTCGGCTCATTCTGGGGATTTGTGATATTCCCATCGATAATATTAGGTTAAAAAGGCTTGAGCCCAGCGCGGAAATCAATGTTATAGCCAACAACGTACTCGGTATGGCCATAAAGACATCCATTATCCTCATTAGAAGATTGTCTACTCTTCCGCCGTAATATGCTGCCGAAGCACCTATAAGGGAGCCAAAAGTAAGCGAAACGAATACTGTGGCAATACCAACAAACATCGATATTCTGCCGCCGTATACCACCCTTGCGAACTCGTCTCTGCCAAATTGATCGGTGCCGAACCAATGGTCGGTACTTGGAAGCTGATAACGGTTTTTAATGGTCTGTTCAAGAGCATCAACATCATAATTCAAATAAAGATCAGCCCCAAGAACCAAAAACATCATCAGTATGAATATAATCATACCAAAAAACGCCAGCTTATTGCGTTTGAAACGTCCCCAGACGACCTTGGCTTGACTCTTCTTTTTATACTTAGGTTTACCGGGAGCAGCAGCCTGTTGAGAAACAGTACTCATGCCTCCACCTTCTTCCTTTTGCGGCTTGATGCAAACTGCGAAGTCAGCCTTGGATCAATATAGCTGTAAACGATATCCACTATAAGGTTAACGAAGCTTGCAATAACAGCGGCAAATATTACTGACGCCATAACCATAGGGGTATCCTTAGTCCTTATGGAATTAATCATAAGCTGGCCCAAGCCGGGGATGGCAAAAACCTGCTCTATGACGATTGATCCGCCAAGGGCCTGGCCGAAGTTAACTCCGATTATTGTTACAACTGGCAGCAGCGCATTTCTGAGCGCATGGCCGTAAATAACTGTATGCTCGCTTGCACCCTTAGCCCTCGCTGTTCTTATATAGTCCTGACGTATGACTTCAAGCATAGTAGACCTGGTCATCCTTAGCAGAGACGCAGTAGTAGACGATGCCGATGCAATAGCAGGCATTATGTACGCCGCCGGGGAATCAAGCCCCAGCGATGGAAGCCATCCCAGCTTCAGCGAGAATACAAGTATAAGCATCATCGCCAGGAAAAATCCGGGCATTGATGTTACAAGCAGTGAAATTGCAAGAGTAGTCGCATCTATCAGAGAATACTGCTTGACAGCCGACAACACGCCTATAGGAAGCCCTATTATGACAGCAGTAACAATACTGATAGTAGCAAGGCGAAGGGTGAACGGAAGCCTCGTCTTAATTTCGTCAAATACCTTTATTCCGGTTCTGTAAGATTCCCCAAAGTCGCCTGTTATGGCATCTTTGAGATAATTTATATATCTCAGCACAAAGGGGTCATTAAGCCCCAACTCGTCACGCTTGGCCTCAAGCGCATCGGCAGGCGCGCCCTCTCCCAGTATCATCATAGCGGGATCGCCCGGCGTCATCGCCATTATGGAAAAAATTATCAGGGAAACTCCCAAAAGAACAGGAATCATTAAAATTAGCCTTTTCCCAATATATCGAAGCATGATATCCCTTTCTTTTATCTATCTGTTTAGATTTAAACGGGAGCGGATAATAATATTCGCCCCCGTTTGTTTAAAATGAACGTTTGCGGTTACTTCTCAAACCAAATATTGCACCAGGGATTTCTGTTCATTGGATGAGCGATCCAACCCTGAAGCTTGGCGCTTACAACCTGCTGAGAATTGGTTGTGTAAAGAGGAATTGCAGGAACATCCTCCTTGATCATCTCGTAGCACTGGCGATAGAGATCAAGCCTCTCCTGCTCGTTGGAACTTGTACGGGCTTTTTCTACAAGAGCATCAAATTCGGGATTTGAATAGCCGGAATAGTTGTTTCCTCCGCCTATCATGCTGCTTGTAAGCCTTCTTGTAAGGATATAATCGGCATCATTTACAACATGGTTTGTCATGCGGAGAGATGCAAGGAACTGCCTGTTGGAAGCTACTGTATCAAGCCATGTGGCTCTTTCAAGCTTTTCAAAGGTTACGTTTATTCCCACCTTCTTGAGCTGTGCCTGCATGATCTCGGCAGATGTCATATATGTCTTTGATGAGTCCTGCGTAAATACAACATCAAATCCGTTCGGATATCCGGCTTCTGTCATAAGCTCCTTAGCTTTGTCAAGATCTTGTTCATACCATTTGAAATCGGGCAGATATCCAAATGCCGCTGTGGCACAGAAGCAGTCATTAACGACTCCGTTGCCTTCCTGCCCACCAAGAAGTATCTCGTCCCTGTCGAGAGCATAGGCAACAGCCTGCCTGAGCTTGACATCGGAGAATATTCCCTCATTAACGTTAAAAGTTATATCATAAAGTCCTACGCCTGTATCGATTGTGTAGACCTTAAGTGATGGAACATCCTTAAGATGGGCTATATCGCTGCTCTGCACTCCGTAATAATAATCAAGCGTCCCGTTCTCAAGAGCAATAGCTCCTGAAGATTGGTCGGCTATAAGCATTGCTTCAATATTCTGAACATAGGGTTTTCCGCCATAATAGTTATCAAAGGCTTCAAAAACCAACTTCTCGCCGCTCTTCCACTCTTTAAGCTTATAAGCGCCGGTGCCGCATGCTATACGTCCAAAGTCTTCGCCCTTTGCCTCACATTCTTCAACCGCCTTTTTGGAGACTATACCCCAGCAGGGAGTTACAAGAACCTCAAGAATCGGGGCATAACCGTATTTGAGAACTACTTTCAGATGGGTCTCATCGATCTTCTCAAAATGATCTATAGATCCGTTTATCTGAGCAGTAAATGTAGAGTTGAGAGCTCTTTCAAGAGAGAATATAACATCATCCATCGTCATCTTCTCGCCGTTATGGAAGGTAATGTCTTCACGGATGGTAAACTCGACTTCGGTTGAATCAGCGTTGACCTTCCATTCACTTGCAAGAGCAGGTACATACTGCTGCTTTTCCCAGTCATACTTTATAAGTGTATCATATGTCTGGAGCATGAACATCCAAGTCACAAGATCCTTCGACTGAGCAGGATCCATTGATGTAGGCTCGGCGCTCATACCAAGTTTGAATGTATCCTTCGCGCTTACTATTTCACCCGTAGGTGTTTGTGTCTCGCTCTTCTCTGTTTCTCCGCCTTCCGTCTTTTCGCTGTTATCGCCGCAGGCTACGAGAGAAAGCATCATGACAAGTGCCATTATCAGAGATACAAGCCTCATGATGTTTTTCTTCATCTTTTGTCCTTCTTTCTGTTAATTTTTGTGCCTCCGCACCATTTGGTTCGATTATATTAACAATATTTAATCATGTCAAATCAAGAAGCCTTTCTGTTAAGTTTTGTTTAGCTTAACATTCTTTTGTTTTTGCAACTTAAACAATAAGTTTTGGATTTTCCGTTGTTAAATCGTATATATTTAGCTTACATTTTTTTATAATTATCACAAAAAATATTTTTTTGCTTAACACTGTTGATTTTATATTTTGAAATTCTTATAATATAATTATATTTATTGATATTGGTTAGTGTTTGTTTACTTTTTTTCAACAAATTCAAGTTTATCATAAACGCTAATGGTGTTTTCAATAAATATTTTGTTTTTCTTTAATTTTTATTACTTTTGTTTTAATATTTTTAATATTGTAGGCCTTTGACGTCTTTAGGAGGTAAAAATGAACTTAAAGGAACAAAAATATGTCTATACCCTCGCTACATCCTCCAGCCTTTCGGAGGCCGCAAAAGTTCTTAATATTTCTCGTCCCGCCCTGAGCTTATACATAAGCTCTCTCGAAGAAAACCTGGGAGTCCCGCTTTTCGACAGGGTTGGAAAGAAATTCGTCCCCACCTATGCCGGGGAACTATATATCGAGAGCGCAAAAAAAATGCTTGATATTAAATCAAACTTTGATTCGGCGCTCTCCGGTATAAAAGATGATTATAATGGCAGGCTGCGCTTTGGCGTGCAGAGATACAGAGCCCCATACATAGCTCCTGAGATGCTCTACAGCTTTTCAAGAGAATATCCGGGTGTTGATATTACTCTTTCAGAGCTAATGATAACAGAGGCCATAGAAGCCTTTGAAAATAATAAGCTTGATATTTTTTTCGGACACTGCCCTTCTCATCATCCCTCATTTGAGTATATTCCACTATTCAGAGATCAGCTTAGACTTGCAGTACCTCAGGGACATCCCCTCATAGACAAAGCCCTTCCATCGCCGGGAAACGAACCGCCATGGATAGATCTCAAGGAACTCGATAATGAGCTTGTTCTGATGCCGCCCGAAAGTCAAGCTACTAGGTTTTATGTGAACAGGCTTTTTGGGCTTAATAACTATACTCCCAAGAAAAGCACTGTAATCGTCAAGACAGAGACAAGCATGCAGCTTGTTGCGATAGGTTACGGAGTGGCTTTTTTCCCTGCCTCATACCTTACCTATCCTGTATTCAAGCGCCACCCTGTGCTTCTCAACATCGGCACAACGGCCCTGACAATAGAGTTTGCTGCCATGTATCCTAAAGGACACACCGTGACAAACCAGATGAACTATATGATCCAGCTTGCAAACGATATAATGAAACGCCTTAACCACTAAAGCGCGCAAGTCTCAAAGGCAGCAGCAAACCACGGCCGATGCACCGCCATGGTTTTAATATACTAAGCTTTTTTCCGCCTCTTGCTCTTTAAAGAGATATAAAAATCCGCCGTTTGCTTAATTGCAAACGGCGGATCTCTTATTATTATATTAATTAAACTATCCGCGTCTTTGATCCCTGTCCTGAAAAATCTTAAGCAGAACCTCAAAATCTTTATCAAGCTCATCAGCTCTAGCTTCGGCCACACCCGCCGCTACAGGCTCCTGTGTCTGCGAAGCTGCCTGTGCCGCCTTATCCTTAGCCTCGCTGAAGGGCCTGTCCCCAACAGCTGGAGCATTTTTGACAAGCTTTGAATCTGCTTCAAACCCTGTGGCAATAACGCTCAAGCGCACTTCATCCTCAATAGAATCGTCGATGGCAGCGCCCCAAATGAGATGCACATCGGGATGAGCTGCCTGCTGCACCATGGTTGCGGCATCCTCAACCTCTTCAAGGCTAATATCAGGCGAACATGTGATATTAATAATGACTCTCTTAGCTCCGTCAATCGATGTTTCAAGCAGAGGGCTCTTTATTGCCATCTTCGCGGCCTCTATTGCCTTTTCCTTGCCGGAGGCACGTCCAACGCCCATATGGGCATACCCGGCATCTGTCATGACAGTTGATATATCGGCAAAATCAAGATTGATTATCCCAGGAACAGTTATAAGCTCACTTATACTCTGAACTCCCTGAAGCAGCACACTGTCGGCTATCTCAAAAGCATTCTTAAGCGTCACCTTTTGCTCGCTGACAAGCTTTAAGCGCTCATTGGGAATAATGACAAGTGCATCGACCTTCTCTTTAAGCGCGGCAATACCCTGTGATGCCTGCTCAATGCGCTTCTTGCCCTCCCATGAGAACGGACGAGTCACTATGCCTATCGTAAGTATACCCATCTCTTTGGCTATCTCGGCGATAACCGGAGCACCGCCAGTACCTGTGCCGCCGCCCATGCCTGCCGTGATGAACACCATATTGGCGCCCTGAAGCAGCCTGCGAATCTCATCTTCGCTCTCTTTTGCCGCCTTTTCGCCTATTTCGGGCTTTGAACCCGCGCCGCGCCCACCCGTCAGTTTTTCGCCAACCTGAAGCTTGACATCAGCCGCAGAATAATTAAGGGCCTGCCTGTCCGTATTTACAGCAATAAAATCTATCCCTTTAACGCCGGAACTGACCATACGGTTTACTGCATTACCGCCGCCGCCCCCGACACCTATGACCTTGATAACAACACCGGTCTCCGCCCCGGTTTCAATTGCAAAGCCCATAATCATCCTCCAATATTAGTTTTATCTTTTGTTTGATTGAAGTATCCCGTCTCACCATCAGAAACATCTATAATGCCTTTTTCATTAGCGCCAAGAGCCGCAATGACGGCATCCACAAACTTGAGCTTATGCTCAAGGTCATCCGCCGTGCCTATTTTAACGGTAAATCTTTCCAAATATTCATAATTAATATCATATACTCTTGTAATATCAATGCTACTTATATTGATAAGTATATCACTGTTTTTAGCTGTATTCAATACAGAAAAAAGCGCTTTTGAGGTTTCTTGTTCAGAAAAAACGGCATATTTCCCGACTTCGGGGTTGTTAAACGCCGCTCCAGTGACCGCCGGAAGCTTGAGTTCAGGCAAAGATGGGGGATTTTCCAATATTTTCCCTTTTATGTCTATAATGTAATATTTCCCATCAATGTCAATAATTGCCGCAGGTTCGCATGGGGTAACAATTATTTGTAATACATCGGGAAGTGTCCGCTTCATCTGTATCTCATCAATATATGGGCAGGCCGAAAAAATGCTGCTTATCGATGCAAATTTATTGAAAAGGAACATGCTCTGCCCCACTTTAAGCTTTGATGCAGAGACTATATCATCACTAGAGTATTTTGTCTCACCCACTACCTCAATGCTGCCAATTTTGAAAAATATTACTGCCGCTGAAACAAGTGCTGCCAAAACAAGGGCAAAGCAAACAAAAGACACGACAAGATTAAAGCTTCTTCGCCGCCGCCTTCTATTACGCTTTGCCTTTTTGTATGGTTTTGACCCTCTCAATAAGATCACCTTTTGTCTTCTTATTCCCGTTGAACCGAAGCCCCCACAGTCGAGAGCATTTGCTCAATTTTTTCATATCCTCTGTCTATATGGTGTATCTCTCCGATCACGGTATCTCCCTCGGCCGCGAGCGCAGCTATCACCAGTGCCGCTCCTCCTCTAAGATCGGTAGCCGCCACATTTGCCCCATGAAGTTTAGCCACACCCTCAACAACAGCAACCCTTCCGCTTACCTTGATCTTAGCACCCATTCTTTCAAGCTCATTTACATGCCGGTAACGATTTTCAAATATGCTCTCAAGAAAAACAGTAGTGCCTTTTGCTACGCAAGAAGCCGCCATTAGCTGTGACTGACAGTCTGTGGGGAATCCCGGATAAGGCATTGTTCTTACAAAAGGCATAGCTGCAAGGCGTTTATCTGACTTTATCCGTACAGATCTTCCGCTTACAGATATTGATGCTCCGCCATCAGCAAGCTTTTCGGTTATAGTGCCGATATGCTCAGGCTCGCATTCGCGAACTGTTATGTCGCCACCTGCAGCCGCTGCCGCGCAAAGATATGTAGAAGCTTCGATTCTATCCGGCATTATGCGGTGCTCAACGTCAAATGAAGTTCGCCCTCCCAGGACGGTTATCTCGCCTCCGCCCGCGCCGCTTATGGTCGCTCCGGTTTTGCGCAGGAACTGCTGAAGATCTTCGATCTCAGGCTCACGGGCCGCGTTTATTATCCTTGTGACTCCTTTGCAGGCCGTTGCGGCCAGCATGATATTCTCGGTAGCTCCGACGCTTGGGAAGGCAAGTATAATATCTCTGCCCTTCATATCGTCTGCCTGACAGTTTATAGCGCCGCTTTCGTTATTGATTACAACACCCAGTTTAATAAGGGCGTCGAGGTGAAGATCTATCGGTCTTGGCCCCAGCTCGCATCCGCCGGGAGTATGTAAAAGCGCCTTACCACAGCGAGCGATTATCGGCCCGAGAAATATTACCGATGACCGCATTTCCCTCATCAGGTTGTCAGGCACATCGTACCTTGTTACCACGCTTGAATCAACGGTTATAGTTTTTCCTTCTCTTTTAACTTTACATCCAAGATGCTCAAGGATCTTTATAGCAGAAGCCACATCTCGCAGATCAGGACAGTTGTGCAGCACATTTGTGCCGCCATTCACAAGGGTGGCCGCCAGTATAGGCAGCACACTGTTCTTAGCCCCGTTTACCCTTATGGTCCCTTCAAGAGGAGTTCCCCCTTGTATTCTTAAAACACTCATGCGAATTCTTCCTTTCATTCAAGGCTCAGCTATGCCATACTATGCCGCGGAAGTCCGCAAAGTGACTGAACACTAAATTGTTTCTGCAATAGCCTTATATATGATATCAAGTGCGTCAAACTTAGCAAGAGCACACGCATTTCCTGACATCTGCCACAATTTTGATTTGTCTGCAAGAAGTTCTTTAGTCATCGCAAAAAGCTTTTTGCCGTCTACTTCGCTTTCTATCGCCACGACGGATGCGCCTGCACGTTCCATGGCTCTGGCGTTCTTTTCCTGATGGTTGTCCGCCACATAAGGGGATGGTATAATGACAGATGGCTTGCCGCAGGCACATACTTCAGCAAGTGTATTTGCCCCTGCCCTGCATATGACAAGGTCGCTTCCGTTCATTGCATTGCCCATATCATAAATATATTCGGTAAGCCTGATATTGGGAACACTTTCAATGTCTACTCCCATTTCTTTAAGCTCAGAAGGCATCCATTGAAAACTGGATTTTCCGGCAGCCTGAAGCAGGTTAAAGCTCCCATCAAGGGCAAGCAGCTTTATAAACCCTTCCATCTTCTTATTCATATACATAGCGCCCACAGAACCCCAGAAACAAAGAACCGTAGGATTTTTATTTTCAAACAGCGGCTTTGCTGCCTGCTCATCTGGTTTAAGAAGCTCCTGTCTTACAGGGCTGCCTGTATATACTACATGTTTGGACCCCTCGAAAAAAGCTTTTGTTTCCTCGAAGCTGACCATAATGCAGTCCGCCCTTTTTGCAAGGCGCTTAAGCGCCACCCCAGGCGTTGCATTTACCTCAAGCACAGCGGTTTTCACCCCAAGCGACTGAGCCGCATATACCATGGGAAAACATGCATAGCCTCCCGTCCCAACAACGATGTCAGGCTTTTGCTCGCGGATCACCTCTTTAGCTCTCGATACCGCCGAAAGCGTATTACTCATGGCCTTTATATTCTTTTTTACCCCGTCTAGGCTGATGCTTCTTGAAAGGCCGGTAAGCGGAAAAGTATATATCTTATATCCTTCTCTTGCCACCAGCCGCTCTTCTATTCCTCCGCTTCCGCCTGAAAACGCGATTTCGCATGAGGGATCTTTCTTTTTAATGTATGCCGCGATCGCCAATGCAGGGTTGACATGGCCTGCTGTCCCGCCCCCTGCAAAAAATATCTTCATAGTGCATTACCTCACTTTTTATCCTGATCCGGCGGGGTTCGCCTCGAAACAGAAAGAACTACTCCCACCTCCGCCATAAGCATCAAAAGAGAGGTGCCGCCGTAACTGAAGAAAGGAAGAGATGCGCCGGTTACGGGCAGCAGGCCAGATACGACGCCTATATTGAAAATGGTCTGTATAGCTATCTGAGAAGTAACCCCTGCTGCAAGAAGTGTACCAAACTTATCGGGCGCTTTTGATGCTATATAATAGCCCCTGAGAATTAGTGCCGCAAAAAGCGTCATTATCAAAACAGCACCTACAAAGCCAAGCTCCTCGCATATGACAGAAAATATAAAATCGTTTGCAGGCTCGGGAAGATAAAGATGCTTCTGCCTGCCCTGCCCAAGCCCAAGCCCCCATATACCTCCGCTGGCAATAGACATAAGCGACTGTGCCCCCTGCCAGCCTTTATCAAGAAAATCTGAGAACGGATCAAACCATACTTTTATCCTCGTCATAGCGTAAGGGTTAACGATAAGATAACCGGTTATTCCAGCGGCACCGAGCCCGGCTATTCCCAAAAGCCAGAAGATGCTCGCTCCTCCAAGAAAGATAATAACAACACCTATACCGGCTATTGTCACTGTTGCCGAAAGATGAGGCTGCCAGTAAAGCATGATTGCGGTGACACCCATTATTATTAGGAAAGGAAAAATGCCGTATTTGAACTTTTTCATCTTCTTTGGGCCCTGTATCGTCGCCCAGCTTGAAAAGAACAGTATGAAGGCAAACTTGGTTATCTCAGACGGCTGAAAGCTGGTGACTCTGAGGTTTATCCACCTTGTTGCCTTGTTGATTGTTATCCAAGCCCCCGGCACTATCTTTATAGAGAGCAGCAAGAGAACAGAAACGACCATAAGCGGTATGGCAAAATAATGGAACTTATGATAGTCCATGCGAGAGACAACAAGCATAGCTACTACGCCTATAAGGGCAAAGGCGCCCTGTTTCATTACATATGTTGTTGAGGTTACATCGCTGTTCTTGCTATAGTATCCAACGACATAGCTTGCCGAATAAAGGCATACAAGGCCAATGACAAGCAATAAAAGCACAAGAACTGTAAAAGGCTCGTCGATGCCGGAAAACTTTTGAGTGGTTTCCTCTATTTCACGGCTATAAGGCCTTTTGTTTTTAGTTTCGTTTTTAACGGCTATTTCAGACACCTCCAAAATGCCGCGCTGTCAAGCGGCTATACCCCAATAGCTCAAAAGACATGTTACAACGGTTATCAGCGTAAAGATGAAAACTATCTCTTTTTCGCTCCAGCCACACATCTCAAAATGATGATGAATGGGAGCCATCCTGAAAAACCGTTTTCCATGCGTAAGCTTATAATATACGACCTGAATTATATCCGAAAGGGTCTCCGCTATATATATGATGCCTACCGGTATCAATATTACCGGCATATTGCAGGCAAACGCCATGGCGCAAACGGCCCCGCCGAGAAACAACGAACCTGTATCGCCCATAAAAACCTTCGCGGGATACCTGTTATAGAAAAGGAATCCGATAAGAGCCCCTAAAAGAGCTCCTGCAAAAAGCCTTGCAGGGCTGTCATAATAATAGAACAGACCACAGAAAAACGCTGCGACCACCGCAGTAACGGAAGTACATAGGCCGTCTATCCCATCGGTAAGGTTGACGGCATTGTCACAGCCTACTATTACAAAAACAGAAAATGCCAGGTAAAGCCACCATGGCATATCATATGTAACCCCGAAGAAAGGAATCACAAGCTCAGGCTCCAGATATCCCATTGTACGCATAACAGTTATAAATAAGGTTGCGGCGGCAAACTGAAGAAGAAGCTTCTGCTTTGCCGAAAGCCCTTTATTTCGTTTTTTCTTTATTTTGGTATAATCGTCAACAAACCCTATTGCGGCAAATACCAGCGAAAGACACAGCATTAAAAGAGGCCTGTACTCTCCCATATTAATCATTGCCGGAAAGCAAACGAAAATAGGAATTATCATGGCGGCTATGAATATCACTCCGCCCATCGTGGGAGTATTCTGTTTCCCCCTATGCCATGTCGGCCCATCCTCAAGTATTTTCTGGCCAAACTTCATTTTTCTGAGCGCCTTTATCACCGAAGGCCCGATAAGAAGCGCCACAGCGAAAGCAGCCGCCGCGCCAAAGGCTATTGCGATCATTTGTTTTCCCCCTTGCGGAACGGTCAGACAACCATCCTATCCTTTGAAGTAGGCAAGCACCTCTTCATATTCATCAAGGTGGTGCTTGACCCCCTTTATCTCCTGATAATTTTCGTGTCCCTTACCCATCAGTACAATAACATCTCCCGCCTGACCATGGGACAAAGCGTACCTTATGGCCTCCCTGCGGTCTTCAATAACAACATGGGGACAACCCGTTTCTTCTACTCCCGGAAGAATATCCCTTATGATATCCATAGGTTCCTCGCTTCGCGGGTTATCACTTGTAACTATGCAGAAATCGGAAATCGTCCCGGCAATTCTTCCCATTATGGGGCGCTTTGTCTTGTCTCTGTCTCCTCCGCAGCCAAAAAGCCCGACTACCCTGCCCTTTGCAAAACCCTTTGCAGCCTTGAGGATATTCTCAACGCCATCTGGCGTATGGGCATAGTCGAGCAAAACCGTATAATCTGTATCTGTGGGTACGACCTGCGCCCTACCCTTGACCCCATGGGCCATGGCAAGGCTTTCGGCAATATCTTCCATATCAAGCCCAAGCACCATGCAGCAGCCAATCGCCGCAAGAGCGTTGTATACAGAAAACATGCCGGGTATATTGAGCTTTATGCCATAGCTTTCTCCTTCGAAGCGCAAGTCGAACGCTACCCCTTCGCTTTGAAGCAATATATTGTATGCGAAAAAATCCGCCTCACTGCTTCTGGCAGAAAAGGTTTTATGGTCACGACAAGCGCCTGAAAGCATCACTTTTGCATAAGCGTCATCTGAATTTACCACTGAGTGACGGCATCTGTCAAACAAAATCGCCTTAGCCTTTGCATATTCATCCATAGTGACATGGAAATCAAGATGATCCTGGGTAAGATTTGTGAAAACCGCTGTTTCGAACTCAATGCCGTATACCCTGTTGAGAACAAGTGAATGAGAAGATACCTCCATAATGATATATTCACAGCCCTCCTTCGTCATGCGGTCAAAGAGTTCAAAAAGGTCATATGATTCCGGAGTCGTACGCTCGGTATGAAGCATCTCGCTTCCTATCATATTGCCGTTTGTTCCTACAAGGCCGCATTTATGGCCGTTTGATTCAAGTATCTCTTTTATGAGATTTGTCACCGTAGTTTTACCATTAGTGCCGGTGACTCCTATCACCTTTGCCCTGCGCTCCGGATGGCCAAACCATTCAGAGGCCAAAACGGCTATGGCCTTTCGGCTGTCATTCACAAGGATATAAGGTATGGCACAATCCTTGGGGGCCTCCTCCACAATGGCGGCGGCAGCCCCTTTTTCATATGCGCTTTTTATATATTTGTGCCCATCCGTCTTAAACCCTCTTACTGCCACGAAAAGGCAGCCTTCCTGCACGGCAAGAGAATTATAACATATAGAGGATATCTCAAGATCCATATCTGCATTTGATGAAATAACATCCAATGAACCCAAAAGCTGTGACAGCTTCATTGTTTTTCCCCTTTCTTACTGTGAAAGCTGGTTAAGGTCTGTGAACTCGACCGAGATTACCGTTCCTGCGGCAACTTCACTTCCGGCTAGGGTATCCTGCTTCGTAACGGCTAGATTGCCTGTTCCGTATTCAGTCCCGGCGCTCTTATAATAAAGCCCCAGAGCTGCCAGACGCTGTTTTACCGCCGACACTCCCAATCCTGTCAGATCAGGGACTATAACGGTAGCCTGCGGCACATCGCTGCCCATATAAAGAACCACTGTGGATGAGCGGGAAACTGTCGACGAATAAGACGGCACCTGAGCCGTGACGGTATCTCCGTTTCCGACAGCACGGACAGAGACCCCCGCATTGCCCGCGGCAGATTTGGCCTGTGCGAGATTAAGCCCGATCATATTGGGAACCGTCGTATCTCTCTTCTGAAGCTCACCCTCAGTATACATCGGGTCTACCTCAAGATAAGGGAGCACATCTTCCATTATTCTTTTCACGACAGGAGCTACGGTTATGCCGCCCGTAACAGGCTGTACCGTAGGCTCATCAAGAAGGACAAGCACAGCTATTTTGGGATCGTCGGCAGGCGCAAATGCCATGAAAGAGGATATTCTCAAGTTAGTCTGGCCTGTTTGATTCTGTTTTGCTATCTTTTCAGTGGTTCCTGTTTTACCTGCGACTCTGTATCCGGCAACATAGGCATTCTTGCCGGTTCCGGAAGCTACTACCTGCTCAAGAACATCACACATGATATCGGATGTTTCTTTTGAAATCACCTGTCTGACAACGTTTGTCTCTGTGGCCGAAACAGTATTGCCGTCTGAATCTATGATCTTGCCGACAACATGAGGCGTAACGAGTTCCCCGCCGTTTGCTACCGATGAAACGGCAGTTATGAGCTGAAGAGGTGTTATCGTAAAGTTCTGGCCGAAGCTTGCAACTGCAAGGTCGACCTCGCTCATTTTATCAATATCCCAGAAGAAGCCCACCGATTCTCCCGGCAGGTCTACCCCTGTTTTTTCGCTGAGGCCGAAGGCCTTATAATACTTATAGAAATTAGCTACTCCAAGGCGCGAACCTATCTCCATAAAGGCAGGGTTACAGGAGTTTTTTATTGCATCAACAAAAGTCTCCGAGCCGTGCCCGGCTGTCTTCCAGCAGCTTATTTTCCTGTCCCTTACCTGACGGTAGCCGGGGCAATAAAAAGTCGAGGCCGTAGAAATGACCTTTTCTTCCAGGGCTGACGACGCAGTGATTATCTTAAAAGTTGAGCCCGGGTAATATGTATACGTTATGGCAAGGTTAAGCCACTGGTTTGAAAGGGCGTTGCTGCGGGCCTTGCTTTTTTCCTCTCCGTCGGGCATCTCAGATATCTGCTTTGCAACGTCCGCATTTGATATGGTAAAAGCGTTGTTGAGGTCAAAATCCGGTTTGTTGGCCAAAGCCAATACCGCCCCCGTGTTAACGTCCATCACTATGCCTGTGACATGGTCAGCCACCTTATTGTCAGCATAGGCCGTTTCAAGGTTTTTCTCGAGATAGTGCTGGATGACCTCGTCGATCGTAAGTACAAGGCTGTTGCCATCCTGAGCCGCATAATACATCTCATAATCAAACGGCATTTCGGCTCCCTTGGCGTTTGCCGCCTTGATAACCCTTCCGTTGATTCCCTTAAGCACACTGTCATAATATGATTCAAGGCCGTAAAGCCCCTGATTATCAGTTCCAACAAAGCCAATCGTATGCGAGAGAAAATTCCCATATGGGTAATATCTCGTAGTATCATTGACCATGTAAACCGAATCTATCGCGTTTTCTGATACAAAAGTCCTTACCTTATCTGCAACTTCTTTTTCAACATTCTTTTTTATTACGGCGTATGTTCCTTTGGCCTGTACCTTTTGAAGAACCGCTTCATAATCCAGGCCAAGTATCTCGCTTAGATTTTTGGCTATAAGCTCTCCCTGAGCTTCATCGTCTATCTTGACTGCTTCAAGTGTCACCATCTCGGTGCCCGCGCTTATGGCAAGAGGCTTCATGTTGCGGTCATATATCGTTCCCCTTGCCGCAGGTACCGTCTTATCCCTTGTCTGTTGGCTGATAGCCTTCTGCTGGTATTCCTCGTGCTTGAATACCTGAAGATAAAATATTTTCCCCGCCAAAGCGATAAAACACAATACTCCAAACACAACTGCCACGAACATAAGGCGCTTTCTCATAATACTGTCAGCTTTTCTCTGCATATCTCCTCCGGGGTTGTTCCGATGAAAAAACCGGAGTAAGGAACGGCCTCGGCCCTCCTCACTCCTTCTCAAAATACTTTGGAAGCCTCCAAAAGGAGCTTCATTCATTTATATAAAGCTTTCAGTTGAGATATTCCACAACAGCATTGAAGCTTTTGACTATTCCAGATACAATTGCAGAGCTTTTGTCTTCTTCGGCGGCTATTGTGATTTTTTCGGGATTGGATATCGTAACATAAGTGATCTGATTTTTATCCAGCTTTACCATACCGAGTGTATTGACAGCTACCTGCTCTACATATTCAAGATTGAAACGCTGCTCTTTTTTTGCGTTGAGTGCATTGGCATCTCCCTTGAGCTTTGTAATTTCTGTTTTCATATTATCTGTCTGCGCAGTCAGCTCAGTTACCTTACTATAGCTCGAAAGTATGCACAAAAGTGTGGCGAACACACAGACCACCATAGCGAAATACTTTACATAAGGTGCCTTTTTGGCAACGGACCTTTTAACGTTATTATTCTCCGGGAGCACAGTTATCCCCGGCTTGCTGGGTTTGGTATATTCATAATCCCGCTCATAAGCGGCCGCTTGTCCCATATATGCCATATTTTTCACACCTTTCCGGCCAGAAGGCCTATCATAACTTTTCGGCTATTCTCAGCTTGGCGCTTCTTGATCTTGTATTGCGCTCAAGCTCATCCTCAGTTGCCGTAATAACCCCTTTGGAAATCAGCTTTATCTTAGGTTTATTGCCACAGATACATACAGGAAATTCCTTGGGACATGTACACCCCTGTGCCAAAAAAGCAAAAGCTTTTTTTACTATCCTGTCCTCTAGAGAGTGAAAACTTATTACAGCTATCCTGCCCCCCTGAGCAAGGCACGCAACAGAATCCCCCACCGCTTGCTCAACAGCCGCAAGCTCGCCGTTAACCTCTATTCTTATGGCCTGGAATGTTCTTTTTGCCGGATGCTGTTTTTCTCTTTTGGCTGCTGCAGGCATAGCGCTTTTAATTATATCGGAAAACTCAAGCGTCGTGCCTATAGGCTTATCTTCTCTCCTGCGGCATATTGCCGAAGCAATCGGGCCGGCAAAACGTTCTTCGCCGTAATCCTTTATTATCCTTTTAAGCTCCTCACGGCTGTATTCATTTACAACCTCATAGGCGCTGAGACTCTGATCCCTGTCCATTCTCATGTCCAGCGGGGCGTCAGTCATATATGAAAACCCTCTGTCTCCATTATCGAGTTGAAAACTTGACACCCCAAGATCGAACAAAATACCGTCTATTTTCTCTATTTGAAGATCTTTTAAAACTTCTTTTATATCGCAGAAATTGCTTTTAACAAAGGTGATGTTTTTATTAAGAGGTGCAAGCCGGATGCCCGCCGCCTCAAGTGCGTCATTGTCTCGGTCAATGCATATTAGCCTTCCCTTATCCGAAAGTCCTAAAGCGATCAGAAAGGAATGCCCTCCGCCGCCTGTTGTTCCGTCGACATATATGCCGTCCGGCTTTATATCAAGGCCCTTTATGCACTCTTGCGGGAGTACCGGCACATGTGAAAACTCCATTAGATGTTCTCCTCTTCAAGAATTTCGGTTATGTCATCGGAGCTTACATCTCTGTTATATTGCTTCCACCGTTCGGCATCCCATATCTCGGCTCTTTTCTGAATGCCGGCAACGATGACATCTTTTGTTATCCCCGCATATTCCCTGAGACTTTGCGGCAAAAGTATCCTCCCCTGATTATCGGGCTCACACGGATAGTTGGCAGAATAAAAACGCTGAAGCTTTCTTGCCTTTGCAATCGGCAGAGATGCGATCTTGTTTTCGAAAGCCTCCCAGTCATCGTGAGAATAGACGCTGATGCAGCCGTCGAGGCCTTTAAAAATAACAAAGCCCTCGCCAAGCTCTTCCCTAAGCTTAACAGGAAAGATCATCCGCCCCTTGGTATCGACAGAATGCAGATATTCACCTCTCATCCCGCCAACACCTCACTTTCTTACCACCAAATTAACCTTTTCACCACCAAATGCCACTAACATGTTTTAATTATACCTATCACACCGAGAAAAAGCAATAGCTTAAAAGGAATTTTTATGCCTGCAAAAGGACCTTTTTTTAGCAAAAAACGTGACTTTTCTGAATATAAAACATCTGTTCGCTTTTGCTGGGCCGACAAAAACAAAA
The DNA here is from genome assembly GCA_034926865.1 of Clostridiaceae bacterium. GTDB lineage: Bacteria > Bacillota > Clostridia > Oscillospirales > Butyricicoccaceae > RGIG1902. Next base: position 75,790 of record JAYFQP010000003.1, read on the forward strand.
ATGCCCCCTGCACATAAGTGCAGAGGGCATAAATCATAAATTTTACTGCTGCTGTTTATAATCCTTCATAGCCGCAAGGAACTGCGTCCTGGTTGTCTTGACCTGCTCAAGGGTCTGATCAACAAGCACCTCAGTACGTTTCATTGCGTCGTCACAATAGGAGGAGGCAGCCTTCATAAGCTCCCTGGAACGGCCTTCAGCGTTAGCTATTATCTCAGCCGCCTTTTTTCTTGCTTCGATAACAATATCGTGATCGTTCACCTTCTGTTTGGCCATTTCATCAGCTTGCTTGAGCTTGGAGTCATATTCCCGCTTTCCGGCTGTTAAAAAATCGTTTCTCTTTTCTACAATCTCGTTGGCCATCTTAAGCTCGCTTGGCAGATTAGCTCTTATCTCCTCAAGTATGTCAAGAGCCTTTTCCCTCTCGATAAGGCATTTATTGCTGAGCGGAACCGAAGGGGCATCATCAATAGTCTCGTACAATGTGTTTACAAGCTCGTCTATTACATTTCCAGCCATTTTTCGTCCTCCATTTTTTTAACAAGCATCTGAGCCGTATGCTTTGTCACAAGGCCCTCAAGAGAAAGGCCTTTCCGGCAGCGCTCCTTTACATATGATGAACTTATTCTCTCAAATCCATGGCGCGGCGGAAGAAGTATCGTATCTGCCCCTTGATAATGCACCCTGTTGAAGTTTGCCATGAATATCTCGTAGCTTGTATCGTCAGGGTCCCTGATGCCCTTAACGATAGCGCAGGCCTTTTTCTGACTGAGATATTCATACAGCATCCCGCCGTAAAACTCTACAGATACATTCTCAATGCCCGCCAAATCATACTTCATTATAGCAAGTCTTTCATCCGGAGTAAAGGTATACTTTTTCTGATCGTTTATCATAGCCACCACAAATATCTCATCAAAAAGCACAGACGCTCTTTTTATAAGGTCTACATGGCCACATGTCATAGGGTCAAAGCTTCCGGGAATAACAACCGTCCTCATACCTGTTTCTCCCCTTTAATTATTTTGCAAAGCATGATTTGACCGTACTTGTATTCTTTCGTCAGGGCCAATCCATCAGGAAGCGGCTCTATGACGTCATTTGGATCTTTTTCACAAATTATTATACCATTCTCTGTCAATATGTCAAACCTGCATAAAAGCTCTAATGCCCGGCGCAGCAAATCGCCTCCATACGGAGGATCGAGTAACACTATATCAAAGCTGGCAGGCTTTTGCCCAGATAAAAACGCAAAGGAATCGGCCCTGTGAAGCCTTGCCTTTTCCCCGGGGATCCCGCAGGCAGAAATATTCTCCGCAACGGCTGCCGCCGCATTTCTGTCATGCTCCGCAAAATCACAGCTTTCCGCCCCCCTTGATAATGCCTCAAGGCCAAGCTGACCCGACCCAGCAAAAAGGTCCAGGACCCTTGCTCCCTCTATATCAAACTGTATTATACTGAAAAGCGCCTCCTTGACCCTATCGGTAGTAGGGCGAGTAGTCATGCCCTTAGGCGGTTCAAGACGCTTACCCCTGAGGCTCCCGCTGATGATCCTCATTATTTTCCTCCGTTAGCTTTCTTTTGATATTCTCTGCAACAGCGCGGGGCACTATCTTTGCTATGTCTTCCAAATCAGCCTGACGCATGGCCTTTACGCTGCCGAACCTGTCTAGCAGTTTTTTGCGTCTTCCCGGGCCGACGCCTTCGACTTCGTCCAGCACGCTTTTCTTCATCTCGCTTCCCCTTCGGCTTCGGTGATACTCTATGGCAAAGCGGTGCGTTTCTTCCTGTATCCTGCCGATAAAGGCAAATATCTGCGGAGTCGCGCTTATGCCTATCTCCTGCCCTTCAGAAGAAACAAGGCCCCTTGTCCTGTGCTTATCGTCTTTTACCATGCCGAAAACAGGTATGGTAAGTCCTCTTGCCCTGACTTCCGAAAAGGCTATATTTGTCTGCCCCTTGCCCCCGTCAATAAGCATAAGGTCGGGCAGCGGCAAAAAGCTCTCATCCCCGCCAAGCGCCCGGTCAAGCCGCCGGCCCACAACCTCAGCCATGGCGCCGTAGTCGTCCCCCCCGCGAGCGGTTTTTATTTTAAACTTTTTATAATCCTTTTTAGCCGGCTTTCCATCTTCAAAAACAGTCATAGAGGCAACGGGCAGATCACCCGCCGTGTTTGATATATCGTACGCCTCAATTCTGTGCGGAAGCTCATCCACAGATATTATGTCACTCAAAAGCTCAAGAAGTTTCTTTGACTTTTGTTCCCTTTTCTCAAGCGTCTCAAGCTCAAGCATCCCGTTGCTCTCAGCCAGCCTGACCTGGCGCAGGCGCTCCCCTCTTTTGGGGCAGGTTATGACGCATTTGCTTCCTCTCAGGCCCGAAAGGTATTCTTCAAGCGGAGCTGTGTCCTCCATAGGTTCGCTTATGCAGATTTCCTTCGGGGCGCTCTGGAATATGCCGTAATATTGCTTGATAAAGCTTTCAACGGCATCCTGCATATCCTCAGCCTCAAGCCCGTCAAAAAAATTGACCTTTTTGTCTATCAGACTCCCCTGCACGAATGAAAGCATCGATATGCATGATCTTGCCCCACGAGTGACAAAGGCCAGCGCATCTCTGTCTGAAAGCCTGCCGCCGGTAACCGTATGGCGAAGGCCCATCTTTTGAAGGTTTTTTATCCTGTCACGGCAGGCCGCGGCCTTTTCAAACTCAAGCTCCTCGGCATACCTCTCCATATCGGCCCCAAGCCTCTTTTCCAGATCTTTGCCGTTGCCTTTCAGGAGGCTTCGGCATTGGTCGATAAGCTCGCCATATTCCTTTTCGGATATTTTGCCTGTGCAAACCCCGCAGCACCTTTTCATCTGATATCTTAGGCAAGGCCTGCTTTTGCCTATATCCCGGGGAAAAACCTTAGAGCATGTCGGCAAAAGAAAGGTCTGCTGCAAAAGGTCTATTGCGGCCTTGGCCGAGCCCCTTGCCCCATAAGGCCCGTAATACTCCTTGTTTTTATCGTTTACGATGGATTCTATAGAAAACTTGGGGTAAGGATCATGGTTTATCGCCACAAAAGGGTACCCCTTATCGTCCTTAAGAAGAATGTTATATTTAGGCTTGTGCTTTTTTATCAGAGTGTTTTCAAGCAGCAGGGCCTCAAACTCGCTGTTGGCAAATATCGTTTCAAAGCTGTCGATACGCGATACCATCTGCCTAGTTTTGGCGGTATGAGACGCCAGATTCGCAAAATACTGGCTTACCCTGTTCTTTAGTATCTTGGCTTTGCCAACATATATTATCTCCCCATGGGAATCTTTCATAATATATACTCCTGGCTCTCTGGGAAGATCATGGGCTTTTTGCTTCAGCTGTTCAAAATCCATCCTTGCCTCCGTATAATACTTAAAAGACGCCGCATGATTACCATGCGGCGTCCCTCTTCACAAACCGAATTATTCGCCAAAATTGGATGCGACAAGGTCACAGAGTGCATTAACAGCCTCTTCCTCATCTGCTCCTTCGGCCGATACAGTTATGGTCGTGCCTCTTGTGATGCCAAGAGACAACACGCCCAAAAGGCTCTTGGCGTTTACCTTACGCTCTTCCTTTTCAACCATAATAGTGCTCTTATATTCATTAGCTTTCTGAATAAAGAATGTCGCCGGTCTCGCATAAAGACCAACCTGGTTGTTGACCGTAATTTCCTTAGAAAACATACAACCCCTCGCTTTCCCTTATGGGCTAACCCATACTTACATTTCATAGATTATCAGAAATCCATAAAAAATGCAATAAGCTTTTGATAAATACGTCAAAAAACAAAGGGATTAGGGTGTTGTAGAGCAAAAAATCAGTATATTTTACCAATTCAAAACACGCCAATGGCATTAAATATAGTTAATATTTCTCGTTTTTACAAAGCAAGAACGACATATTCGATGCTGCTAAAGAACGTTTTTGTGCTCAGATGGCCTTTACCAATATTTTAGCTATCTCTTCAGCGGTTGATATCCTCCCGCTTATGACCAGTTTCCCGTCTATCATCAGAGAAGGAGCAGACATGACTCCAAGGCGTACGATATCCATAAGATCCTCAATCTTTTCCACTTTCGCTTCTATGCCGCATTTTTTAAGCGCTTCGATGGTATTTTTATATAATGCCGTACATTTGTCACATCCGGTGCCGATCACTTTTATATCCATTTGGACACCTCTAATTTTTAAGTTTTACCGGAAGCTTCACGATATCGTTCCAGTTGTCGTTAATCTCTCTGATAAGCTGAATGCCTACCTTTGATATAAAGACTATCTGAGACAATTCTTTAGCCTCGCAGGGCTTTATATCTATCCTGCTGCCTACCACATCCACCTGGCTCCATCCGGAGTCAAGCTTAGCAAAGCCCTTTATGCGGTAGCTGTTTCCCAATACGCTTTTCAAAAAGGTGATCAGCTTTTCTCGCTCTACAGGCCCCTCAAACTGGATTGAAAAGGTCTTGGGCTTTGTCTCAACCGTGTTTGTCGTATCTTCACAGGCGGCCCAGCTATACTCGCTGAGGTCTTTGTCAAACAGCTGAGGGTCAATCTCTCCGTATTTTGTTTCAAGTATCATGCAGGTGGAATTAAGCTTTCTGATAGCCGCTTTAATTTCCTCCGCGCGCTCATCGCTTATAAGATCACGTTTGTTGATGAGGGCAATATTGCAGTGTACCACCTGGCGCTGAACAGTTTCAAGATCCTCTGCATTATTGAGAAAATCAACTCCGTCAACAAGGCATATCACACCCATCAGCTTATACGGCTGGCCACTTTTCATGACCTCGACGGCTCCAAGTATCTCCTCAAGATTTGACGGATCAGCAAGCCCTGAGCTTTCAACAAACAGGCAGTCAATATCCATATCTCCCATCTCGGCAAGTGCGGAAACGAAGTTGAGCTTGAGGCAGGAACAGAAGATAGACCCCCTGCTTATCTCCTTCATTTCTATATCGCCGCTTCTCAGAATATCCCCGTCAATAGAAAGTTTCCCAAACTCGTTTTGTATTATACCTATTTTTCTGCCCTTCATTTTATCAATAAGCCCCAGAAGCATGGTCGTCTTTCCCGCGCCCAGAAACCCCGTCAAAACATACAGATTAATCTTTTTTTCGTAACTCATATATTCTTCTCCTCACTTATATATTCATCTCTGCATTTGCAAAGTAAAGCTTCTTCTTTTGCGTCGGTCAGTTCTACAAACATTTTTAGCCACGCTGCCCGGCATTCGCCGTCTATCGAATAATGAACCCATCTGCCTTCCTTCCGCCCCTTAACAAGCCCTGCAGAACAAAGTATTTTCATATGGTGTGAAAGCGTGGGCTGGCCTATCCCAAGCTCTTCAAGAATCTTGCAGGCGCATTTCTCCCCACCTTTAAGCATGCTGAGTATTTTAAGCCGGTTTGCATCGCCCAACGCCTTGAATATTTCAGCTTCAGTTGTATAATCTTCCATAAAAACCACCTTATCGATACTTATCAATCTATCTAAAAGTATAGTAGCATATTCATCGATGCATGTCAATGTGTATTGAAAAAATTCCCCGAAGCAGCAAATTTTAAGATGCCGCTTCGGGGGATTTAATTATGTAATCAAAAAAGCCTTGATATCAGGCTGAACACAAGCGGCATGAAGGCCGCAGGGATCAGATTCGCCACATTGAACTTTTTTATTTCCCACATATTGAAGGCCAGAAGCATCAAAACAGCAGAGCCCACAAGAGACATCTGGCTGACGACAACCTCGCCGAGATAGGGGGCAATTATATTTGCAAGCACAGTAAGCACACCCTGATATATCAAAACCGACCCAGCCGAAAGCAAAACCCCAACGCCGTAGACCGTCCCGAATATCACCGAGGATATACAGTCAAGCACCGCCTTTGTATAAAGAGTCGTAGGGTTGCCCAAAGCGCCGTCCTCAATAGACCCGATTATTGCCATAGCCCCTGCGCAAAAAAGAACTGTTGTGGAAGCGAACCCCTCTCCCAGATTGCCGTCTCCGTTTGCAAAAGCTTTTTTTATCATATCAGACACCTTCTGGAACATAGCGTCTATCCGCATAGCCTCTCCGAGTATGGCCCCCGACACCAGCGACAGCAGCATTATAAGCATATACTGGCTCGTAATGCTGCCGTCGGAGGCTGCTTTCAGCCCCGCGGACATTACCCCCGCAACTCCTATCAGAAACACAGCTGTCGCCGCCGCATCGAACACAATCTTTCTGAAGCGCTCCGGCATACCCTTTTTAAGCAGAAGGCCCAAGCTGCCCCCAGCCAATATCCCAGCGCAATTGACCAACGTCCCGATCCCTATCATATATTTATTATTTGAGCGTGACCACCGTCACTCCCATTTCCCCTTCACCGTAAACTCCCGATCTGAAGCTTTTTATTCTCGGGTCTTTCTTTAACTGGGCCTGTATGGCGGCTCTTAAAACTCCGGTCCCCTTGCCGTGTATGACCGTGACCCCTTCAAGGTGGAACCTTGCGGCATGGTCAATGAATCTGTCGACTTCCATAAGCGCCTCATCTGCCGTCATGCCTCTGACGTCTATCGACTGTTTTAGCTCTTTAGGCGGCTCAGGGGCGGCACCTTTTCTGCGCTTTATGGGCTCCTTAAGGGGTTGATGGTTTTCCAGAAGCGTAAGTTCCTTCTTTTTTGCCGTTATGCGGAGTATGCCTGCCTGAAGGATAGCTGTGTCGCTGTCGGGGCTTGATTCGAGCACCGTAGCTTTTGTGCCTGTCTTGACTATTTCCACAAGGTCGCCTGCCTTAAGCTCTCTCGGAAGCGGCATTGCCTTTTTCTCGACCCTTTTTGAAGATATCTCCTTTTCGGCCTTCGAAAGCTCTCCTCTGAATGCAGCTCTGGCGGCTGCAAGGTTCATATCCTCGCCTTCCTCGGCCTTAAGCTTAAGCTTTCTGGCCTCGTCAACAACGGCGTCCGCCGTCCGCTTAGCCTGCCCGATTATTTCGTTTGCCTTGAGCTTCGCATCAAGTATAAGCTTATCGCGCTCACGTTCGAGGCTGCTTAAGTGCTTCTGAGCCTGCTCATTTGCAAGCTTTGCGTCCCTAAGCTCCTTTTCAGCTTCCCCAAGACGGCTTTCCAAAGCCTGGCGCTTTTCCTCAAGCTTTGAAATGACCTCCTCGAACCGCTTGTTTTTACTATCCACCTTGCTTCCGGCAGACTGAATTACAGCTTTGTCTATGCCGAGACGCTCAGATATGGCAAAGGCATTCGATTTTCCCGGCACTCCGAATACGAGCTTATATGTGGGCTTTAATGTAGCCACGTCAAACTCACAGGAGGCATTTTCTACTCCCTTGGTCTCGAGAGCGTACATCTTAAGCTCCGAGTAATGCGTAGTGGCGGCTACCCTACAGCCCATTTCCCTCAGCCGCTCGATTATCGCGATGGCCAGCGCCGCCCCCTCAACAGGGTCAGTTCCCGCTCCAAGCTCATCCATAAGAACAATTGAGCTATCGCCGGCCTCCTCGAGTATCTTTACTATATTGCTCATATGAGAAGAGAACGTTGAAAGGGACTGTTCAATGCTCTGTTCGTCTCCGATATCGGCAAGAACGCTTTTATATATGGCCACCTGGCCGCCCTCGGAAGCTGGTATCTGAAGGCCGCTCTGCGCCATAAGGGTCAAAAGCCCCAGGGTCTTGAGGCTTACTGTCTTGCCTCCGGTGTTAGGCCCTGTGATAATTACCGTATCCGCCGAGCCGCCGATAGTGAAGTCTATCGGAACAGCCTTATCCTGATCAAGAAGCGGATGTCTCGCCTTCAAAAGCCTTGTCTGACCCTTTTCGACAAGCCTCGGCCTTGAGGCTTTAAGCTTATAGGCAAGCTTGCCGCGGGCAAATATATAATCGATGGCACACAAAAGCTCATAATCCCGCTGAATAGCCTCACCAAAATCCGCAACCTCAGCCGAGAGCTTATAGAGTATACGCTCAATCTCGTCGCGCTCCTTTGAAAAGAGCACCCTTAAGGCATTGTTCTGTTCAACTACAGCAGAGGGCTCGATGAACAACGTCGCGCCGCTGGAGGATACATCATGGACAAGCCCTGCAAATGAGCCGCGGTACTCAGCTTTTACAGGAACCACATAACGCCCGTTTCGCTGAGTAACGATACTGTCCTGAAGCATCTTAGAATAAGAAGACGAGGTTACCACTTTATTCAGAACATCGCGAATCTTTGATGAGGCGGCACGTATCTGCCTTCTTATATCGTAAAGCTCTGAGCTTGCGCTGTCGGATATCTCTTCTTCCGACACTATAGACTCACCTATCTGTTCCTCGAGATACTTGTTGCCGCTAAGGGATGAAAAATAGCTGTCGATGGAGGTTTTTTCCTCCTTCTGATTTTCTAGATAGTGCCTTGTGCTTCTCGCCGCGCTCAAAAGCGAAGCTATATGCAGAAGTTCTGAAGGATTTAGGCTTCCGCCCATCTGTGCCCTCTTTACGGAGTTAGATACATCCTTTATTCCCGAAAGAGAAGGACTTCCGTAAAGCCCCATAAGATATACTGCATCTGCACACTGCTGCTGCGCGTGTTCGCACTCGGCAAGAGTGTCGAATGGTCTCAGCTCCATGGCCTGATTTTTGGCCATCTGGCTTTGAGCCTCCTGAGCCAGCAGCTCCAACACCTTGAAATATTCAAGGGTGGCCAGTGATTTTTCTTTCATAGTCATTATTTATTCCTCTTGCTTAAAAAGCGATTTATAAAAATCAAGCGCTTTGTAGCCCTGTTCGGTTTTATCAAGAAGATACTCCTCGCAAAAGCGCACAAGACGCTTAAGTGACTCCGTTGGCAAATTAAAGGAAAAGAGCCGCTTCATATCGCATGACAAAATATACCTTGCCGCCTCCACCGCCTCTTCGTCAAGGAATATCCCGCCGAAGGGCCGGTCACCTGCACAGCTTTGGCATATCATCGTTCCGTTTTCCGTATTTATGTATCCCCCCGTCCCCGCGCTGCCGCATATGGGGCAGCATGATATATCAGGGGAATAACCGCACAGGGCCATATACCTGAGTTCAAAAGCCGCTTTGATGACAGGCTGTGGGAAAATCCCCTTTTCAAGCGCATAGAAGCTGTTAAGCGCAAGTCTGAGAACCTCTCCGTCACCCGTGCCTTCTTCTGGCTCGGCCATCAGCACCTGAGAAAAATAGCTTGCAAGAGCCATCTTTTCTATATCGGCACAAAGTCCGTAGAACTGTGCTTTGATATAACTGTCATCAAGGGTGAATCTGCCGTCTTTTTCAAACAGCGACAGTTCCGAATAACAAAAAAGCTGGGTTCCCGAAGAAAGACGGCTGCCCTTTCTCCTTGAGCCGGCAGCCTTTACGGTTATCTTCCCCCGCTCCTTTGTAAGAACGGTCAATATCTTATCGCTCTCTTTGTAATTGACGGCCCGCAGGATTATCCCCTCTGCCGTTATGTTCATTTAATATCTCCGCCCTCTGTTTTACCGCTTTGCAGCTTATACAAAAGATATGCCTGGGTGAGTCCCGTCTCTTTGAAAAATCTCCACATATTGTCCTGCATGAAAATCACCTCAACATTAGTCTTTGGGATTTTGTTCATGTTACACTCGTAAAATATTGCAGGTTGAGGGAAATATTAGCGCTCGTCGTAGCCGAAATTTCGTATTAGCCCAAGACTGTTGCGCCAATCCTCCTTGACCTTGACCCAGAGCTGCAAATAGACCTTGCACCCCAGGCCATCCTCAATATCTTTTCTAGCAAGCTCGCCGATTTTTTTCAGCATTGCTCCCTTAGCGCCTATAATTATTCCTTTATGGCTGTTTCTCTCACAGTAAATGACAGCGCTTATGTCCATTATATCCGAACCCTCGCGCTCGCTGAACTGCTCTATCTCCACAGCTGTCCCGTGAGGAACTTCCTTATCTAGAAGCGTCAAAAGCTTTTCCCTTATTATCTCGGCAACTACCTGACGTTCAGGCTGGTCGGACACCATATCCTCCGGGAAAAGGGCCGGGGAATCAAAGCACTGCCCTTTAAGTGTATCCTCCAAAAGCCCTAATCCATCGCCGGTCTTTGCCGATAACGGGATTATCTCAAGGAAGTCATGTGCCTGACCGTAAACGGCCATAACCTCAAGAAGCTTTTCTTTTTCAACCGTGTCGATTTTATTTATGACGAGTATGGCAGGCATGTTGAACTGCTTTATCCTGTCGATAAGCATCTGCTCGGGTATGCCAATTCTCGCCACAGGCTCGACAAGCAAAATTGCGGTATCAACATCCGATACCGTTTCATTGACTATCTTTACCATAAAATCTCCCAGGCGATTCTTAGGCTTGTGCAGGCCCGGCGTATCAAGGAACACCATCTGGTATTCGCCTTTTGTAAGCACACCCGTTATACGTGTGCGTGTAGTCTGAGGCTTATCCGAAACAATAGCAATCTTTGTGCCGCAAAGAGCATTCATAAGGGTGGATTTTCCCACATTTGGCCTGCCGACAACGGAAAATACCCCTGTTTTAATTACTTCCATTTATTATCTATTTCCTCTCAAGTCCTATTTGAGTCATTATGCTTTCTTCCATCTCGCGCATCGCGGCCTTCTGCTCCCCTTCATCCATATGGTCATAACCCAATAGGTGAAGTATGCTGTGTACTGTAAGATAAGCGCACTCGCGCTCAAACCCATGGCCAAGCTCTTCTCCCTGCTGTTTTGCGCGTTCCACTGAGATTATCATATCTCCAAGCGGAAGCGTGCCCGTATCAGGGTCTAAATCAACCTCTGCGTCATCAGGCGCCGTCCCCTCCATAAACTCATTTAGCGGAAACGACAAAACATCGGTAGGCCTGTCCACCCCTCTGAAATCACGGTTTATATCCCTTATCCCGTCATCGTCGGTCATTGTTATATCAACAGAAGCATCAAAGGGATATTCAAAAACATCATAAGCAGCCGATGCGGCTTTTCTGATAAGCGCTTCGGCATTCTTGTCCCGAAGAGCGCGCCTGCCAAGTATCTTAATCTTTATTTTTGACATGGAAAGTACGCTTCCTTTCCTGCTTTTTGTTTTTTTCCTGATCTTGCCTCTCATATGCCTTTATGATTTTAGCCACAAGCTCATGGCGCACCACATCCCTGTGATCAAAGGTGCAGACAGCGATATCGTCTATACCCTTAAGGATGTGCATAGCCTCCTTAAGGCCGCTTATCTTGCCTGTAGGAAGATCTATCTGTGTTATATCCCCTGTTATGACAGCCTTTGAGCCGAAGCCGATTCTTGTAAGGAACATCTTCATCTGCTCCGGAGTAGTATTCTGCGCTTCGTCAAGTATTATGAAGGCATCATCAAGGGTACGGCCTCTCATATATGCAAGCGGCGCTACCTCAATATTTCCCCTTTCAAGGTAACGGTGATATGCCTCAGGGCCAAACATGTCAAAAAGAGCATCGTAAAGAGGCCTTAGATAAGGATCTACCTTGTTCTGCAAATCGCCGGGAAGAAACCCCAGCTTTTCTCCGGCCTCGACGGCAGGACGCGTCAAAATTATTTTGTTGACCTGTTTATCCCTGAACGCAGCCACAGCACAGGCCACGGCGAGATATGTTTTTCCTGTGCCCGCAGGGCCTACGCCGACGGTAATTATATTCTTGACGATAGAATCCACATATGTCTGCTGCCCCAAAGTTTTAGCTTTGACAGGCTTTCCGCGTACAGTAACGCAGATAACGCCCTTGCCCATCTGCTCGATCTTATCCTGCTGCCCCTCACGTACAAGGGATATGATATAGTTTACATTTTGAGAAGATATATCTTCGCCTCGTGCCGCCAGCCCCAAAAGGGCCTCGACGGCCTGTTTGGCATTCATGACGTTTTCTGCTTCTCCTGTGATCTTCAGCTCCGTTTCCCTGTTGACGATATGGACATCGTACTCCTTCTCGAGAAGCTTGATATTGCTGTCAAAGGAGCCAAACAGATTGATTATCTGCTCGATGCGCTCTACGTTTACCGACTGCTCTGTCATCAATTATTTCTCCTGTTTATTGAATTGCCCTCTCAGTCCCGGTCTTTTCGACGCATTCCGCTGAAAGCACGCCGTATATGGAGTCTTCCCCAAAGTAATACTCAAAACCGGATGTTTTAACTTCTCCGCCCTGACACAAGGCCGCAAGGGTATCGGCGCATGACTGCTCAAGGATCTCGGCACAGGCGTTTTCTGAAAGCTCGAGCAGTCGGGGCGTGCATTCGTAATATGTCTCTTTCACAAGGGCCACAGGAACCGAAAAGCCCTTATCGTTCCGCAACTCCAGCGTTTCTTTTGTTTTATAATAACATGCGAAAGGCATTTTTTCAATAAGGGGCATTTCAATACGGCGCCTTCCTATAATAATGCTGTAATATACCCTTTTTGCGCCAGTTTCATCAAGCCCGTATATTTCCCGGCTGAGCGCCAGTTTAACTTTTCTGTAAGTTTTTAGGGTGATATCGGCCATTGATCCGATAAGTCTTGTTTCACCCTGGCTGCTTGTTATAGTTCCCGATACAAGAAGGTCTCCCGGCACGACTGCGTCACCCACTGAAACCTTGCTATCCCCACGCAGAACCTGCATGTTCTCAATAACACCGGTCTTGTCACTGATTATGTCGCATGGCTGTTTTTCAGGCACTATTTGCTGATTCATGTCTCGCTCGACAATGCTGACATATGCCTCGGTTCCGCTCATATTTATCGTTACATAGGCAATATCGTCACGCATCGACATAAGCTCAAGCTTTATGTTATTTGTATCGATAGATGAACAAAGCTTTCCTGTCCTGAGCCCAAGATCAGAAAGCTGATTCCATATCTCCCTTTGGGATATGCTCTCGCACCCGCTGATAGTTACCCTCCACAAAAATCGTGTGGACAAAAAACATACGAATGCGCAGATGAAAGCCGAGGCTATAAGAAAATACCTTTTTCTAAACGGGCTGAGTGCATGTGCTATGCCGCTTGTTTCGGTAATTTTGACACTGCACATGCACTGTTCGGCAAAAGGCTTTACTCTCAGATAATTGCGGACGGACATGCCCGCTCTTATCCTGTCCTCTCCAAGCCTTCTTATGCCCCATATCTCAACACCGCCGGCCCAGCACATATTGAGAAATCGCTCAACATAAGCGCTTGTCACTTCAAGCGTGACCGATCCTCTGAAAAATCTTATCATTTTTTTGATCATAAAGTTTCACCGCTTGAACTCGATCGACGCTATCCTGCCCCTGACGGCAAGGCTTCCCTTATCCATTGAGGCTATCTCCATATCCATACCGCAGATCGTTATCACCATTTCCTCCGCAGAAACCTTTATTAGATTAGGGCCGTACTCGAGTATGCCGTCATGCTGTTCAATAAGAAAATACCGGTCACCCTCAAGCTCCATTCTCGGGAGACCAAAGCCGCCGTAACCCCACAGGTCCCATTTTTCAGCTGCCTGATACAATTTTTCTTTCACTCCGCTGTCTTTCAAAGTAATTACCTCCCAAAAACGGAATATACATCTATTGTAAGCAAGTCTTTTTCAAGGAGCGTTAACTATGGACAGACCAATCGTTTCACGCCTTTTGTCAAACCTTACCTTTTGCCTTATTACTTTATTCGGAGCGGGGCTCATCCTATTCACTAAAGATGTGTCGGCTGCGGCCACAAACGGTATTTCTCTATGCCTGAGGGTAGTGATACCCTCGCTTTTCCCGTTCTTCGTCCTCTCGTCCCTGTTTATATCCTCAGGTTTTGCCATGAGCCTTTCAAAGTTTATGGCAAAGCCGCTGCGGCTGCTGTTCCGCCTGCCTGGCGCTTGCTCACCAGCCATTGTCATGGGGCTTATCGGCGGATACCCGGTAGGAGCAAAAACGGCCTTCGATCTTTACGACAACGGCTCATGCAGCGCCGGCGAATGCTCCCGCCTGCTCATTTTCTGCAGCAACTGCGGCCCGGCTTTCATCTTCTCGGCCGTGGGGGCCTCAATTTTCGGCAGCCTTAAGGCAGGGGCGGTCATATATCTTTGCCATATAGCCTCGGCCCTTCTCATAGGCATGGTTTCCGGATTTTTCAGCCCAAAAACGCCTGACCGTCCGTGCACTGCCCCTGCCAGCACCAGCCAGCGCTTTCCATCCGCCTTTGTTTCTTCGGTAAGTTCTTCGTTTACGGCAATGCTTAACGTCTGCGGCTTCGTAATATTTTTCTCGTCGCTTATGGCCTTTTTGAAACGCTGCGGTTTTATCTCGTTATTCATAAAGCTGCTGTTCTTTCTTGAACCAAAGGTGGCTTCCGCTCTTGTAGAAGGCATATTTGAGATGACAGGCGGAGTATCCTCTGTGGCCGCGGCTGGGCTCGGGGTGCCCGGAGCAATGGCCCTCTGTGCTTTTATCATCGGCTGGGGCGGCATCTCCGTACACAGCCAAGTGATCTCTCTCATGGGAGACAGACCCATTTCCATGAGCGGATACTTCAAAGGCAAGATGCTTCACGCCGTCATCTCTTCAGCTATGACATACGCCTTCTCCATATACTTTCTCAAAGAGGCGTCAGTTTGTGCGCCCATATATGCAAACGGTTACTATATTGCAAGCCCGATGTATTTTATAATAGTAATGGGCATCTATCTTGCGCTGGCCCTTCTATTATCCTTCTTGACAATGGATTTTGGCAAAAAAGCGAAATAAGCTGTTTTTAAATACCTGCGCCATTTATCGTCAAAAAATCATTGTAAAGCCACTCAAAAAATACTATAATTGATGTATTCTATTAAGCGGAGGGTATGAGATGCTTTTCAATAAAGACATACGGCATATATGCGCTTTGTGCGAAAACTCCGTTCCGCTTGACTGCGACACTGTCTTATGCAGGAAAAGAGGGCCTGTGTCAGCCGAGCACACCTGCAGAAAATTCAAATACGATCCGCTTAAAAGGATTCCGCCAAAACCCGCCGCGATAAAAGCGTTTTCGGAAAAAGACTTTGAACTTTGATCTCAAGCCATTCGTTTTTGCGAATGGCTTTTTATTTTGTATCATATAGCTTACAAAGCAGAAAATATATCTTACAGAGGTGAGCTATTATGAAAAAAGAATTGTTCAAAGGATGTGCCACAGCTCTTATAACCCCTTTTGATCACGACGGCAGAATAGATTTCGACTGCTTCGAGGCCCAGATAGAATACCAGATAGCCTCAGGCGCGGACGCCCTTGTAGTTGCCGGCACAACGGGAGAAGGCTCGGTTTTGAGCGACGACGAGTTCCTGGCGCTTTTAAACTTTGCCATATTCAGGGTAAAAGAACGTGTCCCTGTTATCGCTGGGACGGGAAAAAACGACACGGGGCATGCGCTTGGGATGTCAGTCGCCGCATATGAGCTTGGCGCAGACGGACTTTTAATCGTAACACCATACTACAACAAGACATCCCAGAAAGGGCTTATAAAACACTTCACCTATATTGCCGACAGGGCAAAGCTGCCGGTTATAATCTACAACGTACCCTCGCGCACCGGCCTGAGCTGCACAGCGCAGACATATCGTGAGCTTTCGTCTCATCCCCGCATAATAGGGGTAAAAGAGGCCTCAAGCGATATTACTCTGCCGCTTGAAACAAGGCGCATCTGCCCAGAAGATTTCTATATCTACAGCGGCAACGACGACATGACCCTGCCTTTTTTGTCTCTTGGCGCTTCTGGAGTTATCTCCGTGCTTTCAAATATCGCCCCAAAGGCTGTTCATGATATGTGTCAGGCTTATTTTGACGGACATGCGGCAGAAGCCCTCTCCATACAGCTGAAATACGGTGAGCTGACAAAAGCGCTTTTTGAAGATGTCAACCCAATCCCTCTCAAATGCGCCATGAAGCTTTTGGGCAAAGACAGCGGATACCTCAGAATGCCCCTGTGCGAGTGCAGCGAGATCCTTTCCCATCGTCTTAGAAACATCCTTTGCGAAATGGGTTACGCAATTTAAAAAAAGCCGTCCCCACAGGCCTTCAAAACAACCTTGGGGACGGGCTTCTATATCCCGCCGTCAATTATTTCCTTAAGTACACGCGCTTCCCGCAAAACAAATCCGTCAGTCTGACCCCCGGCCAACTCTATATTGCTTTGATATGCAATCTGAGCATCAACAAACCTTAGTTCAAAGCCAAGTTCCTGTTCGTATGGCTCAAGCTTTTGGGGTAAGATTTTATTTTTGACCTTTGCAAGATAATAATAAGACCTCTGGTCAAATATCTGTTCGCCGTATATGCTCTTTCTTATCTCCCTCATCATACCAATCTCTCTGATCGAATGAAAGATGATGGAAAGCCCCGCTTCTTCTCTCGCTTCCCTTATAAGGGCACCGATACGGCCCTCCCCGCGCTTTACTCCTCCGCCGGGAAATTTGTAGTATCCCTCCACGGTGCTTTTCACCATGGCTACCTTTCCGTTTCGTATAATAACGGCACGGGAGGCGCGGCGAACAAAGCGTTTCCACGCAGGATCATAATTACGATCATCCCATGTCTGGATAATCCTCATTCTTTCGCCTCCAGTCAAATATGAAGTCTCACCACCTAAGGCTTGCCATCACTTAAAATCCATGACATAATCAATCCAGACGGGACTTTTAATACGCCACATCAAAAAGGAAGGTGGATAATGCATGGATATAAGAACCGCAGGTATAAACGATATTGAGGCCATAAGGATATTCTACGAAGACTTTTTTGCGCACAATGCCTCTCAGCAGCCTGAATACTACAAAAAAGCAAACTCTTACCCTGATTACCCTATAAGCGTAGTCAGAAGTAACGATGCTGATATCCTCGCAGCCGAGGAAAACGGGTGCCTCATTGGCTTTGTACATGTAGAGATGGGCCAAACGCCTCCATATGAGACTTTTGTCCCACACAAATTTGCAAGTGTCATCGATCTGTATGTAGAACCATCTTCACGTGGCATTGGAGCAGGATCGATGCTGCTTTCATCCGCAGCAAAATGGGCAAAAACCCGCGGAGCCGATTATATCGAGCTGAATGTTCTTACGGAAAACGAAAACGCCCTGAGACTTTATGAAAAACTCGGATATAAAATTGTCTCGCACATAATGCGTTCAAAAATATAATAACAATGCTTCTAAAATAGGTGCGCTTGCACAAATATTTTGCAATAATATCCTTTAAAAAGCAATACAAAAGGCCACGGCAAATAAGGCTGGGAATTATATCGACAAAAGTGAAACAGGCATAAATCCCTTTGAAGGGCGGGCGGCTTTGGCCGTCCGCCCTTTTTTCTGTTTATCGGTGCGGGCGTCATTGTTCTATGCGGAGGCGCTATTCTCGCCGAATGACGCCTGCTTATGGCTTTAGCTCCCAATCAAAGGAGTAAGCATCATCCAACTCACTTCATGCAAGATAATTAATCATAATTTGAAATCTTCAAATCATTATGCTATCATCATTACGCAGGTAAAATCTGGCGCACACAGTGAAACGCAAATGACGCTTACGATGGCGCGCTATCGTGAAGTCCCCAATGCTGTTTACAATATGGATAACAGGAGGTGATTGCCTTGCTGCACATTGCCATCTGCGATGATATGCCACAGGAGCTTGAACGTGCTGGCAATTTACTCAAGAAATACGCCTGTGAGCATATGCACTACGAAATAAAAATGGATTTTTTCTCTTCCCCTTTGGAACTGCTTACTCATGTGGAGCAAAAGGGCGGCTTTGATGTTCTGCTTCTTGATATATATATGCCAGGCATTATCGGCACGGAAGCGGCCCGGGAACTGCGAGCTATGGGTGATAAGTGCCAGATTATCTTTCTTACCACATCGCGTGACCATGCGATAGACGCTTTTTCGTTGGATGCCGCCCATTATCTGGTTAAGCCTTATTCCGAAAAAGAATTCTTTGCAGCGCTTGACAAGGCGATGGATAAGTTCACAAAAAAAGACGAGGTTTATATTACAATTAAATCAACGGAGGGCATCAGCCGTGTGGATTTGAATAAGCTGGTATACTCTGAAACTGATAACCATGTCCAGAAATTATTCTTGTCAGATGGCAGAGTAATCAATGTTCGCAAATCCTCAAGCGAGCTATTCGAATTGCTAGAAGAACCGCGTTTTTACAAATGCGGCAGTACTTATATCATAAATATGGACTATATCGTTGAACTTACATCCAGGAACGTGGCTTTCTCAACCGGGGCGAGAATTCCGATTCTCAGCCGAAAATATACAGACCTTAGAAAACTGTACATGGATTACAGCTGCAGCCGCTGAAAGGAGTTGAGCCTTATGCTTATAGTTTTAGGTGTGTTGGTGGCCCTACGCTTTTTACAGACGGCAGCTTACATCAGTTTGTTTTTCTTTTCGCTCATAAAGCTGAGGAAACCCGCAAAAAACCGTGTCGCAATTACCGTTTCAATTTACATTGCGGTTGCCGGGTCATATTGTGCCTTTCTTTTTGTATACGGGCAGGAAATGGCGGAGCGCCTGATAATACCCGTTGAAATTGGATTGTGTCTGATCCTGCTTATTATCTGTTCGGCAGACAAATGGGCAATATCCCTTTTTGTCATGTTCACTCAGTTCAATTTGTACCTTGGCATATGCTACCTTGCGGATTTATGCTCCACTTATACCACGCAGCTCAGCTATCATATTCAGTATTTAATAATCCGAACTGTGCTGTTCAGCGCACTTTTGTTTTTCAATTTCAAATATCTGCGTCCTCGCTTCCGGAAACTGGTGGATGTTCTCGGAAAAGAGTGGCATTTAATCACTCTGGCTGCTTTCTTCTTCTATGTTCTGGAGGCCGCTATTCTATATGTCCCGCGTTTCTACTGGTATGAGGCTGACAACCGCTGGTATCTCGTCGCAAGTTCTTATCTGGTGTTTTTCAGCGTCTACTGGCTGATCTTTCAATCAATCAGTGCAATCGTTGGAAAATATGAGGCTCAGGAGCGGGAAAGAATCCTTGCTCAGCAAAACAAGATGTGGGAAGAACAGCTGGAAGAACAGAAAAATGCCATCAATGCAACACGTCGAGACCGCCACGATCTTCGCCATCACTACGACACGCTTTTATCTATGATGGAGGGCGGAAAAACGCAGGAAGCGATGTCTTATCTGAATGCACAGACGCGGAGAACGGAGGGCACGGCCCTTTCGGACATCTGTCAGCATCCCGCGGCGAATGTCATTCTGTCAAGATGGGCCGCACGGGCAAGAGTGAGCGGCATTAAAACAGAAATAGATGCGCGTATTCCGGAAAGTATTCCTATGGACGAGGTCGCGCTGGTTTCAATCCTTGCAAACTCCTTTGAGAATGCCGTAGAGGGCTGCCTGCGTACACCTGAAGGTACGGAGAGATTCATCACCATAAAGATTGCTTATTCAGTTTATAATGGAGCAGGAAAGCTTCACATTGTTGTCGAAAACTCATGTGCAGATACCATCGTCTTTGAAAACGGCTTCCCCAGATCGGAGAAGCCTGGCGGTGGAACCGGAACAAAGAGCATGGCTTACACCGCCGAGCGGCACAATGGCATAGTGGAATTTACCGCGCAGGACAATGTGTTTCGCACTCGTGTGCTTCTTCACTTATGAATCACGAACTAACAATCGACATATTTTAACATTTACGCCAATTTTTCAACAATTACGCCACGGCCGGTTTTCGGCCGTGGTTTTCTTGTATAATCCATGCTAAGAAATTAGCTTTATGGAAGTGACTTTAATTATGGAAGAACCTCGTGACAGAACTGCGGAGGTAAAGACGTCAAGCGGGAAGTTTGAAATTGCAAGAGGCGATATCTGCGAGGCTTTTGAGCAGGACGCAAACCGCCTATTCTCTGCCCGTGAGTGCTGGTATTGCAAATATGGGGATTTCGGTATTTTTACCGAGCATCCCACACAAAGAGGCGTATGCACTTATAAGACGACAATCCGCGCAATTTCTGATTCAATTGCAAATCGGCACGAGAATGGTCCGTCCATCCAGGCGAGCCAAAAACAGGGGGAAAAAACAAAATGAAAAAGAGACTTTTAAGCATGGTACTGGCAGTGTATCTGGTGCTGTCGCTGCTGCCTAATGTGGCGCATGCGGCATATTACAGTCCCGTTCTTATGGTAACGCTAGATGGAGACGCAGCATCGCCACAGGACTTAACTTCTAATCCATATATTGATCGCTTCGCTTTACGTTTTGCGTTGACTGAATCCCCAAAGGGAACATACAAATATACCGGCGCCGATCCTATATACGGCGACAATATCCTCTGTTTTGCGAACCAGCCACAATATGGGCCCCTTGGTATTTGGCCTTTTTATAACGGGGCATTTTCTGTGTCAGAAGACAATCCGTTTCTTTCTGTAAGCTGTTATACTATAACGTATAAACCAGGAGCTTATGGGGCTGGTACAGAGTATAAGGAAATAGCAGCTTATAATGCCGATTACAAATTCAGTGGAGCTTCATTTACTCGTGCGAGCTATGTACAGACTGGATGGACGTATACAGACGGTGGCAATAAGACGGTTGAACTAGGACAAGTCAAAAATGATATTGCAATGCCGACAACTCTTTATCCGGTGTGGACCTTAGCTTCCTACCCCGTGACAATCAATGTGAAAAAGGATGGCAGTGCATTTGGCGCTGGGGCGCCAACCGTTACCTTTGGCACAACAGCTGGCAGTGCGGTGGCAAATGGCACCTCTGTAGGAGACGGAACGTATAACATCTATGCCGACGGTATTGATACCGGAGTAGTTGTGACGGTAAACGGATCTGCCGCCAGTGTGGATCTTAACTATTATACTGTGACCTTTCAAAACGACGATAATACAAGCACGCTGGATACCCAGACCGTGCTTTCCGGCCAAACCGCCGCCTATGGCGGTGCACCGCTGGCAAAAGCATCCACCGCTCAGTATTCTTATGCCTTTTCCAAATGGGTAACAACACAAGGCGGCGCGGCAGAAGCAACACTGAGCAATATCACGGCGGTAAAGACAGTATACTCAAGCTTTACACCGACTCTCCAAAGCTATACGATCACATGGAAAAAGGACGTCTCCCATATAATTGGTACCACAACCGTAGCCTATGGTGCAACACCTGCCTATCCCGATCCGAACAATACAGGCTATATCTTCTCCGGCTGGGCACCGGCCATCGCGAGTGTTACCGGAGCGGCTACATATACAGCTACATGGACGCTGGATACATACCCAATCAGTTACATGCTCAACGGCGGTACGGCTACTAACCCTACAAGCTATCAATATACAACCGACGTATTTACGTTAAGCAATCCCACTCGAGCAGGCTACTCCTTCTTGGGCTGGACAGGCAGCAACGGGTCAACAGCGCAACCAAGCGTCAGCATCCCAACAGGCAGTACAGGAAATAAAACCTACACAGCCAACTGGAAAGCAGATAAACCCGCTTCGGCACCCGATGTTTCCATCGTGACGGCAAGGACCGACAAAAGCCTTACCATTACGACAGAGACCGATTATGAATACAGCGTGGACAACGGAGCGCATTGGTACAGCAGCGGCAGCGGCAGCTACACCTTTACCGAATTAACGCCTGACAAAGCCTATAATCTCGTCTGGCGCATTCCGGCGGTAACCGCCGGAGATACTTCAGCTGCAAGCGACGCATCCAGTCCTCTGCCCGTCACCACCAAGACTGCATCTGCATCGATACCTACGCCAACCCCTCCCACGATCGGCACAGGTACGGACAAGCCTGCCAGTGGCAGCATCAGCATCAGCGCGGTCGAGGGCAATGAGTATTATATTTCCACCAGTGCCACCGCTGACTGGAGCGGAACGCCCAACGGCTATTTTAAGGCAGCCTCCGACGGGGCGCACAAGTTTGATCATCTATCCCCCGCGACGCAATATTACATTCATGTTCGTGTCGCCGAAACGGACGACGCTATGCCCTCCGCGTCCGCTTATGCGGCACAATACACGCTGCCTGCCACGCCGCTTGCAAGCGTGGTGACCGTCGATTACGCGGAGGAAACGATCAGCTTTGCCGCCACCTATGAAATCAGCACCAACGAAACCTTTTCTCCACCCATTGACAGCGGCAGCACAATGCAGGCAGATATGACCTATTATGTCCGATTGAAAGCCATCGTCGGCGGCGCTCCTGCGTCAGAGGCTGTAAGCTTTACAATTCCAGCTCGTCCTGCAGCCCCAAGTGTCATCACCGCTGATAAAACTAAAAACAGTATCACCATCACCCCTGTTGCGGGCCTGGAATATAAAGTCGGAAGCAGTGAATGGCAGGGCAGCGGCAGCTTCACAGGCCTTTCCCCCAATACAGATTATACTGTTTATGCCAGAGTGAAAGCGGTGAGCAGTGGAAGCGTCTCATTTGCTTCTGAATTGTATTCGACAACAATTAAAACAAAAGCGGACGGAAGCGCAGGCTTCTCCCTGCCCACAATTTCAGTGGCGCCGACCTACGACCCCGCCCAAACTCTGGCGGACATCTCCCTCCAGACAGGCTGGACATGGAGCTCCCCGACAACAGTTCCCACGGTGATAAATACCGGCTACGGCGCGGTTTATACGCCAACCGACACCGACACCGTAGATTATTCGGACGTTATTGGGTACGCAGTGGACGGCGGCGGTAAGGTCACCATTACTCGAGTTGTTCCCATTACAGTCAACCTTGCAGCACCCACAGCGGCAGACTTTACGTTCTCCGCACCCGCATCGCTTGATTTCAGCGGTACAGCTAAGCCCGCAACAGTAATGGCAAAAGGCGGCATCTCCGGCATGGGCGCCTTTACGGCCCGGTATTATCTGGACGGAGTCGAAACTGTCCCCACGAATGCCGGCACTTACACGGTAAAAATTGATATTGAACAGGGCTACAATTATGCGGCAGCTAGCGACATTACGGATAGCTCATGGGCATTTACCATTGCTAAGGTCTCTCAAGCGCCTCTTTCAGTTACAAATAAGCCTTCGGGCGTTATCTATGGCGATAACTTTACGCTTGCCACCACGGGGGGGAATGGCGCAGGAGCTGTTACATGGGCTGTAACAAGCGGATCTTCCGCAACAGTGGACGAGGACACCGGAGCTGTCACAATAACAGGTGTTGACGAAACAACAATCACCGCAACAAAAGCAGCCGACGGCAACTATACCGATGCCGTAACCGATACTTATACTTTCACTCCTGCAAAGCGGCTGATTACAGTTGAGGCACCTTCAGCCACAGGCGGATGGACAAAGGCCTATGATGGCAAAACAGACTTCAATCAATCAATTATTACTGTTGGAAGCATCACGAATAAAGTGGGTTCAGATGCTGTAAATGTGTATGTGCAGAGCGCAGCTTATGACACGGCGGATATTGGCTCTGGCGATAAAACGCTGACAATAACTTATGCAACAGACGGAACTGACAGCAAATATTATTTGCTGCCCATAGACACCGTTATTAGCACTGCGTCTATTACTGGCGCATCGCCCACAATTACGCTTAAGAATAAGACTGCAGTATACACTAACAAGATAATCGAGATTGATACGGCAAACATTATAGGCGTTACAGATGGAACAACACCAGACGGGCCTATAACCTACACATATTATACAAAAGACTCTTGTATAGATACCGATAAGACAAGTATAGATAAATCAGGTGCTCTGGCCCCAGGCGGCGCACCCAAAGCCGCCGGTACTTATTATGTAAAGGCAACAATTGCCACAAGCGGCAATTACGCCGAGGCCACCAGCGATGCAGTTAAGCTGACAATTTACTATCCTTCCAGCGGGGAGGACAAAGCCATGGCACCTGTGATTGTTGACGGCAAGACGGTTAACATGGGCACATCCGAGGTGAAAGATGATACTACCACTGTCAAAGTTGACCAGAATAAGATGACTGAGCAGCTCAAAAGCGCAGGAGACAGCGTGGTAATTCCTATCACTTCAAAAACAGATACTGCTTCAGCACAGCTTGTGGTCCAGAATATTGAGAATATGGCCCAGCGCAGCATGACACTCACAGTTAAGGCAAATAACGTAAGCTATGAAATCCCATCCGAGTCAGTTGATACTGCTGCGATTCTAAAAAGTCTGGGAGCATCCGACTCATCAAAGGTGCCGCTTAATGTAACAATCAGTAAGCTTTCCAATAAGGCTGTAACGATTAAAGACGGAACCCTTATGGCGCCACCCATTGCATTTACTATCACGGCTACCTACAACGGCAAAAATGTCGAGGTGGATAGATTTGAAAGCTATGTTGAGAGAATTATTGAAATCCCCAGCGGTATTGACCCAACAACAATTACAACCGCAGTGGTAGTAGAAGCAAACGGTGCCGAGCGCCATGTGCCAACCCTAGTGTACTCCGAGGGTGGAAAATGGTTTGCAAAAATAAACTCTATGACAAACTCAACCTATGCTTTGATACAAAACAACGTAAGCTTTACTGACACCGCAGGGAAATGGTATGTAGCGGTAGTCACGGAAATGGCAAGCCGAAAGGTTATCGGCGGCATTGGTGAAAACATATTCGCAGGTGACAGAAGCATCACCAGAGCCGAATTCGCAGCCATTCTCATCCGTGCACTGGGCCTTCCAGCCGACGGAACGAGCGGCTTCAGCGACGTTCCCACAGGCGCCTGGTATTCCGGCTCGGTAGCAACAGCAGCTCAGTATGGCTTAGTTACAGGCAAGGGTGACAACAGGTTTGACCCAGATGATTATATTACTCGGCAGGAAGCAATGACTATGCTCCAGCGTGCAGCTAGGCTTACAGACTATTCAGGAACGTCAGGAAGTCTGGAAGGCTTTACTGATGCAGGCAGCGTCGGCGTATGGGCACAGAGCGCGGCAAAGTGGAACGTCGGCAGCGGCCTAATCGTGGGTTCCGACGGACAGCTCCGGCCCAACGATAACATCTCCCGAGCTGAGAGCGCTACCATCATCCTCCGCCTGCTGCAAAAGGCAGGATTGATTGATGTGCGCAGTTAGGCAGCACTTAGATATAAAGCCCAAGTTATAAAGCCTCATTTTCATTAAAATGAGTATGTTAAAACGCCTCATTTCCAATGTACATTGGAAATGAGGCGTTTTCTGTACTGCTTTTGCCAAAAGGACAAGTTCATAACTTGTCCTTTTGGCTGCTGCTCATTATTGACTGAACCTTTTATATTGCTTAGAAAATATATTCGAACTCAATTCCGCCTACATTGACGGTATCCTTTTCCTGTATTCCCGCTTCTTCCAGCATATCGAAGACACCGGCTTTACGCAGGACCCTCTCGAAATACATCCTTGATTCATAATCTCCAAAGTTAACGGATGCCACTACCTTATCTACCCAGGCGCCGGTTACCATATATACGCCGTCTTCAACAGCGATGTTGATATCTCTCTCGCTCTCTGTATCTTCAGGTTCCCCAGCCACTAAGTCAGGCTCATAGACCGCTACGGGAGGCAGCTTCTGAAGCTCTCTGTATATCAGGCCAATCAGTTCTTTTATACCCTGACCGGAGGCGGCCGAGATGCTTGTGAATAAATATCCCTCTTCTTCTGCCTTTGCCCTGAGTCTCTCAAGATTGTCGCTTTCCGCAGGAAGAATATCAAGCTTATTGGCTACGACTATCTGAGGCCTTTTAGCAAGCTCAGGGCTGTATCCGGCTAGCTCCCCATTGATGGCAGCAAAATCCTCCAAAGGGTCTCTGTCTTCGCTGCCAGATACGTCTATTATATGGACGAGTAGACGGCAGCGGTCAATATGACGCAAAAAGTCATGCCCCAGACCCGCGCCTCCGGCTGCTCCTTCAATTATTCCGGGTATATCCGCCATAACAAACGATGCACCCTCGTCGACATAAACTACGCCGAGGTTTGGGCTGAGCGTTGTGAAATGGTAATTGGCAATTTTAGGCCTTGCGGCCGAACACATGGACAAAAGAGTTGATTTTCCGACATTGGGGAACCCAACAAGCCCTACATCTGCTATCAGCTTAAGCTCAAGGATGAGACTCAGCTCCTGACCCTCCAGGCCAGGCTTTGCAAAGCGCGGAGCCTGACGGGTTGGCGTGGCAAAATGGGTGTTTCCCCACCCCCCGCGGCCTCCCTTTGCGGCCACAAACGGTTCGTTATCAGACATATCCCGGATAAGCCTGCCTGTTTCAGCCTCTTTGATAAGCGTACCGCGGGGCACCTTTATAACGGTATTCTTGCCATCCTTGCCAAAGCTCTTTTTTGTTCCGCCCATTTCGCCGTCCTGGGCGATATATTTGCGCTTCATTCGGAAATCAAGCAGAGTGGAAAGATTATCATCCACTATAAAGATAATGCTTCCTCCCTTTCCGCCGTCTCCTCCGTCGGGCCCTCCTGCGGCGACATACTTTTCGCGGTGAAAGGATACCATGCCGTCGCCGCCTCTGCCCGACTTGATTTTGATTTTTACAAGATCAACAAACATATTTTTCTCCGTTCGAGGGCGCAAAGGCCCGATTAATTATTATGTTCTGATGTTTTAAACAAACTTATTATTCCCAAAATGACGAAAAGGAACGGACGTTATTCGCCCGTTCCTTCAAAGAATCATGATCCTATTACTGGGGATAGACCGAAACCTTCTTGCGGTCTTTTCCAAGTCTTTCAAAACGCACGCTGCCGTCTGCGAGGGCAAAAAGCGTATCGTCGCTTCCGCGGCCTACATTGGTGCCGGGATGGATCTTTGTTCCCCTCTGCCTGACGAGGATATTGCCGGCCAGGACGAACTGGCCGTCGCCGCGCTTGGCGCCCAGGCGTTTGGACTCTGAGTCACGACCATTCTTAGTGGAGCCGCCGCCTTTTTTATGAGCCATTATTTACACCTCCGTTTGAGTTGAGTTATATAACAAATATAATATTTCTTACGCCTCGATCTTTTCGATGACAACCTTTGTATAGGGCTGTCTGTGACCCTGACGCTTTCTGTAATTCTTCTTTGCCTTGTATTTGAAGACCATGATCTTCTTCTGCTTGCCGGTCTTGGCAACCTTGCCGGTCACTTTGCCCGAGCCGATGGAAACCTTGCCTTCGGAACCTGTCATAAGAGCATCAAAGCTGAGCTCTGCTCCGTCCTCCATATCGAGCTTCTCGACATAGATGGTATCGCCCTCGGAAACCTTATACTGTTTCCCGCCGGTAACGATTACTGCGTACATTCCTTGCACCTCTCCTTCATTATGGGCTCGCTCCTAGGGTGAGCCAATGGCTGCTTGTGCATATGACAAAACATACGCACCCATTCAATGCGGCTATGTGAGTATATCATTTCGCCCTGAACTTGTCAAGGTTTTATGACCTTTTTTTGACAAATATTCCGTGGTTATTCCTGTCTTCTTACATATACTGGGCCTTTTGTCCATTCACGACCCTTTTGGAGGTTCATAAAGCCCGGCAAAGCCATATCGTAGGCCGATGCGGCCCTTGCCTCAAGCTCAAACTCAGCCAAAGAATCATGCGGCAATTTTTTTGCCGAAGCGGGTTTAGTTATAAATGCAAATCCCTCTCGATCTTCAATAGCTGAAAGAACTTCTCTGCCTTTATTGTTGAAAGCCAGCACCCTTGTAAATGTCGGCAGTGTCCTGCCTCTTGCCTCTATACCCAAAAAAGCACAGTAGAGCATCCGCCTTATGCGCGAATGTGCATAGCGCTTTGTCTTTGCAAGGTCACATATCTCATCAAATGTCCTGCCCTTCTCTATTGCAGAAGCAAGGCGGTATTCTATCCCCTCTGAGGCATCTGGCAGGCTTGCAATGTCCTCAATCTTCTGCCTTGAAAGCACCGCCGTAATTGCACAGTCCAGCCTTGATATATCGGCCATCACTAACCCTTCATCATTGGCTTTCAGCAAAATATCAAGGGACTGCTTTGGCATATACTGCCCAAGCTCGCTGGTATTACCCGCTCTTATGGCCTTTCGAAGGTAAGAGGCCGAAGCAATGCCATCCAGCGCCATATCACCGTCATGCACAGACCCCGCTCTTGGAATGGCAATTGGCTCCATGCCGGCATTTTGCTCGATGACAGCCCTTATATACTCTACCCCGAGTATGTTATTGGGTTTTGATATTATGGCTGAACGCTCTTTTATTCTCTTAAAAAGCTCCCTCTCCCGTGCAAGCGCAAAAGAAAGGCCCTCTTGCATATTTTTTATTGTACCCTCGATAACGCTCTTTTCAAGGATAAGATTAGCAATTTCCAACAGCTTAGCAGTATCTTCATCCTCTGCTCCAAAGGATATATACCGAGCACCAGCCATTGTGAGAATGTGCACAGCGCCGTCAGCAAAGCCTTGCGCTGAGGAAAGGCTATAACGCAGAGGAAGCGACAAAACAAGGTCTGCCCCGCATCTGACTGCCGCCTCCGCTCTTAGACTCTTATTCATTATGGCGGCCTCTCCTCTCTGGATAAAGTCACCAGACATGCAGCACACTATAGCGGTATCTGCCCCCAATAGCTCTCTCGTTCTGGCTATCTGGTATAAATGACCGTTATGAAAAGGGTTATATTCGACTGTAATACCGCAAATTTTCATTGTTTCTCCAAAATACTGTTGTAAACCCGCGAAAACTGTTGTAAAATAAATTGGTATTGCAATTATATAATAAATTAATTATTTATTCAACAAATAATCATAGGAGTGTGTTTAAGCAATGAATATCCTGGTCATAAACGCCGGCAGTTCTTCCCTCAAATATCAGCTTTTTGATATGAAGACGAAGGAAGTCCGTGCCAAAGGTCTCTGTGAAAGAATCGGCATCGACGGCAAATATAAACATGAAGCCAACGGCAAAAAGGCTTCCGGAGATACCCCCATGGCTACCCATGCAGACGCCATCCGCCATCTTACAAAGATGCTTCTTGACAAAGAATACGGCGTCATTAAGAGCATGAGCGAGATCGACGCTGTCGGCCACAGAGTTCTCCACGGCGGGCAGAAATTCTCTGAGTCCGTCCTGGTAAACGACAAGGTCATTGAAGCTATTGAGGAATGTATCCCTCTTGGCCCTCTTCACAATCCTGCCAACCTCATGGGTATCAATGCATGCGAAGACGTTATGCCCGGCGTTCCTCAGGTTGCCGTTTTTGATACAGCTTTCCATCAGAGCATGCCCAAGAGCTCTTATGTATATGCCATCCCCTATGAGTATTACGAGAAGTACGGCGTACGCCGCTACGGCTTCCACGGAACATCGCACCGCTATGTTTCGGCAGAGGCCATCAAGCTTCTCGGCGGCAAGGCCGAAGGCACAAAGGTTATCACCTGCCACCTTGGCAACGGATCTTCTCTGGCCGCAGTAAAAGACGGCAAATGCTTCGACACCTCCATGGGCCTTACTCCTCTTGAGGGTGTTCCCATGGGCACACGCTCCGGCAGCATGGACCCCGCAATAGTTGAGTTCATCGCCAACAAGGAGAATATTTCGGCATCCGAAACCCTGACAATGCTCAACAAGAAGTCTGGCGTTCTGGGAATCTCCGGCGTTTCATCCGACTTCAGAGATCTTGACGAAGCCGCTGCAAAGGGCAACGAAAAAGCTCAGCTTGCTCTCGATATATTCGCCTATAATGTAAAGAAATATATCGGCTCTTATATGGCTGCTCTGGGCGGAGCAGACGCCATCGTATTCACAGCCGGCCTTGGAGAGAACTCGGCCGATATGAGAGCAAAGATCACAAATGGCCTTGAATACCTCGGCATTGAGATAGACCATCAGAAGAACGCCGTAAGAGGCACAGTGGACATCACAGGTAAGAACTCCAAGGTTAAGGTCTTTGTCATCCCCACAAACGAAGAGCTTGTCATCGCCTCGGACACACAGGCGATCGTTTCGGCTCTCGGCAAATAAGAAATACTAACAGCTATAAAAGGCGCGGGGCTGATGCCCCGCGCCTTAATTTTATTTGTTTATAGCGTCATTTCAAGCTCAAGCTCGTCTGAAAGAGGAATGCCGTTGCCGCCTGTAAGCGGAATATATGGTTTAAGAGCCCTTACGTAGTCCATGGCATTCACATAAAGCTTTTTCAGGTGGAATCCCCGTTTTTGATAAAACCCCAACGCGTTCAGGTTATCATTAGTTGTCACCACTCTTATTGTTCCACAGCCAGAGCTTTTTGCTATTTTCTTTAAATGCTCTATTAGCTGAGTTCCTATGCCGTGTTTTTCCTGCACGGCACAGAGCATCAGTATCTCGCAGACACCCTCCTGTATTTTATACATCAAGGCACCCTGTATACTGCCCTGTTCGTCTTCGGCTATCAAGCCCTGTTCAAGCTTTACGTCGAAAACCTCGCCTTCTCTCAGAACCACAAGCGTATATCCCCAGTATTCCTCGAGAAATCTGTCAGCCCTTTCCCTGTCTTTGCCTTCGATCATTTTTATTATCATATATTTCTTCCCAGCTTCTTTTTCAAATCACACTTCATATTAACCTGCGTTTATATGCTCAAGACAAGCCTCAAGGGCATCGCCGTCGGTATAAATATCCGGAGTTACCCCTTTTTCCTGATTGCAGGAACCGTCAGGATTAAGGATATATGTGACACGGTATATGAACAGAAGCTTTGTGTTGGGCATCTGCGACCATATAGGCGTGATACCTCCGCCATCTCCCTCAGTAGTGCTTCCTACGATAGTTGCAAAGCCGCTGTCTTTGCAAAAGGAAACAAACTGATCAGCCGCTGAATAAACACTGCCATTAACAAGAAGAAATACTTTTCCGTCAAAATCAATGCCCCAATCCACTGGCTCCACAGAAACCCCGGTTCTTCCCATAACCATGCCATCAATATCGCTTTTGTTTAATTCAGGCCAATCAGGCAGCTTACCTGCCTCCGCATATGTTCCTTCTGTAGCAAAATTAGATATTCGGTTACGATAATCAGAGCCGACTTTTATAAAATAGAAAGTGTTATAATCTATAGGTTTTGATATAAGAGGACCTACAATATTACTGGCCCAGTAACTGCCGTTGCCCCCCTGATTAGAACGTATTCATCCTTTGTAAGAGTTTTAAACCTATCCGGCGGATTTTCATAGCGAAGATAATCAGATACAAAATTCCAGCCTGAAATTATAAGAAGTGCCAAGACGAAAATACCCACTGCAAGACTCCGGTTTTTATTGCCGGATACATCCGATTCGGATATGCGCAAAAACAACATCTCCTATCATAGAACTCACAAATAGGCTTTGCCCTAAAGCCGGTTCTAGTTTGCCTTACCGTCCTTATCTGAAGACCCCGCTTTTTTTGCAAGGCGCTTTGTTCTCATTATTTCACCCAGAAAAAGAAGGGCCACCGCCGCGGCAAAAGCGCCGCACACACCCCACAAGGTGCCGACAAGTCTTTGAGTCGCAAGTGTTTTGTCTTCCGTCATAACCCACGGGATCAGGCCGGACCCCGCAAAAATCCCGAGTGCAAGGAAAAAAGCTATCTTGATTGCCCTTTTTAGTTCCTGCATATACTGCATAAACAAAACCTTCCTTTTCTTAAAACTTCTTTTGATGAAATATAGTGCCCTTAGGGGTGACTATTCTGCTGTCAATAAAGAACTCACCCTCGTTGTCTACTGCACAGAAATTATAGCCGCCCCGCGTGGTATAATAACACGTATTTCCCATAACCTCGATGTCAAACGCAAGAGCCTGGCATGTTATATGAAGCACACCGGCGGCATAACCTGTGCACGATCTATGAACATGCCCGTTGAATATGGCGATAAAATTGCCCCCGCGGATGATTCTCTCAAACCTTGGGCTCATTTCCATTCCAAAGCTTGAAAGCTCGGGACAAACGGGATGATGACATATAAGTATATTGCCTGCGCGCACAGGGGCTTTCAGCACCTCTTCAAGCCAATCGAGCTGATCGTCGCCCACTGAGCCGAGGAGCTGCTTTTCCCACGCCGTATCGATTGATATTATTCGCATACCGCCTATTTCAAGCGTATCGCAATAAGGATGATCTCCCCCGTAATTATCCCCAAGAAAGCCCTTTCTAAAGGCATCACGCACATCATGATTGCCCATAGAAGTAATCACAGGTACCCCCGGAAGGTATCTGTCAAGCAGCTCTCTCAGTTCGGCATATTCTTCGGCTGTTCCCTCATGGCACATATCACCTGTAATAATGAGAAAATCGGGCTTCTCAGACGACAGCTCCTGAAGAGCCAGTGTCAGCGCCGCTAGTGGATCTCCTCCCGCCTTTTCAAGCTTGAGCATGACCTCACTTTTTTGAGATCCTATAAGGTGCGTATCGCTTATATGTCCAAACCTGATTCCCATATCACAGCCTCCTTTACACATATATGCCTGATGGCTTTTTTATTATATTATCACACCGCTAATCAGATTTAAAGTGCCTGTTGTTGTTGACCTTATGCGTATCAATGATATATACTTACATTGTATTCATAATTAGGAGATCATATAAATGAAGCTTATGCATATAGCCGGCGGCGGCGACAAGGGCGGCGCAAAGACCCATATTCTCGCCCTATGCTCCCGTCTTAAGCAGGATAATGACCTTACCCTTGTCAGCCTGAGAAGCGGCGAGTTTCCAGAAGATGCCGAGGCCATTGGCATACCAACCAAAACCTTTTTTTCGAAATTCATCCCGGGAGACTATATTCGCCTCATAAGAGAGGCCAAAAAGCTGAAGCCCGATATTGTACATTGCCACGGGGCAAAGGCCAACCTGGCCGGCGTTCTGATAAAGCTGTTCACAGGGGCCACAATAGTCACAACCGTCCACAGCGACTATAAGCTCGATTATATGCACAGCTTTATAAAACGCAATACCATAGGCAGGCTCAACTCCGCCGCCCTTAGGTTTTTCGATTATTACGTTACGGTATCGGACAATTTCCGCCGTATGCTTGTTGAGCGCTCTTTCTCTCCCCTTAAAATGATGACTATATATAACGGCCTTGATTTCTCCCAAAAGGCCGAAGCGCCTGACCGAAGGGAATATCTTAAGAAAGCTGGGCTTAACTACGAAGACGGAGACATTGTTTTGGGCATTCCTGCCCGCCTGAACCCTGTAAAGGATATCTCTACTCTTCTGCGGGCCTTTGCCCTTGCTAAAAAAAGCGTCCCCAACCTCAAGCTTATCATAGGCGGAGACGGCGACGAGCTGGACAAGCTTATAGCTCTTTCAAAAGAACTTGGCCTTGAAGGCAGCGTGAGCTTTATGGGCTGGCTCAAGGATGTGCCCACCTTTTTTGCCGCCTGCGATATAGATGTGCTTTCCTCCATATCTGAATCCTTTCCCTATTCTATACTGGAAGGCATACGCGAAGGCTGTGCCGTCATAACCTCCGACGTTGGCGGCATGCGTGATCTTATCGATAACGGCGAAAGCGGATACATCTTCACCCCCGGAGACTATAAGACCTTTGCATCGTATATTATCGATCTTGCCAAAAATGCGGAAAAGCGAAGTTCTTTCGCCAAAAAGCTCTATGAAAAGGCATCTTCAAAGTATTCTCTTGAAAGCATGGCCGAAACGCAGGAGCATATATATAAAAATATAATTACTCTTGAGGAGCGAAAACGCAAGCGACGCGACGGCATACTTATCTGCGGAGCCTATGGCAGAGGGAACACAGGGGATGAAGCTATACTTAAGGCCATACTCGACACCATGCGATCGATAGACCCTCTGGTTCCCATCTGCGTGATGACGAGGAAACCCAAGGAAACGCAGCTTATCTTCGGAGTAAAAGCAATATACACCTTCAGCGTCTTTTCATTTCTGCGAGAAATGACACGAAGAAAGCTTTTTATAAACGGAGGCGGAAATCTCATACAGGACGTGACTTCAAGCCGATCTCTTTACTTTTACCTTCTCACAATATGGCTGGCAAAACACCTCGGGTGTAAAGTATTGATGTACGGCTGCGGGATCGGCCATGTGGGGAAAAATATCAACCGGCGGCTTGCCGGCTCGCTGCTTGACAGAAACTCCGCCATAATAACCCTTCGCGATCCCGAGAGCCTGCGTCAGCTTGCCGATATGGGCGTTACCCGCCCGGACATACGCATGTCGGCGGACCCCACACTTTGCCTTTCTCCCGCTTCTCCCGAGCGGGTTGAGGCACTTATGCGCTCGAGAGGGCTTAGCCCTGACGGAAAGTATCTGGCCTTTGCTTTGAGGTCATGGAAAGGTCTTAACGATTTCACTCCATTTACCAAAGCGGCGGAATACGCCTATAAAAAACATGGCCTTACCCCAGTATTCATTCCATTTGAACAGCCTAATGACATATCAGCCGGGCTTGAAGCATCAAAAAACCTGACCATGCCGTATGTACTGCTTGACGGAGTAGACGACGTAGAACTTATGATAGGGCTTCTAAAGCGCATGACTGCCGTCTGCGCCATAAGGCTTCATGCCCTTGTATTCTCCGCCACGGCTGGAGTGCCTTTTGTCGGCGTGTCATATGACGTTAAGGTCGACGGATTCATGGAATATGCGGATAATGATTGTTTTTTAAGGCTTGGAGATTTAAACGCTCAACAGCTTATCAGGCAGATAGACAAAGCAGTCAGCTCTTCTTCAGATTTCGAAGGAATAGCAAAAAAGCTCAGAGACCTTGAAAAGGAAAACCGCACGGCAGCGGAAGATCTTTTATAACACTCAAGCGTATTTAAATTTATATAAACGGAGGAATGAGTATGTATCAGAAAATTGCCGAACTGTCTGCCGGTGTGCAAAACAAAATCAGAGACCAGCGCAGAGACTTTCACAAGTACGCAGAAACAGGCTGGCTTGAGATGAGGACCTCTTCTATTATCGCAAGAAGGCTCACAGACCTTGGCTGCTATGAGGTTCTTGTTGGCAAGGATGTCTGCGATGCCGATGCTCGCATGGGGCTTCCTGACCAGGATGTTCTTGATAAGCAGTATGAAAGGGCCGTGGCCCAGGGCGGCGATCCTGAGTTCCTCCCTTATACCAAAGGCGGCTTTACCGGGGTCATCGGCATACTCAGATGCGGAGAAGGCCCTGTTGTGGCATTAAGATTCGATATTGACGCTCTAGGGGTTATAGAATCGGAAGAACAAACCCACTTCCCCAAGCGTGAAGGCTTCTCATCGGTAAACTATGGCTTTATGCATGCCTGCGGCCACGACGGCCATGCTAGCATAGGCTTAGGTGTTGCCGAAGTTTTGGCCAACATTAAGGATTCTCTCCATGGCACTATCAAGCTTATATTCCAGCCCGCTGAAGAAGGCGTAAGAGGGGCCAAATCCATTGTCGCAAAGGGCCATCTTGATGATGTTGACTATGTCATTGGCAATCATATCGGGGCACCCAAGGGAGTATACGAGGGGGTTGACTTTCTTCCGGGAAGCGGCGGAAATCTTGCCACCACAAAACTTGATGTTTACTATTACGGGGCCTCTGCCCATGCATCCGGCTCCCCTCATGTAGGCAAGAACGCTCTTCAGGCAGCAGCTGCTGCCATAATGAACCTCTATTCCATTCCCCGCCACGGCGACGGCGCATCCCGCATCAATGTCGGCACGATCCATGCTGGCACGGGCAGGAACGTCATTGCCGACATCGCTAAAATGGAGATGGAGGTCAGGGGCAAAACAACAGAGATCAAAGATTACATGGAAGAACACGCCAGAGCCATTATAAAGGCCTGCGCCGAAATGTATGACTGCACATATGAAATAAAGGTAATGGGAGGAGCTCAGACAGCAGAAAGCGACCCTGCCCTGATGGACAGAGTCCAGAATATTATAAAGGAGCATATGCCTGAATATGTCGTCAAGGAATATATTCCCCAACCCGGAGGCGGCAGCGAGGATTATACATATATGATGCAGCGCGTTCAGCAAAACGGTGGCCAGGCCACCTTCATGCGCTCTCTCTGTGCCTGTGCCGGGCCTGGACACAGCCGTATATATGATTTTGACGAAGTTGTCCTAAGCCGCGCAGTAAGAGTATTTTCCTCTGTTGTATACGATATACTCAAATAAGCTTAACCCTAAACAGTCACTCATAAAGCCTAAACTATAAAAAAAGTCTCTGCCGAAAAATGGCAGAGACTTTTTTTATCATGAGCTTTCAAGAATTAATCTATAATCACAAGTGGCTTTATAAGGTCTGCCGGTTTGTTCTTCATAAGCATAAGAGCCGGCTCTACATTTTCAAGACCGTGGAAAGTATGAGTAATGAGCTTTTCCGGATGAATCCTGTTAGCCACCACAAGGCGTGCCAGCTTTTCTGACCTCAATCTTCCTCCTGGCATAAGCCCTCCGTTTATCTGTTTGTGACCCATTCCGCAGCCCCACTCCACACGAGGAATTTTTACATAATCGCCCTCACCAAGGTAGTTGACGTTGCCTATTTTTCCACCTGGCCTAAGCATGCGTATGGCCTGATCAAACGTGTCGTTGTCGCCGCCTGCAACAATGATCTTATCAACGCCGCACCCATGTGTCTTTTCAAGAATCTGCTCGACAATATCACCCTCGCGATAATTGATAATATCTGTCGCGCCAAATTCCTTTGCAAGCTCGGCACAATTCTTTCTCGAACCAACGGCATAAATATTGGCGGCTCCGCGGATAGCAGCTGCGGCAACACCCATAAGGCCTACGGGGCCTATGCCTATAACTGCAACATTATCGCCGAACTGAATATCGGCAAGCTCGGCACCATGGAAGCCTGTGGGCACCATATCGCTCAGCATACAGGCTGCACCAAGATCCATGCCCTCTGGCAGAAGCGCAAGGTTTCCGTCAGCATCGTTGACATGGAAGTATTCGCCGAAAACGCCGTCCTTGAAGTTTGAGAACTTCCACCCGGCAAGCATACCGCCTGAATGCATGGCATAGCCGCCCTGGGCCTCAAGGGAATTCCAGTCTGGCGTGATAGCAGAGACAAGAACCCTGTCTCCCGGTTTAAAGCATTTGACAAGTGAGCCAACTTCGACCACTTCTCCAACGGCCTCATGTCCCAGAATCATGTTATGACGATCGCCTATAGCACCGGCCCATACTGTATGAACATCAGATGTACAAGGGGCCAGAGCAAGTGGCTTACATATAGCGTCCATCGGGCCGCATTTGGGCGCTTCTTTGGTTATCCAGCCTGTCTGCCCGATCTGAAGCATTGCAAAACCTTTCATTTAACACTTCTCCTTCTGCTTATTGTTTTACGGAATCTTTTCTTGATATTTATTTAACATACACAGTATATATTATCGTTAAAAATAAGTCAATTATCTTTTTTAAATAAACTAAGTCCTATTTATTTTGATATCTCATATATCAATAATATGTAAATCCATTATAAATAAACTTTTAACGACTTTTCACGGCAAAATCTCCTAAAAACGCCTTTTTTGTGAATGACAAAATAAAAGGTTCTTGCTATAATATTAGCGTCCTGCCATGAGATGCGTGCTATGTTCATTCTGAAATACCGGTGACGTATAAACTCTTCTGATTAAACCGTCATTACGTAAATGGGTGTACTCAGCTGAAGCCGCTTTATTACGCATGGCGGCTTTGGGGGTAAAAATATGTTCCATAAGTACAAAGGCTATATCGTCACTATTCTTTCAGCATGTCTGTTTGGGCTTTCGCCGCTTTGGGTCAATATTTTCTCCTCAGGCGGCGGCAACTCGATGTTGCTGACCTTTTTCAGAAACCTCTTGTTTCTCCCTTTTTGCGCTATCGCCCTCAAAAAAAGCGGACAGCCTGTCTTTCAAAAGGTAACGCGACAAATGTCGCGTAAAATAACCATACTTTCGGTTATAGGGGCAGGCCTTACACAGATACTTCTTTTTTCTTCCTACCGCTACATGGCCTCCGGAATCTGCACGACGGTTCATTTTATCTATCCCCTTTTCGTTTTTCTTATGGGCGCTGTTTTTTTCGGCCAGCGCCTCACACGCCGAGCTGTCATTTGCCTTGCCATATGTCTTTCAGGTCTGGCATGCTTTTATCCAAGGGGGCAGCAGATAAGCCTTAAGGGGCTTATTATTGCGCTGATTTCAGGCATTACCTATGCCTTTTACATGATTTATCTTGATAAAGGCGGCTTTGAGGGAATATCCACCCTCAGGCTTCAGTTTTATATGTCTGCAATAAATTCCATAATGATGTTTATCTATTGCGCTGCAACAGGCAATTTTACCTTAAACCTTTCGGTTCCCGCATGGGTCTTAGGCTTTGCCGCCTCACAGATACTCGGCATAGCCGTAATCCTTTGTCAGATAGGCGTTAAAGAAATAGGCGCTCCGAAAGCCGCTCTGCTCTCGACGTTTGAGCCCATCACAAGCCTAATCGTAGGCATTTTGTTTCTCCATGAACGACTTGATGCAATAGCCGCCATCGGCGCTTTAATAATCCTTTTCTCTGTATTTCTTTTCAATATGCCTCAAAAAACAGCCCCCGCTTTAATCCATCATGACTGATACTTTTAATAATGCCTGGCCTAACTTTTTGGAAAAGATTGCATCGCCAGATAATAATAAAGCTCACAACCTTTTGGCTGTGAGCTTTTAAAGAGCATTATGTCTATACGTTAAACCTGAACAGGACCACGTCGCCGTCCTGCATGACATATTCTTTTCCTTCGCTTTTGACAAGGCCCTTTTCCTTGGCATTTGCAAAACTGCCGCATTCAATCAGCTTATCATAGGGAACTATCTCGGCCCTTATGAATCCGCGTTCAAAGTCGCTGTGAATTTTTCCTGCGGCACCTGGGGCCTTAGTTCCCTTAGTTATCGTCCATGCCCTTACTTCAGGCTCGCCTGCCGTCAGGAAGGAGATCAACCCAAGACGCTCGTATGAAAGCGTTATTAGCCTGTCAAGACCTGACTTTTCAAATCCGAGCTCATTTAAAAACTCCTGCTTTTCCTCTCGGCTCATGCCGGCCATCTCACTTTCGAGGCTGGCGCAAATAGGAAGCACATCGCTGCCCTCAGCCTTTGCAAAGGCTTTTACTGCCATGTAGCCCTTATCATGCTCATAATCTCCTGAAAGCTGCTCATCGCTCATATTGGCAGCATAGATAACGGGCTTGTCTGTCAAAAGATCGACAGCTGCGATGATCTCCCTATCCTCTGGGCTACATTCGAATGTTCTTGCCGTAAGCCCTCTTTCAAGATGAGATTTAAGGCCGCTTAGAAGCCCTACCTCGGCAAGATATTTCTTGTCGCCCTTAGCAAGCTTTTCGCTCTTATCGATTCTTCGGTCGAGCATCTCGATATCTGACATAATAAGCTCAATATTGATTGTTTCAATATCCCTCTCAGGGTTGACCGAACCGTCTACATGAATAATATTGTCGTCCACAAAGCATCTTACGACATGAATTACTGCATCTACCTGACGTATATGGGAAAGAAACTTATTGCCAAGGCCCTCTCCCTTTGAAGCGCCTTTTACAAGCCCGGCTATGTCGACAAACTCGATTAGTGCGGGGGTAATCTTTTTGGGGCTGTATATCTTTGCCAACTCATCAAGCCTTTGATCAGGCACGCTTACTATCCCCACATTTGGATCTATCGTACAAAAGGGGTAGTTTGCCGATTGGGCATTAAGATCTGTCAAAGCATTAAAAAGGGTGCTTTTGCCCACATTGGGCAATCCCACTATTCCAAGTTTCATAATATATTGCATTTCCTTTCGGGTTATATTTTACACATGCAAAGGGAAGCAAGGCCCCTTATCTAAAAAATTATACCCTACAAAGGCATCAGTTTCAAGGATTTGTTGAAATATGAAGCAGGTGCCCGGCAGGTCGAATGCCTGTATTGCCGTAATATTCCATTACTTAAAAGGGAATAATGCTTTTAATGCCTCATCCATATTAAACTATATTGACCCTTTCAAACCACACAATAAGCCATTCTTAACCTTAAGTGTCACCAAAGCAGGCTCTTCCGCTTAAAAAGTCTGTAATATATCCATTATATATACCGATTATTTACAGATTATTAATGCAAAAAACCCCTGTTTTATTTATAATGAAAGATATTGAAAATACAAGGGTTCAGGCTTTCAAAAGCCGTGGAACACTCGGCCTTTTGCCGAACAGATACAGCGGGGGCTCATTAAAAGAATAAGAGGTGCAAAGCAATATGCAGAAAACCATTCTCGTAATAGAAGACGACGGCAATATAAGAGAGCTTTTAAGATTATATCTCGAGCAAGAGGGCTATAAGGTCGAAGTTTCTCAAGATGGTCTTGAGGGCCTGAGGGCATTCAAGCGCATCCACCCCGATCTGGTGCTTCTAGACCTGATGATGCCTGTTATGGACGGAACCCAGGTGATGAAGGAAATCCGCGAAATTTCCAAAACGCCTGTTATCATGCTTACGGCAAAGGGAGAAACGTTTGACAAGGTAGCCGGGCTTGATCTCGGAGCTGATGACTATATTACAAAACCTTTTGAGACAAGGGAGCTTATCGCCCGCATAAGGGCTGTTCTTAGACGCTACGGCGAAGACGAAGCACCCAAAAAACTGGAATTTGACAATCTTGTTATAGACAAGGAATCATACAACATCATCGTAAAAGGTGAAAAAATGGAAATCCCTCCGAAAGAGATCGAGCTGCTTTATTTTCTTGCCTCTTCTCCCAATAAGGTTTTTACAAGAGCGCAGCTTCTTGACGACGTATGGGGGTTTGACTATTTTGGAGATACCAGAACAGTTGATGTGCATGTTAAGAGGCTTCGTGAAAAGCTTCAGGATGTATCTGCCAAATGGGAAATAAAAACTGTTTGGGGTGTCGGGTACAAATTTGAGCTGCTTGAAAAATAAAATCCGCGCCCGTTTTGGCACGGCCGGTATAAGGGGTAAATATGCCGGCTTGTTGAGGCCTTGCAGGCAACTGGGGGATTATATATGAAAGGCCTGTTCTTCCGCAACTTTGTTATTTATGCTATCGTTATACTGGTCAGTTTCAGCGCGCTTGGCAGCACCTTTGCATATCAAATAAACCGATTTGCTCTGCAGGAAAAAATGAACATGCTCTCAGATACGATGGAACGCGCAACCGAGAGCACCGTTTCTTTTTTAGAAACCAGTACCTCACTTGAGCAGTTGGCGCCTGCGGCAAAGCTGTACCGAACTACTATGACGCAGCTTGCCAAAGATGCCCAGGGCGTCATTTTTATCACAGACACCAAGGGCGAGATGCTTTTGGTTGCCACAACAGAAGGCTGTTATTCGCAGCAGGGAGGCTATGTCCCGCAAAAAGCTGTAAGCGATGTAATCAACAACGGCAGTTATTATGAAATATCTGATTTTAACGGATATCTTTCATCTTCATACTTTGTTTCGGGTAAATCGGCTGTTGTACAGGACGGAGCCGAGCCGGAGATATTAGTCTTTGCCGCCATACCATCTGATACGACGCTCGTATTCTTTGTAAACATACTTTCAACCTTCTTTTTCATGACTGTGTGCGTTTTGGTTGTCACTCTTATCGTAACATATTTTATCACATGGTCTTCAGTAAAGCCGCTAAAGCAAATCGCCATGGCGGCAAAGCAGTTTGCAAGAGGCGATTACTCCGCGAGGATATCACGCCCATCTCATCATGATGAGATATATGAAATGGCCATGAGCTTCAACAATATGGCTGAATCCATCTCCAAAAACGAGAGTATGCGCAGAGATCTTATAGCCAATGTCTCGCATGACCTCAGAACCCCGATGACCACTATCGGTGGTTTTGTTGATGGTATACTTGACGGGACGATACCCCCGGAAAAAGAAAAATACTATCTTGGCATAGTCTCTTCCGAAATAAAGCGTCTTTCACGCTTGGCAAACGGAATGCTTACAGTATCCAAGCTTGAGTCCAACGACGAGCTTGTCAAAGCTCCCTTCGATTTCAGCGAGATGGTATACCGTATTGCTTTCAGCTTTGAGCAGAAGATCAACGAAAAAAATGTCTCGCTTGATCTTGATATCCCCGAAAGCTGCAGCATAACCGCAAACCACGACGCCATGTTTCAGGTGGTATACAATCTCTTTGACAACGCCCTCAAGTTCGTAAACCAGGACGGCTCCATAAAGATCTATATATCTCTCAAGGGCGGCAAGCTCCAGTTCCACATTCAGAACACGGGCGGAGAGATTGACCCAGAGAGCCTCAAATATATTTTCGAGCGTTTTTACAAAAGCGATAAATCCCGAGGCAATAACCCCAACGGCTCAGGCCTGGGCCTTTACATTGCCAAAACTATAATAGGACGCCACGGCGGGGATATATCGGCCAAAAGCGCCGACGGAAAAACCGAATTTTGTTTTAATATTCCCATAAGCTGAGGTGAATACAAATGGGCAAACAGCAAAAAGGCAAAGACTTAGAAAATGATTATTCCCAGTATTACGACAGCTTTCCTTTTAAGACCTATGACGAGATCATGGCCGCCAGAAAGAAATCCACCGCCTACCGGCGCGGTTTCCTTATTCTTCTGATACTCATTCTGGCTATAATTGCAGCTGGCATAACAATGGGCCTATTCAGCGGAAATCTGATTGTCAAACGAATAATGGCGAGCATGGCAAGCCCCGATGACGCAGCGGCCGCCAGCCAAACCCCCGACCATTCAAAAGGTGACAGCGGCTTCACTATATCTGTAGATCAGGCAGATGAAAACTCTCCCGCGCTTATAGTTGCATATGATGTAAGCCAGGTAATCGAAAAGGCCAAAAGCTCGGTTGTCGGCATCGTGGCGGAAAGCTATTCAAACTTTTCTTCAAGCGGATCGGGTTCAGGTATAATAATGAGCCAAGACGGATATATAGTGACAAATAATCATGTAATTTCCGGCGGCGACAGCATAACTGTCGTTTTGCAGGACGGCACAAATTACCCGGCATATCTTATAGGGGCTGACAACCAGACAGATATTGCCGTTTTGAAGATACAGGCCTCAGGCCTTACCCCTGCTGAGTTCGGAGATTCCGAGGCCCTTGAGATTGGCGAGCCTGCCATAGCAATAGGCAACCCCGGAGGGCTTGACCTTCAGGGAACGGTTACGGCAGGTATAGTTTCAGCCACAGACAGGCTTTTGACAGTTGATAATAACGTCATGAGCCTTATACAAACCGACGCATCTATAAACCCCGGCAATTCAGGGGGGCCTCTGCTAAACCAATATGGCCAGGTGGTGGGAGTAACCTCGGCAAAAATAACCGCCAGCGGTTACGAAGGGCTTGGGTTCGCTATCCCCGTCAATACAGTCAAGCCAATCGTTGAAGAGCTTGTAGCAAACGGATATGTATCCGGCAGGCCGCTTGTCGGCGTAACTGTAAGGACGGTTAGCCAGCTAGCAGCCGCCTTCTACAATCTTCCGAGGGGGCTGCTCGTGGATTCGATCGCCTCCGACTCCGCCGCGGCAAAGGCAGGGCTGGCAGTTGGAGATATAATCACAAGCTTTAACGGCACCACGATAAATACCGTCTCAGAGGCCTGCACCCTGAGAAACCAAAGTAAATCAGGCGACACTGTAAGTCTTTCATATTACAGAAGCGGCAGGGTATATGA
Organism: Clostridiaceae bacterium; assembly: GCA_034926865.1. Taxonomy (GTDB): domain Bacteria; phylum Bacillota; class Clostridia; order Oscillospirales; family Butyricicoccaceae; genus RGIG1902. The sequence goes on from JAYFQP010000003.1 coordinate 119,417, forward strand.
TATAGAGTTCAAACTTGATGAACAGAAATCCGCAGATACGGTATATGATTTTTGATTGATTTTCTCTTTGCAGTCTACTATAATAATTTAATGTAGAAAAAACCCACCGAATCAAAAGCATTTTACTTATGCTTTTAACCCGGCGGATATGCAAAGGAGAATAATTAATGCAAAGTGAAATAGAAACAGTTCTTGTCCCTGCCTTGCCTTGCGACATTGACGAGATATATGCTCTCTGCCGCCTTGCCGCCAGTCAAACCGAGACCTCGGATTGGGATGATGAATACCCCTCAAGGGAGCTGCTTCAAAGTGATATAGCCGCCAGCGGCCTTTATAAGGTGATGCACGATGGCAAGATAATTTCAATCATGCTGATCCGTCCTTGGGCTGAATATATCGCCGAGGACGAAGCGGAAGACATAAAAACATGGGATAGCACAATAACTAACCCCTGTGCTTTGGCACGTTTTTGTCTGTCGCCGCTTTTGCAGGGAAAAGGGCTTGGCCGCAAGATAATGCTGGCATCTCTGGCAAAGGCCAAATCTCTTGGCTACGACGGAGCTTTTTTCCACGCAGCAAAGGATAATCCTCTTACCCTGCACCTTTACGATTCTATCGGCTTCCACAGGTCGGGTGAAGTCAGCGAATACGGAATCGTGTTTGTCTGTTATGAGATGAAGCTTTAATACATAAAAAATGCGTATTCGTTTTGAATACGCATTTTTTGATTACTTAAGCTTTAATGACATGGGGTCAATATATTCGCCGTTTTTCGTTATTGCCAGATGAAGATGGCTTTCCATAAGGCTTTCCGTCTTCATTGTTTTTCCCACTGCGCCGATAACGTCCCCCGCTTTGACTTTAGTTCCGTTTGCCATCGTTTCATTTGTGGCCAGATTACAGTATATACTCTTTACTTCATCTGCATGAGCGATGATTATGACATTGCCAAGCAGCGGGTCGGAATACACTTTCTCTACTGTACCATCTGCGATAGCCAATACTCTTTCGCCTTCGGCGCAGGAGATGTCTATGCCGTTATGGGTACGCCAGTCACCCATGGTTTTATCATACACAAGAGCATCCATCGAAAAGCTGCGAATGATCTCGCCTGTAACCGGCATAAGGTAGGAAGGATCCTTATTGAAAAGCCAGGTTTGCTCTGCATCGTCCTTTACAGTATCACTTTTGCTTGGGACATCAGATACAGGGTTGGAAACCGATGTTTCCGGTTCAAGCTCGATAGTCACGTCCGGTATCTCCGGTGTATAATCTGGAACAATATCAGTTGCCGAAGGAAGCCCGGGCTCGGTGCTAAGGCCCATATCGATTCCAGGGACCTCCTCCGCCTCCGGAATGAAGAATAAAACATAACCCGAAATGCCAATTGCGATAACGCAAAGCATAAGGATTATGTAAAAACCCTTATCCTCGGCAAAGCTTACTATTTTAGCCAATACGCCGTCTTTATTATTCATTTTTACAGCACCTCCAAGGCTATTATCGCCTTTTGGCGCTTACTTTATTCAGTAATCTCATTCACTTTATTCAGCGCTTACGACTTTATAGTTAAATCCACCCCTGAATAGTACCATTTAATGATCTCGTCGTATGTCTTGCCCTCCTCTGCAAGTGCCTTTGCGCCATATTGGCTCATGCCTACGCCATGACCATATCCGGTGGTGTTGAAATAAAGCATGCCGTCCTGTGGCTTATATGTAAAATTGGTCGAGTTCAACCCTAATACCTGCCTGAGCCAAACCCCGCTTACCCTGACTCCGCCAACGGCAACGTCTATAACTCCACCCGCCTCAGAACGGTTGGAAGCCCTGAACCAGCAGTCTGAGCTCTCCGAAAAATCCATCTCCGGATGGGCCTGAAGCATTTTTTCTTTGAACTCCTCTTCGCTTATCACCACCTCGCCTTTGTATTTTGGAGACTCCTCGCTTCCGGGGCTTTCAACGCTTACGAGATACGGAGTATCTGTTCCCCAAACCGATACGGCACTTTCGGTCTTCTCCGACGAAGTTGAATGGAATACCGCGGCTATAGGTTCCCCTTTATATGTGGCTATTATACCGCAGGTATCATCGACAGCCTTTTGAACCTTATCATAATAGAAATCGGCATTTGCTCCCCACATCTCAGTCTTTTTTTTCGTCAGATCACAAAAAGCCTTGCAGTGAGTATGATCGGAGCAAAGCTGCGCTCCGTGATGACGCTCGGGAATCGCCATGCCGTCTTCATAAAGTTTGAGTTGATACATCGTATATGTCCTTGCAGCAAGCGCCTGTGCCTTAAGCGCTTCCTCCGGAAAAGAGGAGGGCATCTCGGCAGCCACTACGCCGCAAAGATATTCCCTCAGACTCATCGTCTTAACCTGTTCTTCGTCCCACAGAGTAATCTCCGTTTTTTCATCAAAGGTTCTGTTATCATCAACTAGAACGGCCCCATCTTCATCTGGCTGCTTAATATCGTCCGCCGTTGTGCCTCCGTCAAGCCCAACTGTCACAAGTGGCATCATAAAGACGATAAGCATAAGGGCTGTCATTATTATCAATAACCGTTTCATTTTCTTCCCTTTCTTTAAAAATTTTCAGTTTTTTTTCAGTTTATATGTTATAATAATCTAAGGTCCAGACGCGGAGAACAAAAATCCGGCATTCAGGCATGCCGTCTTATGGGCGCCTTAGACACTTACATTATTCTATGCGGAACGGAAGTTATATTATGAAATTAACACGAAAATTATCAGCGGTTTTTACCGCAATAGTGGCAGGAGCTGGTATGGGAGCATACCGCGCCTTGGGAATGACCCCAGCCATGCCCACACCCACATTTTATTGGCTGATAGCTCTTTTCACCCTCCTGTTCGCCGTGTTTGCAATTATGCAGGGAAGCCGGCCGGCCCCTGTCTCTCATAAAAAAACAGACATTTTTAAAGCGGCGATAGCCATATCATGCCTTTTGGCGTTCGTTTCTGCCGGGTATGAGCTATATATTCTTTTCAAAGGAACTATAGATATCCTGACAGCGTGCGTTATTGCTCTTCTTATAGTATCGGCCTACAGCATAATAAAAACCATAATTTCCGAAGACCAGGAAGTAAAAGGCGTTATGTTTGTGATTCCCGTTTTTTTCATGAGCCTCTTTCTGCTTCAAACATATAAGCAGCACGCCGCCTCCTGCCCAAACGTGCACTTGTTCGCCATAGAAATACTTGCCATTTCACTTCTCACCCTTGCGGTTTACAGCGTCAGCACCATGATATTTCTTGACCGTTCAAGAAGCTTTTTAATTACGTTCTCTATACCTTGCTCAATAATGTTCTCGTCTATAATTATAGTAAGCTCTATTCTTACCAACGGAAATTATGGATATATTTTTGATTTCCCACAAATCCTTATTATGGCAGCCTTTTCAATATACTGCGGAGCATGGTATCTTAATCCACCAGTAAAATATGAAAGGCACGCCACCAAAGAAGCTCCTGCAAAAACAGAACCTCTTTTATTCGATCAGGAAAAAGATACTCCTATTATGCCAGACGTCGACTCTATCATTGAAGAGATAAAGGAAATGACAGAAGGCGATGATGCCAATGATGATGAAACCATCACGCATCAGCAAGAGAAAGATCCCACCGATCCACAAGAAAAAAAATAAATATGAAAAGCCGCTGACTGCGAACAGTCAGCGGCTTTTCAGTTATGTGTCAGGCGAAAATCACTGCCAACCGTCGACAGCTTCTTTTATAGTCCTGTCTCCGGCAGTTTTGCCGTATTTATCTATATCAGCTTTATTTCTATCTCCATGGGTAAGGCATCCGGCCCCGCCTATGCAGCCTCCCGTGCAGGCCATACCTTCTATAAAGTTTCCTCCAAGCACATTGCTTTTAGCCTTCAAAACAGCCGCTTTACAGGCGTCTATACCATCACACGCCACAGGCTTGAAATCAAAATCATCAAGTCCCTGTTCCTTCAGCGCCTGCCTTACCGCTTCCGTCAAGCCGCCGCTTCTGGCAAAGATTCTCCCAAAATAAGATGCACCACTCAAATCCGCCTCTTCCTGCTTTGTCAAATCAATATCACGGCTGTCAAACAATGCCTGCATTTCTTCAAAGGTCAATACATAATCAACATATGGCTTTACCTCGGGCCTGAGTATCTCCGATTTTTTCGCTATACATGGGCCTATAAAAACCACTTCGCTTTCAGGATCATGCTCCTTAATCTTCTTGCCTAACATAGCCATAGGCGAAAGATTATGTGAAATATGCTTTGCCATATCAGGATGCTGCTTTTCTACAAAATTGACAAAGGCAGGGCAACATGAACTGGTAAGCGTGCCTTTCTCCACCAGTTCCTTCGCTTCCTCATATGCCACCATATCCGCCCCTAGTGCAACCTCGAGAACATCTTCAAACCCAAGCTTATGTATTCCTGTAATAACCTGCCCAAGCTTGGCATATTTGAACTGGCTTGATATTGACGGGGCAACTATGGCATGAAGTTTTGGCCCTGCACCCTTTTCCGCTGCTTTAAGGGCATAAACAACATCAACTATAAAGGACTTATCTGTAATCGCTCCAAACGGGCATTGATATACGCAGGCTCCACAATCAGTGCATTTCTCCACATCGATAAAGGCGACCTTATCTTCGGTCATGGAAATAGCGCCCGCCTTGCAATTTCTGACGCATGGCCGCTTATGGTTAGTAATAGCTCCGTAAGGGCAAACGCTGGCACACCTGCCGCATTCAATGCATTTTGTCTTATCTATATGAGCTTTCTGGTTTTCGTCATAAACAAGCGCATTCTTGGGGCATGCTTCTTCACACCTGTGAGCTATGCAGCCTCTGCAGTCAGCCGAAACCTGATATCCTGCCACAGGACATTCATCACAGGCAATATCTATTACCTTTACGATACTTCCGCTATCCTTAATGCCATTGACAACAATCTGTATCCTCTCGGCAAGAATTGCCCTTTCCTTATACACACAGCATCTCATAGTAGATTTCGGCCCCGGAGCTATCAGCTGCGGTATGCTTGTAAAGCTCTCCAAAAGCGTATTATTGTAAGCGTGTCTGGCGACCTCTCTCAAAACCTCATATCTAAGATATTGTACCTTTGTATCGAATCTATGCATTTACTAACCTCTGTTTCGCTATTCTGATTTGTTTGATCCAACCTGTTCAAAGTGATTTTAAGCAATGGCAAAATAAAAAAGCATTTTATCCAGTACATCTTTGCAAGCCCAATTATATCAAAAGAATGATAGCATCGTTTATCATACATGTCAACAAAACGAAACCGTTTACCTTTTTTGTTTTCCCCGTAAACTTTAAAAATGCATTCACTGTCTTTGTTAACACTTCTTCAGGCTTGTCCGCAAAATCAATATAGACGCTCAAGCCCCTTTTATAAGCCGCTTTTGAGAAAATTCTCCATTGTTACTCGAAAAAAAGCCATGTCTGAGCTTATCCGGCCCTGACATGGCTTTATTACTTTTTATCACGGCATCAGTTCCGGGTATATCCTTCTATATAATAGATAATATCAGATATATGATATGCCTAAAGGTTTTTCTAAGCCTTTTGAAACCTTCGCCAATACTTCCTGCATAGGCCGATTATTAAAAATTTACCTCTGTGCCATAGTATGTGCATTCAAAGATCTTCTGCATAAGAGCCGGATCGACCTTTCTGGGGTTGGAGCCTGTGCAGGCGTCGCCAACTGCAAGTTCAGATATCTTTGCGATCTTCTCTTTGAACTCTGCCTCGTTTATGCCGAATTCCTTAAGTGTCTTGGGGATACCCAGGCTAACGTTATATTCATCGATCTTAGCGCAGAGCGCAAGCATAAGCTCTCTGTCTGTTTTGCCCTCTACACCGGCGACGCGAGCTATATCAGCATAACGCTTAAGGGCTGTCTCATCCTTGGCATTGAACTTGATTACATACGGCAGATATATCGCATTGGCACAGCCATGGGGGATATGCCCTGTAGAAAACGCGGCGCCTGTTTTATGCGCCATGGAATGTACAATGCCCAAAAGAGCGTTCGAGAAAGCCATGCCTGCAAGGCACTGAGCATAGTGCATCTGCTCTCTTGCATCCATGCAGCCTTCATAAGAGCTCTTGATATACTTAAATACCATATCGATAGCCTTAAGCGCAAGAGGATCTGTAAAAGGAGAGTTGCAAATGGAGACATATGCCTCCACAGCATGGGTAAGAGCATCCATCCCGGTGTGCGCCGTAAGTTTGGGAGGCATCGTCTCAGCCAGATCAGGATCGACGATAGCTACATCAGGAGTTATATTAAAATCAGCCAGAGGGTATTTGACTCCGGCTGCATAATCGGTAATAACCGCAAATGCCGTAACTTCTGTCGCTGTGCCGGATGTGGAAGGTATGGCCAAAAACTTTGCCTTTGTCCGCAGTTCTGGGAAGCTGAAGGGTGTGATAAGCTGCTGGAACGTGACATCAGGATATTCATAAAATGTCCACATCGCCTTAGCCGCATCTATAGGAGAGCCTCCTCCCATCGATACGATCCAATCAGGCTCAAAAGCACGCATAGCCTCGGCGCCCCTCATAACCGTCTCAACCGATGGGTCAGGCTCAACATTCTCAAAAAGCTGTACCTCCAACCCGGCTTCCTTTAAGTACTGTTCAGCCTTATCCAAAAAACCGAAGCGGCGCATACTGCCTCCGCCAACTACAATCATGGCTTTTTTGCCTTTAATCGTTTTAAGTACCTCTAAAGATCCTTTTCCATAATAAAGGTCTCTTGGTAACGTAAATCTTGCCATTGCTAAAATCTCCTTCAAATGTTTTATAGGGCTATCATTTGTGAATATTTTAACATATTTTTTTAAAATTAGAAATGCTTATGTGAGCATATCTCAATGTATTATTCTATATATTAATGTTTACCTATAGCAAACTTCCGTTTTTATCCCAATATGCATGCCTGAACTCTTCTGCAAAAATGCTTTCAGCATCGTACAATTTATGGTCTGAGCGGTATACCAAAAGATCGCTCGTCTCTTCGATTACAGCCTCATAAGGCTTCATCACAAGGCCATCCTTCTCAAGCAGCTCTTTAGGTATCGGCCTTGATATTATATACCCTTTGCGAATAGTCCGTAAACCCCCTAGACAAGCCTCGAAGGAACGATAAGCCACTGTCCTGCCGCTTCCAGCCCACTGCTTTCTCCCCCCCGTGGTAAGCGTAGGGAACTCATCCAACATAGCAGGACATATTTTTTTCTCCTTGGCAAGAGGATGATCGCTGCACATTATTAGAAGATATCCAAAGCTGCCTATTATGCTGCATCTGATATTCTTCTCCCAAAATGCGCTCTGGAGCGTCTCAAGATCTGCGCTGTTTACTCTCATTACTCCTATATGGCTGTCATCGTGCAAAACCCTTTCAAGAACCTCGCCGGCATGACACTCTTCAAGAAAACAGTCATAATTACCTTCCGCAGAAAGCAATTCTACTGTCCTGTTGAACGCATAAATAAGGCTGTAAGAACTTTGTCCAACAACATTAAAAACCTGCCTGCTATTTTTGCCATTTTTAAACATTCCCTCGAGCTCCTGAGACTGATGAACTATCTCCCTTGCCTTATCGAGAAATATACGTCCGTTTTCGGTAGGGATGATACCTTTGGAGGTTCTGCTGAAGATCTTAATATCGGCGGCATCCTCAAGATCCTTTATTACTCTGCTTAAATTGGGCTGGCCCATGAAAAGGTTTTCAGCCGCCTTTGTTATAGAGCCTGTCCTTTCAACTTCAAGAGCGTATTTTAAATGCAATAGGTTCAAACCTGGTCACATCCTTCCCGTTTATCTGTATTAAGGCCCCCAGGCGCTTGGCTCGGGGGCCGTTGTACGTTTTACTGTGTTGGCTGTGATTTCTTGCCGCTTGTATCTCCGTTAGGCGGAAAGAGGTCTTCCCACCATTTATCGAAATCGCCGCTGTCTCCTTCATCAGGCTTTTGATCTGTCCCATCGTCTGTGGTGTCATCAGGAGGCTCCTGCTGATCTGGCCAGTCATCCTTATCAACTGCGTTGCCATCGTTATTAATATTGTGTGTCTGGCATGTGTCTCCGGGATATATACAATATGGCCTGTCAGTTACAGATACATCTACGGGGAAATTCCTGGTGTCGACGTATACCCTCACCGCCTGCCTGATATCGCCTACAGGGCAAAATTCGTTTGCAGGCTGACCGCTGACTCCGCAAATATCGGTAAGAACATGACAAGTGCACACCTGTGTGGGCACATCTTCCTTGGCAACATACGCTGTGGCTATCCTGCTGCCCCTCCCGTCCTGGCTGCAATAACTGTTGGGTATAAGCCCGCTGTCAAGACAATAACTGACGGGGACAAGCTCTGTCGTCTCGGTGAAAGTTTTCGCCTTAAGCCCACTATGAACCTTTGCCATTACCTCTTTCCAGAGATAAAGCGCCGGGTTCGTGGATACTCCCTTAACTTCTTGCTGACGGTCATATCCAAACCACACAACTCCAGTATAATACGGAGTTATACCTGCAAACCAACGGTCGTAGTTGCTGGTGGTAGTACCTGTTTTGCCGCCGACCTGAATTCCGCCGCCAAGTGCCGCCTTTGTGCCGGTACCGCTGCTTACGACATTTTTGAGCAGCTCAATCATATAAGTGGCAGTTTTTGAACTCATGGCCTCGGTCTTTGTCGGGTTATTCTCCAAAATCAGATCGCCGTTAGAATTGTAAACTTTTGTGTAAAGTATCGGCTCAGTATAATATCCATCGTTTGTAAACGCAGAATATGCTGCAGCCATGTCTATTACCCTTACACCGTCTGTTAGCCCGCCAAGAGCCATTGGGCTTATATTTATATCTGATTGTACTTCAGTAGAGCCGTCTTTTTTTGTTACAGTTCTGGAATCCACAAGTGTTGAAAGGTTAAGCCTGTTATGAGCGAAATCAAAAGCCTTAGCAGGGGTCAGCCTTTGCATGATGTCAACAGCAATAGTATTGATAGACTTTGCAATTGCTGTCAAAACCGTCACCTTGCCGCTGTAGATACCAGACTCATTCTTTGGCCATCCATTTTCACGCAGCTCAAAGTTTTTAGGTACATCATCTATAACCGTTATGGGCGTGATAATACCCTCTTCAATGGCAGGGGCATATACTGTAAGTGGTTTTATCGATGAACCGGGGGAACGCTTTGTCTGCGTTGCCCTGTTAAGAACCCTATCGCCCTGCTTTTCTCCGCGTCCTCCATAGAGGGCCTTGACATATCCTGTGTAAGGATCCATTATCACCATCGCGGCCTGAGGCATAGTGCCGTCAGTTCCCAGCTTACCTGGGAAATTATCAAGATCGGTAAACACCTCGTCCATTGACTTCTGAATATTTACATCTATTGTGGAAACTATCTTAAGGCCGCCTGTATAGAGAAGCAGCTTGGCTGTATCGGCGCTATATCCCTTCTCTTCCATAAGATCATTGATCACAGAATCTATTATGGCGTCTACAAAGTATGACTGATACTGTTTTGAGTCGTCATTCTCTTGAGCTTTAACCGCCTGAACGTCTTCCGTCATAGCCTGATCGTACTGTTCCTTACTTATCTTATTGTATTTGAGCATCTCGCCCAAAACAACAGCCCTTCTCTCGGCGTTATATTCCGGGAAACGTATCAAGTCGTATTTGTATGGGTTTTTGGTTATGCCTGCTATGGCTGCACATTGAGCAAGACTAAGCTCATTAAGCTCCTTACCGAAATAAGTATAAGCCGCCTGCCGAACTCCATAGGCCGACTGCCCAAAATATATCGTGTTGAGATACATTTCGAGTATATCATCCTTTTCATAGTTCTTTTCAAGCTCAATAGCCCGCATGACCTCCTGTATCTTCCTCTTTACGGAAGTCTCGTCTTCGCCTGTCAGATTCTTGATAAGCTGCTGAGTAATCGTCGAGCCGCCTCCAAAATTATCCCTGAACTTGACCACATAGTTGAGCGCGGCACCGATGGTTCGTTTCCAGTCAACTCCGTTATGCGTTTCAAACCTTGCGTCCTCTACAGAAATGAAGGCATCCTGAAGAGTCTTTGGAATCTCCTCAATATCAGCCCACACCCTGTTCTCGCTGCCATGCAGCTGCTCTAATTCCACTTCCTTGCCGGTGTCACTATCGATATAGTATATGAAGCTTGTAAAATTGAGCCTGAAGCTGTCAAGATCGATATCCACATCAGAGCTTACATACTTGCTTATATAGTAGGCGAAAGCCACTCCGCATATAGCGGCGCAGGTCAGCCCAATAAGCAGAAGAGTAACCAGCGTAAAGCCGGTATACCTTAAAATTTTTTTCTTTTTTTTGCTTTTAGTCACGTTAAGTTCTCCTTTACGGCAAAAGCCTTAGAACAGCAGTTCTTACGATTTTCACCCAAACAAAACTCTCTTCAAGATGGTAATACTGAGATAGTATACCATAATTATTGTGAAAATGCAAAATCAATTTAACGCTACCCTAGTTCAAAGGGTATATTTGCTAAAAATAAAGGCAATAATACTAAAAAAATGAGGTGTTTGATAATTATGAAGGATAAACAGCTGATAAGGCTCGTCTGTGTCTTGGGCGCCGCTGCCATCTTCATGGGTGGGGCAGCAGCCATCTCACGCAGGCCCTCCGAAGTCTTTGAAACGGCTGCGCCGGCAAAAGTGCAGAGTTCAAAATACATTGTGCGCGAATACATGGGTAAGATAGCCGTTTTCTCCGGAGAGGACGAAAATAAGATCATCACATTAACCGACTATCCTGTTTCGGTTCTTCCGGAAGCTGACCGCGAAAATCTTTTCAAGGGCATAGCTGTCAATGACGATCAGGAACTTGCCATGCTGCTAGAAGATTATCAAAGTTAAAAAGAGGGGCGGTTCAATTAAGAACGCGCCCCATAGTTTTATATTTAAGGCCGAATCTCACTGCTGATTCAGCTCTACAATCAAAAGGCCATCCTCTGCTTGATCGTCAATATTAAAATATACGCCGTCTGCATCGTCATATATCTCAAAACCGTTCTCTGTCATACTGCAACCGACCTCTTTTTTTACCGTGAGATCATTTTTGACGCTAATAAGCAAAGTATATCCGGGCTCCGCGCCCTCAGCCTGCTCGGCAAATACATCCGGCAGGTTCTCCAGGCTGCCGTATGCTACCAAATAAAATCCGTACCCGTCGGCCTCATCCCCCAAAGCCGCTGCCAAAGAGGTTATATCATGGCTTTGCGAATCTGTCTGGCCTTCGCTATTTTCACTCGTTTCTACCTCGTCTGTCTGATTGGCAGCAATACCCTGCGCCTCAGGCTCGTTCAAAACCGTCACATTTCCTGTTCCGTTATTGAACCAAGCCAACATCGGCGTCTCGATTTGACGCGGCTCAGCATTTTCTGAAGCCTTTAACGATGAATCAGCAGTCACTTTTTCTTCACTCAAATCCACTTGGCCGCTTTCAGGAACCGCTGCGGCACTTGCCAGTATACCTTCGGACGACCTGTCAAGCATCTCATTTTTCCCCGCCCCACACGCGATCATAGACGCCGGAATGCCACTTTTTACGCTGATAATTCCGACCAGAGCCACCATGATAAGCGCCGCAACCGATCCGATAAAGGCGGGACGCTTAAAAATTAGCAGTTTCTTCTTTTTCCGTTCTTTGTTAACGGATACCATGATTGATCCGTGAAGATCCTCGGGGAAATCCATATCGCTCATCAAACAGTTAATCGATCTCAGCTGTTCGTAATAGCAGCGGCATGCATCACATGAGTTCATATGCTCTATAAGCTGTTTTTCCTGCTCGCAGGTCAACTCGCCGTCGATATACATATTTATCAACAGTTCATTTCCATTACACGCTTTCATATCAACTCTTCCTTTCAACCATTAGACCGAAAGGACACTGGTTTGTTCCCGTTTTGTAATAAATATTTTCGAAGTTTTTCCCTCGCCCTTGATATTCTTGATTTAACTGTTCCTATCTCAAGGTTGAGGCTTTCTGATATTTCCTCATATGTAAGACCACAAATATCTCTCATAATGATTATTTCCTTATAATTGCAGGGTAACGACTCTATTCCATCGCGTATTTCGTGTTTAAGCTCCGTTCGCTCAAAGACCTCTACCGGGTCATAACGACAATCTCTTACCTCATTGACATATGTGCCGTCCTCATCGTCTGGTATCTCAAGCGGAAGCTCATTTCTCCCGCTGCGCTTCTTAAGGCCATCTTTGCAGACGTTTACGGCTATCCTGTAAAGCCAGGTAGAAAAGCTGCTCTCCTCGTTGAATTTATCAAGGAATCTGAACACTCTGATGAAAACTTCCTGCGCCATGTCGAGTGCATCTGATTCATTGCCCATAAACCGGAATGCAGTAGCATAAACTTTTCTCTCATATGCAACAACAAGCTGTTCAAAGGCATATTGGTCACCCTTCTTTGCCTTTTCAACCAGCTCTTTCTCATCCATTTATCTTATCCCTCCTTAACGTCCGGCCGCACAGCTTTCATCTCCCCGCAAATCTCAAGAAGCTGATCCATCGAGGAAAGGCCGGACATCTTCAGCTTAAACGGCTTGACCCTGCAAAGCCTGCCAAGATACCATAGGCCGTGCTTACGAAATTCCAACATCGCCTTTTTCTCGCCTTTCTGAAGGCACAACATCCGGGCATGACGCTCAATAATCTCAAGTACCTGCTCAAGAGAGCGCTCATTTGGAGCAAGCCCATTATCCATTCGCACGCAGTCATCGAAAATAAAAGGGTTTCCCTGTGCCCCTCTTGCTATCATCACAAAATCCGCTCCTGTCTCATCAAGAATATCCAAGCAGTCACGTGCAGTAAGCGCATCTCCTGAAGCAATTACCGGAACTGATACAGCTGACTTTACTCCAGCTATCGCTTCTCTATCTGATAGGCCGGAATACATCTGTGCTCTTGTTCGTCCGTGAATGCACATGGCGCTTACACCGGCCTGTTCGGCCATTTTTGCAAACTCAATGCATGTGAAACTTCCGCTTTCATATCCTTTTCTGAACTTAACGGTGACGGGAACATCTACCGCCCGTATGACTGCTTTTATTATCGCCTCTGCCCTATCAGGAGCCTTCATCAGAGCGCTGCCCTCGCAGTTGCCTACAATTTTTGAAACAGGGCATCCCATATTAATATCAATACCCTCCGCCCCAGATACTTCGAGGGCATATCTGGCCCCCTCGGCCATAACATCGGGCTCGCTGCCGAATATTTGAGCAAAGCACGGCTTGCGGCCTTCAGGTAGAATAAGCATAGAAGAGCTTTTCTCGTCTCTATAGGTAAGGGCTTTTGCGCTGACCATTTCGGTATATGTCAGCGAAGCTCCGAGGCTCTCACAAACAGTGCGGAACGCCGCATCTGTAACCCCCGCCATCGGAGCCAAAAAAAATCTGTTTTCGACATCTATATTTGAGCAAAACCTCATCGTTTAAGAGACTCCTTGATCCCTGCCATTCGATCTGTAAAATAACCAAGGCTTATAGGCAGGTTATATTTATGAAGGCCGTGCCGACTTGCAAGCTCATCGGTATAATCCCCCAGCATATAAAGGGCAAAACCTTTGTTGCCCGTTTCATAATGTGTTACAACTCCATCTATCTGAGCGTCCTTGAAGCCAATAAACTCGCCATCAGGAGAAAACTCAAGCTGAAGCTTAAGAACTCCTCCCAAAAGCCTGTCCTCTTCGCGCTGTCCTGAGACAAAGTTTCCAAGAGAATATATGCAGAGGGTCTGTTCTTTTCCCTCTCGGTCGATCCACTGTGCTGGCTCAAGCACATGAGGATGATGACCAATTATAAGATCCACATCAAGCGAAGAAAGAAACTTAGCATATTCCCGCTGGCTGTCTGAAGGCGTTTTCTTATACTCAACTCCCCAATGCATCGAAACAGCAAGAAAATCACACATTGGGCGTATTGCCTCTACATCCTTTTGTATTTTATCTTTGTCGATGAAATTGACCATCCACTCATTGCCGCCGCCAAGACCACTGTTAAGTCCATAAGTATAGGCAAGGAAACCTATCTTTATGCCGTTTACGTCCAAAACAGTATATTCTGAGGCCTTTTCCTTATCGCTGTAAGCCCCCACAACAGCCTTGAAGCCTGCATCATAAAGTGCGCTAACAGTATCGCCTATTGCCGAAGCGCCGCGATCGGCCATATGGTTGTTCGCAAGAGACGCCACATTGAAGCCCACCCCCGAGAGTGCGGCCGCAACCTCCTTTGGCGCTCCCAGAACAGGATATGCGCTCACAGAGCCGTCAAGCGGCACCTCCTGATTGACAAAAGCTATATCGCTTCCCGAAATATAATCTTTGACACCCTTGTAAATATGTGAAAAATCATAACCGGTTCCAGTCTTGCTGTCAAAAGAAAGGGTGTTGTGTATCAGGTCGTCTCCCACCGCGGTAAAAGTAATGACGGTATTTTCAGGCTCCGGATCTTCTGGCTGGTCAGGCTCTTTTTCCGTCTCCTGTCCGGTAACAGGGGTATCATCCTTGGCATTGTCATCTGACGATGCTGGTTTATCATTATTTGAACAGGATGTCAAAAGCATAAGCGCCATTATAAGCGCGGCGATCCTTTTCATAGTATTTTACCTCTTTTATAATAACACATGTCCATTTTTTAGTGCAAACAATCAATCGTTACTATAATATCAAAAATATATTGATTTTTCAATGATTAAACCTTCCTATTTAAAACGCGATCTTTCCCCGCAATCCTCCATTATTTACAAATACACCTTTCAAAAACAGTCAGTCTTCATATCAGGCACTTCAGCAAGTGCCCACTTATGCCGTATCATCCCTATTTGAGCCGGCATACATTGGTATTGAAACCCATTAAAAAACCAAGGGCTTCAACACGACTTAATAGGTTTTTCATGCCAGATCATCCAAACTTTGATTACTGCAAATCCAAGGTCATAACACGCTTACGGCATGGCATTTGGCATACTGCTTACGAGCAGTATGCCAAATCACTGATGGGACAGGCGGTGACTATCACCCATAAAGCAAAGCATCGTCCTTATATATGTCTTTGACAGAATAACGCAGACTACACTCCAAACAATAACAGGAAATTTCCTACAAAAAAATATTCAAAAAAAAAGATAAGTTCATTTATAATTAATCGCGAAAGTATTGCAATTCTACTGGCAGAAAGAGTAAAATAATTGCTGTGCCTGAACAAGGAGGTGATGTAATGCGAGGATTAATTATTGGCGCTATTTGCGGGCTTGCTGAGCTTTATCTTTTGCAGCGTCTTTTGCGCTTTGCTATGAATGGCCGTACAGCTCTTGTTGTCTTATTGCTGTTTTTAAAGTTCGTAGTGTTGGCCTGCGCCTTTGCGCCGGTCATTATTTTCCTACGCGGAGATCTTCTTTTGTGTGGCATCGGAATCGCCTCGGTTTTAATATGCGGTTCTCTGGTTGTTTTTTTCAAAAACCAAAATTTGAAAGGAGGTAGCAAAAACTGATGACCCATGGCAAATTTATTTTTCGTCTGGTTCTGACAATTTTTCTTTTGGTAGTTGGGTTTGCATTATCTTTAAAACGCCGGAACATAAAGCCTTTAAGCCAGGAAGATCCAGATTATAATAAAAACAAAAAGCAAAGAAAAAATCTACTGCTGTGGAGCGTTATTTCTCTTTGGCTTGGCTGTGGCCTTGCAATAGGCTTTTTCGCCACAGAAAAGGAAACGCTTAATTTCCAGGTAATGGCGCCAAGAGTAGATCTGTTCGGCATGGATATCAGCTCTTCAGTTCTGATATCCTGGGTGGCCATCGCTATCCTGACCATTTCGGCGCTGTTTATTCGTATCTTCGTTATCCCGAAGTTTACGGACAAGCCCGGTGGCCTTCAGAACGTTCTGGAGCTTATTGTGGAATCGATCTCTTCATATACCCAACAGACAGCCGGAAAGCTAGGAGATAATCTGAGCGCGTATATTCTTTCGGTAGCAGCGCTTCTCGTAACATGCGGTTTGCTTGAGCTTTTCGGCCTTCGCCCGCCTACGGCAGACCTTGAAATGACGCTTTCTCTTGCTTTGTGTTCATTTGTTCTTATCAATTACTATGGAATTAAAAAGAAGGGTGTTTCCGGGCGCATCAAGAGCCTGGCCGAGCCCGCTGCGGCAATCATGCCGCTTAGGCTATTGAGCGATATCGCAATTCCAGTATCTATGGGTTGCCGACTGTTCGGCAATATGCTGGGCGGTATGATCGTCGTGGATCTGGTTTATTTAGCGCTTGGCTCTTTCAGCGTTGGAATACCTGCTGTTTTAGGGCTATATTTCAATCTGTTCCATCCGCTTATCCAGACATTCATCTTTATAACTCTGTCACTCACATTTATAAACGAAGCTGCGGAATGATCCCGCAGAAAAAGTAACATCGGGAGGTAAATCAAATGGAAATAGGTTTGGCTGCAATAGGCGCCGGACTTGCTGTTTTAACCGGTTTTGGCGCCGGCATAGGAATGGGTATTGCCACATCCAAGGCCGTTGAAGCAGTAGCGCGCCAGCCCGAGGCCTCGGGCAAAATCAACGCCATGCTTCTTCTCGGCCTGGCGCTTACAGAATCTACCGCCATCTATGGCTTTGTCACAGCACTTTTAGTTATCTTTGTAATGAAGTAGGAGGCTCAATATGACAATCAAACTCATCGACGTAGTTGAGCATATTCTCAACATCGTCGTGCTTTATGTTATATTGCGCGGCCTTATCTATAAGCCTGTTCGCACATTCATGCTCAAACGTCAGGAGCGCATTCAAAAAGAGCGCGACGACGCGAAAGCTCAAATGGATAACGCCCTTCAGATGAAGAGCCAGTATGAGACTTTTCTGCAAAGCGCCGAAACCGAATCACAAAATGTCATACATGAAGGTGTTCAGCGCGCTGACAAGTCAGCAAAAGAAATTCTTGAAAAGGCGCAGCAAGAGGCTAAGGATATCGTGGCCCAGGGACGTGAACAGGTTGCGCAGGAACAGCGGGAAGCTATTAACGCCATGCAGAACGACGTTGTCGAGCTTGCAGTAGGGATGGCTTCAAAGATAATGCAGCGCGAAATTTCAGCAGATGACAACCGCAAAATCATCGACCAGTATTTCAGCGAGGTGAGCTGAAATGAAAAAAGGAATCCTATATGTCGCGGGCCCCTTCGGGCAGGCGGATGCATGCGGGATAGAAGAACGCTTTTCAAAAATGCTTGGTGACAAGGTCGTTTTTGATATCAAAAAAAACGATGAGCTTATCGGCGGATTTATGGCGATGGTAGACGGAAAAGTCTACGATGCCAGTATTCTGGCGCAGATGAAGGATATACAGCGCTATATGCTGGATAAGGAGTAGCAGAAAATGGGCATAGATTCAAACACAAAAAATATAGGGGCCTATCTGCAGCAGAGGCTTGATCGCTATGTCGGAAAACCGATAGTATATGAATACGGAAAAGTTCTGTCAACAGGAGACGGCATCATCAAAATCGACGGGCTTTCCCATAGCCGCTACGGCGAGCTGATCGCCTTTGATGATGGCATATTTGGCATGGCCATGGATCTTGAGCTTGGCAAAGTAGGCGCAGTTCTTCTCAATGGCATAAATAACGTGCGCGTAGATTCACGTGCACGCAGCACAGGGCGCGTTGTTGAGGTGCCGGTAGGAAATGCTCTGCTTGGCAGAGTAGTAGATCCTCTGGGCATTCCCCTTGACGGGCTGCCACTGCATCCTGAAAAGTATAGGGGAATAGAGCAGCCCGCCCCTACGATTATGGACAGGCAAAATGTTAACGAGCCTCTACAGACCGGTCTTTTATCCATCGACAGTATGATACCGATTGGCAAGGGCCAGCGTGAACTAATAATTGGCGACCGCCAGACAGGAAAAACAACTGTAGCAATGGATTGTATACTCAACCAGAAGGGCAAAAATGTTCTCTGTGTATATGTTGCTATCGGCCAGAGAATATCGAATATTTCAAAAATGCATGAAGACCTTAAGGCTGCCGGGGCCATGGACTATACTGTCATGGTAGTAGCAACCGCCAGTGATTGTGCTGCTATGCAGTATATCGCCCCCTATTCCGGCTGTTCTATAGCTGAAGAGTTTATGTATCAGGGAAAAGACGTACTGATTGTTTATGACGACTTAAGCAAGCATGCCGTAGCCTATAGGGCGATGTCTCTTCTGCTCAAACGCTCCCCCGGGCGAGAGGCTTACCCCGGAGATGTATTTTATCTGCACAGCCGTCTTCTTGAGCGTGCTGCTCACCTTAACGATCAGCTTGGGGGAGGTTCTATAACGGCTCTGCCGATAGTAGAGACTATGGCAGGCGATATTTCAGCTTATATTCCGACCAATGTTATTTCTATTACAGATGGCCAGATATATCTTGAAACAGAGCTCTTCCATTCTGGCGTTCGCCCGGCCGTAAATGTCGGCCTTTCAGTATCCCGCGTAGGAGGAGCCGCCCAAAAAAAGGCCATGCGCAAGGTTTCCGGAAAGCTCCGTCTTACCCTTGCACAATATCGAGAGCTTATGATATTTGCCCAGTTTGGGTCTGATATAGACCCCTCTACCAAAAAACTTCTGGACTATGGTGACAGACTAACCGAGGTTCTCAAGCAGAATGAACACAGCCCTTTTTCATTATCGTCTCAGATCAGTCTTCTTCTCGCTGTGACAAACGGATATCTCAACAATATTCCCACAAGCTCTGTCAGGCGGTTTAACCAAGAGCTTCTTATTTATTTAAACAGTACCTGTCGCAGCCAGCTTAGTGATATAGAAAAAACCGGTCTGCTCTCAGACGAAACAAAGGATAATATAATAAAGGCCATCGCGGAATACGCCAGGGCCTTTAAGGCGGTATAGCTATGTCAAATATAAGCGATATCCGTTATCATATAAAAAGCATAAATCAGACCAGACAGATAACAAATGCCATGCATCTGATATCCACCGCAAGAATGCAGAAGGCCATAAAGCGTATCGAGCAGAACCGAGATTATTTCTACAGGGCGCTCGATACTATGCGATATATTAGAGAACACACCGGGTCGACAAACCATCCTTACCTTACGCACCGTGAGGGGGACCCGAAAATGGCCTATATCGTCGTAGCCGGAGAAAAGGGCCTTGCGGGAAGCTACAACCACGATATTCTGGCTCTGGCCCAAAAATCAATGAAGGGTAAAAATGTTACCCATATCTTTACAGTGGGAGATATAGCCACAGCATATTTCGAGCGCTCCGGACAAACAGTGAATGCTAGATTTGAAAACATGATGACAGACCTTTCTATCAATACCGCACGCGCTATCGTCACTCTTATAACCCAGCTTTATGACGAAGGCGAAATAGATGAGGTGCACGTTATTTATGTGAGATTCGTGAACTCAGCCCTTCAGAAGCCCAAAGACTTCAAATTACTGCCGATAGAGCTTGCAGATTTCGGCGAGGAACGTGAATCTACACGGGATAATGTTGAAATGCTGTATGACCCCTCTCCTCTTGAGGTTTTTAATTCACTCGTACCCCAATTCATGATCGGGTTTATATATGGCGCCTTGGTCCATGCTTATGCCAGTGAAAACTGCGCAAGAATGAACGCAATGGATAATGCCACACGCAGCGCCGATAAAATGCTAAAGAAATTGACCCTGCAGTATAACTCGATGCGCCAGCTCAATATAACCAACGAGCTTAGTGAAATCATCAGCGCTGCGAATATGTTAGGCGAAAAAGGTGATAGTTATGACTAATAACAACAAACGTGGCGTGATCGTCAAAATAGCCGGACCTGTTCTTGATGTTCGGTTTGAGATTGGCCAAGAGCCGCTTATACACACACTTCTCTGCACAGATGGTGATTCCTCTGTTCATATGGAGGTGGCTCAGCAGTGCGCGCCCGGAGTAGTGCGCGCAATAGCCCTTGAAGCCACTGAGGGCCTCTGCTGCGGATCTACCGTACTCAATACCGGCGAAGGCATAACTGTGCCTGTCGGAGAAAATGTGCTGGGCAGAGTAATCGACTCACTGGGCAGGCCGATAGACGGCAAGGGAGATATTGATGCTCCCCGTTGGCCTGTTCACAGGCAGGCCCCCAGTCTTACAAACCAGCGCGCTTTGACGCAGCTTTTTGAAACGGGCATCAAGGTGATTGACCTGCTTGCCCCCTACCCTGTGGGCGGCAAAATAGGGCTTTTCGGAGGCGCCGGCGTCGGCAAAACAATACTGATCATGGAGCTTATCCACAATATAGTTACGAAACATGGCGGATATTCAGTCTTTACAGGCGTAGGCGAGAGAAGTCGTGAGGGCGTGGAGCTCATCGAAGAAATGCGGCAGTCAGGGGTAATAGCCCACACATCTCTGGCTTTCGGCCAGATGAACGAGCCTCCAGGGTCCCGCATGCGGGCTACCTTTGCCGGGCTTACTATGGCTGAATATCTGCGAGATGAGCTTGGCCAGAACGTACTTCTATTTATTGACAATATATTCCGCTATGTCCAGGCCGGCAACGAAGTTTCAGCCCTTCTCGGACGTATGCCCTCAGCTGTTGGATACCAGCCCACGCTGGCAAACGAGCTTGGCGAGCTTCAGGAGAGAATAGCCAGCACGACCCGCGGTTCCATCACTTCTGTTCAGGCCGTCTATGTTCCTGCTGATGACCTTACAGACCCAGCTCCGGCCGCCATATTCTCCCATCTGGATGCCACAACTGTTCTTTCTCGTTCCATCGCAGAGATAGGCATATATCCGGCTGTTAACCCTCTGGATTCGACCTCAAGGATACTTGAACCAAGCATCGTAGGCGAGCGCCATTATAATGTGGCCCGCCGTGTTCAGGAATGCCTTCAGCGGTATCACGAGCTTCAGGACATCATAGCGATCCTCGGAATGGACGAATTGGCAGAGGAAGACAAGATGATGGTTTACAGAGCGAGAAAAATACAGAACTTCCTCTCTCAGCCTCTTCATGTAGCCGAAGTCTTTACAGGCCAGCCCGGCAGATATGTCACGCTTGAGGAGACTATTTCCGACTTTGAATCTATCGTAAACGGTGAAGTCGATGATCTTCCCGAAATTGCCTTTTTGTTATCCGGAAACCTTGACGAGGTGCGGAAAAAAGCGGAGGAGATGTAAGTGTCCAAATCATTCAGCCTTACTGTTCTGACGCCCGAGAGGGAGTTTTATAAGGGTCCGGCCGAAAGCTTGATTATCGAATCTATCGATGGTGAACTTTGCATTCTCGCAGACCATATTCCTATGGTAGCGGCTCTCGGCGTAGGTGAGCTCAAAATTAAAACAGAAGAAAAGGTTCTATCTGCTTTTCATTCAGAAGGATTTCTTGAAGTTCATGGTGATTCCACTACAGTTCTTCTTCAGGCGTGTGAGTGGCCGGAGGAGATAGACATCAACAGAGCAAAAGAGGCCTTGGAAAGAGCCGAGGCTCGTCTTGAGCAGCAAAGGAATGTTCAGACCCTTGCCCGAAGCAAGATCGCTATGTCCCGTGCCTTGATGCGTATAAAGGTGAAGTCAACATCAGATAAATAAAATATACAATGATCCGCCTTATGGAGCTAATCCATAGGGCGGGTTTTTTATTCTCTTAATACCCTTAACATACGTTAGGTTCGTTATACCATGCAATGCAATTTCCATGATATATCCCACAAACTGAAGCCGATATCCCCTATGTGTTACTTGGGCGCCGAACCGCTCACACAGCATAATCCGCTTCTTTTAGTCAAGCGGTAAAGCGAGAACAATCATCCGTATATCGGCATATGCTATTTAAGCAAGCACTGGTTTCTGCCAGGTCTAAATGATCCTTTAAGATATGACATAGAACATCAACGCTAAAGTAATATACTGATCCCGCAAATTGACGCTCTTTGTTTCCGATATTCCTTATGACGATAAATACTTTATCATATATCCGTGCAGAAGTGGATCTCTCTGCCGGTAAGACCAGTACATCATAGGGCTCTTTCGAAATGTCCAATGATGATCACTGTCCAAAATACCCCCATTAAAGCACAAGCTAACCCTTTGGTCTGAAGCATCAGCTTTGGACTTTTTAAGGAGTGATATTTTGCACAAGCTACAAGTGGCCGTCTATGCCATATGCAAAAATGAAAGCAAGCACATCAAGCGATGGATGCAATCTGTAAATGAAGCAGATGGAATATTCGTCCTTGATACGGGCTCAGATGACGACAGCGTACAAATGCTCAGAAACTTGGGCGCTGCTGTTCGAACTGCGGTCATTACGCCATGGCGCTTTGATACAGCGCGGAATATGTCTCTTGACGCCGTACCCCAAAACTTTGATATATGCGTATGCTGCGACCTTGATGAAGTATTTACTCCGGGGTGGCGACAGGGCGTTGAAAGCGCTTGGGTTCCAGGATGCCAACAGCTGCGCTATCCTTTTGTTTATCAGGTTGAGCCAAACGGGGAAGAAAGCTTTTTTTATAGGAATCTTATCCACAGCAGAAAACGCTTTAAATGGCAATATCCGATCCATGAGACGCTGCTTTATACAGGCAAAGCTGCTCTGTCAACAATAACAACTGACAACTTCAAGCTCTATCACTACCCCGATAAGGAAAAACCAAGGCTGAACTATCTTCCGCTTTTAGAGGCGGCATGTGCAGAAAATCCCGACAATCTGAGGATGCTCCACTATTTGGGGCGAGAATATCTGTACCGCAGATTATATGATAAAGCAGTTGAACAGCTGTCGCTTCATGCGTTAATTTGTCAGTGGCCGGAAGAGCGGTCTGCCTCTCTGAGATATTTGGGCCGCAGCCTTGAGGCTCTCGGACGCACAGAGGATGCCGAAAAGGCATTTATAGACGCTGTAAAGGCCTGCCCCTGGATAAGGGAGCCGTATGCCGAATTGTCATATAACTACTACAAGCATGGAAAATTAGGGGGCTGCCTTGATATGTCCCTCGGTGCTTTAGCCATAGCAACGCCATCCAAACAGTATCTTAACGAAGCCTTTGCATGGGGCAGTATGCTTTGGGATCTTGCGTCAATTTCAGCCTTTAAGCTTGGTTATACTGAGCGCGCTTTTTTCTACGCAAAAAAAGCCTTAGAGCTGTCTCCCGACGACCCAAGGCTTTTAGAAAATATTGAAATGATATCAAAGGCTATGAAGCTATCTCCCTTTAACCCTCTTTAAAAGCTCTTCACGGACGTTTTGACATTTTCCATCTATGACATCTTCCAGCAAGCTTTCAAGAGCTTCACCAACCGACTGGCCCCTCATTCCAATAGCCAAAAGGTCTTCTCCTTTAACGGCAAGATCTTTAAGGGTAAGACGGTTTTGCCCCTTCTCGGTGATATCCAGCATCTCAAGAAGCCTGGATGCCTCTTTTCCTCTTATCTGATATCTGGGGCTCTGAGCCATGTTATCGGCTATCTTGACCTGTAAAAGTCTGCGGGCGCGTTCACTGCCAAAGCGTGATATCAGCCTTTGAACTGTCTTCTCATCATCTTTAAGCTGATAATCATGAAATGCCACAAGCCAAGTGACCTCTTCAACTGTCCTTTTATCAGCCTTAAGCCTCAATAAAGCGGTTCGGGTCATCTCGGCGCTCAGCTTCGCATGACCGTAAAAATGTCCTTCGCCATTTTTATCTATGGTAAAGCTGTTGGGTTTCCCCACATCATGAAAAATAAGGGCCAGCCTAACCCACAGATCAGGCGGAGAATATGCCACTGCCCTTGCCGTATGCTCCCAGACATCATAGATATGATGTCGGTTTTTCTGATTGAAGCCGATTGTTGAATCTATTTCAGGGATAACCTCACGTAAAATTTCAGCGCACTTCGAAAGCGCTTTAAAGATATGATCACCCAATGCCATTTTTTTTATTTCTGAAAAGACCCTCTCTTTTGAAATGTTGTTCAGAAGGGGGGCCTTTTCAGCCATAGCTGTAAATGTCAGCAACTCTATTTCATACCCCAGACATGAGGAGAACCTCATCCCCCTGAGTATTCTAAGCGCATCCTCTTCAAATCGTTCCGCAGGGTTGCCCACCGCCCGTATAACGCCGCTTTTTATATCGTCCATGCCCCTAAGCGGATCCTTTATTCCCAAAGCAGGATTGTATGCCATGGCGTTCATCGTAAAATCGCGCCTTTTTAAGTCCTCATCAAGGCAGCAAATGAATCTGACGTTTTCCGGCCTTCTGTTGCCTACATATGCCCCTTCTGAGCGATAAGTGGTTATCTCAACTGGCATGCTGTCAACAAACACTGTCACAGTCCCATGCTTAAGACCCGTCTCAACAATATGAAAACCCGAGAAAGCTTCAATAGTCTGCATTGGAAGAGCGTTTGTAGATATATCCCAGTCGCAAGGCTCTCTGCCTCTGACCATATCCCTCACGCAGCCGCCGACAAAATAAGCCTCATATCCCTTTCTTTCAAGTGTATTCAAAGCCTCAAGAGCATACTGCGGTATCATATGCAGCAACCTCCCTTCTGCACATTTCCATAAAGCTGCAGACGAGCCAAAGCCCGTCTGCAGTAGCGTATTATTGCTGGTTGCTTTGATTTTCTTCTGTCTGCGGTTTGGTTTGTTCTTCAGCCTGTTCCTCAGCCCGTTCTTCAGCGTGTTCTTCCGCAGAAGGCTTTTTCTCTTCCTCAGAGGTGCCTTCTTTCTGGCTACCTTCAGCTTCCATCAGCCCTGCCTCAGTAATTGAGTCCCAATCGACTTCACCGCTTTGGAAAAGGGCCTCAAAGTGCTTTTCGCCGATAGTCTCATGTTCCAGAAGGGCCTTTGCTATTTTATCAAGCATCGGCATATTTGCACTTATCAGCTTGCAGCAGCGCTGATATGCCTCTTCGATAATGCGCTTGATCTCGCTGTCGATCAGCGCAGCCGTAGCATCTGACATATTCTTTGTCGTTGCAAAATCCCTTCCGAGGAAAACTTCCTCGTTAGAATTGAAGCTGATGGGGCCGATCTTATCGCTCATGCCATATTTTGTGACCATGTTGCGGGCAATCTCTGTTGCCCTGTCAATATCGCTGGAGGCTCCTGTTGAAATATCATCCAGAACAAGCTTTTCTGCTACACGACCTCCGAGGAGCACCACAAGCTCGTCCAGCATATCATTCTTCGATATATAGTATTTATCCTCTTTGGGAAGGCTCATGGTAAAGCCTCCCGCCCTGCCTCTGGGTATAATAGAAACCTGATGAACAGCATCCTGCGACGGAAGGAGCTTTGTCGCAAGAGCATGCCCAGCCTCGTGATAAGCCGTAAGCTTCTTCTCATGCGCGGAAATGACACGGCTCTTCTTTTCGTTACCCATGATTATCTTGAGATAAGCATCGTCAAGGTCTTTCATAGCAATGGCCCTGTGGTCGCTTCTTGCGGCCAGCAGCGCAGCTTCATTCAAGAGGTTTTCAAGGTCGGCTCCCGTAAAGCCCACAGTTTTGCCGGCAAGTGCCTCAAAGCTTACATTGTTCTCAAAAGGTTTGCCCTTTGAATGAACCTTGAGTATCTCTCTGCGGCCCTGAATGTCCGGCACGCCTATATAAACCTGTCTGTCGAAACGCCCTGGGCGCAGCAGCGCAGGATCAAGTATGTCTGCACGGTTCGTGGCGGCGATGACTATGACACCGGCGTTGTTGCCAAAGCCGTCCATCTCGACAAGCAGCTGGTTAAGGGTCTGCTCTCGCTCGTCATGTCCTCCCCCAAGGCCGGCGCCTCTGCGTCTGCCCACGGCATCTATCTCATCAATAAAAACTATTGATGGCGCATGCTTTTTTGCCTCACCAAAAAGATCCCTTACCCTTGAAGCTCCTACGCCGACATAAAGCTCCACGAAATCTGAACCTGAAATTGAGAAAAACGGAACCCCTGCCTCGCCTGCAACGGCTTTAGCTATAAGTGTTTTACCTGTTCCCGGAGGGCCGACAAGCAGAACGCCTTTAGGTATTCTCGCTCCGAGGCTTAAGAACTTCTGCGGCGATTTTAGAAATTGTACAACCTCTTCAAGATCGGCCTTTTCCTCGTTGGCACCGGCGACATCCTTAAAGAACACCTTTTTAGTATCTGGGGTGGCAAGTTTAGCTCTGGATTTGCCGAAATTCATGGCACCTCTTGCTCCGCCGTCCTGCTTGCTGATAACAAAGAACCAAAAAGCGCCGAACAGTACAGCAAGAATTATATATGGCAGAAAAGCCGCAAACCAAGAGGTCTGTTCCACTTCAAAATCCTGCATGCTGATTATTCCCGAATCTCGCTGCTTTGCTATTGTCTCGCCTAGGTCATAATAAAAGACATCGACCCCCGGAAGCTCATATTCAACAACCTTACCGTCTTTGAGCTTCATTGTAAGCGAATTGCCCTTTATTACAAAGGCGTCAACCTCTTCGCTTTTAAAATAGTTTACGACTTCGCTATATGTTGTTTTTTCCTGATCCTCGGGAAAATCGAGCAAAACTCCGACGGTCCCCATGATTATCATTATGAGAATCAGGTAAAGACCTATGCCGGGAAGTTTCAGGGTGTTTTTATTATTATTCTGATTTCTGTTCAAGTCGGTTATTCACTCCTTTTCTGCGGCCTTTGCCTATTTTGTGTAAATCTCCGGCTTTAACACGCAGAGATCGGGAAGATTCCTGTATTTTTCATCATAATCAAGGCCATAACCGACGACAAATTCATCGGGAATGCTGATACCCTTGTAATCCACATCAACATTAGCCTTTCTTCTCTCTGGTTTATCAAGAAGCGTACATATTGCAAGAGATGCTGGCTTTCTAGACTTGAGAAGTTCGACAAGATGAGAAAGCGTTATGCCGCTGTCCAAAATATCCTCAACGATTATAACATGTTTGCCCTCTATATTGGTGTCCAAATCTTTAATAATCTTAACCCTGCCGGAGCTTGTAGTGCCGCATCCGTAGCTTGAGACCGACATAAAATCAAGTGAACATGGAATCGTGACCTCACGTATAAGGTCAGCCATAAAGACAAAAGCTCCCTTTAATACGCTTACAAGTATAGGGTCTTTCCCCGCATAATCCATGGATATCTTTTTGCCCAGTCCACACACCGTCTCATGGAGCTGCTCACTTGTATAAAGCACCTCCCTGACATCGTTCATCATATATTGATCCTCCTGCATTTTATATTAAAGGGAACGCCTATATTTTTATAGCACCTTTGCCTGTCTTTTTCAAGGTCTCCCAATAGCAATACTCCCTTATTATCGCATATAAGTGGTATTCTGTCACGGGTTTTGGCAGGAATTTTTTTGTCAATTAAATATTTTTTTACGCTTTTATGCCCGCTTACCATAGAGATCATATCTCCTTCCAAACGGCTTCTAACTTTAAGGGGGAACTCTATCTGTTCACGGCAGAATGCTACCCCTTCTGCCCCGCCTGCCTCGATTTCCCAGCCTCCCCATATGATCTTTTGTCCATTAGGAATCGATGTGTTTAAAGGGGGATCCCGGTCAGGTTCCTCGCGCTTTGTTATGGCGAGCGTGTCATATGAAATAATGCCTATGAAGCCTGCTCCGATATCAGCTGAAGATGAAACTTTGCCTTCTCTTGCAAGAGCTGAAAGCGACGCCACATGCTCAAAATTAAGCCCCATGGGATCTCCTCCGGCTTCCGAAAGCAGTTCCCTTAAAATATAGACGTATAGAGCGGGGTGAGCCTTTCTCAGCTTCTCAAGGGATATCTCACCCTTTATTCTTTCGCCGTTAAGCACCCCAAGCGCAGAAAAGCGAAGAAAATCCTCAGCCTGGCGGACGCTTTCAGCTGCTCTCAGCATAGCTTTATCGGCTTCAGGGTTTATATTCCTGAGCTGAGGCATGATATTATGCCTTATCCTGTTGCGGCTGTATTTGCAGTCAAAGTTTGTTTTATCTGTGGCATATAAAAGCCTGTTTTCTTTATCATACTCCTCAATTCTCTGCCTTGAAACGCCCATGAGGGGCCTTATGACTTTATCATTCACTGGCGGTATTCCACAGAGCCCGGAAAGCCCGCTTCCGCGAGCCAAATTGAAAATCATGGTTTCTGAATTATCGCTCAAATTATGGGCTGTGGCAATAGCGTCACAGCCCTCCTGCTCCATCGTCTTATATAAATAGGCGTATCGAAGCTCCCTTGCAGCGGCCTCAAGCCCGATTTTATGCATTTCTGAATAAGCCGGCGTATCACCTCTGCCCACAAAAAGCTTTACCCCCATACTTCCGCAAAGAGAAGAAACAAGCTCTAGCTCATCTTCCGCGGCCTCCGGGCGTATACCATGGATAAAATGGGCCGCCATGACTTCTATCCCAATCCTCTGCCTGTTTGATGCGAGAAAATGCAAAAGGCAAACAGAGTCCGCACCGCCCGAAAGGGCGACAAGAATTCTGCCGCCCTTTCTGATAATATCTTCATTTATCTCAAATTTACTTTGGTTCCTCATATCTTGTTTCCCTGCCCCTGAAAGTGGTAAACTGACCTTCCCACTGAAGCTCTATCTTGCCGACCTCTCCGTGGCGGTTTTTTGCTACGATTATCTCGGCAAGATTTTTTGTTTCCGGCTTGGCATCTTGGTAATAGTCGGGCCTGTAAATGAAAAGCACAATATCCGCGTCCTGCTCGATAGAGCCTGACTCACGAAGATCTGAAAGCATCGGGCGCTTGTCCGTTCTGCCCTCAGGGCCTCGTGAAAGCTGTGAAAGGCAGAGAACCGGAACATTTAAGTCTTTTGCCATTATCTTGAGCGAACGCGAAATCTCAGCAACCTCCTGAACACGGTTGTCATTTCGCCTGCCGCTGTGCATCAGCTGGAGGTAGTCTATTACAACAAGGCCAAGCTCGCCTCCTATCCTGCGGCACTTGGCCTTCATCTCAGAAACGGTTATCCCAGAATTATCATCAATAAGTATCCTGCTTTGAGTAAGATTGGTGGCCGCTCCGGCTATTCTGCCCCAATCATCATCGCTCAGTGTGCCCATGCGAAGGCTTTTATTGTCGACAAGAGCCTCGCTTGAAAGAAGCCTCATCGCAAGCTGTTGGCTGGACATCTCAAGTTGAAAGATAACTACGCTCTTGTTAGTATCCTTTATCGCTTTTCTTGCGATATTTAACGCAATAGAGGTCTTTCCCATGCCGGGGCGCGAAGCAAGCAGTATAAGGTCAGACTTATTAAGCCCGCCTATCATCCTGTCAAGATCTGAAAACCCTGTGGGCAGCCCGGGAAGCATTCCCGGATGCTTGCTCATCTCGTCAAGGTGGTTATAAACCTCTGCAATGGCTGTATTTATGGTTTTTAGGCCCTTGACCTCCCTGCCCTGCCTTACAGAATATATCTTCTGCTCGGCAAGCTCGGCTATAGTCTGAGGGTCCTCCTGCTCGTCCATAGTAAGCTGAGTTATCTCGGCCGAGATATCCTGAAGCTCCCTAAGCATGCTCTTGCCCCTGATTATCTTGCAGTATTCAAGGACATTAGCCGAAGTGGGTGTCATTTCAATAAGCTGTATAAAGTATTCCCTGTTAGCCTGCTCCTTATATCCCATCGACTTCATTTCATCGATAACAGTGACAGGATCTATAAGCCTGCCAGAAGTGAACATAAAGGATATTGCGCTAAATATAACGCGGTTAGCCTCTATATAAAAATCTTCCTCAGTTACTGCCTCGATGACAGCCGGTATGCACTTTGGATCTATCATCATCGAGCCGATAACGGCCTGTTCGGCTTCGACGCTATATGGAACTTTTTTTAGAAAAAGCTGGTCGGAAGCCATTGTGCTTATCCCCCTTGTTTATTCGAGCTCTGAGACAACAACCTTTATTACCCCGTTCACTTCCGTGAAAAGCTTGGCCTTGACTTCAAAGGTACCAAAAGTCTTTATAGGATCTTCGATTGTCAGTTTTGTCTTGGGTATATCAATCTTATACTGCTCCATAAGAGCTTCCGAAATCTCCTTGGCAGTAACGGAGCCAAAAAGCCTTCCGCCTGTACCGGCCTTAGCCTTTATACTTACAGGCATCTCTGCAAGCCCTTTTTGAAGTTCAACAGCTGATTTCTTTTCAAGCTCTACTCTGCGCTTTGCGGCATCGTCAGCAATCTTCTTGGCGTTCATTGCGTCAGCAGTAGCCTCCATGGCAAGCTTCTTCGGGTAAAGAAAGTTTCTGGCATATCCATCGGATACATTCACCATATCTCCCCTTTTCCCCTGTCCCTTTACATCTTCAAGAAGTATTACTTTCATTTGTCTTTCTCCTCTTTTTTCGTTTCTTTCAGATACTCTTCAATAGCCTTGTGCAGCATCGAAACGACCTCGTCTGTAGTCTTGTCGCTGAATTGGGCGCCTGCCATATTCATACTTCCGCCGCCCCCTATTTTTTCAAGCACGAACTGTACGTTTATCTGGCCATATGACCTGCCGGATATCGCACATCCTCCGGATGCCTCGGGATAAACGGCAAAAGCCGCCGAGACGTCACTTATGTTTACAAGCTCGTCGATAGCCTGTGAAGCCACTGCCCTGTCTATTGGGTGGCTGCTTACGACAAGCGATATTCCGGGGAAAATATGCTTGGCCCCCGATATAAGCTGATAGCGTTTTATATAGCTTTCAAGATTGCCGGAGAACATTTTTCGAACATCTATGGTGTCTGCACCTATTTGCTTTAAGTAAGCTGCGGCCTCAAAGGTTCGCACGCCGGTCTTAACGGTAAAGCTCTTGGTATCAAGCACTATTCCGGCAAGCAGCGCTTCCGCCTCATACTTCAAAAGCTCCTGCGGAGTTATTATATACTGCAAAAGTTCAGTCACAAGCTCGCTTGCCGAGCTGGCATAAGGCTCATGCATATTGATGGCAGTTTTTTCTATATAGTTTGCCGAACGCCGGTGGTGGTCAATAACTGCTACTTTCTGGATAGACTCCAAAAGCCTCGGCGCCTCAACTATATCCGGCCTTGATGTATCGACGACCACAAGCAAAGACTGAGCGTCGGCCCGCAGCATGGCCTCATCCTCAGATATGAATACATCATTATATTCAGGTGATTCCAATAGCCTGTCAATAAGCTCTTTTGCCAAAGTCATATCCCTATTTATAACGACATAATGAGGCTTGCCGCATTTACGAACAGCCGCCACAACTCCTGCACAGGAGCCTATACTGTCAAGATCAGACACCCGGTGCCCCATTATAAACACCTGTGAAGAGTCCTTTATCAGCTGCCTCAAGGCATTCGCCATTACCCTTGACTTAACCTTTGTCCTTTTTTCTATTTCCTTACTCTGCCCCCCGAAAAACTCAAAACCACCCGGAGATTTTGTAACCACCTGATCTCCCCCTCGAGAAAGGGCCATATCTATTCCGAGGTTGGCATAACCGTAAAGCTCCGCAAGGCTGCATTCCTCTCCTTTGCCTATTCCTATCGAAAGGGTTGCCGGGATGCCCTCGCTGTTTTTGACTTCATGCATGGATTCTATTATTGAGAACTTATCCGCCGTCAGCTCCAAAAGCGCGGATGTTTCAAATACTGTCAGATATTTACCGCGTTCGAGCTTTCTGAAAACGCCGCCGCTATTTTTGAACCATGCACTCAAGC
This sequence comes from Clostridiaceae bacterium, assembly GCA_034926865.1. GTDB lineage: Bacteria > Bacillota > Clostridia > Oscillospirales > Butyricicoccaceae > RGIG1902. Next base: position 151,132 of record JAYFQP010000003.1, read on the forward strand.
GGCTGTCTATTTCGGCTGTGATCATCGATTTTTCCGACTCGCTGATATTTTTATAAAGCTCTTCATGACTGTCTATCAATACTACAGCAACGACTGGGCGCGTCTTTCTGAAGCGCTCACGAAGGTCACTGTATTCTGTTATATCTACCCAGAAAAGAGTTGCCAGCAGACCGCCCTTCTCGACGCCTGAGTTTTTAACTATATTTCCGTATACGTTATACTTTTTCGATCCAACCTGAACGTCGAAAGGACAACTGGTTTTTCCCTCCATGATCCATCTCGTGTCAAATCCGGGAATTATTTCAGTTATATGGGCATCATAAAGCCTGGAATTGCCGTTAACAATAGATTCAAAGCTCTCATTTTGCCATACTATCTCGCTGTTGTCAAGCCGAAGTATAACCATGGGAAGAGGGAAATTGACTATGGTATTTTTTGAGGCGTTATCTACCTGAAAGGCAAGGGTCTCTACGTACCGCTTGATGCCGTTGCTTCGCCGGTTTGCCTTACGTCTATAAAACACAAAAACAAGCACGGCTAAAGCTCCCTCAATGCAAGCCACAGGGATAGAGTAATAAAAAGTAACGCCCACAAAAATAATGAGCATTGCAAATATTAATTTAAAACCCGGCTCAAGGAGCTTCGCCAGTTTTTTATCCATAGCTCTCCGCCTCACTTCTAATGGCCGCAATAGGCCCAAGGGCAATAATACAATAATTATATTTCAGTATATCAAACAGAGAAAAAAATGTAAAGGCCACATGGCCATCCTATATACAGTAAAAAACTTTTATCTGTTACATATCAAAGATTTGTAAACGTAAAAGCCAGCCGTAAAGGCTGGCTTTTACTTATATACTCTATATTATTTTACTGAATCTCGGTTATTATAGGCAACACCATTGGGCTGCGTTTTATCTGCTTATAAAGATATTCAGACAAATCTTCTTTAAGTTTATTTTTGATGACGTTCCTGTCCCGAAGCTTAATATCCACAATACAGCGCTCGATGGCGTTCTTGGCAATACGGCGCATGCCCTCATTAAGCTCCTCTGCCTCTTTTGTATAGATAAATCCTCTCGATATAATATCCGGGCCAGAAATGATAGCTGTAAGCTCTTTATTTAGTATCGCTTCGGCGACTATTATTCCGTCCTCGGAGAGCAGCTTTCTCTCTCTTAAGACAGCGGCGCCAACATCTCCTACGCCGTATCCGTCAACAAGCACTCTGCCGGCCTGTACCGTAGAGCTCTGAACCGCTGTGTTGCCGTCAAACTCTACAACCGACCCCAGATCCCCGATGATGATGTTTCGGCTGTCTAGGCCGCTGGCCTGAGCAAGGCTTGCGTGGATCAAAAGATGCCTGCATTCACCATGTACCGGCATAAAATAACGGGGCTTCACGAGAGCAAGTATTATCTTGAGTTCTTCCTGACAGGCATGGCCTGAAACATGCACATCCGCTATAGCGTTATATACAACGTCAGCTCCGCGTCTGAACAGCTCGTTGACCATTTGTGAGATAGCCTTTTCATTGCCCGGTATCGGAGAAGCCGAAATTATTATTCTGTCGTCCTTGCCTACCTCGATCTGCCTATGCCCCGTAAATGCCATGCGGTAAAGCGCGCTCATCGGCTCTCCCTGGCTTCCTGTGGTAATAACCACAAGCTGTTCTTTCGGATAACGGTTTATCTGATTAAGATCTATAAGCGTTTTATCCGGAACCTGTATATATCCAAGCTCCATAGCTACCTTCAGGATATTCTCCATGCTGCGCCCTGAGACAGCGACCTTGCGCTTGTATTTTACGGCAGTATTTATTATTTGCTGGATCCTGTCTACGTTTGAAGCAAAGGTCGCAACTATCATACGTCTGTCACAATTCTTAAAATATGAATCAAACGACTCTCCGACCTTCCTCTCGCTCATCGAAAAACCCTGTCGCTCGGCGTTTGTGGAATCGCTCATAAGGAGCATTACGCCCTCACGGCCAAGTCTGCCGAAACGTTCAAGGTCAATCATCTCACCCTTGATCGGAGTCGGATCGATCTTAAAATCCCCCGTCATGACCACCATGCCGACAGGGGTCTTAATGGCAAGTGCAACGGCATCCGCAATAGAGTGGTTTACCCTAATCAGCTCGATGTCGAAGCAGCCGAGCTTTATATGATCTCCAGCTTTTTTAACATTGATCTTGACCTTGCCGAGGTTTTTATGTTCAGATATTTTGAGCGATATAACTCCGGCAGTCAAGGCTGTGCAATAGATAGGGGCTTTTATATCTCTCAAAAAATATGGCAGAGCCCCTATATGATCCTCATGAGCATGTGTGAGCACAACACCTCTTACTTTTTCTTTATTCTTAACGAGATATGTCATATCAGGTATGACAAGATCTACTCCCAGAAGCTCATCGTCAGGAAAAGTCAGCCCGCAGTCAACGATAAAAATATCTTCGCCATATTCAAAAACGGTAAGATTCTTCCCTATTTCGTTAAGCCCGCCAAGTGGAATTATCCTTAACTTGGGAACTCCTTTTTTTTCAGCCCTTGCAGGATTTTTCTGTGAGTTTTGAATACTCTTTTCTTTTTTCTCCATTGGTTTTCTGTCCAATGGCTTTTTGTCTATTGGCTTTTTGACAACCTGATTCTTTTCGGCCGGTTTTTTCTCGTCCGTATTTTTACCGGCATCTCCTCCCTGCTTCTGCGGCTGTGGTCTGAGATTCGCCGCCTGATTTCGCGGGCGGCGGTTTTGATTATTCTTTTTTGCTTCCATTTTATCTCCGTTTCTTTTTTAGGAAGCCCGTTCCTTCTGTTACACAAAGGCCTTAATTCTTTAAAAGGCACAGCAAAACAAGGTTAGCCGTCCACATCGGCTAACGGGCTGCCATAATATAATTTTAAATTTATTTTAAATATATTAAGCCATTCCATAGACAAGCTCATGGAAGGCCTCAATCCATAATAAAACTGTATTGTATACATGTATTTGTTACTATAACATATTATTCTCATTTATGCAAATTTTATGTTTCAATATGGCGAAATACCATATGTCATATTCAAAACTCAATTCCCGCTCTCTCTTATTATTATTGCCTCAACAGCTGGCATTTTATTTGCTCTTTCAAAAATATTAATGCTCGGATAATGAGGTGATTTTTCTTAATAATATTTTATCCCGCCGGAGACATAATTGCCATTAATTTTTTTTCAAATTATAAAATTAAACATACCTTTAATATCTCTGTTATGAGGTTTTCTATATGGCTTAAATAAAAAGGCGGCACCTCCTTTGGGAGATGCCGCCCAGCTTTTTTACTATCTCATTTACCTATTTACCCAAATCATGCGGTCATCAATCATCCCACAGGCAAGATTATTTATTCTTACCATGCCTGCTTTGGCAATTTGTTTTGCATTTTGAACAATCACCGCAGCATCCGCCGCTCTTTTTATACTTTCTGAACGCCAGAAAAATCACAATGGCCAAAACCGCTATAACTATAATATCCTGTGGTTTCATATCAAAGACCAACCGCCAATCCGAAAGAATATATGACAAACGAGACTATCCAGGCAATGCTTGTCTGAAATGCCATGACGCCAACGGCCTTGCCCATACCCCCTAGCTCGCGTCGCACCGCCGCCATAGCAGCAACACACGGCATATACAGAAGTGTAAAAACAAGGAAAGAAACTGCCTGCAGCGGAGTAAACAACGCCGCCAGCAAAGCTGCAAGATTTCCCTCTGAAGCCCCGAGAACCATCGTAAACGTGCTTACTACTGCCTCTTTGGCTCCAAGCCCGCTTATAAGGGCGGCAACACACTGCCATTTTCCGAAGCCGAGAGGAGTAAATATAGGAGCCACAAATCTTCCTATGGCAACAAGCATACTATCCGAAACATCGCTTACCATATTGAAGCCAAAATCAAGATTTTGGAGCAGCCATATTACTATCGAAGCAATAAAGATAATCGTAAATGCCTTTACAAGAAAATCCTTAGCCTTTTCCCACATAAGGTAAAGAGAGCTTCTAAGCGACGGAACGCGGTATGACGGAAGCTCAAGGACGAACGGGGCGGGACGGCCGCGGAAGAGGCTGCTCTTCAGAAGAAATCCGACCAGTATACCAACAAGCATGCCCGTGACATAAAGGCCCATCATTACAAGAGCCGTATGCTTTGGGAAAAATGCCTGACACATGATAGAATAAATAGGCAGTTTTGCCGAGCATGACATAAAGGGTATAAGCAATATCGTCATCTTGCGGTCACGCTCTCCGGGTAACGTCCTCGTTGCCATAATCGCCGGCACTGAACATCCGAAGCCTATAAGCATAGGCACAAATGACCTACCAGAAAGGCCGATCGAGCGCAAAAGCTTATCCATTACAAAAGCGACTCTCGCCATGTATCCGCTGTCCTCAAGAAGCGACAGCAGAAAGAAAAGTACAACGATAGTCGGCAGGAAGGAAAGAACCGCTCCTATGCCCGCGCAGGCGCCGTCTATTATAAGGGAATGGAGCCATGAGCTTACTCCTGCCGCTACAAGAGATTTATCGATAAGCCCAATAAAAACATCGACAATACTCTCGAACCAGCCAGAAAGCACCGGCCCAACAAGGCCAAAGGTTATATAGAAAACAAGCATCATTATCCCAAGGAATATCGGGATGCCGTATAACTTATGTGTGAGTATCTGATCTATTTTCCATGAACGTTTCTGTTCCTTTGTCTCGCCTGGATGTTTTACCGTTTGTTTGCAAGCTTCCTCAATAAACGTATATCTCATATCGGCCAGCGCCGCTTCCCTGTCTGTTCCCAGAGTCTTTTCCATATCTTCTACGATATGGTTAATAACATCAAGGTCCGCCTCGTGTATGTTAAGCTTGTCTGTCATTAGCTTATCTCCCTCGACAAGCTTTGAAGCGGCAAATCGCTTAGGCACCTTACATCTCTGAGCATGGTCCTCGATGATATGCGCCACTGAATGCAATGCCCTATGAACCGCGCCCTCACAGAAGTCTATTTTTCTGGGACGGCTTTGCTTTTCCACCATCTCTATGGCCTTATCCACAAGATCATGAACGCCATCCCCGTTTATGGCAGAGATAGCCACCACTGGTATCCCAAGCTCCTCCGACAAAGCATCAACATCAACGCTTCCGCCCGAACCTACCATCTCATCCATCATATTTAAAGCCAAAACCATCGGCATATCAAGCTCTATGAGCTGAAGAGTCAAATAAAGGTTGCGCTCGATATTAGTCGCGTCAGCTATATTTATTATTCCCTGAGGCTCGCCGGATAAAAGGTAATCCCTTGTCACAACCTCCTCTGATGTATATGGTGAAAGCGAATATATTCCAGGAAGATCGACTACATGGGCGCCGCTGTGACCCAGTATGTCACCCTCTTTTCGCTCTACCGTTACCCCAGGAAAATTTCCCACATGCTGCCTTGAACCTGTAAGCAGATTAAAAAGCGTTGTTTTTCCGCAATTTTGGTTACCTGCCAAAGCAAATGTAATATTCATGCTAGTCATTACCCCCTAAGCGCTATCTTCTTCGCGTCATCAAGGCGCAAAGTGAGTTCATATCCGCGAAGTTTTATTTCTATGGGATCGCCCATAGGCGCTTTTTTTCTCATGACTATCTTTGTTCCCGGAGTAAGCCCCATATCAAGAAATCTTCTCCTGAGAGCCCCTTCACCTCCAATGGTGTCTATAACGGCTTCCCGTCCGATTTCAAGCTTATCAAGGGTCATAATACCGCCTCTTTCTGTAAGTTAGCTGCTGCTACTTCCTTCAGCTCAATATTAGCATAGACTAATTCATATGTCAATAAATCGCCTGCTTGTCTGAATTTATTCTACTGCTTATTGAAATATCTCTGTATTTAATATTATAATACTATTGTTATTATGAATATTTTTTATTTAGGAGGCCGTATATTATGAGAGTAATGGCCATAGATTTAGGTGATGTGCGGACAGGCGTGGCGATTTCCGATATCACGGGGTTTCTTGCCGGAAGAAGTGTCACAATAACCGAGCGTGACCGCGAAAAGCTCATAGGGCTTCTTCTTGATATAATCGAAAAGGAAAAACCGTCAGAAATCGTTTTGGGCCTGCCGATAAATATGAACGGCACTGAAGGTCCGAGAGCGCAAAAATCAAGAGATTTTGGCAAAATGCTTTCAGACCGCTGCGGCATTCCTGTTTTTTATACGGACGAGAGGGGCTCGTCTATTACCGCCAACAGGATTCTTAGCGATGCCGGCAAAAAGCGCGGAAAACAGCGCTGCCAGGTAGACGCCGTAGCTGCGGCTATCATCCTTCAGAGCTATCTGGATGGCCGGCGCTGAAAGCATACCATCTGCACGATTTTGGAAGCATCATATACTTTTACTATATTTTCATATTAAAATATAATAATTCTGGTACTTTTAAAACTTTATTCTTTCTTATCGGCAAATGTAATGATAATATGTAAATATAACAATTTTTTGCTGGAGGGAAAAACTATGACAGACAGACAACAGCTTATCGTCAAAAATGTAGATACCCATAAGCAGCTTATTCTCGATGCAGAGAGGTGGCTATGGGCGCATCCCCAGACAGGCTACACCGAATGGGAGGCTCATGAATACCTTAAAGAGAAATATGAGTCTTTCGGCTATCAGCTTACTCTCGCAGGCAACATCCCCGGCTTCTATACCGACGTCGATACCGGCAAACCCGGCCCAAAGCTCTGCATATTCGGTGAACTCGACGCCCTCGACATCGCCAACCATCCCGAATCTGTAAACGGAATGACCCACTGCTGCGGCCATCACGCACAAGGCTCCGCCCTTCTCGGCATAGCAGCTGCTCTTAAAGAGCCCGGCGCTCTTGAAGGCCTCTGCGGTGTCATCAGGCTTGTAGTCGTTCCCGCAGAAGAGATGATCCAGCTTGCTTTCCGCGAAGACCTCCGCAAAAAAGGCGTTATCTCCTATATGGGCGGCAAGGTAGAATTCATGTCAAGAGGCTTCCTTGACGGAATGGATATCGCAATGATGGTACACGGCGGAGCGGCCGGACCAACAGAAGCACTTGACTTTGTATGCGGCCTTGGCATGAATGGCTGTATGGCTAAAACGATCAAATATAAGGGCAAATCCTCCCATGCCGGCGGCGCTCCCCATCTGGGAATCAACGCCCAATATGCCGCGATGCTCGGCCTTCAGGCCTGCAACGATCTGCGCGAGACCTTTCAGGAAAAAGACACCATCCGCTTCCATCCAATCATGATGGGCGTCAACTGCGCCGTAAACATCATCCCTGATGAAATGAAGATAGAGAGCTATGTAAGAGGCCGTACTCTTGAGGCAATGAAGCAAGAAAACAAAAAGATCAACAGGGCTCTCACAGGCGCTGCCCTTGCCATGGGCGCAGGCGTAGAACTTTGCGACAGGCCCGGCTATTCTCCAGAGTTCCATGATCCTGCCTTCATGAAGCTTGTTGAGCAGTGCTGCTGTGACCTTGCGGGCGCTGACAGAGTTACCTTTGACTATACCGCATGGAGCACAGGATCCTCCGACTTCGGCGATGTCACATGCGTTGTTCCGGGCGTACAGTTCTTTGCCATGGGCGCTGTGGGGACAGCCCACGGTATAGACTATTACGTAACAGACCCCAACCGTCTCTGCATCAATTCTGCCAAGGCTCAGCTCTTTGTAACAGATGCGCTGCTTTCAAACAACGGAGCTGCCGCAAAGGAGATCATCGCAAACTACAAGCCACAGTATCCTTCTATCAAGGCATATCTAGAGGCTATCAACGAGCTTATCCTTGATAAGGACGCCGTCAAGTATGATGAAAACGGCAACGCCACTGTAGATTTTCTGAACAACTAATCTTTCTTTCAAAACCGCTGTTTATTGCAGCGGTTTTGTTTGTTTTTGACAAGCAAAGTTGTGTATTTAACCGAAAGTTAGTCCAAATGGCAAAAGTTTCTTTTCTTAAACACTTTACAATGGTATACTGTGAATGTATGGCAATCAAATTATAAGGAGGAAATCAACATGACAGACAGACAACAGCTTATCGTCAAAAATGTAGATACCCATAGGAAGCTTATCCTCGACGCAGAGAGATGGCTCTGGGCACATCCTCAGACGGGCTACACCGAATGGGAAGCTCATGAATACCTCAAAGAAAAATTTGAATCCTTAGGATATCAGCTTACCTTCCCCGGAAATATCCCCGGCTTTTATACCGACGTCGATACCGGCAAACCCGGCCCCAAGCTCTGCATTATGGGAGAGCTTGATGCTCTTGATATTGCCAACCATCCCGAATCTGTAAACGGAATGACCCACTGCTGCGGCCATCACGGACAGGTTTCTGCGCTTCTTGGCATAGCCGCTGCTCTTAAAGAGCCCGGTGCTCTTGACGGCCTCTGCGGTGTCATCAGGCTCATGGCTGTTCCCGCCGAAGAAATGATCCAGCTTGCCTTCCGTGAGGATCTCCGCAAAAAAGGCGTTATCTCCTATATGGGCGGTAAAGTTGAATTCATGGCGAGAGGATATTTTGATGACATCGATATATCCATGATGGTCCATGGTGGCTCCAACGGAGACGATATAGACTTCAAGTGCGGCGTGGGCAACAATGGCTGCATGGCTAAAACAATTAAATACAAGGGCAAATCCTCCCACGCCGGCGGCGCTCCACATCTGGGAATCAACGCACAGTATGCCGCTATGCTCGGCCTTCAGGCCTGCAACGATCTGCGCGAAACCTTCCAGGAGAAAGATACCATCCGTTTCCATCCAATCATGATGGGCGTCAACTGCGCCGTAAACATCATCCCTGATGAAATGAAGATAGAGAGCTACGTCAGAGGCCGTACTCTTGAGGCCATCAAGCGCGAGAACAAAAAAGTAAACAGAGCACTTACAGGCGCTGCCCTTGCCATGGGCGCAGGCGTAGAGCTTTGCGACAGGCCCGGCTATTCTCCTGAGTATCATGATCCTGCTTTCATGAAGCTTGTCGAACAGTGCTGCGGAGATCTTGTGGGTTCTGACAGAGTCGCCTTTGATTACAACGCATGGAGCACAGGCTCTTCCGACTTCGGCGATATCACCTGTGTAATGCCAGGTGTACAGTTCAACGCTTCCGGCGCTGTAGGAACAGGCCACGGTATTAATTATTACATAACAGACCCTAACCGCCTCTGCGTCAACTCTGCCAAGGCTCAGCTCTTTGTAACAGATGCGCTGCTTTCAAATGCAGGCGCCGCCGCAAAGGAGATCATCGCAAACTACAAGCCCCAGTATCCTTCCATAAAGGCCTACTTTGAGGCTATAAATGATATCATACTTGACAAGGACGCCGTAAAATATGATGAAAACGGCAATGCCACAGTCGATTTTCTTAACAACTAAAAGCTGAAGTTTTATAAACAAAGCCTCCGTACCAATTGGTACGGAGGCTTTATTAATATTCTTATCAATTCCCCAGTATGGCCTGCCAATCCTCAAAAGACGGGATATAGCAATCAGCAAAGCCTATTATCGCATCCCTGTCGGCCTTTGAGTAATCATCTTTGATAGCCACAGTCCTGAACCCAGCGCCCTTGGCTGTTTTTACAGCATACAGCACATCCTCCACAACGGCAACATCCTCGGTTTGCAGCCCCAAAAGTTCCTGCGCCTTATAATACACGCATGGGCTTTCCTTGCTTTGCCCCACCATTCGGCATGTGACTATACCCTCGAAATAATTATATATTCCACAACGAATAAGTGCTGCCTGGGCAAGATCAAGATCGTTTGCTGTGGCCACTGCCATCTTTATTCCCATACCGGCAAGACTGCGTATTGCCTCAGCCACGCCTGATTTTGCCGGAGCATTATTTATGTATTCTTCCCTGATTATATCGTAAACGCCAGCTTCAATTTCACCATAACTTTTTTCAGGAAAATAGTTTTCAATGAGATATTCTACCCCTTGAGAAAACGTCATGTGGGAAATCTTTTTATTCAGATCTTTCTCTGGTATTCTATCCTGTCTTTTTATGTATTCGGACGCACATGTATCCCAGATGTACATGGAATCAAGCAGTGTCCCGTCCATGTCGAATATTACGCCTTTTATCTTCATCTTACACCTGCTTTTTAATGTCCGTCCGCCAAAACATTTGAGCTAACGGCTTTTTTAATTCTCATTCGCCAAACCTTGTGCTTAATTACATAGTCTCAAAAAAGCGTCTCGGAGAACACTGCCACATTATCAAAAGGCTTCCTTTCCCAGCCGTTACTACGGCCTGATCCTCCAAAAACTCATTGCTTACCCCAATCGGGAATACCGACTTCATATGATATTTTTCAAGCGGGTACTTTCCCCCTGTTATGCAGACGCCTTCCGTGTCTCCCGAGGGAGAAAAAACAGAAAAAACGCCGCCAGCTTCTCCCTTAAGCGCAATAGAGGAATCGGATATCTGAGTAACAACCCATCCGTCGCCTATGAGATATCCTCTTGCCCCATGACAGTCAAGATACCCAAGCGCCTGATAATTTGCATAGGCATGGTCTATGCGCCCGCCGATACAGCCATAAATAATAAAGGTCTTAAAACCCAGTTCAAGCCCTTTTTTTATGGCGAGCAAAACATCTGTATCGTCCTTTTCAGGGCTGTGATAAAGAAGTTCATAGCCTGTAGGGATATATCCGAGCGAATCAAAATCCCCCACCACTAAGTCGGGCTTAATATCACCCATTTCGCCAAAGCCACCGTCACAGGCCATGATATATGCCCCTGCCGTTTGGCTTATCTCAATATTCTTCGGGCGATATGCCCCAACTATATAGCATATTTTTTCATTCATTCGTTTCACCACGGCTTTCATCTTTATAAAGCACCTGTCATTTTTGATATCGTCCCGGGTAGTCTCGCGGGCCTTTCATCTGTTGACAAAGCATTCGATGCAAGAGGTATTATAACACAATACACCCCAAAGGGGAATTCCCTTTGGGGCGTATAAAGCTTATAGGCTGCTTACTTCTTTTTAATATTCCTTCTTTTTAATATTCCTTCTTTTCCATAAACCTCAGGCTTAAGCGGTAGGAAACAAAAAGCAAAAGGGATACAGCTGCCACGGCTATAAGCACATATGTCCATATGTCTATACCGGCTAAAAATGCGCCAATATCGGCAAATGCGTTCCTACCAAGTATCGACACTCCGCCCCATATAAAGGCGGCGATCACCGCAAAAAATACAAATGACATTATCCTTCCTTTTTCAATACCTAGCTTGATTATAGTTGGTATCGACAGTGAAAGAGTTATGGTCTGCATACATACAGCCACAATAACGGCCACAAGCCACTCGGAGGGGTCAAAGCCTCCTTTGACAAGCTGCACCGCTGCTCCCAATACAGCCGCACCCGCCATCATACAAAAGCCAAGCAAAAACGCGAAGGCATATTTGCTTTTTACATACATACGCCTTGTCACAGGCATTGTGAGCAAAAAGCTCATTCCCCCCTCAAATTCGTCGTAGGTAAAAGTCGTCTGTGTAAGGGAAACTCCGATGATACCCATATAGCACATTACAAACATTGGCCCCTGAAGAGAAAACAAAATCGTCATGACAGCAATCGTCATCAGGACCTTTGTAGCCCTGAGGTATGAAAAATCCTTTATGATCAAACCCTTCACAGTTTTTCACCCCTTATCATCATAGTCATAACGCTGTCTATACCTCCATTATCAACCACAAGCCCGGGATACCTTGAAAGATAATAGGCCCTGTCATTTGTAAGGCAGCTTACCCCAAAGGTCTCCTTGCGGACACGCAAGATTTTTTCCTTATCGAGGCTCTCGTACTGCGAAGCCTGCGCCTTTATAATCCCATAGCTGCCGAGAAGCTTATCGGTATCCTCGTGCATAACTATTCTGCCGTTATCTATCATATATATGTCGTCGCAAAGCCCTTCAAGGTCCGACGATATGTGAGAGCTGATAAGTATTCCTCTGCTCTCGGTATCCATATACTCTCTTAACATATCAAGAACCTCATCTCTGGCTATTACATCAAGACCAGCCGTAGGCTCGTCAAGAATCATCAGCTCTGCATCGTGGCTCATCGCACACAAAAGCCTGAACTTTGCCTTCATACCGCTGGAAAACTTCCTGATCTGTTTATCAAGAGGCAAACCCATCTCTCCGCATCGCTTTATAAAACCGGCATAGTCAAAGTTTCTATAAAGCTCTTTTTGTATTCTCGCCGCGGCCTTTGCGGTGAGATAATTGCTAAAACCAGCCTCCGCAAGAATCACCCCTATTTTCTGCCTGTCTTCCGGCAAAAGCATGAATGGATTTTTGCCTAAGACCTCTATGGTGCCTGATTCTATAGTGATAAGCCCTAAAACAGCCTTAAAAGCCGTAGTTTTTCCGGCGCCATTCTGCCCGATGAGGCCGGTTACATAACCCGGTTTTATCTCAAGAGAGCACTCCAGCCTGAATTCGCCGTAATCCTTGACGGCGTTTTCCATTTTTACAAGCATATTTATTCCTCCATAATCAAATCAACAAGCTTGATAAGCTCTTCACGTGTCATTCCCGCCCTTTTAGCCATCACAACGGTTTTTTCCATCTGGGCCTCCACGCTTTTACGCGCCTCTTCTTCAAGAATACTAAGCCCTACCTTCTCAACAAAGCTCCCTTTGCCGTGAACCGTTGAAATAAACCCCTCGCTCTCAAGCGTATCATAGGCTTTTTTGACAGTGAGAGCACTTATTTTTAGCTCCCTTGCCATCACGCGTACCGAGGGAAGTGGTGAGCCATCCGGCAGCAATCCCCTTGTTATCATATTCTTGATTTGGTTTATAATCTGCTCATAGATGGGCGTCTGAGAGGAAGCGCTGATAATTATCTCCATTCTTTCTCCCCTTTTCAATAAACAGTATATAACAGTATATAACACTTGTCAATACAAAGAGATACGTTTTCCCATATTTACGTTATTAAAAAGCCCCGCCGAAATGGCGAGGCTTTTGGATGATTATCATATGCGCAAAACAGCTATTTTATTGCATTCGCAATAATGATCTCGTTTCCCAGAAGTTTTTCTTTCAATTGGCTGCAGGCTTCAATGGTTTCCTTTGAAAGGTTAGGATTATCTTTTGGCAGGCCGACTGCTTCTTTTTCAAGATCAAATACAGACAGTTGCCCAAGAGGCGAAACATCACCTTCTATAATATCTGCGGCTATTACTTCCACGGCTTTGCCGTAATCGCACACTGCAGACGTAACGACAGTTGAAAGATCTTTGTCCGGATCATACATGGCCGTGTCAAAAACGTCAACGTCAGACCCCACTATCCATATATCATCCCCCACGGTACGCCTCATCCTGGCTTCAGCCAGCGCACCAAGGCCGGATGGATCAGACGAAACAAGTAGGCAGTTAACACCATTTTCAAAAAGAGTTGCCGCCTGCTGCTGCCCAAGGGGATAGTCTACAGAATCACTCAGAAACACAAAATCGCTTTTATCGGCAGTAACTTTTGCCCCAGAGTTATCCACCGCATAGTTTACCCCCTGCAAAAAGCCCGACAGCAGCTCCTGATTTGAAGCTGAAGAAGAACCGAATACTCCCCCGAACCTGTAACCTTCAAGCTCAAGTGCTGAAGCAAAGCCAGCCAAAAAGCCGGCCTGACTTTTGTCAAAAACCGCGGCCGCAACATTATCGGATATCTGCGGAGGGTTGCAGTCAATAGCTATAAATAGGCATTCCTTATACGTATCGCTTGCCTCTTGCAAGGCTTCGGTAAAAAGCGCTCCCGGCAAAACAATAATGTTATATCCGCTTTCAACAAGTGTCTTCACCCCCTGCATAAAGCTTTGGGTATCTGCTGAAGACGGGCAATAATAGTTTATCTCTACGCCGTATTTCTTCTGAATCTTCTCCAGGCCTTCCCATACGGCCTGATTAAGATGATTATCGCTTATGGGCCCAGAATCGGTCACCATTCCGATTTTATAATCAGTCTCATTTCGTGAACAGGCCGTCAATAGACCAAACGTCATAAATATTAAAAGGATTATTGAAAGCTTCTTTTGTATCATCTGTAGGTTCCTCCTGTATCTGTAAAGGCAGAGCAAATTATTCTATATCGACAGCGGCTTTTTCAGTCACTACCGAAACAAAGGTTTTACCGCGCTCTAGCTTAAGTTCGCTTCCGGCGGCATCATAAAAGCTTATCGGCTCATTATAGGCATTCTTCTCCCAGGTTATGGGTATATATTTACCATTGCAGAAATAATACCCCTCGCCGCTTCCGTTCGTCTTAACCTCGACAAGCTTAAGCGCGTTCCCTGCAACGTCCGTTGTTTCCATGCGAAGCACAAGAAGGTTCTTAACCTCGATCTGAACGCCAAGGTAAGCATCCATATGAGGATCCCCGTACTGGTATCGCAAATAGGTACCCTTTGAGGCATCATAAACATAATAGGGCTTGTTGCGTTCACTATATGTCACACTAACTTTGGACATTGCGCTGCCGCCTGAGGCCGAGCTATCGGAAGCAAAGCTGAAAGCCGATGGCTGCTCCGCCTGAGAAAGATCTTTATTAAGTGAGGCAAGAGCATTTTCAATATATTCGCCGGTAGTATATACGGAATGCTCAAGCCCAAGCGTCTTTCGCCTTTCGGGATCGCGGAAGAAAAGCGTCCCCTCCCAGCTGCCTTTTATGCCATCAATACTGATAAGGTCCTTCCTTTCGGCAATGGCATTATATGCAGGCACGCTGCCGCCAAAATGCATATAAACGGCCCCGTAGCTTTGGGCAATATCTATAAAATACGGCCTTGAGCTCCGTATGGAGGCAAGCTTCTCTATCTTTGAGGGGTCTTTAAAAATGGCAAGAAGGCGGGTTATCCTTCCCTCCGCCAGCATCTCATAGATGATATCTGCCTGGCTTATGCCCCACTGCGGAAGGCTGTCATAGCTGTTGCTGACCATTATCGCCACCGGCCGCTGTTCAAGGGCCGAATCGGAAATACCATCACAAAGACCCGTAAGCGGATTGACATTCCCGTCCGGCACAAACTCATCGCCTTTTTCTCCTTCATCAGGAGTTTCCGAAATACGCGTATCAGTCTGTTTTCCGCCATTGTCAGTTTCGTTCATCCCGCATGCAGTAAAAACCGCCGCTATCATAAGCACAAGGATTAAAACCTTCTTCATTGAGGCATACCTCCGATTAAGATTTTTCTTTGTCGTCAAGGAGCAGATTCAAAAGCCCCTTAAATATGTTTTCAGCGTTCTCCTTGAAATTTTCCTCCAGTATGCGGCACTGCCGCTCGCTGTAAACCAGCATCGACATAGAGATAATATCGGTGCTTTTGTCGCACACCGTCAAGGTTACATTAAACGTGCCGTCTCCGTTATCCGTATGATAAGCCTTGATGCTGTCCGCCCTGCGTATCTTTCTGACAACGCGTATCACACCAGCCTGGACTTTGTCACATACGCTGGTCCTCAGATGCCCTGCCATGAGATCAACTACTTCTCTGCCCTTAATAGTCAAAAGATATTGCTTTTCGCCTGCGACATCTATTTCAGATATATGCTTTGAATCTATCAATTCGCGTAAAAATTGTGCAAATTCAAAATATCCAAACCCGTCGTCAACCATCACTATATCGAGGAGATCATCCTCGCTTATGGTTATGGGAAGCAGGCTAAGGCAATATAGGATAAGATACTTGATATCCTCAGGCTCTCTCACATATCCCTGCCGCATATGCTTCACCTCCGCAAATAACACTGAATTATCCAATTAAGTATAACATAAGTAACAATTAAAATAAAAGCATATTTATGAACAATAGGCACGATTATGAATAAAATACCTTATAGAGAGGTGAAAACATGCTTGATTATGATGGGACACAAACGGAGGTTTTGACAGGAGAACTTACGGGAAAAGCAGATATATCAAATGGGGCTACACTTGAGTACTCCCTCAGTTATCCTGTCGTTTCTAAAAGCAGAAGCATATCTTTTTTTTACCGTTCAAATGCCCTTAAATACCAGTCTCTGATAAATTCGCGTTATGTAAACGAACTGAGACGGCTTCCACCGGGATGGGGACCTCTGGAAAGCAAAATAAACGGCACATTCGAGGTAATGTACAACAAAAATGGCCTTCTCTCCATATTTATGGATACATACGAAGATATGGGCATGTACAGGCTTACTTTAGGACGCACCTCTGCGACATGGAATGTCCGCTCCAGCCGCAGATCGGAGCTTAATCAGCTTTTTAAAAACCAGCAAATGCTGAATAATATTGTTAGCAAACATATTTTCAAAGAAGTTGAAGAGAGCCAAAATGCTTATCCCGGCAGCTACTATTTCGATAAACGATTGTTCAAGCGCCCATGGGGTTATTACCTGACGGATCGGGGCTTGGCTGTATATTACCAAAAAGGAACGGTGGCCCCCGGCAACAGCGGCATACCCACTTTTCTCATTCCCTGGGATGCGCTCAAACCCATAGTTAATTTTACCCCTTAAGTGTTGTTCGTGGACAAAAGGCATGTTATAATCTTATTAAATACCGGGCGGCCATTATCGCCGCCCTTAGAGAAAGAAAAATGCGGGTGATAACGAGATGAAAGCCATAAAGAATATATTTTCAACCATATTATGTCTTATTGCGGCTCTTGCCCTCTTTCAGTGTCTTTTTATAACATTTTCAAACGGAGATCTTTTCCCTACCTTTCTCAGCACCGGAGCCTATGTCACCAATACAGGAGAGTTCGGCGATATTCTGCCTCATGGGAGCATAGCTCTGACCAAGAAAACGGACGAGCTTGAAAGAGGGGACATCATCGTCTATTTATACAGGGATGACGTTGCCTTTGGCGCGGTTATCAGAGAAGATGGCGACAATATAGATATTTTATCTTCCGGTGAACCAATTACGGTACATAAAAACACGGTTGCAGGAAAGGTCTTTTATCAGATAACACATCTCGGCTATGCCGCTTCAGTTATAAAATCAAACAGGATCATAGTCTGGTCTGCCTGCGGTGTCTTAATTGCGCTGGCATTTTTATGGATAGTCACGCTTCCGGGCCGAAGGCGCAAGGGTGAGATAAAAGAGCTAATCAAGCTTTTTGACCATTATGGTCACAAATATGACCTTGAGGAAGCCGATATCGATTATTGATACAAGAAAAGGCCTAAGCATTCCCCATTTTAACGTTCTCGTCAAGAAAAAAGCTGCTTATCAGAGGATCTACGGCCGCTGATAAAATCCCCCCACAAGGCGGAAAAAAATGAAAAGTACAAAGTATTGGCTTATAATCATAGGGCTTATCCTTGCCGTTTCATGCCTGATTGCATATGTTATGTCACAAAACCAGGGCAGGACAGCCATTATCACCCAAAACGGTAAAGAGCTTTATTCTATCGATCTTGACGCTGTGGATGAACCATACACCATTGAAATAAAAGGTAAATATACGAATAAAATTTGTGTCGAGCATGGCCGCATACGAGTTGAAGACTCAGACTGCCCAGACCAGATATGCGTCAAGCACGGCTGGATAACTGAGGGAGGCTCGCCCATAGTGTGCCTGCCAAACGGCCTTGTCATAGAGATTAAAGGTGGATCTTCATCAGCGGATACGGTATCGAAATAATTGTTCCATTATTTTGCCTCCGCGTTTCATTAATAGATAAAAGGACGGCGTTTTCGCCGTCCTTGATTTTTTCTTCTCCGCCTTTTGGCGATAATGGCTATATTGTTTGCCGCGGACGCAGTAGGTCAAGTATTTCGGGCTTCGGCATGGGCCGCGCATAATAAAATCCCTGCAGATAATCAGCCCCCAAATCTATAAGCTTTTGTGCCAGCTCAAATGTTTCTATACCCTCGGCAACCACATAAGTGCCAGACTTATGGAACAGGTTTATAAGCGTACTGACTATGAGACAAGACTTATCGTTAGTCTTCATTGCATCCATAAGGCTCTTATCAAGCTTTATGCACTCAAAGGGAAACATCATCATATTGGAAAAGTTGGAATACCCAACGCCAAAGTCATCAAGATAAAAGGAAAAGCCTTGATCCACCATATCCCTCAGAACCTCCTGCACCAATATGGCATCACTTGCAAATACTCTTTCCGTTATCTCGAACTTGATCCTGTCATGCGCTATGCCCCACTTATCCATAAGGATCGACAGCCTTGCAGGAAGGTTCCTGTCAGTCAGCTGTGTCATGGCAAGGTTTACAGAAACAGAGTCTATCGACATATCCGGATTCTGGCTTAAAAAGGCGCAGACATTGTCCAGCACGATCCAGCTTATGCTGTCTATCATAGCGTTGCTTTCTGCAATGGGTATAAACTCACTTGGGGAAATATATGTACCATCCTTGTCCTTAAGACGTACAAGAGCCTCGGCTGTAGAAAAATTGTCCGTTTTATTGTAATATATGGGCTGATACCATACCTCAAAAAGCTGCTGTTCAATGGCCTCTCTCATATAAAATATAAGGTATTTTTCGCGCTCTAGCTCGTTGAAAATATCTTTGTTGAAACTTATATGCTGATTAGACAATTCCTTTGATGTGCGCTGCATATACTCAAGGAACTCTATAATCTGCGCCAGACTCCACTGCTCATTTTTGCGGGTTAAATCAATAAAATGAGCGTTTAACCGGCAGGAACCATCTCCTACATTCCACATTTGGGCAAAACGCTGCTGAAGGATATAAACATCTCTTCCCATCTGATTTGGGTCGGTGTACGGTGACATAATAGCAAAAGTAGTGGGGCCAAAACGGAAAACCTTAGAGGAGCGAAAAGAGAATTCAAGCCATCTCGCAACCGCATAGAGAACATTATCACCCACATGATAACCAAAAGATCTATTAATGGCGCTAAAATGGTGGATAGAAACAAGCATGATAACAAAAGAATCATTCTGCAAAATACGATTTCTTATGTCAACCAAAAAGCTTCCTCTGTTGCTTAATACGGTAAGGGAATCCGTTTCCACCTTGTGGCTTTCAAAACATATAAAAATCATTAGGGCCACATAAGCCGTTATAGTGCCATTTATAATAATACTGGGGAATATAAGCTTAAAAATTATAATCAGCAGCACTAAAGGTGCGCCAAAATACATTATCTTTTTTATACATCTATCTATAATTTGTCTGTTCCTGATAAAACAAGCACCCCACAAGGCAATATAAAATGCAGCAAAAAAATATACTATTTGATTAGCTGCTCCTTGATGATATACCCCATTTTGATCAAGATAAAATATCCATCCGGTAACCGAATTAAAAAACGTAACCGAAAGGCCGACAATCGACGAAAGAATGATAATTATTTTTACCATCTTGAGGCATTTTAAGTTATCTGAATGATAAAGCAAGCGTTCAAAAAGATATAAAGCAAAGGCCGAACACAACAGTATAGCCGAACAGTAATAAAATGTATTAAGAACTATTATCAAAGAACTATAGCCGGCGAAATTATTTATGGCATAAACACTAATGCAATTCAAAGTCAACGAAACTATAGCTAAGGTAAGGCACCAGCAAAAAAAACGCGAAAAATATGTCTGAGGCCTGCCATTATCAAAAAATTGCAGCAGCAGCACAACGATCAGCACAAGAGCCAGATACTCGGCTGAAAGGGACATGCAGGCCACCCCCTTGCTTTAAAAATACTTATGCGAATATGATAAACCAAAAGTAATCCAAAATCAACCAAAAAAGCACTAAAAGTATAAAATATAACGTAAATTGTCGAATAGGCGCTTGCAGCGCAGTAAAAAACTTATACGCATTATGAATATTATTCATTCTTGGTATAACTCTTTAAACCACAAACGGCAGAGCCATTGGCTCTGCCGTTTCACTATAAAAAATTCATCTTAAAACCTTTCGACAACGTATAAGCCCGTGTTGAACGCAGTAGGCATAAAGAACTCCGCCGGGAATATAAGGCAGCCTTGCCTCGGCGTTCTGCTCAGGGTAAAGCCTGACAAGGAAAATTTTATCATTTTTGACATATGCTATAAAAGAAATATAGTGTGTCTTAGTCATCTCATGATCAATAGTTATATAGTAATCCATATCCATCTGCTGGACACGTATCTCGGGAATATCATCCTCCGAAGGCTTAAGCTGCTCAAGCCTTCGGCCGCAACATGAAATCGATGCGCCTGAGGTACTGACGAGTATGTTTCCACAGCATGGGCAGACATAAAACCTGATTTTTGATATATTACCCGTATCCGGGCGGTTTGGCGTAATCTCCCCCTCCATAAGCCCATCCATATCCACACCAAGTATAACAGATAATAGAGGCCAAATAGAAAGATCGGGGCAACCAAGCCCGCATTCCCACTTTGAAATGGTTTTATTACTTATATTAAGAGCGTCGGCAAGCATCTGCTGCGTTAGCCCTTTTTCCTTTCTCAGCGAGGCGATCAATCGACCTATTTTTCCGCAATCCATATAAATTTTCACCTTTTCTTTAATTGCCATATCACTTGACATAGAATTATTGTACCATTTTATGCATAGCAAATACAATCTACAATCCGCAGATACTTTTATTTGTTTTGACTCTGACAAAATATAATAAACAGATGTTTTTTTCGGCAAAAAGTGGTATAATCATCAAAAGTATTATGCCATACAAGAGCACTAAGGCAGAATACTTTCATTTATCTCCTTATATCGTAAATAAAAGAGGGAAAAAAGATGATTGAAACAAACCGGCTTAAAATCGAGCGTTTTGCCCCTTCGCATGCACTTATGCTCTCATTGCTTTCCATCGAAGAGCCAAACCGCCGATTCCTCACCAATGAGGTTTTTGAAAATGAATCCAGCGCTCTTGAGGCCATCCTAAAATTTGAGGCAAACTACGATGGAACATCCGGCCCCTTTGTATACGCCCTGTTAAGGAAAGATGACGGCCTGCTTATAGGGAATATGGAAGCGGCAATTCTTGAGGATGGACGTTGGGAGGTTGGTTACCATATAGGGGAAAAATATACAGGTCATGGGTATGCCAAAGAAGCCCTGTGCGCTTTCGTCCCATTTATAGCCAAAAAGCTTTCTCTTAAAGAACTTTGCGGAATCTGTCTTGAAACCAATATTCCTTCCCGAAATGTGCTTGAAAAATGTGGCTTTAAGCTTGAATACAAGGGTAAGGGAGACTATCTTGATCGTATACAGGACATAAGAAGATATGTAATTGAAACATAAAAAGAGGTATATCTTATGGATATAGATGTTTTCTGGCAGGAATTTATTAAAGCAGAGGGGCTTTCCCCTGATACCGAATATATCGAAGCTTTTTGCTTTGACGAAGAAGATAAAGACGAGCATCTTCTGAGGCTTGTTCTGTCCGGGGTTAAAAGAGCAACATGCAGCAGCCTCAAATATTGGCAGTGGCTTGAAGAACCTCTGCCAATAAGCGGAGAATACAGCATTGTCACTGACCGCGAAGGCAACCCCAAGTGCGTCTTCAAAACTATCGATGTTCACGTTTTGCCCTTTAAAGATATGACCTGGGAGATGTGCCGCCGCGAGGGCGAAGACGAAAGCCTTGAAAGCTGGATAAATAACCATATGAATTATTTCGGCAAAGAGGCAAAAATGCTCCGCTACGAGTTTTCTCCAGATATGACGGTTGTATTCGAGGATTTCGAAGTAGTATATAAAGCATGCATCTAAATTTACAGATGATGTTAAAAAAAAGCCGGGCATTTAAACGCCCCGGCTTTTTTATTGCTTTATATACGACATATCGCTGAATCTTTCGATTGTTCTTTTTCCTCCGCTATCCTTTTTCATAAAGGTTACGCCACCCGCTTTGCCGCGGAACGAAAAGCTTTCAAGCGCTTCGGGCTTCATCCGGGCCCACATCGCGGCAAATATGCCCAAGGTCTCTCCATGAGAAACAATAATTGCATTCTCCTCTGATAAAAGGTTTATCTGCTCAAAAAAAGGAACAAGGCGGCCCCAGACATCACGCACAGATTCCGCATCCCTGAAGCATCTATCATCAATCGTAACCTCTTTGTTTTCTATGTTTGCCCGGAGCCATTCGACGCTTTTGCCAACAGCCGCCCCAAGGTTTCGCTCTCGAAGCTCATGACGCAAAATCGGTTTTATACCAAGCTCCCACGCAATTATGTCTGCCGTATGCCTTGCACGCAAAAGATCGGATGAATATAGAACCCATTTTTCTTTGGATATCTCAAGGGAAAGCTTCTTTGCTATGGTTTTGGCCTGACATATACCCTCATCTGTGAGATCCCAGTCAGTCCATGAACCTACCATGCCATTTGTGTGGTGCAGTGACTGCGTATGCTGTACCATGATTATCTGCCTCATGACATCCCCTCCAATACATAATCGGCTGAGTTCTTTTTCAGATACCAAAAATAAGCAAGGCATATGGCTACCGAAACAGCCGAAGCAGCGGGCGCGGCAAGGCCCATATAGAAAAGGGTATTCACCTTTATCCCTTTCAGTAAATATGACAGCGGCACCCTCACCAAAAACGTAGTGATAAAATTATGCAGCATGGTTATCATTGATTTTCCGCATCCACTGAAGTATGAGTTAAAATTGAACACAAAGCATACTATAAGGCAATCTATCGAAAATGACCTAAGGTAAAGCGAAGCCGCCTGGATAACAGCAGGGTCCTTAGAGAAGATTGCGGCCAAGCTCTGAGGATTAAATTGAGTAAAAACAAAAAATACTGTGCTTATAGCTAAAGAATAGGCAATGCTTGTGGACATTGATTTTATGGCCCTGCCAGGTTTTCGGGCTCCTATGTTTTGGGCAACCATAGTGGCTGTGGCCGCAGAAAAAGCGCCTGCCGGAAGCATGAAAAAAGATATGAGCTTTTCGGTAACACCCACTGCCGCCGAGGCCACAAGCCCGAGTTCGTTTATAATCGCTGTAATAATCAGGAAAGACAGGCTTATGAATCCGCTTTGAAATGCAAGCGGAGCTCCAACTTTGAATATATTTCTTAGCGCCTCACGGTCTATCAATACATGCCTTCTGCCGATTTCAAACGCAAGTCCTTTATATTTTATGTATACTACTGATAATACAAAGCTGAGCGATTGTGCCAGAACAGTTGCCAGAGCCGCTCCGCCGGCTGACCATTCAAAAACCCCGACAAAAAGAAAATCTGCCGCAATATTTATTATACATGCTATCATTATAAATATCACGGGAGTTTTTGAGTCGCCGCTTCCTC
The DNA here is from genome assembly GCA_034926865.1 of Clostridiaceae bacterium. Lineage (GTDB taxonomy): Bacteria > Bacillota > Clostridia > Oscillospirales > Butyricicoccaceae > RGIG1902. The sequence continues at coordinate 174,447 of JAYFQP010000003.1, forward strand.
GGAATATACCGCTGGTCACATTATATCCTATAATAAATGGTATGCCGCACGCGCAGATCATAACATACTGTTTTGTAAGCTCAAAGGCCTCCGAAGGAGCCTTCATCACAGATACAAGCTGAGACGACAGCAGGAGAACCAGCGGCGTAAGAAATACACCCATTGCAGCAAACGAGACAGCCATTGTACCCACAGCTCTTGCGGCTCCCTCAGTATTTTTTTCTCCTATTCTTCTGGCAATAAGTACAGTGCCTCCTGTACAAAGCCCCATAACTATGCCGGTAATCATCATAAGTATCTGGCTTCCCACAGATACGGCCGAAACGGCTGCTGACCCCGAAAAGCGCCCTACAACAAACATATCCGCCGCCCCGTAAAGAGACTGCAAAAGGCTTGCAAAAAGAAATGGGATCCCAAATCTTATAAGCGATATGCCTATATTATCCTCTGTAAGCGAAACAGGCTTCATAAAAACCCCCTCAACATTTGATGCGCCGCGCTTTGCCTATATTACTGCCATAGGTTTCCGGCAAAGGCTACTATTTCTGAACTGGATGGCTCCCTGCAGTGCTTGTACATTTCACATACTTTTAATAAGATCTTTTATTCAAACATCTAACAAAGGCAATAAAAAACGGATAAAATGAGGATTGCTCCCCCATCTTATCCGGCATTACATGTACCTCCGATGAGCTTGTTTATTTTATTATATTTTGACCAGCTTGTCAATAGCCGGCTGCGGCTGCATGCTGCTACAGCAAATGATGTTTCATAAACAAAAAATACAAAAGGCTGCACGGCATCAGCTTAAACATACATAATTTTATATTTTTCAGCTTTTGATATAACAAAGTTCCCCGCAGGGCCCTGCGGGGAACATCTATTTAAAACAGGCCTGCGCACATAACCCGCGCCACCCGCTTTTTATTTGTTGAACATATCCTTTACCTTTGCAAAAAAGCCCTTTTTGTCGTCGTAATGCTCATCATCCACAACGTCCTCAAACCTTCTGAGGATATCCTTCTGATCCTTTGTGAGGTTGCGGGGAACTTCAATATTAACCTTGATATATTGGTCGCCTCTGCCAAGGCCATTCGGTTTCGGTATTCCACTGCCTTTTAAACGGAATACGGTTCCGTTCTGTGTTCCCTCCGGCATGGTATACTGAACCTTGCCGTCTATGGTCGGAACAGTAAGCTGCGCACCCAACGCTGCCTGAGTGAATGAAATAGGCATTTCAAGCATAACATTCTGCCCGCTGCGCTTAAACAGCTTATGCGACAAAACAGAAACCGTCACATATATATCGCCTGCCTGACCTCCGTTTTTGCCCGCATTGCCCTGACCTCTTAAGGGTATTGCCTGCCCGTCGTCAATGCCTGCCGGTATCTTGACATTTATCCTGCGCTTTTTGCGTTCCTGCCCTGTTCCTCCGCAGGTCTCGCATGGCTCCTTAATTACTCTTCCCGTTCCATGACAGTTGCTGCATGGGCCGGCTGATTGAAATACGCCGAAAGCTGTGCGCTGAGTGGTGCGAACCTGGCCGGTGCCGTGGCATACAGGGCAGGTTTCAGGAGAAGTTCCCTTTTTGGCCCCTGTACCGTCACAGTCGCTGCAGGCTTCATTGCGCGTAACAGCGATAGTCTTTTCACATCCGAAGGCTGCCTCTTCAAAGGTCAGCTCTATGTTAACCGCGATATCCTGCCCCTTCTGAGGCCCACTGCGGCGCTGCTGGCCACCAAAGCCGCTTCCGCCGAAGCCGCCGCCAAAGAAGCTGCCGAAAATATCTCCGAGATCTATATCTTCGAATCCGCCGAAGCCTCCGCCACCCTGGGCTCCCGCCCCATAAGTGGGGTCGATTCCCGCATGGCCAAACTGGTCATACCTGGCCTTCTTCTCAGAATCTGACAAGACCTCATAAGCGGCGTTGACCTCTTTCATGGCTGCTTCAGCTGATTTGTCACCCGGATTCAAATCTGGGTGATAGGTTTTTACAAGCTTTCTGTAAGCTTTCTTTATCTCCTCATCAGATGCGCCGCGGCTTACGCCCAGCACCTCATAGAGGTCACGCCTCTCCTCTGCCATTTATGTTAACTCCCTTAAACGATTGATTTCAAAGGATTCCTGCCCTCTTTTGAGGGCAGGAATCCATGCTTATCCGGTTAATTACTTCTTGTCGTCGTCAACGACTTCATAATCGGCATCCACTGTTCCGTCTTCGTTCTTGCCGCCCTTATGAGCCTGACCGTCCTGCTGAGGTGCAGCATTAGCATAAAGCTTTTCGGCTATTGAATAGAATCTCTTCGTCAGCTCTTCGCTGTCAGCTTTGATAGCATCGTAATTATCTGTCTTAAGTGTCTCTTTAAGCTTATTGAGCTGCTCTTCGATAGGCGCCTTTTCCTCGGCTGATACCTTATCGCCAAGATCCTTGAGGCTCTTCTCTGTCTGATATACAAGGTTTTCCGCGTTGTTCTTGGTATCTATCTGCTCTTTGCGTTTTTTATCATCCTGCGCAAAGCGCTCCGCTTCCTTGACAGCCATATCGATATCATTCTTCGAAAGGTTTGTTGACGATGTAATAGTGATCTTCTGCTCCTTGCCCGTGCCCAGATCCTTAGCGGAAACGTTTACGATGCCGTTTGCATCGATATCAAATGCTACCTCTATCTGAGGAACGCCTCTGGGGGCAGATGGGATGCCATCGAGGTGGAAGCGTCCAAGTGTCTTGTTGCCCTCTGCCATATCACGTTCACCCTGAAGGACATGGATTTCAACAGAAGTCTGCCCATCGGCCGCTGTTGAGAATACCTGCTTTTTATTTGTAGGAATAGCCGTATTTCTCTCGATAATTTTTGTGCAAACTCCGCCAAGGGTCTCGATTCCGAGCGACAGCGGCGTTACTTCCATAAGGACGATATCCTTGACTTCGCCGCCGAGAACGCCTGCCTGAATGGCAGCACCCACAGCTACGCACTCATCGGGATTGATGCCCTTGAAGGGCTCCTTGCCCGTTATTTTCTTTACCGCATCCTGCACGGCGGGAGTTCTTGAAGATCCGCCTACCAAGAGAACCTTGCTGAGATCAGACGCACTGAGCTTTGCATCGGAAAGCGCCTGACGGACAGGGCCCATTGTTGCTTCGACAAGGTCTCTTGTCAGTTCATCAAACTTGGCCCTTGTAAGAGTCATTTCAAGATGCTTGGGGCCGTTTGTGTCGGCTGTGATGTAGGGCTGGTTAATGGTAGTGGAGGTCACGCCGGAAAGTTCGATTTTGGCCTTTTCGGCAGCTTCCTTAAGACGCTGCATTGCCATTCTGTCGCTCTTAAGATCTACGCCCTGCTCCTTGCGGAACTCAGAGACCATCCAGTTGACTATCCTCTCATCAAAATCATCGCCGCCCAAACGGTTATTGCCTGCAGTGGCTTTTACCTCTACCATGCCGTCGCCGATGGAAAGAACAGACACATCGAATGTGCCGCCGCCGAGGTCATATACCATTATGGTCTGATCCTCTTCCTTTTCTACGCCGTAAGCCAAAGCCGCAGCCGTAGGCTCATTGATTATCCTGAGAACCTCAAGCCCTGCGATCTTGCCGGCATCCTTGGTAGCCTGGCGCTGAGCATCAGTGAAGTATGCGGGGACTGTGATTACAGCCTGCGTTACCTTAGAGCCCAGATAAGCCTCCGCATCTCCCTTGAGCTTCTGGAGTATCATCGCGGAGATTTCCTGAGGCGAGTATTTTTTATCGTCAATAGTAACTGTGTGATCTGTGCCCATTTCTCTCTTAATCGAGATAACTGTTCTCTGAGGGTTGGTAACTGCCTGCCTTTTTGCAACCTGACCTATCATTCTTTCTCCGGTCTTTGAAAAAGCTACAACCGACGGGGTCGTTCTGGCACCTTCGGCGTTGGGGATTACTACAGCCTCGCCGCCTTCCATAACGGCTACGCACGAGTTTGTTGTTCCAAGGTCAATGCCTATTATCTTTGACATAGTTTTATCCTCCTTAATACGGATCAATAATTTTTATTATTTTATTAAATTAAAGGCTAAGCCTTATTTACTTACTAATTTGCTACTTTTACCATAGCATGCCTTACAACTCTGTCTCCGAGAATATAGCCTTTAAGCAGAACCTCGGCTATAACTCCCGAACCAAGCTCATCATCTTCTGTATGCATCACGGCATCGTGCAGGTGCGGATCAAAGCTGTCTCCACGCTCCGCAAAGGGCTTAATGCCGAATCGATCAAGGCTTTCGCTGCACTGCTTGACTACAAGACCCAAAGACTTTTTGAACTCCTCATTGCTCTCATGTGCCATCGCTCTCTCCAGCGTGTCGATCACCGGCAAAAAGCCAAGCGCCGTTGAGGCCACATTATCAAGATAAAGACTTTCCCGCTCCTTCTGGGATCTGGCCCTGAAGTTCTGGTATTCTGCCAGCACCCGTTTATATTTTTCTTCGGTCTCATGAAGCTTTGATGCCAACTCTTCAACCGGTGATGGCGTTTCCGACGCAGGCGCCTGTTTTTTTGCCTCATCCGGAGATACAGTGCCTTTTATGTCGGCCTCAGTCGATTTGGGCTGAGCACAACCGCAATCTGCCTCATTTTTAGGTTCGTTTACGGGATTCTTTTCGTCCTTAAGGCTCATTTCTTTCACCTATACCTTTTTCTTTTTTGTGCTGTATATCATTTAACATGCTTACAAAAGCGGCCAACTGGGCCTTTGCCTTTGCATAGTCCATCCTCGTAGGGGCCACAATACCTATGATGCCCCGGCTGTTTTGATCAAAGCTGTATGTTGTAAATACAAAGCTTGCTTCACTCAAAGCTGGGTCTTCATTTTCAGGGCCTATCCTAATATTAATTTTACCTGGCAGAGCGTTCTGAACAAGCTCTCTCACGCTGCCGGGATCTGCCATATGATCAAGCAGCTCTCCTGCTTTACGCACATCGTGATATTCCCTGTTCTGCAGCAGCTTTGACGCGCCCTCAAGATAAAGCTCTACATTAAAGCGCTCACAGCGGCTCTCATTTATAAAGCCGAGCACTTCCTGCGCGAGAACTGCAAACGGGGAGTTTTCGCCAAAGCTTTGAGCTATAACGGTATTAAGCCTGTCAAGCCGCCCTTCAGCGATAGCCATATTTATAAATCCTGTAAGAGCATGGATGTTATCCGACGGAACAGGCGAAGACAGCTTTATTACTCTATTGCGGACGGACTTTTCGCATATAAGGACAAGCGCATACAGCATACCGGCAGAATCCATGGGTATCAGCTCGATCTTTCTGACATCCTCGCCAAGATTCTTTGTTGAAAGCGCAACTGAGGTATGATCTGTAAGCTTTGAAACGACTCTTGAGGCCGCTAAAAGCAAGCTGTCCATATCCCTCATCTTATTTTCCATTTCCTTGCGCATGCTTTCAAGCTCAAGAGAAGCCATGCGGTATTGATCCATAAGATGATCGACATACAGGCGATAAGCCGTATTTGACGGCACCCTGCCCGAAGACACATGCTGCTTTTCAAGCAGGCCCATTTCTTCAAGCTCGCTCATTTCATTCCTTATAGTGGCCGAGGAAAGCGGTTTATCAAAGCTTCCGAGAAGAGTCTTTGATCCAACGGGTTCCGCCGAGCTTATATAGCTTTCGATTATAGTTTTCAGTATCAACTGTTTCCTGTTTGGCAGCATCCCGTTCACCCCTTTCACTGGTTAGCACTCTCAACTTGTGAGTGCTAAGATTATAGTACCACATTTTTTCCTATTGTCAATAGGATACACAGAAAAAGTATGAATTTTTTGGTAACATTGTACACATGTAGCTATTTGCAATAGCAAAGGCGAAATGCTAAACTATAATTAATAATTATTAAATGATATAATAAAAAAATACACCAATAGTATTTGACTTTGGAGGTCATATGATTACCCTAACAGAAATAAAAAACAACGAAGCCATCAAGATATATATTGAAGCCGCCAACAAGGTTCTTGGTGAAATAAAGTTCACCGAGCACGGCTATGCCCACGCTACCATAGCTTCTTCGGTAGCCGAGCGCATACTGGTTTCTCTCGGCTATGACCGCAGAATGTGCGAGCTGGCCGGAATCGCCGGGTATATCCATGATATCGGCAACAGCATCAATCGTCACGAGCATGCTCAGAGCGGCGCTCTTCTCGCTTACAGCCTCCTTAGTCAAATGGAGATGGATCCCAAAGAGGTGGCGACTATCGTAACTGCCATCGGGCATCACGATGAAGGTACAGGAGATCCGGTTCATCCTATTTCTGCGGCATTAATAATTGCTGATAAAAGCGATGTTAGGCGTTCAAGAGTTCGTGAAAAAGCCGATATTGCCCTTGATATCCATGACAGAGTCAATTTTGCAGTAACAGGTTCCGAACTTGAAGTGCTCCCAAACGAAAAAACCATAAGGCTGTCCCTTTCGATAGATACCAAAATATGCGCCGTTATGGATTATTTTGAAATATTTCTTTCAAGAATGATGCTCTGCCGCAAAGCCGCAGAATATCTTGGGACACATTTTACCCTTGATATAAACGGAACGAGGCTTCTTTAAATGGATGTAACCCTTTTGCGAAAACGCATTTTCGACAGCGACCCCTATCTTGCTGAACTTAATACTACTTCTCAGTCATGCGAAAAACGAAAAGATGGTTTTGCCGTTACATTCCTGCAAACTATATTCTTCCCCAGAGGAGGAGGACAGCCCTGTGAGGGTGGGCAAATAAACGGCATGGAGGTCATTGACGTATTTGAAGAAAACGGCGAGATTCTTCATATACTCCCCCATGAAATTAATCCTCATGAACCCTCTCATATGAAAATAAGCTTTGACAAAAGGTTCGGGCATATGCAGCACCATCTGGCCCAGCATATCCTGTCGGCTCTGGTAACGAAGCTTTTCCAAATTGACACCGCAAGCGCCGGCATAGAGCATGACGGCGGGCACATCGAGCTTCCCCGCTCCCTGAGCCCCTCAGAGCTTTCACTGCTTGAGCTTGAGGCGAACAAGGCTGTCAATTCCAATATCCCGGTAAAAACATCCTACCATACCCCCGAAGATGCCTCGTCCTTTACGGTGCGCGGAAAAATTACTCCTCATCAGATGATCAGGCTTGTTGAGATAAATGGCTTTGACATAAACGCCTGCGGCGGAACTCACTGCCGCACCACAGGCGAGATTGAAAGCATCGTCATAACAGGCACAAAAGAGGTCCGGGGCCTTTTTCGCATTTACTTCAAAGCAGGAGCCTCCGCAAAGCACGAGCTTGAAGGACGCACGGAGCATCTTATCGAAATGCAGCAGGCAACCCTTTGCGAAGATATTTCTTCTCTTTCGCGGTCGGTCAAAAAGCTTGTGGATACTCTGGGCGTTTTTGAAGAACAAAACCGGCGTCTCAGCCAGAGGCTAATCGAAAGTGACAGCGAGCGACTTACCCTCTTGGGCAGCGCCGCAGGCGAAAGATTATTTATATCGCAGATAATCAAATCATCAGATACAAAGCATTACAAAGCGGTAGGTGAATTAATAACCTCGTCACAAAAGGCAACTGTTCTGCTCGCCCTTAAGGGAGAGAGCGATATTTCTCTTATATTTATTCAATCAAAAGGCGTAAGCTCACCAGACCTTGGATCTTACATAAAGAACATTGCCCAGGCCTTCGGCGGCAAAGGCGGCGGAAGCCCTGTCCTTGCCCAAGGCATGATACCATTTTCGGAAGAAGCGATTCTAATGATCAAAAAAATTATAGAGGATATAAGGAAGGAGCTTTTATGAGTATCGACAAAAAAACAGCTTTGGACGCAGTAAGGCACATGCAGGACCGGCAGTCGGTAAGAAACTTTTCCAATAAGCCTATCCCGCAGGAAGACCTTGACGAGATCCTTTTGGCAGCAGTCACCTGTGCCACGGCAGGCAACCTCCAGCCCGTATCGATAATTGTTGAAAAAGACCCCGAACGCAATAAGCAGCTTGGCGTTCTATGCACAAACCAGCCCTTTATCGGAAAGGCCCCCGTTAACCTCCTGTTCATTTTGGACTGGCACAAGCTGAGTGTATATGCCCGCGAAAGAAATGCTCCGTTCAACTGCAACAACAGCTGGATGCACTTTGTAACAGGGCTTGAAGATGTTATGTGCGCTGCTCAGTCAGCCGAGACAGCAGCTCATCTCCTTGGAATAGGTTCCTGCTATATAGGAACAACGATGCATTCGGGAAGCGAAATCTCTGAAATGTATAACCTGCCTCCAAAAACATATCCAATGGTGCTTCTCTCTCTTGGCTATGCTAAAGATCTGCCCGCAAAAAGAAAGAAACTGGATCATAAATACATGATCTTTGAGGGAATGTATCCCGATATCGATAAAGAAGACCTCTGCCGTGCCTACGACGAAAAATATGAGGGGCTAACTCTTTCATTCCCCTCCAATCCCGACGCCAGGCTTCAAATGGTAAACAAACTGCGCCGCGGCCTGCTGACATCGTACAACCCCGAGGAAGCGGAAAAGATCATTAGCGACGCTCTTGAGCTTGGCTATATAACCGAGATACAGCGTCGGTTCGGCATACATTACCACGCTGTGGACAATTACAATAAGGGCGGACATATTCTTGAAATGATGAAAGAGCAGGATATGTACCCCACCCAGATCCTCGAAGAAGGAAAAATAGAGCTTTAAAACAGCCCCGTAAATACTGTTTTTATGCTTCGCCCTGTACCCCTTTATCAAAGGGCGCAGGGCACTCATAATGCGCCTTTGCGCAAATTATCAGATGATCTGAAGGAGAAAATCAAAATGGGCTTGCACACTAATCTCTCAATGCTGACCGACTTTTACGAGTTCACCATGGCAAACGGATATCTCAAAAGCGGAATTGCCGATACCGTTGCCTATTTCGACATGTTCTTCCGAAAAATACCCGACGGAGGCGGCTATGCTATTATGGCCGGAGTCGAGCAGCTTGTAGATTATCTTAAAAACCTCAGCTTTGATGAAAGCGATATTGAATATCTGAGAAGCAAGGGATGTTTCAGCGAGGAGTTTTTGGACTATATCAAAAACTTCGAGTTCAAATGTGATGTATGGGCAGTTTCAGAGGGTAGCCCCATATTCCCAGGAGAACCTATCGTCACGGTAAGAGGGCCTGTGATGCAGGCTCAATTCATCGAGACCATGGTGCTTTTGACGATTAACCATCAAAGCCTTATCGCCACAAAGGCCAACCGCATGGTCAGGGCCGCCAACGGCAGGGGCATTATGGAGTTCGGCTCTCGCAGAGCACAGGGAGCGGACGGCGCTGTTCTTGGCGCAAGGGCTGCATTTATCGGAGGAGCAATAGGTACTGCCTGTGTTCTTTCGGATCAGCTTTACGGCACACCTGCCCTTGGGACGATGGCTCACAGCTGGGTTCAGATGTTCCCTGATGAATTCTCCTCCTTCAAGGCATACGCGGAGACGTACCCCTCAAGCTGCACACTTCTCATTGATACTTATAACGTGATGAAATCGGGCCTTCCAAACGCCATTAAGACAGCGAAAGAAGTGCTTGAACCTATGGGGCAAAGGCTTAGAGGCGTCAGAATCGATTCAGGAGATATAGCCTATCTCACCAAGAAAATTCGCGATAGCCTCGATGCTGAGGGCATGGAAGACTGTGGAATAGTGGTTTCAAACTCCCTTGATGAGTTCCTTATCCGCGACCTTTTGATGCAGGGAGCGAAGATCAACTCTTTTGGCATAGGCGAGCGCCTTATCACCTCAAAAAGCGAGCCTGTTTTCGGAGGCGTTTACAAGCTTGTAGCCATTGAGGATAAAGACGGAACTATAATACCTAAAATAAAGATCTCCGAAAATGTTGAAAAGATTACCACTCCGCATTTTAAAAAGCTCTGGAGGATTTCAAGCCGCAGAGATGGGCTTTATATTGCCGACGTCATCACTCTTCACGATGAAATCATCGACGATACTAAACCGTACACCATATTTGACCCCAACTATACATGGAAAAAACAGACTATCGAAAACTTTAAGGCCGAACCTGTTATGGAACAGCTTTTCGAAGGTGGCGAATGCGTGTACAAGCCCCGTGCCCTTCGTGATATACGCGAATACTGCAAGGATACCACCTGCAGACTCTGGGGCGAAATCACCCGATTCGAAAATCCCCACCCCTATTATGTAGACCTTTCCCAAAAGCTTTGGGATATCAAAAACAATCTTCTGCAGGAATATAAGTTTTAAGAGCTGAAAACAATAAACAAGAGGCGCTCAGGTAGAGTAATGGCATGATATGCCACGATTTCTGCCGGGCGCTTTTTTATTTAAAATTATTTTCTGATACAAACCGAGTCAGGTGTCCATCAAGCGGCCAGTACTCCGCTTACCGGGCAATAGCGGGCTGTTCCTTTGCCCAATCTCAGCCTTTATGCGCAAACTTTCTCAATGTATTAAATATTGTGCAGAGGGTATAAATAATACATCCCACGTTCTTTCGGTTCTTGCCGAACTCATCAAAAAACTTGTTATCACGCCTCAGCTCTTAATTCTTTGTATCAAATTAGCATATTCTTTAATATATAAATCTAATATCCTTCAATCTTTCATTAGCAGTTTAAATTTTATTTTCGGGTATTGACAACCGCGAAAAATTAGTATACCATGTAATCAGAACCCCTCCCCCAGGGGGGAGGGGACAATCAGGGAGGTTATTCACATGACACACAGCCATTACAGCAAAGCTCTTGACAATCGCCTCGCCTCTGTTGAAGGTCTTATTGGGGGTATCAGGCGAATGATGGCAGACGGAAGAGACTGTGAAGAAATCCTTCTACAGCTCTCAGCAGCTGAAAGCGCAATAAGCAAGGTCGCCAAAATTGTTCTCAAAGACCATTTCAATCACTGTGTCAGGGAGGGCATTGAAAACGGCGACAAGGAAGCTATTGAGAGCTTTAACAACATACTCGACAAATATATTTAAAAACGGAGGTACTTACTTATGAAAAAAACATTTAAGCTTGAAGATCTTGACTGCGCAAACTGCGCCGCAGCTTTGGAAAGAGGCATAAACGGGCTTGACGGAGTCAACTCGGCAACAGTGGATTTCATGAGGCTGAAACTTATTCTCGATGCCGAAGAAGTAAAGCTTGACGACATCATAAAATCTGCTCAGAAGCTGGCAAAAAAATATGATGCGACTATAGTTGTTTAAGACCTCGTTCTTTTGCGTTTTTGCACTTGACCTCTCATAGAAAGGGCAAAAACAAAATTAATGTCAACCGTGAGGATAATTACTATGACCAGCAAACTTAAAAAGAGACTTTGGAGAATCATAGCCTCAGGTGTTCTGTTTATAGCAGGAATGCTTGCAAACGGCCGCATATCATATCTGCATGAAGGCCTGCTTATTGTATCTTATTTAACCGTAGGATACGACGTTATCCTGAAAGCCGCAAAGAATATAACACGAGGGAAGATTTTTGACGAGAACTTCCTTATGACTATAGCCACGTTTGGCGCCTTTGCTCTGAGGGATTTTGACGAGGCGGCAGCTGTAATGCTGTTTTATCAGATAGGCGAGCTCTTCCAAAGCTATGCCATTAATCAATCGAGAAAATCAATCTCCGAGCTTATGGATATTAGGCCCGATTATGCCAACGTTAAAAGAAACGGCACTATCGAAACGGTAGATCCGGAAGAGGTCGCTGTAGACGATATCATTATTATAAAGGCAGGAGAAAGGGTACCTTTGGATGCTGTGGTACTTGAAGGCCATTCTACGCTTGACACCTCCGCCCTTACGGGTGAATCAGTACCCAAAGATGTAGATAAGGGAGATTCCCTCCTTTCGGGGTGTATTAATATAAACGGGCTTTTAACCGCAAGAGTTATAAAAGGTTTTGGCGAATCGACCGTCAGCAAAATCCTTAATCTCGTAGAAAACGCCAGCAGCAAAAAGTCTACATCCGAAAACTTTATAACAAAATTTGCAAAATACTATACACCTGCCGTTGTTATCGCTGCAGTACTGCTTGCAGCGATTCCACCCTTAGTGGTTCCAGGTGCCGTTTTCAGCAGTTGGGTGCGAAGAAGCCTTATATTCCTTGTTATCTCCTGCCCCTGCGCTCTTGTAATTTCCATACCATTGAGTTTTTTTGGTGGAATAGGAGGAGCTGCAAAACGTGGCATTCTCGTCAAGGGCAGCAACTATCTTGAAGCCCTTGCCCAGGCAGACACCATTGTATTTGACAAAACAGGAACTCTGACAAAAGGGGTTTTTCAGGTAGAAGAGATCGTACCTGCCGAAGGAGTTGACAAAGCCGAACTGCTGAGGCTGGCCGCCCTGTCCGAATGCTATTCATCCCATCCCATTGCTCTATCTCTTCGCAGAGCCTATGGAAAGGATATTGATGAAAGCATGGTTTCAGGTGTAACCGAGATTCCCGGAAAGGGACTTTCCGCAGTAATCGATGGAAAAACCATCTATACCGGCAACAAAAAACTGATGGAGCAGATATCAGCAAGCTGCCCCGAAGCTGTTGAATACGCTACTGTCGTGTATGTGGCCTCAGATAGCGGCTACCTTGGATATATACTAATAAGCGATGTTATAAAGGATGATAGCGCAAAGGCTATCTCCGAGCTTAAAGCCAGCGGAATACGCACTACAGTCATGCTGACTGGAGATAATAAGGCCGCAGGGGAAAATGTTGGCAGGCAGCTTGGGCTCGACAAGATATATACGCAGCTCCTGCCCGGAGATAAAGTCGATATAGTCGAGCAGCTTCTTAAAGAACAAAGTGAAAAATCCAAGCTGGCCTTTGTCGGTGACGGAATAAACGACGCTCCTGTTCTGGCAAGAGCTGATATAGGAGTAGCTATGGGGGGGCTAGGTTCAGATGCGGCTATCGAGGCCGCCGATATAGTCATAATGACTGATGAGCCCTCCAAACTTGCAACTGCCATACGCATTTCCAAAAAAACTGTTGGAATTGCCAAACAAAACACCATATTCGCGCTGACGATAAAAATCGCCGTTATGATATTGGGAGCAATGAACTTAGCCACCATGTGGGCAGCCGTCTTTGCGGATGTTGGCGTAGCCGTAATAGCTATCCTCAATTCCCTGCGAGCCCTCAAAACATCAAAGCTCTGAACTTTAAAACTATCTAACGTAGATACAAACATGCGCCGCCTATTTTTAAAGGCGGCGCATGTTTTACCTCATAGGATAAAGCTACTCTCCCAAGCAAGTATTATAAAGGCGGCGCAAGAAATATTCTCGCGCCGCCAAAAGCTTTTAGTTTATGAGGAAAGTTTTATTTTATAGGCTGAGGAACCGGGATATCCATAGGAATTGGGCATTTATAAGGCTTGTTTTTCATTTTCTCGTCGAACTCTGCCTTTGCCTTTTCCACATGTGAAGGATCCTCATACATCTTCATTGCTGCCGCAGCCATTATCTTTGCGCCGTACATCATGCCCTTATAACCTATCGATGTGCCGGCGCAAGCCGTTATCTGCCAACTGTGGCCAGGGGCCGCAAGATTCCAGCAGGCAGTCCTTACCTGAATCCCGGGGCAGACATGCTGAACATCGCTGACATCGGTAGAGCCATAAATATTAACAGGATCGAGATTCTTGAACGAAGTATCCAGAGGGCCCTTTTCAAGCTGTCCGCTTGCCAAAGCATTTTTATAAAGAGGGCTGTTTTTATTGAGTCCATCCGCAAAAGCAAGCTCCTCTTCTGTCCACTTGGGCATTTCGATTTGCTTCATGGCGTCATATGTCATATTTGCCATATACATATTCGGCATAGTATTGTAGCAGCCGCCGAGGAACTCTATTTCCATCTCGGTCTCGGTCATCATGGCGGCACCCTTTGAAACCTTTATAAGCCTCTCAAATGTATCCTCTATGGCCTCACGGCTCATAGCACGAACATAATACCATACCGATGCCTTATCGGGAACGATATTCGGGGCTGTGCCCGCTTCTTTGTATACATAATGTATGCGTACATCTGATGTCACATGCTCGCGCAGGTAGTTTGCGCCTACGCTCATAAGCTCTGCCGCATCAAGGGCTGAACGGCCGTTATGTGGGTCTCCTCCGGCATGGGCCGTGCGGCCCTTAAAGTGGAAGATGGCGCTGTTGAGGCCTGTATGTATGCCGGTAGTAATCATGTTGATATTGCCGCCATGCCATGCAAAATTGACATCAAGCTCATCGAACGCGCCGTTTCTGGCCATAAAGACCTTACCTGTCAGCACCTCTTCGGCGGGGCAGCCATAGAAAATAACTGTGCCAGAAAGCTTTTTCTCCTCAAGCTCTGCCTTTACGCCAACTGCTGCTGCAAGGCATGAAACATCAAGGAGGTTATGTCCGCAGCCCTGGCCGGGTGCGCCTGACACGACAGGATCCTGTTCTGTCTGTATCTTCTGGCTAAGCCCTGGAAGCGCATCAAGCTCTCCCAAAAAGCCTATTACCGGATGGCCGCTGCCCCATTTGCCCACTACACAAGTCGGCAGCCCGGCATATCCTGTCTGCACTTCAAAACCATAATTTTTAAGAACTTCGGCCGTCCACTCACATGCGTTTACTTCGTTATATGCAGTTTCGGGATGTTCCCACATTTTATGAGCCAACCCGATAAATGTTTTTTCTTCCTGATCTATCTTTTTAATAGCTGTTGTTTCAAGCATTGTTAACCCCCATAACTTTGCTCTGCCTGCCGGCACATATGCCGGCAGGCAGATAATCTTATATACTTAAATTATTTCTTAGGCTGAGGAACCGGTATATCCATAGGAATCGGGCACTTATATGGCTTGTTCTTCATTTTCTCATCGAACTCTGCCTTCGCCTTAACCACATGCTCAGGCTCTTCGATCATCTTGAGAGCGGCAGATGCAACCACCTCGGCTCCGAAAAGCATCCCTTTATAGCCGATAGGCATTCCGGCGCAGGCAGTGATCTGCCAGCTATGTCCGGGCGCCGCCATATTGCAGGTGGCAGTATTGACCTGAGCACAGGGGCAGAGCTGCTGGACATCTGCGACATCGGTTGACCCTCCGCCGTTTTTGGGGACCATAGGCGCAACTTCCGTATGTATCGAGCCTTTATCAAGCTCACCGTTAGCTTTGCACTTATCATACATCGGGCTCTGTTTATTGAGAGCATCGGCAAAAGCAAGCTCTTCTTCTGTCCAATGGGGCTTCTCTAACTGCTCCATGATATCATGGGTCATCTTGGACATATACATATTCGGCATGGTATTGTAGCAGCCGCCGAGGAACTCTATCTCAAGCTCGGTCTCGGTCATCATAGCGGCACCCTTTGCAACCTTTATAAGCCTCTCATAGGTATCTTCAATAGCTTCACGGCTCATGCCGCGGACATAATACCAAACAGATGCCTTATCCGGAACAATATTGGGGGCTGTGCCAGCTTCTTTATACACATAGTGAATACGAATATCGGATGTAACATGCTCACGCAGATAGTTAGCGCCTACGCTCATAAGCTCGGCTGCGTCAAGTGCTGAGCGTCCGTTATGAGGATCTCCGCCGGCATGAGCCGTACGGCCCTTAAAGTGGAATATCGCGCTGTTAAGGCCATTGGATGAGCCTATGCCAACAGCATTCATCTTGCCGCCGTGCCATGCGAAAGCACAATCAAGGCCGTCGAATGCGCCATTTCTGGCCATAAACACCTTGCCGGTAAGAACTTCTTCTGCAGGACAGCCATAAAATATAACTGTTCCGGGGAGCTTTTTCTCTTCCATCTCCGCCTTAATGCCAACAGCCGCAGCCAGGCATGCAACATCGAGAAGGTTATGTCCGCAGCCCTGTCCGGCAGCGCCGTCTGTCACAGGCTCTTTCTTTGTAGAAACCTTCTGGCTCAGGCCAGGCAGAGCATCGAGCTCTCCAAGCAGGCCAACAACAGGATGTCCGCTGCCCCATTTGCCGACTACACATGTAGGCAGTCCGGCATATCCGGTCTCTACCTCAAACCCATATTCTTTGAGAAGCTCTGCTGTCCACTGGCAGGCGTTAACTTCGTTATAAGCAGTTTCAGGATGATCCCACATATTCTGAGCCAGCCCAACAAACTTTTTCTCTTCTTCTTTGATCTTTTTTACCGCTATAGATCCTATCATGATTACTTGCTCCTTCCGTTTTCTAATATATTCTTATTTCATATTTTGGGCATTCCGGCCAGTTTAGGGCCGGAATGCCCTTTGCTGTAATATAGATAGCTTAGATGTAAATAAATTACTTCTTAGGCTGAGGAATAGGTATATCCATTGGAATCGGGCACTTATAGGAGCGTCCGTTCATTACCTTGTTAAACTCTGCCTTTGCCTTTTCGAGAAGGGCCGGATCTTCGTAGAATTTTGCGGAAGCCGCAGCCATCACCTTTGCTCCGTAAAGCATTCCCTTTTGTCCGATCGACATGCCAGAGCAAGCCGTTATCTGCCAGCTGTGGCCGGGAGCCGCAAGATTCCAGCAGGCCGTCATGACCTGAGCACAGGGGACGATATGCATTACATCGCCGACATCGGTTGAACCGTAGCCATCTGTGTGCTCGATCTCGGTAACACCGCTGTGAATGGCCGCGCCGTCAAGCATTCCGGCAGCCTTCATCTTATCATACATCGGGCTTTGCTTATTGAGAGCGTCCGCAAAGGCAAGCTCCTCTTTTGTCCACTTGGGAAGCTCAACTTCGTTCATTGCCTGATGAACGGCATCAAGGACGACCTTATTGTTAAGGGTATTGTAGCATCCGCCCAGGAACTCGATTTTCATCTCGGTCTCGGTCATCATAGCGGCTCCCTTAGCGACTTTTACAAGCCTCTCGTATGTATCCTCTATGGCCTCGCGGCTCATAGCGCGAACATAATACCACACAGATGCCTTATCAGGCACGATATTGGGGGCTGTGCCCGCTTCTTTGTATACATAATGGATACGAACATCAGATGTAACATGCTCGCGCAGATAGTTGGCCCCTACGCTCATAAGCTCTGCCGCATCAAGGGCTGAACGCCCGTTATGAGGATCTCCCCCGGCATGGGCTGTGCGGCCCTTAAAGTGGAATATCGCGCTGTTCAGGCCCGTCATTGTGCCATCTGTCAGCGTATTCATGCTGCTTCCATGCCACGAAAGGGCAAGGTCGATATCTCTGAAAGCGCCGTTTCTGGCCATAAAAGCCTTACCTGTAAGAACTTCCTCTGCTGGGCAGCCATAGTAAACAACTGTTCCCTCAAGGCCTTTAGCCTCAAGCTCAGCCTTCATGCCGATAACAGCTCCCAGGGAAGAAACGCCCAAGAGGTTATGTCCGCAGCCCTGGCCGGGCGCGCCAAGAACAACAGGATCCTTCTCGGTTTTTACCTTCTGGCTCATGCCGGGAAGGGCGTCATACTCACCAAGAATGCCTATAACAGGATGGCCCTTTCCCCACGTAGCCTTGATAGCCGTAGGCAGGCCTACATAACCTACCTCAACTTCAAATCCGTACCCCTTGAGAACCTCAGCCATCCATTTGCAGGCGTTGACCTCGTTATAAGCGGTCTCAGGATTCTCCCACATTTTTTGCGCCAGTTCTACAAGCTTTTTTTCTTCCTTGTCAATTTCATTATAAATTGCGGAATAGCTCATGATCTTCTTCCTTTCTTTTATGCAAAGTATTTTTATTATTTTTGAGGCTGCGGCACAGGAATCTCCATTGGGATTGGGCATTTATATGACCGCCCATTCATTGATTTTTCAAACTCTGCCTTGGCCTTATGAACCAAACTCGTGTCTTCGATCAGTTTCAATCCGGATACAGCCATGACCTTTGAGCCCTGAAGCATTCCCTTAAGCCCAATAGACATTCCAGCGCAGGCAGTAATCTGCCAGCTGTGACCGGGGGCAGCAATGTTATAAGTGGCATTTCTGATCATTATGCAGGGAGCAATATGCATAACATCTCCTACATCCGATGAGCCATAGCTGTAAATGGTCTTGATCTCCGGAACATCCGATGCAAGAGAAGGTCCATCGAGCAATCCGGCAGCCTTCATCTTTTCATACTGGGGGCTCTGCTTATTAAGAGCATCGGCAAAGGAAAGCTCTTCTTCTGTCCACTTGGGAAGCTCAACTTCGTTCTGGGCTTCGTAGGCAACCTCTGTCAGAACCCTGTTAGGCATAGTATTATAGCATCCACCGAGGAACTCGATTTCCATCTCGGTCTCGGTCATCATAGCGGCTCCCTTAGCGACTTTTACAAGCCTCTCGTATGTATCCTCTATGGCCTCACGGCTCATAGCGCGAACATAATACCACACAGATGCCTTATCAGGCACGATATTGGGGGCTGTGCCCGCTTCTTTGTATACATAATGGATACGAACATCAGATGTAACATGCTCGCGCAGATAGTTCGCGCCTACGCTCATAAGCTCTGCCGCATCAAGGGCTGAACGCCCGTTATGAGGATCTCCCCCGGCATGGGCTGTGCGGCCCTTAAAGTGGAATATCGCGCTGTTCAGACCCGTCATTGTGCCCATCGTAAGGTTATTGCCGTTTGATCCATGCCATGCAAAAGCACAGTCAAGCTCTCTGAAAGCGCCGTTTCTTGCCATAAAAGCCTTACCGGTAAGAACTTCCTCAGCGGGGCAGCCATAATAAATTATCGTACCGGGAAGCTTTCTTTCTTCCATCTCTGCTTTCATTCCAAGCACAGCTCCTACGCAGGAAACACCCAAGAGGTTATGTCCGCAGCCCTGGCCGGGTGCGCCAAGAACAACGGGATCTTTTTCTGTCTTTACCTTCTGGCTCATGCCGGGAAGGGCGTCATACTCCCCTAAAAAGCCTATAACCGGATGGCCGCTGCCCCACGAGGCCTTGATTGCGGTAGGAAGATCCGCATGTCCTATTTCAACGTCAAATCCGTTTTCCTTCAAAACTTCGGCAGTCCATTCACACGCTTTAACCTCATTGTATGCGGTTTCAGGATTTTCCCACATTTTTTGCGCCAAATCAGATAAAACCTTACTTTTTTCATCGATTGCCGCTTTTGCGATATTACCTATCATAAAACATCTCCTCCTAAAAAAAGGCTTGGGCACTATTTAAATATATGCGCCTCTTTTCAAAAATATTTCTCACGCATTTTGCCGGGTCAGTACCTAACAGCACAGACCCGGCAAAGCATGTCACAATTAAATTAGATCTTACCCTGCTTAGCCCATCTGACGCCAAGATACATGGCCCCAAACGCGCATATGATCGGAAGCAGAGGCGCCTTGATAGTGGACGGAATAAAGGTAAGAAACCCATATACATCAAGCCCGTAAAGGATAAAGCATACCGGAACAACCACAGCCGCCAGTTTCGGCTTCATGAAAGCGTAGTTTGCAAGCAGCGCCGCAAACAAAGCGGGAAGCAAAAGATTCAAAGCTGCCGTTACTATCGGAGGCAGGACTTCGAGCATCCACGCTCCGGCTATAACTCCTATTGTAAGGAATGCTGTGCTGACGAAAGTTGAAACAGCAACACCTATTGTAGCTGTAATTGTGCCTTCTTCTGTACCCTCTTCGATGCCAGCAGATTTTGTGGCGATTGAAGCGCATGGAACACGGAGGTTAGAAATATTGCCGGAAAGGAAGGACATATATGTACCTGGAACACCAAGCATAGCAAAGTAAGAAATAGGCTCTCTTATGTAAGCCGAGGCAACTAATGGGAACTGAATGGCAAACGCTGCAGCAAAAGCTGCCCAGTCAGGGAATATACCCATCATTGCAAGAGCAATACACGGGCCAAAGCAAAGAACAACGCCGAGAAGGTTTGTACCCCTGCCCCATTTAACTATCCAAGGAATAAAATCAGTTCTGAAAACAGCAGTTTTATTTTCCATAATAGCAGCTCCTTTTCACAGATAACGGCTTAAACATTAAGGAAGAACGAGCCGGCTACCATCCCAAGGAACATAGCGATGGTCATGCCAAACTGCTGGGCCCATCTAGCACCCGTCTTCTTAATGATAATATTCATACACCACATAACAGCAAAGCCCACAATAGCGGACCACATGTTAGCGCTCTTTAAATTGAGCGGGAGAAGTCTCTGCGCGACCATGTAGCCGAATCCGCCCACGCCGCCGCCGGCTGTAAGCGAAACCAGAGCATCCATGTTGCCGCCGGTTACCTTATCCCTGAAGGATTCCATCTTATCTGTGAACAGTGCTGAAACAAGGATCCAGCCGAGGCAGCAAACCGTCATAATCCATGCGGCATTTGCGAAGGCTTCCATTGTCATATTACTTGTGCCGAGCTGACATCCTGCAGCGCTTGCTGCACGGTCAGCAGCAGGAAGTTCATACATTACCGATCCTATGTAAGCCAGACGCATCCAGGCCAAAGGGCCTCCCACGGATGCCAGAAGGCTGACCATTCCGGATACAATAACGATGGACGGGCCTAGTGAAGCAACAAAAGACGATTTTGCCGCTTCTTTCATTTGCTCCTTTGAAACTCCCATCTTCGGGCCTGTCTTCCAGGCTCTCATCATAAAAATGTAGGCTTGGAAAACAACCAGGGCAACCGCGGGGATGCAAGAGATCCACATGATAAAGTTGTTCGCGGTTTTTAAATACTCCAGCATAAATGATTTTCCTCCTCTTTCCTTTGAAAACAGTTTCTGTGTTTTCATCACAAGTTATTTTTTGCAAATCGCATAGCTGTATTTGCAGCACATGGAATCACCTATTTGCACAAAACATCGAAATAGGGCGCTGCCAACACCTGATGAGGCAAAATCCCACAATTTCGCCTTTTTCAAAGCTTGTGTATATGCCGAAATACCACTTACCAATTTATATTCCGGCAGCGGTTTTTTATCCTATTTTGTTTTCACCTCACCCCGAAAATTATTGACTTTCCCATTTTTGAAAAGCCTATGGAAGGGCCGCTCATACTCTCCCCCACAAGATTGCAGGGCAAGCCCTAACTGAAATTAATTATAAGCCAATCAGACAATATTATCAATCATCATTTTAAAGTCATAAAGCATTTTGGTAGATTTGTCCATACATTTATAGTAAATACTGTAAAAATGACCGCCTACAATGTAAGCGGTCATTAAAAATTTACTTCTCAGGAGTGGCTATCCAGCGACCGTCTTCCTTCAGAATGGCATGGCCCGCTTCAAGGCTTTTGGGAACATCAATAATTCTCTGATTTTCCGAGCCCTTGAACCTTATGTCAAGATTTCTCCTCGACATAATAAACGGACCGTCTATCAAAACGTCGCATAATTTTAACAGCTCCAGCCTGTCGCCTCCATGAGCCAGAATATCTTCATATACATACCCCGTGTAAGCCGCGATCTCAAGCCCCAGCATTCTTACTTCCTTGGCAAGCTCTATCAACGGAAGGGGCTGGTCAAAGGGTTCTCCGCCGCTGAATGTCACACCTGACAGCATGGGATCTTTTTTGATAGCCTTCAGCATATCTCCTGTATCCATGTCTTGCCCGCCGCCGTAATCATGAGTTCCGGGATTATGGCAGCCCGGACAGTTGTGGGCGCAGCCCTGTACGAATATGGCATAGCGTATGCCTGGCCCATCGGTTATAGACCCCGACACAATACCGCTCATCCTTATTCTAGACACTGTGCTTCACCCTGTCTGCTTCTTCGGCGATTTTGGCATCATTCCATCGATCCATCGTGCCGACAAGATACCCCGTGATCCTGCGGATACGCTCAAACTTTGGGCCGTTGTCAATTTCTTTGCGGCCGCACCTAGGGCAGCACTCTCCGATTATACCTGTATAACCGCAAACAATATCGCTGTCAACAGGATGGTTTATCGAACCGTATCCAACGCCGCAGTCGTGCATCGTCCTGACGACCTTCTCAAAGGCCTCAAGATTCTGGCTGGGATCTCCGTCAAGCTCTACATAGCTTATATGTCCCGCGTTTGTAAGCGCATGATAGGGGCCCTCAATCTTGATCTTATCGTATGCGGATATATTGTAATAGACAGGTACATGGAAGCTATTTGTATAATACTCCCTATCAGTAACGCCGGGGATTATGCCGAACTTCTTTTTATCAAGCTTTACAAATCTGCCTGAAAGTCCCTCAGCGGGGGTGGCGAGAAGCGTAAAGTTCAGCTTCATCTTCTTGCTTAGCCTGTCAAGATATTCCCTCATAAAGCTGACGATCTCCAAGCCGAGATGCCTTGCCTGCTCGCTTTCTCCGTGGTGCTTGCCTGTAAGAGCTACAAGCGTCTCGGCAAGACCGATAAACCCTACAGACAATGTGCCATGTTTTAATATCTCCCCTATGCAATCGTTAGGAGAAAGATTTTTTGACCCTATCCAAACTCCCTGGCCCATCAGGAATGGGAAATTCTTTACCTTCTTCTTTGCAACGATGCTGAAACGATCAAGCAGCTGGTTGCATACAAGGTCCATTTTGCGTTCAAGCTCCTCAAAGAACCACTCTACATTGCCGTTGCTCTTAATAGCTATTCTTGGGAGATTTATTGAAGTGAAGCTCAGGTTGCCGCGTCCGAAAGAAATCTCATTTTGCGGATCATAGACATTGCCCATGACTCTTGTGCGGCAGCCCATATAAGCGATCTCGGTCTCGGGGTGGCCGGGTTTGTAATACTGGAGATTATAAGGGGCGTCGATAAAGCTGAAATTGGGGAAAAGCCTCTTTGCAGAAACCTTGCACGCCAGCTTAAAAAGATCATAGTTCGGCTCGCCGGGATTATAGTTGATACCTTCTTTTATTTTGAATATCTGGATCGGGAAAATAGGTGTTTCCCCTCTTCCAAGACCCGCATCTGTGGCCAGCAGGACATTCTTCATGACCATTCTGCCCTCTGGGCTAGTATCGAGACCATAGTTGATCGAAGAAAACGGAGTTTGAGCCCCTGCCCTTGAATGCATGGTATTAAGGTTATGTATCAAAGCCTCCATGGCCTGGTATGTGGTCTTATCTGTCTCGCGCAAAGCATTGTCATAGGCGAAGCATGTGCACTTTTCGTAAAGCTCTCCCTCAATGCCGGCCTCGGCAAGAACCTGCTTTTCAGCCTGCTTATATTCGTCGCTCATATTAATCTCGGGATAAACGCCTTGCTCTCTGCCCATATCCTTTATGATGCGCCGGATCTCATCCTCGCGTGCCTCCTGATTTTCGGGGGAATCACCCTCAAGAAGCACTACGGCCTTGGAAAGATTAGCCCCGTATATTCTTCTGAAAGTTTTTGTAACTCCCTTGGCAAGGCCGTACTCAAAGTTTGGTATGCTCTGGCCGCCGTGCTGGTCATTCTGGTTAGACTGTATGGCTATGCAGGCCAGAGCGCAATAACTCGTTATATCATTAGGTTCACGTAAAAATCCATGACCCGTAGAAAACCCACCTTTAAAAAGGCTTGTTATGTCTATCTGACAGCATGTCGTTGTGAGGGTATAAAAATCAAAATCGTGGATATGTATATCGCCCTCACGGTGTGCCTTGCTCTGCTCAGGCTTAAGGATATATTTCTCATAGAAATCCTTTGCGCCCTCGCTGCCATACTTAAGCATGGTTCCCATGGCTGTATCGCCGTCGACATTGGCGTTATCCCTCTTAAGGTCGCTGTCCTCGGCATCAGCAAAGGTTATTTCATTATAAATGCGCATGAGGTTGCTCTTCATCTCGCGGGCACGGTTTCTCTCTGCTCTGTATATAATATATTTTTTGGATACCATGGCATAGCCGTTATCCATCAAAACTACTTCTACCACATCCTGTATATCCTCTACACCGGGAGCATTATCCCCGAACTGCGCAAATAGCTTCTGCTCCACGAGCTGTGCCATACGCATGCTCTCGCCGTCATCCTCCCTGAAGCTGGCCTGCATGGCCTTTGCGATAGCCGCCGCTATCTTGTTAATGTCGTAAGGTGCTTCTCTTCCGTCCCTTTTAATAATTCTCGTGAACATGTTCCAATACCCCTCATATCATAAATTATAGCTTGGATGCGTTCAAAAAACATATGTTACCCGGGCAATCATAGCGTCTGTATCCACTTTGGACATGCCCGGGGTACAATTCATAATTATAAACGTCCATTTACAGCCTGTCAATATATAGTATCCATTTAAAAAAACTTTGTTAGAATTCAACAACATGTAGAAAAATAAATAAGTCGGGGGTTACCCCGACTTTCGTAATTTTTCCATTTTTACGTTAATCTTCTTATCCATTTGCCACTTTTGAAGCGCCAAATGCACAGAAATGTCTTCAAAGCATACTCTCCGATATACATTCCGGCCACGAGCGCAACAAAAGAGACTTCCGTCATATATGCTAAATACCACAAAACAGGTATCCCTATAAGATATACCGAACCGGCATCTACAAAAAAACCGAACCTTGTATCTCCGCCTGCCCTGAATATGCCGACAACCGCCACATATGGAATATTGATAAACGGCATGAGCAACCCGTGTAGTACAAGCAAGTGCGAGGCCGTGAGGCGGGCGCCCTCGGTTTCGATGCTCATTATAGACAGCACAGGGTTTCTTAAAAGTATCTGAAGCCCACCCAAAACCACCGAGACCAGCGGAAATGCTATAAGATATTTTTTCGCCATATGATAAGCTTCATCCAGACGGTCTTCGCCGATAGTTTTACCCACCATTATAGCACAGGCATTGCAGAGGCCAACAAAAAAGACAAAAAAGACCTCATGCACCGAGTTGAAGATAGTATACGCCGAATAATTTTCGCTTCCTTGCCTTGCAAGGATCACTGAATATATGCTTGTGCCCACTGACCAAAATATCTCGTTAAAAAGAACCGGAGTGGAAACCGCGAAATACTTTTTGACGAAAGCCTTATCCCATTCAAAAAGCTGCCTTATGCTGCGGAGAAACACGCTTTTCTTTTTATAAGCGATGACAATTATTACAACCGCCTGGGCCGCCATTGCAATAACTGTTCCCAGCGCGGCTCCATTAAGCCCCATTTTTGGCATTCCGAAATGCCCGTATATAAAAGTATAGTTAAGCACGATATTTACCACGACGCCGCATGCAGATGCGATAAACGGAGTTTTTACATCCTCGGTTGAGCGCACCGCAGTGCTGACAACGAAAGTCGCGCTGTTGAACAGCATAGCAAGACAAACCGTTCTTATATAACCGGCTCCTGCCTTCATGACAGCTGCCTCATCAGTAAAGATCATCATCATCTGCATCGGGAAAAACGCAGCAGCCAGAACATATATAATCGAAATCCCCGTTCCAACCACAAGAGCTATACCAACCGAACGCCTGATGTTCCTTTCATCCCCCGCTCCCCAATACTGCGCTATGAGCGCAGCGCTGCCGGAGCAAACGCCAAATATAAGAACATTCATGATAAAACTCCAGCGCGTCGCGATTCCTATTGCGGATGTCGCCACGTTGCCAAGCCCCACTACCATTGCAGTATCAATAAGATAACCGCATGAACTCAAAAGGTTCTGCATTGCTATGGGGAAAGCAAGGGCAAACATCCTTTTATAAAATTGTTTATTGTCCAAAATCACTTTCTCCTAAAAATTCTGAATTAAAAGCAAGCGGCCCATCACATCCTTTCAGATTTCTTTCGGATGGCACCCTGCCGTTAATGGTTACATTGACGGCCGTAACTCCCCTGCAGGAGCACAGGCTGTCTACTATCGAAAATATATCGACTTCCCTGCCGGTCAAATCCATTTCTACAGGAACATACAAATCTGCCCTGACTAAGCCATCTTGATTGGGTGCCGATACCGATCTGATATCCATTCGCCCATCAAAAGGCGCAGTTACTCCAAGCTGCCCGCTTATCATCTCTTTAAGCACAATAAGCGGGGTTATCTTCTCTTCTTCGGTTACTATGCGCATCTGATAACTGAAAAGATTATTATCTTCCCGGCTGACCGGATACACTCCTATCTCGAAGGCAGAGAGCCGAAGGTCCTCGTCGTCAAGAAGTATCGACTGATTGCCCATAAAAACAGTACCTCCAGCCTCGCCGCCGATCACCCTCACATATCTTATCTGGCTTATCTCCATAAGAGAAAGCGTGACCCCTGAGCTTAAAAGACTTGCCTCTATCACAGAAAGCTTCTCAAACTCGTCAGAAAAACGTATAACCACGGTGCTTCCGAAGACCTGAACTTCCGAAAGCTCGATATCGTTCCATATAAGGGATATATCATTTTTATTCAGCGGCGTACGCATAGCCTCGATGACGTCCCTGATCTGATCCTTAAGCTCGCGGCTGCCGTCAAAGGAGGCCACCTCATATCCAAGCCTGCGACCCGTTTCGGTCTGTGTAAGAAAATATACGGCCCTGACCTCATCGCTGCTTGTGCTCTGCTGGGTGGCGCATCCTGCTATAAGACAAAGAGCCAGCGTCAAAGCAATAAAAACTGTTTTTTTCATTGCGCGCCTCCTTCATCCGTTTTTTCGGCAGGAGCGTTTTTGAAATAAACCGTAAAACATGTCCCCTCGCCAAAGGTAGAAGTTACTTCAACATGCCCTCCTATGGCGTCCATACACTGCCCGACGATCGAAAGCCCCAGCCCAGTCCCACCGGTCTGCCTCGAACGCATTTTATCCACTCTGTAGAATCTGTCAAAAATGCGTTCAAGCTCGTCTTCCTTTATTCCTATGCCCGTATCAGCTACATGAAGGACCGTGTTGTTTTCAGATGCCTCCATAGTCACATGCACAGTTCCGCCCTGCCTGTTGTATTTTATCGAGTTTTCCATCAGATTGAAAACCACCTGATATATCATATCAGGATTTCCTGAGACATAGGCCGTCTCCGGAAGGTTGTATATTATGTTAACGTCAAAGCCTTTTGCATTAAACTTAAGCCTGTCGGCACATTTGATAACTGTATGTGTCAGATCACATATGCCGGACAACCTGTCTCCGTTTTCCATACGACTGAGGTATAAAAGCCCCTCGGTTATCCTTGTAAGCCTGTCGATCTCGTCGCTTATATCGCCCAGGAACTCCCTTACTTCCTCAACCTTTATGTCTTTGGCCTGCAAAATAGAATCACATAAGAGCTTTATTGAGGCAAGCGGTGTCTTTAGCTCGTGCGACGCATCAGATACAAACTGACGCCTTATCGATTCGTTCTTTCCCAGCTGAGCGCTCATCTGGTTGAACTCTTCAGCTATAGTACCAAGCTCGTCTCGGTTTTTCAGCTCGATCCTGTAATCGTAATTTCCCTCACGAATCTGATTGACCCCCTCAAGAACTTTGTCAAATCGCCGTCTGAGAGAAGTTGTAAAGGTTATAATAAAAAAAGCGGCCAGCGCTGTCACTGTGAAAGATATGCGCGCTATGTCATTTTGTGTCTCGCCCAAAAGCCCTGCGCTTTCGGTGTCATACTCATATGCGTAAACCGAGCCAACGATCCCCGCATCTTTTGTTACCGAGCAGGCTATGCGGTAACTGAACGCATCTGAATCATATCTGCATCTGAACACATCCTTGCCGAAAAGCGCCTCGATGATTTCAGGAAAAAGCACAGTTTTACCTATTATGTCTGAGGATTTAAGGTTATCGTAGACCACCCTGCCTCCTCCGTCGGTCACAAGAACTCTGTAATCCCTGCCGATATCAAGGATGGAAAGCGCCGTAGCCGCAGTCTCATAGTCAAGTATAGGCGAGCTTTCAAGGGCAGACGAGAAAGCGCCGAAATTCGAACGCATTTCGGCTTCTCTCGCAAATATTATCTGGTTTCTCATCAGGCTTATGGGGTATGTGTTCAGAATGGTAAGCAAAACAAAGGCCAATATCGTGAACCCGGCGAATATTTTGAATCTGAGACTGTTGATGCCCCTGGCGGAGTTCAGCCTGCTCATTTTCTTCATGACGTCATCACAGCCTTACAGCGCTTTTTATTTTTCGGGATCGTTGAAATAATAACCGACGCCCCATTTGGTCATGATATACTCGGGGGAAGCGTCATCTTTTTCAAGCTTCTCCCTTATCCTCCTGATATGCACGTCGACAGTGCGGATATCGCCGGGATATCCGTAGCCCCATACCTGCTCAAGCAACTCGTCGCGCGAAAACACCTTTCCCACATTGCTCATAAGCATGACAAACAAATCAAACTCCTTCGCCGTAAGCTCAGGGGTCTCCCCGCGCACCACAACTGATCTTTTGATAAGATCTACCTTAAGATCTTTGGCCGTAAGCACGCTTTCCACCTGTTCTTCCCCCTTGATAAACCTGGGGCTGCGCTTGAGTATGACCTTCATTCTGGCTTTAAGCTCAAGTATATCGAAGGGCTTTGTCAAATAATCGTCCGCCCCGTACTCAAAGCCCAGGAGCTTGTCAGAGCCCTCTCCCTTAGCGGTAAGCATAATAACAGGCACATCGCTTGTCTCCCTGATCTTGCGGCATACAGACAGGCCGTCGTATACCGGAAGCATGAGGTCAAGAATTATAAGGTCATATGCATTCCTGTGAAAAAGCTCCAGAGCCTGCTGCCCGTCATAGGCCCCGTCGACCTCATACCCGTCATTTTCAAGATTGAAAGTTATTCCCTTTACGAGCAATTTCTCGTCATCCACTACCAGTATCCTCATTTTGTCCTCCTTAGGAATTATAAAAGCAAATAATTTGTAAACGGCATTGAAAAGACATACCCTTTTTGGTAGACTTTAAGTAAAGACGCCGCCGCTTGCGGCGCAAAAGAACTTACCGGGCCCGGAAATGCCTTTTTCGGATGTTTCAATCTCCGTTATAAAACCGGGCATTTTTATATTTTATCTAGTGGGGGGATAGATCTATGATCAAAAAAGTAATCGCCGCCTGCCTTGCGGCAGCCTGCATGACAATAAGCGTAAATGCCCTTGAAGCGCCGACGATCAACGCAAAAGGGGCTATTATAGGCGAAATGAAAACCGGAGAAACGGTTTATGAGCTGAACGCTGACGAAAAGCTGTATCCTGCGAGCACTACAAAGATAATGACAGGCATACTTGCACTCGAATATGGCAATACAAACGATGTTATCACGGTTTCTAGCGACGCCGTCAACGGCCTTTCTGAAAGCGGAAGCAGCACGCTTCTCAAAGCTGGTGAACAGATGAACTTTATGGATATGGTAACATACCTTCTCGTTGCCTCCGGCAACGACGCCGCCAATGCCCTCGCCGAACATGTCTCAGGCTCTACAGCGGCCTTTGTTGATCTTATGAATTCAAAAGCTCAAGAGCTTGGGTGTACCAATACCCACTTTGCAAATCCAAACGGTCTTCATGACGAAAACCATTATACCACAGCAAGGGACCTTCTGAAAATAGCTGAATATGCAATGAAGAACGAAACTTTTGCTTCTTTGGTAAAAATCGATAAAATTACCCTGCCCGCTACAAATATGCGCGGAACTCAGACAATCTCCACAACAAACCATCTTATCTCGCGCTGGAGAAACAGAAACTACTATTATGAGGGTGCCATAGGAATAAAAACCGGCTCGACCACCCCTGCCGGCCTTTGTCTTGTCAGCGGAATAAAATCAGGCGACCTAACTTATATCACTGTCGTTTTGGGGGCAGGCGAAGCAGCAGACGGCTCGCTAGGCAGCTTTACGGAAACTATCAAACTTCTCGACTATGCAAAAAACGGTTTTGAAGTGCAGCCCATGGTAAACAGCTCAGATCCGGTGACAGAAGCTCCAGTCTCCCTTGGCAAAGATGCTGACTCGGTTGTGCTCATCCCGGAAAACGGCTTTACCGCCCTTTTGCCCAAGGGTTTCAACCAGGCTGACGTCACAGTCTCTTATGCAGTTAACGAAGACATCAAGGCTCCTATAGAAAAAGGCGATATCCTGGGAAAGGCAACATACAGCTATAAAGGCAAGGAGTATACCACTGTCAACCTTGTAGCGTCTGAATCGATCCGCCGTTCCACATGGTTCTTTATTATAGATTCGGTGATCGGAATTTTTAGCAGCACCTTCTTCAAGATTGCAATAGGTCTTATAATGTTGGCAATCATAGCATTTCTTACCTATGCCATGGTAAACCGCCGCAAGAGAAAACGCAGAAATGTGTATCGCTCATCATATCAAAGCCGTAGACGCCGCTGATCATCTTTTGCCCAAAAATTTGTAAAATAAACAGTATCAATAAAAAAGGGACGCACAGCTGTGTGTCCCTTTTAAATCAATCATCACTTTGTGCCGAATATCCTGTCGCCTGCATCGCCGAGGCCTGGTACGATGTATCCGATTTCGTTAAGGCACTCATCCTGGGCGGCGCAGTAGATATCTACGTCGGGATGCTCACACTCTACTCTTGCGATGCCCTCAGGCGCTGCAATTATGCACATAAGGCGGATATGGGTAACGCCCCTCTTCTTTATCTGTGTAATGGCGTCAACGGCCGAACCGCCTGTCGCCAGCATGGGATCGACTACGATGACCTCGCGCTCCTCTATGTCTTTTGGCAGCTTGCAATAATATTCTACAGGCTGTAATGTCTCCTCATCCCTGTAAAGCCCGATATGTCCAACCTTTGCGGCAGGTATCATCTGCAGCATGCCGTCAACCATTCCAAGGCCGGCTCTGAGTATAGGCACGATGGCCAGCTTCTTTCCGGAAAGCACGCCGCACTTGGCCATGCCCATAGGGGTTTCTATCTCTACCTCTTCAACAGGCAGATTCCTTGTGGCCTCATAGCACATGAGCATCGATATCTCGCTTACGATCTCTCTGAACTCTTTAGCCCCCGTGTTTTTGTCCCTCAAAATCGAAAGCTTATGCTTTATAAGAGGATGATCCATGATCTGCGTCTTTCCCATTGATTATTACTCCTTATAAGTTTTATTTTCCAGCGCCATCATCATGTCTACCCGCGTCTGGTGGCGGCCGCCCTCAAACTGGGTCGCAAGGAATATATCGGCCAGTTTGAATGCAAGGCCCGGGCCGACTGTCCTTTCGCCAAGGCAAAGTATGTTGGCGTCGTTATGCTTTCTTGTCGCTTCTGCCGTAAAGCAGTCTGAGAGGGCCGCTGCCCTTATCCCATTTATTTTATTGGCCGAAATTGACATACCTATGCCTGTTCCGCATACAAGTATCCCCCGCTCAGCTTCACCCGAAAGAACAGCTTTCGAAACTGCTTCGGCATATATGGGGTAATGGCACGAAGCCGCATCATATGTGCCCTTGTCGATGACAGTAACGCCGTTTTCCTCAAGATGTTTTTTAAGGGCTTCCTTAAGGCTGAAGCCGGCATGATCGGAACCTATCGCTATTTTCATTACAGTTTCTCCTCCCTCATTCTCTCAGCCTGAGTTTTCTTTAGATAAACAGGGGTAATATCCCCTCCGCTTACAAGGCCTTCACAAAGATAAAGCTCCCATGCACACTCGGCAACTCCCGAAGCACTCTGAGCTATACCCGTATCCCTCACATTGCTGCAAGGATATTTCTCTAAAAAGCCTGCCGCCCCATCACCGCACAGCATCCATTCCGCGCCGTAAAGAAGTGTCTTAAGCTCGTTTCCCATAAGACATCCGTCAGGACATATCCTGTAAAAACCATCTGCCTTTCGGCGGAAAAAACCATAGAAATATTCGTCTTCTCTAGCTCTTATAACCGGGCATATAAGCCCATTCTCTTTGACAAGCACAGCAGCCGCTTCAAGCGTTGATATCCCGGCCCCGGGCCTGTCCCCCGAAAGGCAGAAACCCTTAACAGCAGACACGCCTATCCGTATGCCGGTAAAAGACCCCGGCCCTACAGATGCGGCAAATGCGTCTATATTTTTAAACGCCAGCCCGCGCTCTTTTAACATCTCATGGCACAGCGGCAGTATCGTCCGGCTGTGGTCAAGGTTAGAATCCTTTACGCATGACGCAGTTTCTTTTCCGTCCTCACAAAGAGAGCAGGACGCTATCCTGCCCGAGGTATCTATTGCAAGTATTTTCATAAATCTTCCACCGTTATCCTTCTTGTGTCATCTCCTGTAACCTCAAAAGACACCTTGAGCGTCTCTTTAGGAAGCGCCGAAACAATATTCTCGCTCCATTCAACAACACACAGACAGCCGCTCTCAAGATAATCCTCCCAGCCGATTTCCCAAAGGCCGTCTTCGCCGCTGATACGGTACATATCAAAATGGCATATTCTCCTCGTTCCGTAATACTCGTTGACTATGGTATACGTTGGACTCGACACCTGATCTGTACACCCAAAGGCCCTGGCTATACCTCTTGTCATAGCGGTCTTGCCGCTTCCCAAGCCTCCGAACATAGCTATTACCTTATAGCCATTCGATCTTCGCCCGATGGCCTCCCCCAGATCTTCTGTCTCCTCAGGAGAATATGTCGTGTACATCTGCTTTTCCAAGCCGATTTACTCCTAACTATTTTTATTCTACAGTATTGTATCACTATTTTTCAATGTTTTAAAGGGAAAACTTATTTTTTACGACAACATGCTCTGAGCATTTTTAAAAGCAGATAAAGACTTCTTCTCAATGATTGAATATTACAATAGGAAATGGTAAAATAAAAGTGTTGCGGGACATGCCTGTCAATCAGGCAATTTTCTACCTGCCCACACCAAGGAGCATTTATGAAATCTCTCTTTTCCGCCGTCGGCGCATATTTTAAAAGATGTGACCTTGTGCTTTTGTCGATAGCTGTTGTGACATCTCTCATGGGGCTGGCTGCTGTTTACAGCGCAACGCTGAGCTTTGACAGAAGCAAGTTTGTTATCGTCCAAGGTGCGGCGATACTTATAGGAATAGCAGCGTTTTTTATCGTCGGGCTTATAGACCTTGACCGCGTCGGCGACCTTTGGCCGGCGGCGTATATTTTGAACCTTCTGCTTCTTCTGTCGCTTAAATTTTTGGGCATAGGGGGAGAAACAACCGGAAATAACAGCTGGATAGACCTTGGTTTCATCAGCGTCCAACCCGCCGAAATAGGTAAAATAATATTTATTTTTACCTTCGCCCGTCATATATATGTCCTGCGAGACAGGCTTGACCGTTTTTCCTCAATTTTGCAGCTCATCATACATGCCCTGTCTACAGCAGGATTCGTTTATATTTTTTCCGATGACCTTGGAATGTGCATTGCTTATTTGATGATATTCGTCATCATGCTTTTTGCTTCAGGCATTTCTATGAAGATATTTTTGCCGATGTGCGCAGCCGGGGCCGCCTCTCTTGTACCGCTGTGGATGTTCTTTCTTAAAAGTTACCATAAGCTCAGGATAATAGTCCTCTTTAACCCGGAGGCAAGCCCAAAAATAGCCTATAACGGCATTCAGAGCATGATCGCCGCTGGCGGAGGCGAACTTTTTGGGTACGGCTTTCTCAAAGGCCCACAAACCCAATACGGCATACTCCCCTCAAAGCATACAGACTTCATCTTTTCATCCATCTGCGAGGAATGGGGCTTTATAGGCGGAATTGTCATAATCGCCATGCTTACTTTTCTTGTCTGGAGAATGCTTTATGATGCATCCGAGACTTATGACAGATTTTCTTATCTGATGTGTATCGGAATAGGCGGCATGTTCATGATTCAGATCCTTATCAACATCGGCATGAGCCTTGGGATAATGCCCGTTATCGGGCTGACGCTTCCGCTGGTAAGCTATGGGGGAACATCTGTAGCCACAATGTATGTGGCCCTTGGAATAGTCTCCGGTTTCAAGATGCGCAAACGCCCGGATCGCCTGCGGTAATCCCTCAATATTATAAAAGAAAAAAGCCGAAGTCACTCGGCTTTTTCTATATCTATTCTGACTACTTCGCACCTCGAGCCTACCCTGACCCTGGGCCCCCAGGTTCCAAGGCCGGAGGAGACGATCATCGTGCATCCATCTTCGGTCAGCATTCCGTAATCAATTCTGAATATCGCTTTTGTCACAAGCGTAAAGGGGAAAATCTGTCCGCCATGAGTATGACCGCTTAAAATAAGGTCTACACCTTCCCTGCGCTCGGCATTCATTTCGAAAGGCTGATGATCAAGGACTATTGTAAAAAGACTGGTGTCGGTATCCTTGAAAAGCTCTTTAGGTGTCATGCGCTGTATTCCCCTGTCTTTTCTTCCGGCTATGTTAATTCCATTTACAGTGATAACCTGATCCTGCAAGACAGTTATTCCCCAGCTTTCCAAAAGCTCCGCGGCTTCGTCATCAAGCCCTCTGAAGCCACCGTCGTGATTTCCGAGGCAGGCATAAATACCCTTTGGCGCCTTTATAGTTCTAAATATTTCTCCAGCTCTGTCACTGTTTCTAAGAGCATCTGTTCCTACATCAAACACATCCCCAGCTATCATGACATAATCCGCATCAAGGGCATTAATTGCATCTATCATATTCTGAAGCTGTTTTTCGCGTATTAGCTCTCCCAAATGCAGATCCGAAACAAGCGCTATTGAAAAGCTGTCTGTTTTATTTGTTGAAACTGTATAGTTTTTTACCATTATACGGCTGGCCGAAATCGCCCCCACAAGCGTGAAGATGGCGGCAGCGCAGATAATGACTATCGTTGTCATCGGCCCTCCTTCCTTCCCCAGCACGATATGAGCTATCGGCACGGAGATGACAAGAAATATGTAAGCCGCCACATAATATCCGCCCAAAAGATTGAGGGGATATAAAAACACATCCGGCATGGTTTCCCAAAGCTCTGTTACGATAAATGCTGAACCCAAAAATAAAAAAACTGCACCCCAAACAGCGGATAGCCTTTTCCCCGAAAGCCCCGACCATTTCCAAAGGCGCACGGATATATAAATATTCGTTCCCACGTAAAAAGCCAGCACCCCTAAAGCCATCAAATACAAATACTATCATCCTCTCTGTTTTTTCCTGAAACAGTGCTTTTATTCATCTATATTTATGCGAGGTGTTTTTTATGGAAATTTTTATGCCCCATCTTCCGCCATCCCTTGATAAGGGAACTTTGCCGCAAGAAATTCTATGGGCAATCGAAGACGGGGAGGCTATAAGAAACAAGAGCTTTTTTTCATGCTTTTCAGAAAAATATAGTTTTGTAAAAAGCGATATAAGTGCATGCCGATTTGATACATGCAGCCTTGCGGGGGCAGATTTCTCAGGCACGATATTCAACAATGTAGTATTTAAAGACTGCGACCTTTCCTCCAGCTCTTTCAATAATTCATTCTTTGGCAGAACCGTATTTTTGGGCTGCCGACTGATGGGCGCAAGATTTTCCTCATCAGGATTTAACAATGTGCTTTTTGAAGACTGCACAGCGTCATACGGAAACTTTACTTCCTGCCACATAGAGAAAACCATCCTGCGGCAAAGCCGTTTTGTCGATGCGGTTTTTACCGAAGCCTCGTTCAAGCAAACAGAGCTTGAGGAATGTGACCTTACCGGAGCAGACTTTATGCATGTGGGGCTTAAAGGGTGCGATTTTACATCCTCAATGATAAGCGGCGCTTATTTCGAGCCGCTGAATCTGCGAGGAGCAATTTTTTCTCCCGAACAGGCTGTAATGCTTATACGCAATCTAGGAGTTATAATAAAGGAATAAACAGATAATCAAAAGCCTCCCGTCGCTTATAAAAAAGCACCGGGAGGCTAGTTTTTTATCCTTAAGCTACTTCTTTATCTCAGCAAAATTGACTGCAATATTCTTAAGGATCTGATAGCAGCTCTCCATTTCCTCTATAGAAACATACTCATAACGACTGTGGGCGTTTCCTCCGCCTGTTCCCAAATTGGGGCAAGGCAAGCCCATAAAGGAAAGCCTGGCCCCATCTGTTCCGCCTCTGACAGCATTTGAATAGGGTTTATACCCGGCCTCTGTGATCGCGGCATATGCCAGATCGATAAGCTCCGGGTGCTCCATAACGGGCTCCTTCATGTTATAGTATGAATCCTTCAGAGTCAAATCCACTGTGCCTTTGCCGTACTTTTCGTTTAAATAAGCTGTGATTTTTTCGAAACGGGCTTTTCTGTTTTCAAAAATCTGCTTGTCATGATCTCTGATAATATACTCCACGACAGTATGCTCTACATTGCCTGACATACCATTGAGATGGCTGAATCCCTCATATCCTTCGGTAAACTGAGGTGCCTCACATGGCGGCAGCATGGAATGGAACTCCATAGCTATCCACATCGAGTTTACCATTGCGTTCTTGGCTCCGCCAGGATGGGTATTCGTGCCTGACACCTCTATTTTAGCCGCACATGCGTTGAAGGTCTCATACGAAAAAGCATCGGGGGGGCCGCCGTCTACCGTATAAGCCATATCAGCTCCAAAACCTTTTACATCAAACTTATCTGCTCCGCGTCCAATCTCCTCGTCTGGTGTGAAACCAATCTTTATCGTGCCATGCTTAACCTCTGGGTGTTCGATGAAATACTTTGCCATTTCAAGTATCTCGACGATGCCTGCCTTGTCGTCTCCTCCGAGAAGGGTTGTTCCATCTGTCACTATCAGCCTTTCTCCAATATGCCTTTCATTGGGGGTGAACGCAATAGCCTTCTCTTTGTTTAATACAATTTCTCCGCCCTTGTATTCCACAAGTTTCGGCTTTATGTTTTCACATGGCATATCGATAACGGTATCCATGTGCGCTATAAAGCCCACGGTAGGCGCATCACAGTTGCCATGAACCGTGCCATACACATAGCCGTAATCATCCATAAAAGCATCCTTGATGCCCATTTCCTTCATATCCTCAACTATAATAGCGCCAAGAACCTTTTGCTCGGGTGTGCTGGGTATAGTCTGGGATTTGGGATTGGAATTTGTGCCTACCGCAACATACTTCAGAAATCTTTCAGTCATTGTCATTGCTGTATTCTCCCTTCAATATCAATATTCCGACAGTTTACCAGCCGTTATTTCAAAAAGTCTTCAAAGCTCTCAAAGGATAACTCGATAAGCGTCTCGCCTCCTGGGGCCGTATACGCCGGCAAGCCAATATACATTTTATCTCCGTCAAAAGCAAAATTCTCTGTCAATATCTCATCTTTGGCATTATACACCCAGTTAGCCGTATATGCCTTATCAAGGCTCCACTGCTCAAGTGCGCTTCTGAGAGCCTCCACAGCCTTGCTGCTGTCGTCACCGAACACATCGCTGAACTTCAGGCTCCAGCCTGTGGAAGCGCTGAACACCTCGCAGTAATAGGTTTTTGTGACACTCCCAAGAATATCATTGCTTTCAAAACAACGCAGGATAGAAATATAGTCCCCAGGGGTGTCAAGAAGAGTATATGTGAATACGCTTGTCCTGAATACCTGAGATGGCTTTTCAGTCACAAGCTGGAAAAAACGTTCCTTATCGCTTTCGAGGTGCTCGAACTCCGTTTCGTAATAAGTGTTTATATTTGCAAGCGCCTGATTATCTCCTGCATCAAAATAAGGGAAGTTCGCCTCGTAAGCTGCAAGCTCCACCCCGGCTGCATTCTTAAGCCTATCGCTCAATACAAGTTTATCGGCATTAAGCAGTTTAAAAACATCGGGCTTTTCCGCTTTTGCATCCTTATCGAGTGTCTGCTCCTCCTGCTTGGCCGTTGAAGGATCTTCAAACTCCACAAGCGCACAGCCCGAAAGCGACGACGCTATCATTGCAGCCGCCAAAATTATCGATGCCAGTTTTTGCTTTTTCATTGGGTATCTCCTTATGCTTGGAATAGCGTCCATATTGCAGCGGCTGACACACCGAGCGTGATCACGCTCCCCCTGACGGTCAAGCCAAAACCACAAATGGCCTTTACTGCAGCATACCCCTGGCCTCCCACTTGACGAACCAGGCTTCAAGGCTATTTGCCATATATTATGGCGCAAAAGTGCCCCATAATATAAAATCATCATGACTAAGCCTTATTATTTGCACACAGACTTATGAAATGCTTAAAAACAGGGGCAAAATCCGGGGTTCGCTCATCCCAGAGCAGATTTGTCAGACGCTCTGGATGAAACTGTGTGCCGAATATCGGCCTTGTTTTATGCTCATAGGCTTCGCATACGCCCTCGACTGAATAAGCGGTGGGAACAAGACCATCTCCAAGCTCCCTGACAGCCTGATGGTGAGTGCTGTTAACCCTGAAGCGTTCACCAAAAAGATTATAAAGAAGACTTCCTTCTTTTGCCGTTATCCAATGTCTTATGTCCATATTCATATGTACTATGCCCATTTGCTGAAGAAGATCCTGATAAAGCCCCCCGCCGAGAGCCACGTTTATGACCTGAAAACCGCGGCAGATACCAAATATCGGCTTTCCCTTTTCATAAAAGGCCTTGAACAGCTTCATCTCGTATTCATCCCTGATGTTATCCCATTTGACGCTGTCGTTGAGCTTTTCCTCGCCAAGCCATTTGGGGTCCATATCCTGACCCCCTGTCAAAAGCAAGCCGTCACAAAGCTCAGCCATTTCCTCTACGCAATTTTCACTTGTCAGAACAGGAACTCCGCCGGCAAGCTCTATGGCCCTTGGATACGATGATGGGGATACTATCTTCCTGTGGCCAAGAGCCGCAATATTACTCTGGCCTGAACCGTCGCCCACAGTGGCCATGGCTTCGGAGGTATTTGTCACGCAGATAATTGGCTTACCTAAAATCATTGTTTTCTCTCCTTTAACGGGCTGTACCCTAAATATAATAATTGCCGCCAAAAAACGGCCCATTTCGACTTATATACTTTATATATAATAGCAGAAACACGCAATCATTTCAATAACAGAAAATCTAAAGGTAATATTATCTTACTCTCTTGCCTGAAAACGGTTCATAAAAACAAACTCAATATCCTTTTTATTATTTATTTACACATTATTATATAGTATGCAATATCAGCTTTTACAAACATAAGGCATAATAAGCAAAAGCGGCGGAACATGAGTGCCGCCGCTTTTGCCATATATTATAAGGAGAAAGATAGCTTTTTACTGAGCCCAGTAAACGTCCTCGAACCTCATACCGCCCGAGGCGCTTACCTTAAATCCCTCAAGGCTACTGCTGGT
Source organism: Clostridiaceae bacterium (assembly GCA_034926865.1). Classification (GTDB taxonomy): domain Bacteria; phylum Bacillota; class Clostridia; order Oscillospirales; family Butyricicoccaceae; genus RGIG1902. The sequence goes on from JAYFQP010000003.1 coordinate 213,500, forward strand.
TGCCCTTGTCACAACCGACTGGTAAAGCGGGACAAAGGGAGCCCAATCGTTGAGATATTCCGTGACCTTTGTAAAGGTCTCGCCTCTTTGTTTTACATCTATCTGAGTTTTGCCCAGATTTATCATGGAATCCACATAGTCGTCTTTGATCCTTGAAAGATTAGCCGCATTTATAGCGTCGGAATGGTAAAGCCCCTGCAGGTATGTGCACATTGTGCTGGAAGTATACCCGATTATTGAACTCTCATAATTGCCAGACATGATAGCCGTCAGCTGTGTGGCGTAATCCATATTTTCTATCTCCATGGTTATGCCGATCTCCTGAAGATTTGCCTGGATGACTTCGGCTGCTCTTCTGGCTGTATCATTGGATACTATACAGGAAAATACGACTGTTGTGGGATCTACTCCAGAAGCGGCAAGATATTCCTTCGCCTTCGCAATATCGTAATCCTGAGCATTTGTGTTTGACGCACCTTCAAACATCATCGGTGTCTGAGAGATAGTCTTGGTGCCTTGTCCGTTGCAGGCAACGGTTATAACGGAATCTCTGTCAACAGCTGCGTTGAGCGCCCTGCGGAAGTCCTTGTTATTGAAGGGAGCAACCTCGCTGTTCATCGCCATGAAATTGACCCTTGTCCCGTCTGTGTTATAGACTGTGATATCCTGGTTTTCGTTCATCCTTGAGATATCGTTTGATTCGACCTCGATAATGACATCTACCTCACCAGCCTCCAAAGCAATTGTTCTGGATGATCCTTCGGGAATTACTCTCCATGTCATATTCTTGATTCTGGCTCTGTGCTCCTTATCAAAATACTGGTCAAAAGCCTCAAACTCAATCTTATCGCCCAGTGTCTGAGCAACGAACTTATATGGGCCTGAGCCAATAGGATTTGATCCAAAATCGTGGCCGCTGTCGATCAGCGCCTTGGGAACAATCTTTATGCTGGCCAGGTTATTCAGCGTCAAAGCATAAGGCCCGGCTGTAGTAACCTTTATCGTATATTCGTCTACGATATCAATGGCCGTCCAGAATGAGGTATAATCCTTTGTCGTTGTGAATGTCTTTGCCCACTCCATTGAGGCCTTGACATCCTCAGCCGTCATATGGCTGCCGTCGTGGAAAGTGATGTTATCATAGATCTTAAAGATCCACTCGGTATCGCTTACACTTTCGTAGCTCTCGCAAAGATCGGGAACAGGCTCCAAAGTATCGATATCTGTCTTGAAAAGCTGATTGAAGGTCAGCGTATTCATATACCCTGCCGTTACTGCCTTGTGATCAAAGGGATGGAGCGTAGGCGGCTCGCTTTCCATAGCGATAACGATAGAATCCTTAACCGGCGTCTCTGTTTCGGTTTTGACCGCATCGTCTTTCTTTCCCTCAGATGCTTCTGCCGAAGAACAGCCCGAGAAGAACATAGAGATAACGATGGCCAGAACAACAAAACATGCAAAACCCTTGGCAATACTGCCCTTAAAAACTTTTTCCATTTTTTCTTCACCTCATGAAAAATATGTTGGAAGTCACATGTTTTGCATTTGTGAAAATGTCAGGATACTTTGAAGTGAAACAAAAAAGCGCTTTCACCCGTAAAAGGATGAAAGCGCTTATGCGCAATCATAACCACCTGATACGACATTCAAACAAATGCGTTCCCTTTAACGGTGGAATACCGGCGACGCCTACTAGGAAAAACTTTTCAGGCCGCAACTCAAGAGTGAGTTTCGGCTTTCTTCTACTAATACCGGGATCACACCATCCCCGGCTCTCTGAAATATTCGAAAGAAGCCTACTTTCTCTGTCACTGTTATTGTATTAACTTCGTGTTTCTATTAAAACATAGATAATTTCTATTGTCAAGAACTTTTTTCAAAAATATTATTCTTGCCAGTAAACATCTTCAAAATGCATAGCTCCTGCGGCGCTGACTTCAAAACCTCCCAGGCCGCTGTTATATGCTCTGATAACGGTGCTCTGGTAAAGCGGAATATAGATGGTTTGGCTATTGATATAGTCGGTAAGCGCCTTAAACGTCTCGCCTCTCTGGGCGATATCACTCTGTGTTTTTCCCAGCTCGATAAGCTCGTCAATATGGCTGTCGTTTATTCTGGCCATGTTTGCGGCGTTGATGGAATCGGAGTGGAAAATCCCGTAAAGGAAGTTATACATCGTTCCGGAGGTGTATCCGGAAACGGCCATCTCATAATTGCCGGCAAAAACCTGGTTAAGGTAAGTGGCATAATCTAAAGATTCAATGGACAGCTCCATGCCTATATCAAGCAGCGATGCCTGAATAACCTCAGCCGCACGTCTTGCGGTATCATTGAAAACGTAGCATGTGAAAGATATTGACGTGCCCTCTAAGCCGGACTGCTTCATATAAGATTTTGCAAGCTCAAGATCATAGCCGTCACATCCCGTTTCGGAAGCGCCCTCAAACACCATCGGAGTCTGAGAAATAGCTGCCTTGCCCTCGCCGTTGAGCGCCACCTCCACAACAGCCTCTTTATCGATGGCTGCGTTGATGGCTTTACGGATATAGATATTGTTAAAAGGCTCTTTTTCAGTGTTGACTGTAAGAAAATTGACCCTCGTACCGCCTTTTTTCATAACCGTTATGCTGTCATCAGACTCCATTCTGGTAATGTCATTGGCGTCTGGCTCGATAATGACGTCGATTTCCCCGGCTTCAAGAGCAATAGTCCTTGATGTGCCCTCAGGTATAATTCGCCATATCATATTCTTGATCTTCGGCATATGCTCGGTATCAAAATACTGGTCAAAAGCCTCAAACTCAATCTTGTCTCCGAGAGTATAGCTCTTGAAGGCATATGGGCCTGATCCGATAGGATCTGTTCCAAAGTCATGGCCTTCGTCTATAAGCGCCTTAGGGATTATCTTAATGCTTGACAGATTGTTGAGTGTCAGAGCATAAGGCTTGCCTGTGTCGATCTCTATGGTGTAATTATCTTTAACCTCGATGTTTGTCCAGAAAGAGGTATAGTCGGCTGTTGTGGTAAAAGTCTTTGCATATTCCATGGAAGCCTTAACATCATCGGCAGTCATCTCCATGCCGTTATGGTATTTTACGCCTTCCTTGATTTTGAATGTCCAGAGTGTCTCGCTGAGCTGTTCATAGCTTTCACAGAGATCAGGGATAGGCTGAAGAGTATCAGTATCAAGTTTAAAAAGGCAATTATAAGTCAGGTTGTTCATATACCCGGCAGTAACCGCCTTATGGTCAAATGGATGGAGCGTTGGAGGCTCGCTCTCTATAGCAATCGTTATCGTGTCCTTAAGCGGGGTTGTTTGTTCATTTGCAGATGCCTCTGTGCCGGGCTTTCCTTCAATTGCCGCAGCATCTCCGCTACAGCCAGTAAAAGCGCCGACCGCCATAAGGCATCCCAAAATCAAGCAAATAAGCGTCATGGTTTTCTTTTTCATTTTTGCCACCTCATAAAGATTATTTTGGGTCAAACAGCAGTTATGGCATTTGATCAGAAATAAGTTTATGGGTGGAGGGGGAGAAAACAAAAAAAGCCTTCACCCGTAAAAGGATGAAAGCTAAAAAAGCATTCACGACCACCTTATACGACATTCCTACAAATGCGTCCCCTTTAACGTGGGGAATCCGTCGATACCTACTCGGCCAAAAGGCCTTTCAATCCGCGACTCGGGAGTGACATTCGGCATTTCTACTTATATCGGCTCTCACCATACACCGACTCTCTGTGATGTTCAAAACTGCCTACTAATCTCCGTCAACGTCTTTGCTGTTCAATTTGGTTATATTTTAACCACAAGTATTTTCGTTTGTCAAGAACTTTTTTAATTTTTTTTGCCTCCCCCGAAACAAGGGGAGGCAAAACATAGAAAGTTAACTAATCTGCCCAGTAAAGATCTTCAAACCGTACCGAACCGGATGCCCCAACAACTACGCCCTTTAAATCGGCGTTATAAGCCCTTGTCACAACGGATTCATAAAGGGGGGCAAAGGGAGTAAGCTCGTTAAGATATGCCGTTACCTGCTCATAAGTGGCCTTGGAATCATCTAAATTAGTCTGGGTCTTTGCGAGATTTATCAGCTCATCTACCTTAGCATCCTGAACTCTTGGCATATTCGCCGCGTTGATAGCAGATGAATGGAAAACACCCATCAGATACCGTGCAAGGCTTGTTGAGGTATAGCCGGATACAGCTGCGGTGTAACCGCCGCCCATTACCGCATTAAGGTATGCAGCATAGTCCATGCTCTCGATGCTCATCTGGATACCCAGCTCCTGCAAACAGGCCTGGATGACCTCCGCGGCCCTTCTGGCAGTATCTGTTGAGACTATACAGCTGAAAGATACTGTTGTTGGGTCTATGCCGGAAAGCTTAAGGTATTCCTTGGCCTTTTCGACATCATACTTCTGCGTATTGTCCATAGACGTCCCCTCAAATGCTGTGGGACACATGGAATAAGCAGCTTTGCCCTGACCATTGAGGGCTACCGTAAGAACAGCTTCCTTATCGATGGCTGCATTTACAGCCTTGCGGAAATACTGGTTGTCAAACGGCGGCACCTCGTTGTTCACTGTCAGGAAGTTGACTCTTGTTCCGGAAACAGTCTGAACCTCGACGGTGTCCATAGACTCAAGGCGCTCAAGATCATTGGTTTCTACTTCGACTATAAAATCAGCCTCTCCGGCCTCAAGCGCTATTGTTCTTGAAGACCCTTCAGGGACGATGCGCCATGTCAAATACTTGATTTTCGGAGCATGCGCAGTATCGAAATATTGGTCAAAAGCCTCAAACTCGATTTTGTCACCCAGTGTCTGAGATACGAACTTATAAGGGCCAGAGCCTACGGGGTCTGCGCCAAAATCATGGCCGCTGTCGATCAGGGCCTTAGGCACTATCTTGATGCTGGAAAGGTCAAGAAGAGTAAGGGCATAAGGGCCGTTTGTCGTAACCTTCACGGTATATTCATCAACTACCTCCAGCGCGCTCCAGAAAGAGGTATAATCCTTTGTGGTGGAAAAGGTCTTCGCCCACTCCATGGAAGCCACAACGTCCTCAGCCGTCATATGACTGCCGTCATGGAAGGTCACGTTGTCGTAGATGGTGAATTGCCATGTGGTGTCGTCAAGCTGCTCGTAGCTCTTGCAAAGATCCGGCACGGGCTCAAGAGTCTCGGGATCGGTCTTAAAAAGCTGATTGAAGGTCAGAGTATTCATATAGCCTGCAGTCACGGCCTTGTGGTCAAAGGGATGCAGCGTAGGAGGCTCACTCTCCATAACCACTACAAGGGTATCTTTGGTCTTTTGTGTGGTTTGTTCCGTCTGATTGGTTTCATTCTTCGTGCCGTCATCCGCTTTTACAGCGCCGCAGCCCGTAAAGGCAGAAAATGCAAATCCGGCGGCAAGCGTCAGGGCCATGAGTTTCTTCGATGTTTTGTTCATTGTCATTCACCTCATAAAAGATTACATTCCGGGAATGTCTCAGGATGAACAAAAAAAAGCCTTCACCCGTAAAAGGATGAAGGCTAAAAAAGCATTCACAACCACCTGTTACGACATTCCAACAAATGCGTTCCTTTTAACGGAGGAAAACCGTCGGCGCCTACTTTAAAATCTTCGGGCCGCAACTCAAGAGTGATCTTCAATACTATTTACTCATATCAGGCTCACACCATCCCTGACTCGCTGGGAGTTTCAACAATATCTACTTTCTCTGTCAACGTTTTTCGTATTAACTTGAATACATTAAAGCATAACTTCTTTTTCTTGTCAACACTTTTTTTTATTTTTTTTTGTGATAAAATATTCATATACCGCTAATCAAAAAGAGGGTGACACGCATAGGGGAACATCAAAATTATATATGGCAAAAACTAAAAAGCGCCTCCCTCCCAATAGTAATTTATGGCATGGGAAACGGATGTGACAAAGTTCTGAAAGCCTGTAAAACACATCACATTTCAGTATCAGGCATTTTTGCAAGCGATGATTTCGTAAGGGCCCAGCGCTTCCATGATTTTACTGTTAAAACTTATAACGAGCTGCTTTCAGAGCTTGGGGATTTCATAATTATTATAGCTTTTTCTGCCTTTTCACCCGCTCTGCTTGAACGCATAAAAAGCCTTTGCTTACGTCACGAGGTATACGCCCCGGATTTTTCTGTTTTCTCGGATGAATATCCCACTCCGTCATTCATGGATGAAAACAATTTGGCTATCTCAAGGGCATATTCGCTTTTATCTGATGACCGTTCAAGGCAGATTTTTTCTATTCTTATGAAATATAAGCTTACGGGTAAGGCATCGCTGCTCTTTCTCTGCCATGATGACGCCGAGGCTCCGTTCAGCTCATTTATGAAGCTTACCGAAAACGAACGCTATATGGATCTCGGAGCATACAAAGGCGATACTATCGACAGCTTTCTTCGTATGACAAAGGGGAGCTTTAATGTTATTCATGCCTTTGAGCCTGATCCTAAAAACTATGCCGGCCTTAAAAAATACTCAGAAGAGCTTGAGTATAAAAATGTTTTTATTCATGAGTGCGCAGTATCCGATCATTCGGGCAAAACATGCTTCCAGGGCCTTGGAGGTCGCGCCTCCCATATGTCCAGCGAAGGATACCCGGTTTCATGCCTGAGGCTTGACGATATGCCTGAGCTTAACCCCACTTTTATCAAAATGGACGTCGAAGGTGCCGAAGCGAAAGCACTTTTGGGCGCCACCCAAACAATAGCCAGATACCGCCCTAAGATGCAGATAAGCCTCTATCACAATATAGGCGATTTTTTCTCTCTGCCTCTTCTTATAAATGATATCTACGGCGGATATAAATACCGCATACGTATGAACCCCTATATCCCGGCATGGGACGTCATGCTTTATGTTACGGAGGAATAAATATGAACTGGACAATCAAAGCATTCAAAAACCTTGAACTTTCTGAGCTTTACGGCCTTTTGCGGCTCAGATGTGAAATCTTTATTGTTGAGCAAGTCGCCTATCAGGATATAGACAATCTGGACATGCAGGCTTACCATATGTTTGCAAAGGATGAAACCGGCGAAATCATCGCATATCTCCGCATATTCCCTAGCGGCATAGTATATGACGAGGCCGCTATAGGCAGAGTTTGTGTAAGCTCGAAGTACCGGGGACGCGGCATTGCATCCGAAATGCTTGACCAAGCTCTTGGATTTATCGAAAACACCCTCAAAGAAAAAGCTGTTCACATCTCGGCTCAGCGCTACCTTACAGACTTTTATAAGAGCAAGGGCTTTGTTCCAATCGGCGAAGGCTATCTTGAGGATGGCATACCGCATATCTCGATGCTGAGGAAATAAACAGGACGCATAATTATGCATTTTTCACTTTAAATCTTTTAACAAGGGCTGCGGCAAACATATATGTTGCCGCAGCCCCCTTTACTATTTATATCACTAACCCGCTCTGCCAAAGCTCTCAGTTCCTGCTCTCGAGACGGGCTATCATTTCCTCCATGACTGCGACACAATCGGAGACTATAGACACATCGGCAGATCCAAAGATCGGAGCTTGGTCATCTGCATTTACAGCCACTACCTTCTTTGCTCCTCCTATGCCCGCAAGGTGCTGCACAGCCCCGGAAACCCCAAGGGAAATCAATAGATCCGGCGCGACCGAGCGACCAGTTTGCCCTACCTGATGGGGATATTCCGCCCATGAAGCGTCAACCAGCGGGCGAGTCACCCCGTAATCGCCGCCTAGCAGCTTCGCAAGCTTTTTAACAAGGCTCATGTTCTCCTTGCGTCCTATACCCCGGCCCGCCACAACAAGTATTTTCGCCTTGGTGATATCATCCTGTGTCTCTTCGGAAAGCCAGGATATAAGCTCAGCACATGCGCCCTCTGTCGAAAGCACAAGCTCTTCAAGCGCTGCCAACCCCTGATAAGCCTGCTCCGGTTTTGGGAACACTCCGGGGCGCACAGTGGCCATCTGAGGCCTTCGTTCTGGGCATACTATGGTGGCGATAAGATCACCGCCGAAGGTTGGCCTCGTCTGAAGCAGATAACCTGTTTCATTATCTATCTGCAGATCGGTACAGTCAGCCGTAAGCCCCGTCTGAAGGCGTACGGCCACTCTGGGGGCAAGGCTGCGCCCCAAAGCCGTAGCCCCGAAAAGCATAATATCAGGCTTGATCCGTTTTACAAGCCCAGAGATCTCCCTTGCGCATATGTCCTGCGGAAACCACTCATCGCATCTCAGCCAGAACACATATTCAGCCCCTGCAGCGCTAAGAGCCTCAAGGCAAGAGGATGGACCAGCCGTCACAGCATATACGCCACAGCGGTTCTTCTGCGCAAGCTCTCTGCCCTTTCTCACAAGCTGCAAGGCGACCTCGACGGGAGCACCATCCTTCTGTTCAGCAAAAATCAGCACATTACCCTCAGTCATTTTTGCCGCCCTCCTTAATTGAAGTCAAAATGAAGCCTGCCGCATCCTCAGGCTGCAGCGCTATTGGCGGCGCCGCGCTCACATGCGAAGGCGTAAAAGTTTTTACGACGCGTGTAGGAGAACCTGCTCGGCCTGTTCGGGAAACATTCGCCTCCAACGCTTCTGCGGACAGCATGGGTACCGCTCCCTCCCAGCCTCGCCTTAGCCCCGCTATTGTGGGGAATCTCGGCTGAGCCGCCTCTCTTGCCACTGTGATCACCGCGGGAAGGCGCAGGCGTACAATGGCGTTTCCGCCGTCTTCGATGGTTCTTACCGTCAGCTCATTTTCAGAGGCATCCAGCACCTCAGCTACGGCGCAGGCATGGGGAATCCCCAATACCTCGGCAAGCTCAGGGCCAATTTGCGCAGTATCTCCATCAACAGCCATGCGTCCGCATAAAATAAGGTCAGCTCCGCCCAGTTTTTCGGCACCCAGTGAAAGCGTATATGATGTGGCCAGCGTGTCGGCCCCGGCAAAGAGCCTGTCTGTCAACAGCGCGGCATCGTCTGCGCCCCTGGCTATAAGGTCACGCAAAAGCTCAGCAGTCGTGGGTATGCCCATACTCAGTACGGAAACATGCCCTCCCAGCTTCTCCTTAAGGCATACCGCCGTTTCAAGCGCCGCCAGATCAAATGGATTTATAACAGAAAAGCGCCCATCGCGCACAAGGGTTCCTGTCTGAGGGTCAACGCGCACCCTCCCTTCGGAAGGAACCTGCTTTACACACACTATCATTCGCATACCGTCACCTCCGAGGGATCAAACAAGTTGCCGGCTCCCAGCCTGTTTTCAGGGTCAAAAGCCCTCTTTACCAAGGCGGACTGCGCTATGCCGTCATCACCGTACATAGTTCTAAGATAATCTCTCTTAAGTTTGCCTACGCCGTGCTCCGCCGATACAGCTCCGCCCATAGATGCGGCAGCCTTGGCCCACCGCATAAGCAGGCTCTTTGCAGTTAAAAGCTCATCATGGCTGCGCGGCAGCATATTGACATGCAGGTGGCAGTCTCCTATATGACCCCAAGTGGCAGACTCAAGGCCGCTTTCCGCAAGCGTCTCACGGTAAAAGTTCACAAGCTCCCCAAAATGCTCTTCGGGAACAGCTATGTCAGAGGCAACCTTTACGATATCAGCCGACACCTGCCGCCTTCTATCTATACGCATATTGACGCTTTCGGGAACGGCATGGCGGAAGAAAAGCAGCCTGTCCCTGTCTGTATCATTGCGGGCCACCCATGTATTCTTTTCAGCGCCTCCGCAGGCGGCACAAAGCTCGCCAAGCGCCAAAAGCACTTCTCTTGCCTCACCTTCATCCTTGCAATGAAGCTCACAGTATATTACAGCCCCTATATCGCATCCTACATCGGAAAGCGCCCCAAACGCACCGCCTTCTTTTTTCTGCTCACGCAGAATATCCAAAGCTCCGCCATCGAAATATTCTATCGCAGCAAGGGGAAGCTTGGAATGCCTAAGCCTTTGTGCCAGAGCCATCGCAGAGTGTTCATCAGGCATCAAAAGCGATGCTCCCCATATAACCGCGGGAACCTGCATAAGCTTCAGCTCCAACTCAGTAATAACGCCAAGCGTGCCGTCTGAACCTATAAGCAAATCTATAAGGTCCATATCCGGGGATGCAAAATAGCCTGAAGCATTTTTGCAGTCCGGCATCTTATATCCGGGGATGACAGCCTTCAGCATGCCTCCGTCCAAAAGCGGATACCTCGCCTGAAGGCCCTGAGCAAAGCAGGTTCCTCTTCTTATTTCCATCATTCGTCCGTCAGCCAGCGCCATGCGCAGGGCCTCAATATGTCCTCGCGTCGCCCCGTAAAGATAGCTGCGTGCGCCGGAGGCGTTACACGCGGCCATTCCGCCTATGGTAGCCGTCGCTTCTGTGGGATCCGGTGTGAAAAACCATTCTCCGGATTTTAAAAACTCCTGATAAATGGCCTTTGAAACTTCATCCCAGCCTGATGTATCTATTTTTTTCGTAGTCAGCGCCTGACGCAGCGCAAGCAGCGTAAGCCCCGGCTGAACTTTAAGCAAAAAAGCACCGTCGCTTGATTCGGCCATGCCGTTCATACCATCCATGCGGGCAAGATTTATAATTCTTCCACCATCGGGAACCGCCCCTGCGGCAAGCCCGGTTCGTCCTCCCTGAACGGTCACTCTGCAATGTTTTGCTGAGCAGTCCCTCAGGCAGGCAATAATATCGGCCTCACTTCTGGGGAACGCAATCTGCTCGGCGCTTCCTTCTCTTCTTGATTCATCGCGCAGATATTCCCTGCCTTGAGAGCTCAACGGCAACCAATGCCCATATTCCATACGCATTCACCTCTGTGTTTCAGTATAATCTATATTTTACTATACCAGATACGATTTACAATTACTTTGCATTTAACACCTTTTTTATTGCATTTTATTGCATTCTTTGTTATTCTAAAATTAAGAGGTGAATAAAATGGGAGATGATTTCTCTGTCCGGCGCAGCATAGACCGCTTCTGGTGGATGGAACAGTTCCATTTTCATGACCAATACGAAATTCTTCTTTCTCTTACAGACAACGGACAATTTTTCCTTCGTGATCGCCGATATCAGCTTTCAAAGGGTTCGCTGCTTTTACTTCCTCCCGGCGAGCTGCACCGCAGCGCTGTCGAGGGCAACAGGATCTATGACAGATGGGTGGCGCATTTCCCCTCCGCTTATGCCGAAAAGCTGTCAAGCCCCTTAAGCGATCTTCTTACGGCATTTCGCGGCGGACGTTTGTTTATCCCGCTTCTTCCGGATCAGGCAAACAAGGTAACCTCGCTTTTCGAGGTCTGTGATTCAGAACAATCCGGCTTCGGCGCTGACCTTATCCGGAGATGGACCTTTATAAGGCTTCTTGTGGAGATAAACCGGCTGGCCGAAAACATCGGGCCTGAAGATCTTCCTGTGGATTCTCCCCTTGCAAATATACTTAGATATATACGTGAAAACCCCAAGGAAGATCTTTCGTTGTCAGCCCTTTCTGAACGTTTCTACCTGAGCAGAAGCCAGCTCTGCCGCAGATTCCGCGCTGAAACAGGTTTTTCTCCGAACGAATATGTGATCCGCAGCCGCATAATGCGGGCTTGCGCCCTGCTTGACCAGGGAGTCTCCGCCCAAGAGGCCGGCGAACGCGCGGGCTTTAACGACCATTCACATTTCATCCGCACATTCCACTCCGTGGTTGGCCAGCCGCCCGGACGCTACTCACGATCTCGCAGAAAATGCTCGAAAGATATAAAAGAATAATTGTTTGCTATTCCGACGATCCGTCTGGTGCTGCCTACACTCTTTGGCTCCAAAGCCGGTCATCGCAAAGGGTATCAGCCATTCCCTTTACCATCCTCTCTACCATGCTTCTGCCTTTTTCAAAGGAAGCAAGGTATGAGTTCCCCATAACACCGTTTTCAGTATGCATCTCCATGCGGTGGAAAGTGTGGAGTATACCGTTTTCCTCGGCCTCCAGCGGATATCCGGGGTTTCCTTTAGTTTCTTTGTATATCGGATCTATAAGATCCCCATCAAAAGCCCAGAGAAGCGATGTTTCGCCCTCACAGGCATGTATCATGCCGCTTTGGCTTTCAAGTATGTCACTCATGGCGCTATTATCCCCCTTCCAATATCCCGCAAAATACACCGGGAACCCGAGTGCTTCATTTATGCTTATAAGCGCAGTTTCTGTGGGTGCTGTATTGCCGCCGTGTCCATTGATTATTACTATCTTCCGAAAGCCATGAACGGCGATAGACTTGCAATAGTCGAAAAGCAGGTTCATATATGTCTCGGGGCGCAACGTCATCGAGCCGCAAAAGCTCATATGGTGGGTAGAATTTGCAACGGATATTGACGGGGCAACTATGCAGGGCTTTCCTCGCATGTTCAGCTCTTTTGCTATCAGCTCGCTCATGCCTGTAGCCAGCAAATTATCACAGCCCACAGGCAGGTGCGGCCCATGCTGCTCGGTGGATCCTGTCGGTATCAAAACTATGGCCTTCTTATCAGAAAGAGCGTGTAGTTCCCTGGTATTAAGATTATCCCATCTTAAACTGTTCTTCATTTCTTCTGCCTCCTTTTAGTAATTCAGGTAATACCATTATAGGCCCTTAGAATAATATGGTAAATACTATTAAAGGCGCGCATCTTTTGATGCGCGCCTTTAATAGTAAATCAATACCGGCAGATACGAACTTTACAGCGTTCTAAGCGCCGATATAAGCTCTGTCTTTGAAATTGTCTTCTCGTCCTTCTGCTTGATGACGCGAGCGGGAACTCCGGCTACCACGACGTTTTCAGGCACGTCGTTTATTACGATGGAACCTGCGGCAACAACTGAGTTTTTGCCTATACGGCAACCCTCGATAACGACAGCGTTTGCGCCGACAAGCACGTTATCCTCTACTACGACAGGAGTTGCGCTGGCAGGCTCTATAACTCCGGCCAGAACTGCACCTGCGCCGATATGGCAATGGTTGCCGACGGTAGCCCTGCCTCCGAGTATTGCGCCCATATCTATCATCGTGCCCTCGCCAATTATTGCGCCTATGTTGATAACGGCACCCATCATGATGACGGCACTGTTGCCGATTTCTACCTGCTCGCGGATGATCGCGCCCGGCTCGATCCTTGCGTTAATGTTCTTCATATCAAGCATCGGTATAGCGGAATTGCGGCGGTCATTTTCAATAACTATATCTTCTATATTGCCTTCGTTTGCTTCAAGGATAGGCTTGAGCTTGTTCCAATCTCCAAAAACGATCTTGTCACCGCAGCCGAAAACCTTGGCCTCGCCAAAATCAATTGGGCTTTTCTCCTTTACATAAAGCTTTACGGGGGTCTTCTTCTCGGATGTGGCGATATAGTTGATGATCTCCTGAGCGTTCATGTATCTTTCTCCTTTATGATTTAAAATAAAATTTGCTCTATTGTATAATAGCCGTTAGGCTTATCTTTTAGCACTTTTGAGACCTTGATAGCCCCATTTACAAATATACGGCGGCTTGTGGCCTTATGTACAACCTCTATGACCTCATCCTCGCCAAAAAAGGATACCGTATGCTCTCCCGAGCAGTTGCCGCCTCTTCTCGAGACCATGCCAATCTCATTTTTACCCCTTTTGCCCTTTATATCATGGCGGTCATATACCAGCTCATACTCATGGTCGGGATCAATTGCCTCTGCCAGCAGATACGCTGTGCCCGAAGGAGCGTCGACTTTTTGGTTGTGATGAGTCTCCATTATTTCTATATCAAAACTGTCACGCAGAACAGGGGTCATCATCTCAAGCGCGCGCTTTACCACTGCTACACCAAGAGAATAATTTGCCGCATGGATCACCGGAGCATACTGACCAAGAGATTCTATTAGCTCGTTCTGCCTTGTATTGTGTCCTGTGCATCCGCAGAGATAAGGCGAACCGGTCTTTTTTATAAAAGCTGAAACATCATGCAGAGATGAAGGCGAAGAAAAATCAAATACCACATCAAAGCGCTCTGTTATATTTTTCAGGTCACCGATATTTTCAACATCTATAACTGCGCCTATCTCCATTCCATCAGCCTTTGCCGCTTCTTCAATCATCTTCCCCATGCGGCCATAGCCTATTATCATTATCCTCATATCAACCCGCACTCCTTCATAGTTTCGGCAAGCTTATGGCAATTTTCATCGCTCATCGGATAAAGCGGCAGACGATAGCCTCCGACATTCATCCCCATAAGATTCATAGCCGCCTTTACCGGTATCGGATTCACCTCAAGGAACAATGCGTTGATCATCGCAAGATAGCCAAGCTGTAACTTTCTTGCATATACCAAATCGCCTTTTAGATAAGCCTCCACCATCTCGTGGGTTTC
>JAYFQP010000025.1:0-2210 GCA_034926865.1 Clostridiaceae bacterium
GCCATCAGCGGTGCCCTGCTGGAGAACTATGTGGTATCAGAAATTCGCAAGACTTATTTCAATGACGCCAAGGATTGTTTGCTCTGGTATTACCGCGATAAAAGCAGCAATGAAATCGACATGGTCATTGAAAGCGATGGCGTGCTGCATCCGCTGGAAATCAAGCGCTCCGTCAATCCCGGCAGCGAGTTGATCGGGGCTTTCGAGGTATTGGACAAAGGCTCTGTTCCCAGAGGAAAAGGTGCAATCCTGTGTATGCGACCCGAACTGTCCGCCATCAATGCAGACAACTTCATTGTACCGATCTGGATGATTTGATTCGGGAAAGCGCAGTTTTTGAGAGGCGAGACAGAATCCGGTCAAATTGCGCTTATTTTAACTTGATCAGGCATCACGTGTGTTGATACATGTTGATACTAATTAATATCAATATGAGCTCTCTGTTCCAATCCGGACAATTTGATGCGAAAAACTGCACGCGTAACGGAATCGCAAAAGATGCCCGCCGCTCAAAATTTGCGGGGCTGTAATCAAAGAATACGGCGGCGGATGAACGGCGCACCGAGATAACAAAAGGCACAGAATCGGAGCCATTACTCCATTTCTGTGCCTTTCGTCTGTTATACGCTTTTGAGTTTTCCGGCTTGCGGGTCACGGGGTTCAGTCCGTACCAACTGCCGCGCCATGCGGCGTTCCTCTTTTGCTGCTCCTTCTTGGAGAGCTTCTCAAAGGGAATGAATTTTTCCATATCCGAGCTCCTTTCATGGATACGTGAAGCAGATGATAGCAGAAACGTAGCCGCTTGTCAAACGCAGCGTTTGAACGCCACCGTATGCGCCTTCATGGAGATCTTACCCACCTCGTAACCGTAGGCGGGCAGCTCCTGCTTGAAGGTTAAAAAGGCGTGGTCGATGGGAAAGCCCAAGATCTGTTCTATCTCGGCATAGGTCCGCGTGAAGCAGTCCTCCGTACGCCCGCCGATTGCCTTCCAAAGCGGCTCATATTTACTCATTGCCCGTCCCTTCCGACCTGTTGTTATACCAAGTGATATAAATAAGACAACGGTAGCCTTATAAGATACCCACGGAGTTGACCGACACG
The DNA here is from genome assembly GCA_034926865.1 of Clostridiaceae bacterium. Taxonomy (GTDB): domain Bacteria; phylum Bacillota; class Clostridia; order Oscillospirales; family Butyricicoccaceae; genus RGIG1902. The sequence goes on from JAYFQP010000025.1 coordinate 1,102, forward strand.
ACCATCTCCGCCGTCTGCGGGATCACAAAAACAAGTGGATTAGTCCATTAATGGAGTTGTTCATTGATATTTGTTCAAACGCCCCAAAAAGTTAATGGCAAGCAATGCCTGTGTTATTACAAAGGCATTGCTTGTTGAGGGCAATCCCCCAAGCCCCTTTGAACAGCTCCGTACCGAAGCTGGCAGCGCATCTTTCGGATGCTTGGACGATCAGCGACATATAACAAAATGATCCGAGCGGTTCTATCAAACCGCCCGGCTTAAATATGCAGAAGATCTGCTGTCATGGACAATTCAAGTAATGTCTATTCGTATAGGCAAATCCGAAATCCGATTGTCCAGTCTGTACTTCCGTAGAAATAGCGGCCTGTTGTTGTAAAAAGATAGGATTCAGAATCAAAGCTGTGATAATTGCTCCCGCCCCGTTTGACATATTGACTTGACTTTGTAGTGTTCTGTGGGTCTGTTTGCGCGTTTGATGAATAGGAACCGGAATATTATAGGGCAATATAGTACAAATTACAAGGAAACATCGAATCGGAGCAAATTCAAGAATTACAATAAACAACGGAAAGGCCGGTTTCGAGAGCTTTCAAAGCCGAGTATATAAAATGCAAACTATTTAATGCAAAAACCTCTGAAATCAGCTGATTTCAGAGGTTTTTTGTAAAGGGCTCATATTTTAATGTAAAGTCGTAGGGGGTGCAAATCGCGTTTCAGAGGGGTGCATTTCTGAAGGGGGGCGCAAACTAAACTGTACACTTCAGATTTTCCCGATTCTTTCGTTCACTGCTATCTCTTGCGCTTCCAGTTCAAAAGGAATAGGATCCCAACAAGAAATGCTGGCCCTGCAATGGTAAGGCTCCAAGAAACGCTCAGATACCAAGGAACTTCTGAATGTATCGCCCGAAACACAGTCAGCCCCGAATAAAGCACCCCCGCACTGATGTAAGTGACTGCACCGACTACTTCATGCTTCCAGGCAATAACGAGAAGGCCGGTCAGGATAAATACCGGGATGTTGTGCATAATCAGACCGATTATGATATCACCGACGCTTCGCCCAGGCTCGATCACATCCAAAGAGAACATGGCAAGAAATAGGATAA
>JAYFQP010000002.1:0-41230 GCA_034926865.1 Clostridiaceae bacterium
TATTTGAACACGGCCGTGAAGAGTCTGAGGATTTATGGCATCATAAAATTGGTCATTGCCTGCGGAGAATCTGATTTATTTTGAGAATTTGGCGCTCTCTTTGGAGAAAGATAAGAAATCTTTTTTCCACGGTGTCCACAATGCAAATGCCTGTAGATACTCATATCTACAGGCATTTTGCTATTTCTGTGCAAAAACATATGCAACAAGAGGGATATAGTTCGTATCCGAATCGCTTTTTGTTCTTCGAAATTTATCCAAGCAGCGGTTAAGATGAGAGAACTGTTCTGTTTTCAGAACCTCATCCCCCACAGGAGTGATGCTATCCAAGCAGAAATCTTCTATGGATACTCCAATAAATTGCGCTAATAAGTATTCATGTTTGGGAGATTAATTTTTTAAGTATCTTTGATGTTTGTATTCTTGATAATAAGTTTTATACCTTATAGGTAACATGGTTTTGATTCTCTTTGCAAGTCCAACCGATGATATTATCCGCTTGCGCGGAAGAATGAAAAGAATGAACTAAGGCCTTAACAAAATAAAAAATGCGCCTCCGAAGAGGCGCAACTGCAAGATTATATTTTATTTGCGAAAACAATCACTGCAATAGATGGGGCGATCCCCACGGGGCTCAAACGGGACCTTGCAGGGCTTTCCGCACGAAGAACAGACAGCGTCGAACATCTGGCGTTCGCCCCTGTTTCCTCCACGCGCATTTCCCTTATGAGCGCTACGGCAGGACTTACAACGCTGTGGCTCGTTGGTAAAGCCTTTTTCTGCGAAGAACTCCTGCTCACTGGCAGTAAAAGTAAATTTCTGGCCGCAATCCTTGCAGACGATCGTTTTGTCTTGAAACATGTAATACCTCTTTTAAATTAGTTTGCCTCATGGGCCTTTTACTGAGCATACGCCTATATTAGCAAAAAGTCAATATGATAATCTGAAATTGCCAAAAAAATGAGAGCGAAGTGGGATCGTAACGAATGGAAAGATGATCTTTATGAGCTGAACTACCAAGCAGCCACGATAACAAGATAATTGGGTATAAATACGCTGTTGGACATCCTGATTACAGCTGTTTAAGCCTGACTATTATGATGTCGGTTAAATCAAAATAAGCGTCAAGGCTCTCAAGCGTGGAAGGAAGAGAAGCGCTCCCGTGAAATATGATATGGCCAGGCACCGCACGAGCCTCCTGCCTCTCCGGTGATGGTCAGAGCAAGCGAGGGTCATTATGGATAAGCGGCAGCTGATTGCTGGGGCATTTATGTAACCCCGTAAGGGGTGGAAATGTTTGACTTACTTAGAAGTGTTTTTAGGTTTTTTAATTCCCTTAGGCATTCTTAAAGTTTCATCTAAACCCTGCTTTTCTTTTGCGTTTATTACGCCGTCGTTTGTTGCATTTTTCTTTGCCATATTGCACGCTCCTTTTTATTATTGTTTGCAAAGAGGCGTGAAATATTATTAATGCTCTGTATAGTTGAGCAAAAGAGGGATGATTCAAAGCACAGAAAGAGCGACACTAAAAAGCATTAGGTCATTAGCGGAGCAAGTATTATTTTAAAACGACGGAAGGCATATGTGCTCTACGCCTTTGTTTTTTTGGTTAATCCATTCAGTTGATGCATTCATGGCTGCACGGCAGGCCTTTGTCCCATCGAGGGCATTCAGCATGACAAAGTCATGTATTATGGCTTGAAAACGCATGGCCGTTACATCAACTCCTGCGGCTCTGAGTTTTCTGGCGTAAGTCTCGCCTTCATCCCTGAGTACGTCAGCTTCGCCGTTTAGGATCATAGCATCCGGAAGACCCCTGAGCTGTTCGAGCGTAGCTCGCAAAGGAGATGCCGTGATCTCGCAGCGTTCGTTGTTACAAGAGGTATACTGGTTCCAGAACCACTGCATTCCAGCGCGGTACAGATAGTAATCGCAGGCAAATTCTCGGTATGAGCAGGTGTCAAAGCAGGCGTTTGTAACAGGATAATATAGTAACTGCTTATGTATCTTAAGGCCGTTTCTGAATTTGGAGAGAATTGTCATTACTGTTGCCATATTGCCGCCTACGCTGTCGCCGGCCACGGTTAGAGTGTTAAGGTTGACTTGCAAGTTCAAGCTTTTTGCAATACTTGGGATTTGCTGTAGTATTGAGTAGCACTGTTCAATGGCTATGGGGTATTTTGCTTCGGGTGACAGGCTATATTCTGGGAATAAGACTACGGAATTCGTACGCGATGCCAGTTCCCTAACGAGCTTATCATGCGTATGCAGATTTCCAAATACCCATCCTGCGCCGTGCAGATAAAATATTACATTGGGTATCCCGCAAACTTTTTCCGGCCGAATGAAGTACAGCTTGACAACTCCGTATTTGCCAGTATCCACTTGTATATCGGAAATGCATGCAGGACATTTAAATACAGGACTATCCTGAACCTGATCGAGCTTCTCGCGCCCTTGATTTGGGGGTAATTGAAAAATAAGGGGCGGTATGGAGCTCTGAGTACAGATTTGCTCGGCAGGTTTTTCCAGAGGAATACAACGTCTCATATCGGTCTCCCTTCAAATTAGGTTTATTTATACCTTTATCATAATATGCAAAGACAGCAGCCATGGCGATATGTTCTGAAGTTCAGTGTCTTATAACATGTAGCTGCAATATATCGCTTCTTATAAAGCATAAGCGTTTAGTGGATAGCTACACATAAAAAAAGCGCTCAGGAGAAAAAACCATCCTGGGCGTCGGAAGTATGATAAGGCGTATAACCGCCTGAAAACAAGTGCTGGGAATGGTTGAGGCAAGCGCCTTATACCCACGTTCGCATCAGGCTATGTTAAACTTAGTGGGCTTGTGCGGTTGTTACCTTATTAAGTGAAGCAAGACATCATGCCTGCAGGAGATTGCAGACATATGCCTGCATATCCTGTTTTGAACGCATTTGTTTCGAATTTTCTATGAATAAGGCCTGGTCAGAGTCGGAAAGCATCGCAAAGCTGTTTAAAGCTGCCATGTTTTGAGTCAGCGCCATTTTAAGTCCGAGCGGCATTTCTTTATTAGTATTCATAATATCACCTCGAATATAGGATGCTCATTTGAAACCGGTTTAGACGTCACTTAAAGAAGAATTGTCAAATAAACTCAGTAAATACCGTTTTTAACGGATGGGCTAGAAAGGTTTTATTTAATTGTGTTTATGTTTTTATAAGCCAAAAGAAATAATGATATAAAGGCACAAGCAAACTTTTGAAGCGCAGTATTTATAAAACAGCAGAAAATATCATGCGAATATTTCTCGGTTTTGGTAAACTATAGTAAACAGACATAGAGAGGAGAAATATGATGCTGGAGATACAGACACGTACAGTTGAGCTTAAGGGAACAAGCTATGAAATCGGGTATCAATTTGGGGAAATGATAGATAAAATCCCCACGCTCAGGGCAATGCATACAGCGGGAAAGGAAGGCTTCGGGCAAGAGCAGGCGGAGGAGGCGGCCAGGTTGTTTGACCGCTGGTGCCCGGGGCTTACTCAGGAGCTTTGCGGATTTGCGGATGCACTGAAAATAAAGGCGGAGCAAGTGTTTTTTTACTCGATGACATATCTGCAGCCCAGGTGCAGCCAGATCGGCATGCTGCCAAGTCTTACACGCGAGGGAAAGCCTCTGCTCTCACGCAGTTATGAGTTCAGCCACGAAGCGGAGGATTTCTGCCTTGTAAAAGCCAGCGTGGCAGGGAAGTATACCCATATGGGCACCAGCGTTCTTAATTTTGGAAGAGACGACGGCTTTAACGAGCATGGCCTTGCCGTTACGATGAGCTCTTGCGGTTTTCCGGTTGGAGCATTATCATATATGAGGGCGCCGAAGATAACGGGGCTCCAGTTTTGGGTAGTCATTCGAGCTTTGCTTGAGAACTGCAGGGATGTAAAAGAAGCGCTTGAATATCTGAAAGGTATGCCAATAGCATATAACCTCAATATGATCCTTATGGATAAGGAAGGTGAAGCCGCTCTTGTCGAAACGCTGGATGGCCTCATGGCTGTTAAGCATATTGGGCCGGATTCGGGTGCGCAAATGCTGTATGCCACAAATCATGCGGTGCTTCCTGAGCTTAAGAATATTGAGCCAAAGGTAATGGCTCATTCTTTAAGGCGTTATGAATACATCAAAGAGCAGCTTGAGGGCAGGCGTGACATAACGAAAGATCAGCTAAAGGAAATGCTTTTATCAAAATATCCTAACGGTCTTTGCTGTCATTATTTTGAAGAGTATTTCGGAACCACCAAGAGCATGGTGATATCTCCTGCGGATGGGACAATTGATATTTGCTGGGGCGGGCGTAAGGAAAACGGATGGCATACTTATGATATATCCAAACCTCTTGTGAGCGGCATGAAGGCTGTACAGATCAATTTGGAGAAGGCTGATCCGGGTACTTATGCCTGGCAGCAGGCAGAGTAAAAAGAAAGAGTGATTTTGTGGATTACCGAAAGGCGCTGGAACAGGCGGTCGTGTATATTGAAAACCATCTGGGAAGAGATATTAAGGTGGAAGATGTGGCCAAGGCTGCAGGATATTCTTATTATCATCTGAACCGGCAGTTCACGGCAGTGCTGGGGGAGAGCGTGGGAAGCTATATCAAAAAGAGACGGCTTGCTGACGCGTCAAAAAAGCTCCTTTATACAGACTTGAAAATCATTGATATTGCAATTGAAAACGGTTTTGACTCACCTGAGGCATTCAGCCGCGCCTTTAAAGCGATTTATAGAGTAAGTCCACAGACATATCGCCAAAATCGTTTTGACACATTTATGGGGAATAAGGAATGCTTAGAAAAAACACTGCTGGATCACTTGGCGCGCAATGTAACAGTTCATCCAAAAATTGTGGATTTTCCTGAGATTAAGGTTGCAGGGCTTAGGGGAGAAACAACCTTGCGCGATAATCGCCTAAGAGCTTTGTGGGGCCTTGCAAACTCTATGTATTCTCAAATACCTAATCAAGTTCAGGGAGGGCGAGCCTTTGGCATATGTGAAGCCTGCGAGGGAAACAATCTGTATACGATGAATGACGATGTCGTGTTTACTGAAGTGGCTGGAATTGAAGTATCATCCTTTGACGGCCTGCCTGCATGCTTTGTACAAAAAACAATTCCCGGCGGCCGGTACGCAGTCTTTACTCACAGAGGAACCCTGCGGATGCTGCCCCAGACATTTGATTATATTTGGAGTACATGGTTCCTTACAACAAAGGAGGAATTGGATGGCCGTGAAGATTTTGAGTTGTATGATGAACGCTTCCTTGGGTATGACCATCCCGATTCCGAAATAGATCTATATATCCCTGTAAGATAGTATCGCAAATAAGCCCCTCAACCTTAAGGTTGAGGGGCTTATTTGGCGTTTATATGACATAGACCGATAAGCTATATAGAAGCTGAGTGATTTTTGAAACGCTGTAAAAGGGAAAACATTATTACGTTGATACGTAAACGCTGTATTGCTATATCATGCCGCATGATCATAAATAAATGGGATAAAATATCTTAAAATATATTTTTGTGAGCAGCTGGTTATACTTGTAATGAAAAATCACGAAAGGATGTGGTCCTGCTGATTTTAAGTTATATTGTCAGAAAACTTAAATTTTTAAGTAACGCCAATTGTACAGCGAGTGAATCTGCATCAAAAACTGAAAAAAGTTCTGAAAGTGGTTCTCCGAAGAATGAGAAGCCTGCCCAAAAGCTGGAGAAAGACATAAATCAAAACATTAACAGATGCAAAGCGCTGATGGGCAACAGCTGTGACTTGAAGGTGCACATGTTTCGATATGGGGCAAATGGCGGCTGTCAGGGGGCGCTTATTTTTATTGACGGTATGGTTGACAGGCTATTCATTACAGAGTCTATACTGAGGCCTATGACGTCATGGCAGCCAGATGAAAAAGAGCTTCCTTCAGAAAACAATATTTTGGATGAAGTCATGGAGAAGATTTTGTGTGCGTGTGAGTCAAAGAACGTTCAAACTATCGATGAGGCTATTTTAGGCTGCCTTTGCGGCGATACAGTTCTGCTGCTCGACGGTTATTCTGGTTCTTTGGTCGTCAGCACAAAGGGATGGGATAAGCGAAGCGTTACCGAACCTCAGTCAGAGACCGTAGTTCGAGGCCCGAGAGAGGGCTTTACAGAAAGCTATCGCACTAACAGCGCGTTAATAAGGCGAAAAATAAAGGATGAGAAGCTGCGGTCCTACTATATGACTGTTGGGAGAAAAACAAAGACGGATATATGCATAATGTATATTGATGGAATAGCTGCAGACCAGGTTGTAGAGGCCGTAAAGTACCGAATAGGGAATCTTGATGTGGATTCGATTCTTGAATCGGGATACATCGAGGAGTATATAGATGATGCGCCGCTTTCTCCGTTTGCCACTATCGGATACACGGAAAAACCAGATGTAGCCGCGGCGCGGATGCTTGAAGGCAGGGTGGCCATTGTTGTAGATGGGACGCCGTTTGTTCTTACGGTTCCGATGCTTTTTGTGGAGAGCTTTCAGACAACCGAAGATTATTATACAAGGCCTATTTATGCGAGCTTTATACGTTTATTGCGCTTCCTGGCATATTTTATAACGATATTTGCACCTGCAATCTATATAGCCCTTACGGTTTTCCAACAGGAGCTTATACCAACAAAGCTTCTGCTTACCATTGCCAATGCCCGTGAGGGAACGCCTTTTCCGGTTTTTGTGGAAATGCTGATAATGGTATTTGCTTTTGATATATTGTATGAGGCCGGTATACGAATGCCAAGGCCTGTTGGCCAGGCAATAAGCATTGTAGGCGCTCTTGTTATGGGCGAAGCCGCTGTATCTGCGGGCCTTGTCGGCGCGCCGGTTGTGATTACGATAGCTATAACGGCGGTAGCAGGATTCCTTGTGCCTACGCAAAATGATTCTGCTACGGTTTTAAGAGGGGTAATGATGGTAATAGCGGCATTTGCAGGGTGGTATGGCATTTCTATGGGTCTTATTGCTATTATGCTGCATATCGCTTCGCTCAGCTCTTTTGGTGTTCCTTATTTTGACGGCTTTTTTTGCTCGAGCAATCTGCAGGATTCGCTTATTAGGCTTCCGCTGTGGGCTATGGTAAAAAGGCCGAGGGATATAGCGCGCGGAGATACCACCAGGCATCGCTTTTTCATTCCTCCGCTGCGTCCATATGAGTCTCAGGATGAAGATGAGGACGGTGAGGAGGACATAAAACCATGAGAAATCGGTTTGTCCGCTCAGTAGCTGTTCTTCTTGTTGTGATGCTTTGTGTTTCTATGACAGGCTGTTGGGATAACAAAGAACTCGATACACTATTTATAGTAACGTGTATATCGCTTGATTTGGCTTCAGATATGCAGCAGCTTGATATTGGGCTGCAGATCGGAAAGGCCAGATCAAATAGTTCAGCTTCGGGAGGAAAGGGATCTTCTGAGGATGCTACTATTTTGTTAAAAACCACTAATGATACAGTAATGCAGGGAATTATGGATGTTAACAGAGATTCCAGCCGAGTTTTGCTTTTACAGCACAATCAGGCGCTTCTTATTGGTTCAGAGCTTGCAGAGCAGGGGATAGAGGATAGAATCGATATGTTCATTCGAGATGAAGAGGCGAGAATGGAGGTATTGGTATTGATAGTGGATGGCAAGGCAGAAGATATACTTTCTGCCAAGTTTGAACAGAATGAAATATCGGGTATGTACATCTCACGCTTTATGCGGGATCAATATAATAGGTCTATTAATTACAGATCCAGGATGCTTGATCTTGTGTCGAAGTTCCGCGACGGTAAGACCAGCCCGGCTATACCGATAATTCAGCTATCAGAAGAAGATGGAAAGTCTGAAATGAAAATAACCGGCATGGGCATGTTTAAAGATGGTAAGATGGTTGGAAAACTCGACGATGAACAGTCCAAGGGATACGTATGGGCTATGGGAGATGTGAAGGACATTGGAGTCATTGTGGAAGATAAAAATGGAACCGCCATTTTGCACATTGATGGGCTTGAAACCAAAAGAGAAGTTAGAGTGGAGGATAACGGCGGAGTTCATATTGGGCTGTCGGTAGATGCAAATATGACCATAGGAGAGCTGCGGGGCTTTGACGGCATGGATGCAGAGGAAATGATCAAGCATCTGGAGCAGCTTGCCCAAATGCAGATAAAAAAACAAATCATGGAAACCTATCAGGTAACGAGGGAATCATCCTGTGATATTTTTTCTTTCGGAATGTCCGTCTATCGTTCCCATCCTAAAGAGTGGAAAGAAATGAAGGATAAGTGGGATGATATATATAAAGAAATTGACCTGAATGTAGAGGTGAAAGCACATGTTCCTATAACAGGTCAGATAGTAAAGTCACTTGAGATGGAGGACAAGCAGCCATGAGAATCGACAAAGGGCAGATATCGGGAAAGCAATTGATGTTTTCCGTAATTTGCTTTGTCCAGGGCTCTTCACTTTTGACTACCTTTATTGCGGGCATTACTATGCAGGATTCCTGGCTCGTAGAGATTTTTGGCTTTATCATTTCTCTTCCGCTTGTATATCTTTATTATAAACTGATGACTATGTTCCCGGATAAAAATTTGATTCAGATGCTTGAGCATATCTTTGGTACAGTACTTGGGAAAGTCATAGGTGCTCTGTATCTGTGGTTCTTTTTGACATTGGCTTCTCTCAACTTAATGGATATTGTAGATTTTACAAAGCTGACAATAATGGAAAAAACTCCGCCGGCGGTTATTGCACTTATCTGCATTCTTGTAAGCTCTATAGCTATTCGAAACGGAATAAAGCTTGTCACAAGATATAGCATGCTTTTTGTTATAATAACGTTTTTAATTTTGATTATTTCAATAATACTGGGGATCAATTTATATAGGTTTGATTATTTTCTGCCAATATTTGATCTTCCTCTTAAAAATTATATACAGGGAACTCATATCGTAACTACGATGCCATTTGGAGAAATGGTCGTATTCCTGATGATCAATGCTAATGTAAGAATGAGCACAAAAGAGGCAAAAAAATATATTTTTAGTGGTTTTATTATTGGGGTATTTACAGTCATGATGGTAATTTTAAGGGATATTGCCGTACTGGGGAATACTCTTGATATGTTTACTTTACCGCATTTGGTATTTCTGAGGCTTGTTAACCTTGGAGAGGCGCTTAGCAGAATGGAAATACTATTTGCAGTAATTTATATAATACTTCTCTTTTTCAAAATTACCTTGCTGTACTATATTGTTGTGATGACTGTATGCTATTTGTTTGAAGTGAAAACCTTTCGCCATATGGTGCTGATTGCTGGAGCAGCTATGATAGTATATGGGTTAACATTATATCCTTATTCTGTAAAACATCTTGCCTCGGCACAGCAGAGTGTACCGTTCATATGGACATTTTTCGAGATGGTATTACCTCTTATTACTTTTATTACAGCAAAAATGCGCAAATTGCCAAAGAAAAAGGAGGCTTAATTTATGCTTGTTTTGCTGATGGGCTTTGTGCTGATTGCGGTGATTGATCTTGTTCCTCTTATTATAAAAAAATCTAAAAATGGAGTTCCTGTTTTCCTTTTGATTTTTATACCGACGTTGGTTTTGTCAATTATGCTGAAACTTAATATTAAAATACCAAGTATTATGATTTGGCTCGGAGATGTGCTGAAAAAAATAGGGATAAGCTATTGAGTATTTTTGCATTACGAAAGGCGGTCACATTTTTGAAAGGTTCAATATCTGCACAGTTTATTAGGCAAATTAATAAACGAAAAAGCTGCCGGTTAATTGACAAATAATAGACGCAGTAGTATAATATTGACAAATAATAGACAATATATTGTGCAATATGCACAAAAAATCGAGTTAATTTTCTCGCTTGGAAAAACGCACTTTAACGATTTACGGGATTGACAGCAAAAGAGAATTATGGTATTTTTGACTCGTAAATAAAACTTAATATTTTCGGATGAAGAATCTGGGAGAGGCTGCTACGCAGCGCCGAAGGGGAAGACGCAATAAACTCTCAGGCAAAAGGACCGGATTCGAACGAAACTCTGGAAAGCGACTAGGCACCCAAGAAGCAACTTCCGTTTTGGAAGGAATCTTTCAGGTACAATAACAGAGGCGTGTTGATATATATAAAATCAATGCGCCTTTTTGCGTATCCGGATATACGTCGTAAACGGAGTTTTGAAATTAAAGAGCGAATGAAAGGGGTAATAATAATGGAAAAAAAGACACCGCTGTATGAATGCCATTTAAAGCTCGGAGGAAAGATGGTTCCCTTTGCCGGATATATCCTCCCGGTACAGTATGAAACAGGCGTGATCGCGGAGCACATGGCTGTCCGTACAAAGGCAGGCCTGTTTGATGTTTCGCATATGGGTGAGGTGCTTATCACGGGCAAGGATGCATTCAGCAACCTGCAGATGCTGCTCACAAATGACATGACCGGCCTTGCGGACGGGCGCGTGAGATATAGCCCAATGTGCAATGAAAACGGCGGAGTTGTGGATGATCTTATAGCCTGCCGTTATAATGAGGAGAAATACCTGCTTGTAATTAATGCGGCAAACAGAGAAAAGGATGTCGAGTGGATTAAAAACCATCTTTTCGGGGAGGTTAAGGCAGAAGATATTTCTGACAGTCTTGCTCAGATAGCCCTTCAAGGCCCTATGTCTAAAGCGATATTGAGCAAACTCGTCCCTGAAGAGAGCCTTCCGAAAAAGTATTATTCGTTTAAGGATCAGGTCAATGTTGGGGGCATTATGTGCCTTGTATCACAGACTGGATACACAGGAGAAAGCGGATATGAGCTTTACTGCGATGCCAACCAAGGTGCCGCACTTTGGGAAATGCTTCTTGAAGCCGGAAAGGACGAAGGGCTTATGCCTTGCGGACTGGGAGCAAGAGATACTCTTCGGCTGGAAGCTTCCATGCCGCTTTACGGTCATGAAATGAACGATGTTATAACGCCGCTTGAAACAGGGCTTGCAATGTTCGTAAAGATGGGTAAAGAAGATTTTATAGGAAAAAAGGCATTGCTTGAAAAGGGTGAGCCAAAGCTTGAGAGAATAGGTTTAGAGATGGTCGGGAGAGGCATAGCAAGAGAAAATTGCCCTGTATATCTAAACGGCGAGAAAATCGGAGATACAACTTCAGGTACTCACTGCCCATATCTCAACAAAGCTGTAGCTATGGCGCTTGTGCAAAAGGGTTCCGTCTCAATTGATACGCATATTGATGTGGAAGTCAGGGGCAGAATGATTGAGGCTAAAGTCATTCTTCTTCCATTTTATAAAAAAGCTTAGTAAACATCATAGCCTTACATAAAAATATTTGGAGGTAGAAAAAATGAACATTCCTAACGAACTGCTGTATTCCAAATCTCATGAATGGGTAAAAAAAGAAAAAGATGGCACATATGTAATCGGCCTTACCGATTACGCTCAGAAGGAACTTGGCGACCTTGTATTTGTCAATTTGCCACAGAGCGATGACGAGATCACTTCCGGAGAAGCTTTTGGAGACGTTGAGTCTGTCAAGGCGGTATCTGATATCTACAGCCCTGTTACCGGTACTGTGTCGGAAATCAATGAGGAGCTTCTTGATTCTCCTGAGAAAATCAATGAATCACCCTATGAGGCCTGGCTTGTCAAGGTTTCTAATGTAAGCGATGAGGAAGAGCTTCTGAGCCCAGAGGATTATGAGAGCCTTGTAAAGAGCGAGGAGGCATAAATAATGGGCAGCTATGTACCTTCCACAAAGTCGCAGCGGGAAGAGATGCTGGCCGCGATAGGCTGTAGCAGCATAGACGAGCTTTTTGACCATTTGCCTAAAGATGTGCTTTTAGGCAGGCCTCTTGATATCCCCGAGGGCTTGAGCGAGAGTCAGGTTATGGACCGTATGATGGAAATTGCAGATAAAGATAAGGTTTTCAGAACCATATTCCGAGGCGCTGGGGCATACAACCACTATATTCCGTCAATCGTTAGGAGCGTGGCTTCAAAAGAGGAATTTGTAACAGCCTATACGCCGTATCAGGCGGAGATAAGCCAGGGTACGCTTCAGGCAATATTTGAGTTTCAGACGATGATCTGCGAGCTTACAGGCATGGACAGCGCCAACGCTTCCGTATACGATGGCGCCACAGCCGCCGCAGAAGCGGTAGCCATGTGCAAGGACAGAAAAAGAGTCAAGGCTCTTATTTCTGCCGCAGCTCACCCTGATGTGATCCGCACGGTTATGACATACTGCGAAGCTTCAGACACACAGCTTGCCGTCGTGCCTGTAAAAGACGGGAAGACAGATAAAGATGCGCTTGCTTCGATGCTCGTCGCTGATATCTCATGCTTTTACGTGCAGCAGCCCAACTTTTATGGCGTTATTGAAGATGCTGAAGAGCTTGGAAAGCTTACGCATGATGCCGGGGCAAAATACATAATGGGAATAAACCCAATTGCTGCAGCCCTTATCAAGACTCCGGGTGAGTGTGGGGCCGATATAGCTGTAGGCGAGGGCCAGCCACTTGGCCTTCCGCTTTCATTCGGCGGTCCGTATCTCGGCTTTATGGCCTGCAAAGATGCAATGACCCGCAAGCTGCCCGGCAGAATAGTCGGTGAGACGGAAGATCTTGAAGGCAAACGAGGGTTTGTCCTTACCCTTCAGGCAAGAGAACAGCATATAAGAAGAGAAAAGGCCTCGAGCAATATTTGCTCAAATCAGGCACTTTGTGCTTTGACATCTTCAGTTTATATGTCGGCTATGGGGCCTGATGGAATGGCCGCTGCTGCACAGCAGAGCTGCGCGAAGGCCCATTATCTTGCACAGAAGCTTGATGAGGCAGGGTTCAAGCCCGTATACAGCGCTCCGTTCTTTCACGAATTTGTAACTGATAGCCCTATTCCATCACTAAAAGCCATAGAAGCGCTTGAAAAAGAGGGGATTCTTGGGGGATATCCATTTGCTCAGGCTTCGCTTGACGACAGATGGCTGCCTAATGGCATTGAAAATGCAATTCTTTGGTGTGCCACCGAGCAGAACTCAAAAGAAGACATAGACAAGGCAGTAGAAATTCTGAAGGAGGTGTGCAGCAAATGAAATTGGTTTTTGAACGCAGCTGTAAGGGGCGTAAATGCTCGATTTTGCCTGAATGCGATGTACCTCTCAAGTGTTTGCCCGAAGGCAGAAGAGAGATTCCTCTCAGATTTCCAGAGCTTTCCGAAACAGATATCAGCCGCCATTATACAGAGCTTGCCAAACAGGTATATGGCGTAAATGATGGGTTCTACCCGCTTGGCTCCTGCACAATGAAGTATAATCCCAAGGTCAATGAAGATGCGGCAGCTCTGCCTGGCTTTGCCAAGATACATCCTCTTCAGCCTGTGGATACCGTTCAGGGTGCTCTTGAAGCGCTTTATCTCTCCGAAAAATACCTCTGCGAGATAACTGGAATGGACAATATGAGTTTTCAGCCGGCGGCAGGTGCTCACGGAGAGTTTACAGGCCTCATGCTGATAAAAGAATACCATAAGTCGCGCGGAGACAGCGCGCGCACAAAGATAATCGTGCCCGATTCTGCACATGGAACAAACCCCGCCAGCGGAGCGATGACCGGTTTTACGGTTGTTTCTATTCCATCGAGCGAGGATGGCTTTGTCGATCTTGGTGCTTTGCGTGCAGCCGTCGGAAACGATACAGCAGGTCTTATGCTTACGAACCCAAATACCCTTGGGCTGTTTGACAAGAATATCACTGAGATAACTAATATAATCCATGAGGCGGGCGGGCTTAACTATTATGACGGAGCCAATCTTAATGCTGTTATGGGAATGGTAAGACCGGGTGATATGGGCTTTGATGTCGTACATCTAAACCTACACAAGACATTTTCAACTCCGCACGGCGGCGGCGGCCCCGGGGCAGGGCCTGTGGGCTGCAAAAAGCTTTTGTCAGAGTTTTTGCCGGGCCCCTGCGTCAGCAAGGACGGGGATAAATATGTCTTTGTTAAGCCAGAAAAATCCGTTGGCAGCGTAAAGAGCTTTTATGGCAATTTCTTAGTCGTTATAAGAGCGCTGACGTATATCATTACGCTTGGCAGAGAGGGAATCCCCGAGGCTTCCAGAAATGCCGTCCTAAATGCCAATTACCTCATGAGCCGCTTGAGCGATATTTATGATATGGTTGTGCAGGGGCACTGCATGCACGAGTTTGTAATGTCTCTTGAGTCTTTAAAGAAAAACACCGGTGTTTCAGCCATGGATATTGCCAAGGGTCTGCTGGATAAAGGCGTTCATCCCCCAACGATGTATTTCCCTCTCATCGTTCATGAGGCGTTGATGATCGAACCAACCGAAACAGAATCCAAAGAGACTCTTGACGAAGCCGCAGATATGCTGAGAGAGCTATTTGAAACGGCGCAGAATAATCCTGAGGCTCTTCATGAAGCACCCGTCACCACACCTGTCCGCAGGCTTGACGAGGTAGGTGCAGCCCGCAATCCGAGGCTGCGCTATAAGTTCTCAGACTGATCTAAGGCTTTCCGGCAGCCCAAGGTAACAATATGCTTGGGCTGCCGGCACGGCATACGGAAACGAGGCCCATATAATGATGGAAAAGCTGTACTGTTATATTGAAAAATCCAATAACCCATACCATAATCTTGCCATAGAGGAATATCTGCTTGATAATGTGCCTGAAAAATCATGTATCCTCTACCTTTGGCAAAACCGCCATACTGTAGTTATAGGAAGAAATCAGAACTGCTGGAAAGAGTGCAAGGTAGAAGAACTGCGCAGTGACGGCGGTTTTCTGGCAAGAAGGCTTTCGGGCGGCGGCGCCGTTTATCATGACATGGGAAACCTTAACTTCACCTTTTTAGTGAACACTGAGGATTATAACCTTGAAAAGCAGCTGGAGGTAATAATAAAAGCGGTAGGGAAGCTTGGAATAGTGGCCATAAAATCAGGCCGCAATGATATACTTGCCGATGGCAGAAAGTTCTCAGGCAATGCGTTTTATACCTCTGGTGGGAAAAGCTATCACCACGGCACAATACTTGTAAATGTAGATACCTCTGCGCTTTCAAAATACCTGAATGTTGATCCTTCAAAGCTTAAATCCAAGGGAGTGGGGTCAGTAAGGTCAAGGATAGCAAACCTGACTGAGTTTAAGCCGGAGGTTACGATAGAAGCAGTGCGGCATGAGCTCATCGATGCATTTGGAGAGGTGTATGGATTTAAGCCTGAGATGCTGAAAGATGAGATGTTTGATGAAAACATAGTGGAGACACTAAAAGATAATTTTGCTTCATGGGATTGGCTTTATGGCAAAAAGCTTGAGTTTACCACCTGTTTCAGCCATCGTTTTGCATGGGGCGACGCTGATATGCGGCTTTTGATAGAAGGAGGCAGGGTGAAGGAGGCTCAGCTTTATTCCGATGCTATGGATGAGAGCCTGATATCACAGGTGCCGTTATGGCTTAAGGGCAGCGAGTTTTCTCCTGCCGCAATGATCGAAAGGCTTGAAGGAAAAGTATACGAGCCGGAAGACGAAGAGATTATAGAAGATATACGCTGGCTCATAACGCAGCAGTTCATATAGAAAGGCAGATAAAAATGAGCGACTATCAATTAGTTATCATAGGCGCGGGCCCAGGGGGTTATGTTTCGGCAATCAAGGCCGCTCAGCTCGGGCTTAAAACAGCGTTGATTGAAAATAGAGATGTGGGAGGAACCTGCCTTAATCGAGGATGCATACCTACAAAAACGCTTTTGCATTCAGCTCAGGTATATGAGGAATTGAGAACCTGCACTTCTCTCGGCATTACTGCTGAGGGCCTAAGCTTTGATATGGGTAAAATATCGGAGCGTAAAGACGAGGTTGTATCCAAGCTCAGAGGGGGAATAGAGCAGCTACTGAAGGCCAATAAGATAGATCTTATAAGAGGTACTGGAATCATCGTGTCTGAGGGTATTGTAAAAATATCCTCTGATGGAGAAGAAAGAGAGATTTCTTCTGAAAACATCCTTATTGCAACGGGATCTGTGCCTGCAAGACCTCCTATAGAAGGGCTTGATCTGTCTAATGTTGTAACAAGCGACGAGCTTCTTGATAAGAAAGACGGCGTATATCCACGCCTTTTGATAATAGGTGGGGGAGTTATCGGAGTTGAGTTTGCCTCGGTATATCATTCTCTCGGCTGTGAGGTAACTATTGTCGAGGCGCTTGACAGAATACTTCCTACGATGGAGAGAGAGATATCCCAAAATCTTTCGATGATCTTTAAAAAGCGTGGGGTAAAGCTTTTCACATCTTCAAAAGTAAAAAGAATAAAACAGGCAGATGACGGGTCATTATGCTGTGAGTTTGCGTCAAAGGAGACCTCACAGTCTGCCTATGCCGATGGAATACTTGTTGCGATTGGCAGGCGTCCGAATACAAAGGGGCTCTTAGGAAGCGGCGTAGAGCTTGAAATGGAGCGCGGCAGGATCGTTACAGGAGACCATTTTGAAACAAGCATGAAAAATGTCTATGCAATAGGAGATGTGACTTCTAAGATTCAGTTGGCGCATGTTGCTTCGGCTCAGGGAATAGTAGTATCCGAGATTATTGCCGGAAAAGAACCGTCTGTCGATTTGAATGTTGTACCCGCCTGCATATATACGAACCCCGAGATAGCCAGCGTTGGTATCACTTCTGATGATGCCAAGGCCCAGGGTATAGCCATAAAAACAGGCAAGTTTATCATGTCAGGCAACGGGAAAAGCCTCATAGAGGAGCAGGACAGGGGATTTATAAAGATAATAAGCGAAGAAGCCACAGGCAAGATATTAGGTGCTCAGCTTATGTGTGCCAGAGCGACGGATATAGTAAGCGAGCTTTCGTCAGCTATTGTAAGTGGGCTTACCGTGGAGAATTTATCAAAGGTTATAAGACCGCATCCAACGTTTACGGAAGCGGTGAGCGAGGCTTTGGAAGATATAGAGGGTCATGCAGTTCACATTGCGCCAAAGCGCTGAAAATACGGTAATTTAAATATAGACGTGCCGCGGCAAAAGGCTGCGGCACGCTTAAATTTTGGCTTTACATTTATGCTTAAAAAGAGTATAATAACCCTGCTGTCAATATGAGACAGTTGCCAGTTTAAGGTTCCGAATTGAGGCTAATATATGAATCATGGGGGCGTAGCTCAGCTGGGAGAGCAAGCTATCCGCAAAGCTGGCCCCGGCTACCTGACAACCTGCACAAAACGAAATCCGAAAATTAAACAGTTTCCACAACTTGGGGGCGTAGCTCAGCTGGGAGAGCGTACGGTTCGCATCCGTAAGGTCGAGAGTTCGATCCTCTTCGTCTCCACCACAAAAACCACGAGATTTTAATGATTTTGTGGTTTTTTGTACTTTTTGAGGCGATTTCATGCGGATGCGAACCGCATAGTTGCATCACTTATATCCCCGTTTTCAATGCAATATTGTTGAAAATTCTCAAAGGAAACATTGAATTCAACTTCAATATTGTAATCCAGGCCTACGCTAACTGCTTTTACAAGATATTTTTTCGGAGAATTCAATACCTCAAAATCCGGACGAGGAGTCAAATGATTTCAGTTCATTCCTAAACAAGTACAAAAAGGACAGATAGCTATGGAAGAAAACAATACTTCGGTTGAGCGGTTGCGCAAGTCCATTATCGACATGGCTGTCGAATCATGGCGCTTCCGCCGCGTCTTTGAAAAGGCAATGTCCAAGCTGAATGCCGGGGACAGCTCCAAATATGTAAGTCAATTCGCTTGGTTCATCAAAAAGGTGGATGCTGCATTAGAAAATGCAGGACTGCGGATTGTAAACGTTGAGGGACAATATTTTGACGTTGGCATGGCGGTCACTCCACTTAATATGGATGATTTTGATACACACGACCGCCTGTTCGTAGAGCAGATGATAGAACCGATTATTATGGATGCAGAATCGGTTGTCAAAACAGGAACCGTCATTTTAGGGAGGGCAGATGGATGAAATATTACATAGGAATTGATCTTGGAACCACCAACAGCGCAATTTGCTCTTATGATGGGCAAAACATCCGCGTTTGGAAAAGCCCCGAACAAAATGACGTTACCCCCTCGGCCATTTTTATTGATAAACGCGGAAACCGGTATTACGGTCAGAAGGCATACAATCAATCTCCCTATGATCCGGACAACTCTGCTACACTTTTCAAACGTTTTATGGGGACAAGCACGAAAATCGAATTTAAGTCGGCAAAGCTCTCCATGACGCCTGAGGAATGCAGCGCGGAGATATTGAAGGTTCTTTTCGGCTATCTTCCAGAGGAGATTCGAAATGACCCTGAAACAGCAACGGTGATTACCGTGCCTGCGGCATTTAATCAAATGAAAAAAGACGCTACCTTACAAGCTGCACAGCTTGCGGGTTTTAGGAGAGTAGCGTTGATGCAGGAACCGGTTGCCGCTGTCATGAGCGTCATGAAGAGTTCTAAACAGGAAGGGATTTTCCTGATCTACGATCTCGGTGGCGGAACATTTGATGCTTCTATTGCCGAAAATATTGGCGGTAAGGTAAACCTGTTGGCACATGGCGGCAAAGAGATGTGCGGTGGCAGAGATCTGGACCGTGCCATTTTCAACCAAATCGTCGTGCCGTGGTTAAACAACAATTTTGATTTCCCAGACGATCTCCTTGTGAATCCTAAATACAAAGCGCTCTGCCGTCTGGCGCAGTGGGCTGTTGAACAGGCTAAGATTGAGCTCTCGGCCAATAATGACACTGTCATTAGAATGGATGAGGGGTCTTTGCGGTGTATGGACGAGAAAGGTGATGAGGTATATATTGACATTCCCATTTCGCGAGCTGAATTGGACGGTATCATTGCCGAAACAGTTACCGAAACGGTGGAGGCTACCCGTGATACGCTGAAAAAAGCCGGGCTATCCGCCAACGACATTGAGAAAATCGTATTTATCGGCGGCCCAACCAACTATAAGCTGCTTCGTGATAGGCTTTCATTCGAACTGTCGCTTCCGGTCAGCATTGAAGTGAATCCCATGACCGCCGTCGCGGAAGGTGCCAGTATTTTCGCCGAGTCCATTGATTGGTCGAGCGAGCGCCACAACCGCAAGTCAATCACCGCCGAAGCTTTGGCCGGACAGAATATATCTTTTAAATACACAGCCAGAACAACGGATTCAAAAGCGCGGATTGCGTTTTTGGTAAACAAAGATGCGGGTTTTGCGGTCGAGATCACCAGCATAGATTCCGGCTGGTCATCCGGACGCGCCAATTTAAAAAACGGTATGACACTTGAATTGCCCCTCTTCAAGGATGGGGAAAACATGTTTGATGTTGTCGTATATGATACCTATGGTCAGGCTTTACAATTGAGAGAAAACCGTATCGTAATCACCAGGACAATGGCAACCATAGGCGCAATACCGGCTTCTCATTCGATTTTTGTCGAGGTCCTGGACAAGCTCGGCGGTACGCCTGTGCGAGACTTCCTGGTTAAGGACGGAGATGCTCTACCGATGAAAGGTCACAAAACATTTAAGGCCGGACAAACGTTAAAAGCATGTGCCACCTCTTCACTCAATTTTAAGCTTTGGGAGGGAGAAATTCCGAATCCGATTGATGATAATCAGTTTATCGGATGCTATAAAATTAAGGGAATTGATTTTGAAAGTGGAATTATTCCAACCGGAGCGGAAATTGAATGCGACTATGAGATGGGAGATGACGGTGTTATACGTCTGGGCGCGTCAATCCCTTGCATAGGAGCTGATTTCGGAATTAGAAACTTTTATTCCCGGCAAGAAGGACAACTTAATCTTTCCGATACAGACAAAATATCCGACGACGGGCAGCAGATAATCGACCGCGTTGACGCCATGTCTGAAAAGGTTGACGACCCAAAGCTGGAACGAGCCAGAGAGAAGGCAAAGAAAGCCGCTTCACTTGGAAACGAGACACATGATCAGGAGGATGCACTAAAGGCTTCCGAGGAGTTGTTGGAAGCCAAAAGACTCCTCGCGCAAACTAGGCAGGAACACATCAAAGAAATCCGGCAGATGGACCTTGATAGCTGCGCAGACTTCTTTAATAAGGCGGTGCGGCAACACGCAAAGCCTTCGGAGGCAGAAGCTTTTGACAATCTTACGCGGGCGGCGCAACGGTCTATCGATAGGAATGATCCGGATTTTGAAAACCAGTTGCTTGAGCTTAAAGGTAAAAACTTTGCAATCCTCTGGCGTAAGGACTGGTTCGTAATAGACTACTTTAACAGAATGGTTCAAAACCCGTACAACTTTACTGATCGCAGTCGCTTTGAAGACCTGAAACGAGCGGGCTTAGCATATATCAAAAGCGATCAGATTGACGAACTTCGTGCTATAGTAGCAGAGCTCTCCCGTATAGAGGTTGCTGACGGCATAGGCGAGAATATGTTCGATAAAGTAAATGTCATCAGGGGGTGATCCTATGGTCGCAAAGCAATGGCTAGTCAGAGGTACAATGCTTCCGGATGGCTCTAAAACGAAAAAGCTCGTCGCTTTTTCTGAGGAGTGGCAGATATCCAGCACAAGCTATGACGGGTTTATATTGGCTGTAAAGCCACAACTATATGGTAAGTGGGTGACGGCAGGGCTGATTCCGGAAAGTGTGTTTGAGAGTCTGGCCACCTGTGATGCCGAATACCGCGTTTTTACAAGCAAGCATGGTTACATAATTTCATCCGTAGAAAGCGGCCCATACCCGAACACAGGCATTGAAGCAAGAGCGTTTGCCGTTGCACTGCGGAAGACAAGAAAAATTGTCGGTACGATATCGCTACATGACGCCGTGTACCTCGAACAGATATCACGACTGCTGCCCACCTATACTGTTTCCGAGAGCTTTGATGATCAGACAGTTCTCGGGACGTGGTTATCTGCGGGGGTCTCCATCTCCGTCAAATCTTTTCGGCGTTTGTGTAAGCTACTGGAGTGGATGGATGCCAAAGAAGTTGAAGGTATTATCGAAGATGCTGGCTTTACCGCGCCAAGCGGCACATATCTGACAAAGGCAAGAGCAGAAGAAGATATTAAAACCGATGGGAAGGAAGAAAATTCGCACGCTGATGGCGGTCTATTACCGGAGACAAAGTTTTTGTTACCGGGCAGGCCTTACCTTGAAAACTTTTTCAACGAGCACGTTGTTGAAATTATCGCTCACGAAGATGCCTATAAGAGAATGGGTATAGATTTCCCATCAGCCATTGTCTTACATGGGTCTCCCGGTTGCGGTAAAACCTATGCCGTTGACCGATTGGTAGAGTTTTTAGACTGGCCTAGCTATTCCATAGATTCCGGCAGTATTGGCAGTCCGTACATACATGACACCAGCAAAAAGATATCAGAGGTCTTTGATAAGGCTATGGACAACGCACCATCTGTTATCGTAATTGATGAAATGGAAGCCTTCCTCACCGACCGAAGTGTGGGGCAGGCATCCGGAATGAATCACGTGGAGGAAGTTGCGGAATTTTTACGCCGTATCCCCGAAGCGGCAAAAAATAGGGTTCTTGTAATTGCTATGACAAACATGATTGAGTCCATCGACCCGGCAATTCTCAGACGCGGAAGATTTGATCATATCATAGAAGTCACAATGCCTTCAGCAGAGGAAGTTAGGCTGCTTCTATCCAACCTTTTGTCGAAGCTTCCGCTCGTGGACGATGTAAGCATCGAATATGCGGCCGAAAAATTGCAGGGGCGTCCGGTTTCTGATGTGGCTTTCACTGTAAAGGAAGCAGGCAGAATGGCCGTCAAGCAGGGCAAGGAAGCTATTGATAACGACATACTCGCCGCATCAATCAACCTATTGCCTCCGATTAAGGGGAGCGGACGAAAAATCGGATTTATTTCGGAGTAAGCATTATGACAATATTCGAGAACCCGTTTTATCTTTTGGACGCCGACATGTGCGACAATCGGAGAAAATTGCAAACGTTGTATACGGAAAAGAGTTTGCTTGGTGATGAAGCATTGCTTGAAAACGCTTTGCAGACACTCACAAATCCCGCAAAGCGTTTGACTGCCGAATTAAGATGGCTTCCCGGCTGTAATGGTGAGCGGGAGATTGTCGATAGGCTTAACCGGTACAAAGAATGAGACATGTTTTTATAAGGACGTTATCTCCATTATTTATGACGAAATGGATATTCCCGTAATCAACATATTGCTTACGCTCCTGCCTAAAATTGATAATGATGACCTTTGTGAAACAATTTGCGGGATATCAGCACTTCAGTTTAACATCTATCCTAAGTTTTTATTAGATACAATTAACCGCACAAGATAAAAAGCAGATTTTCCGAGCATAAACGATGTAGCCCTGATAGAAAACGAACTGCGTGTCTATAATATGGAAATTTCAACGACAGTATTGACAAAAATGCGAAAGATTACGCTTCGAGAATACCATGATTTAGTTGTAAACTTTGCTTCTGACAGCGCTCACCAACTTTTGGACGACATTCTACATGATTACGCGCTGGCTATAACACCTCACCTTCAGCTTATCTCAACATTAAGAGCAATGTAACTGTTCTTAGACGTTCATCCATTAAATCTGAACATCAAAATGAATTGGATGAACTTAAGCAATTGTGCTCCGAATGGCAGTATTATATAGTTCCGATTCAGGATCACGCAATCGCGACGGGTTCACAGCCCATTGTAAAAGAAAAGGAAGACGGCATTGTTCCTTTTCTAATCGACAGCGCCAAAGAGCTATTAACCAAAATGCCACACAAGAAGCGCTATGTTTTTGGGAACTGCTTTACGGGATTACTCCAGACGGCGGCATTTATAAAGATTTGCGTGAAGCGATCTCGAATATTCTAACTTCTTTTAACTTTGTGCGAGCAGAGCGCGATGAGGCTATTGCTGATAGATATAGGAAAGCTGCCCTTGATGCCTGGGAAGCAGAAAAAGCGCAATATGACAAAGAAGCGCGCTTGCGTTCTGAAGAAGCGGCGGAAAAAGAAAAAGAGCGGATTCATCAAAATAAGATTGAAAGATACAAACAAACAACTATCGCAGCAAGCATAGGAAGAAGAACAGCGTAAAAACGATGAAGAAGCGCGTCAACGGTCAAGGATGGCTGAAGATCAGGCAAAGGAGCGACGTGAACATGCTCGTCAGAAAGAGGAGAAGCAAAAAATGCGTTTAGCTCTGCTTAAAAAGAAAGAATCCCTACAGACCAAGCGGAAAGCGCTTGGAATATTTTCCGGCAAGGAAAAGAAAAGACTGGACGATGAAATTGCTGGTATCGAGAGGAAACTGGCACAGATTTAGTTGAAATCACGGCTATGCTGTTTACTAAGAAAATGCCAGTGGAGGTGTATAAAAATGATGTTGTCTGAAAACCCATTTTTCATATTAGGCGTTACGCCACTGGACAACAGACACCGAATTTATGCGCTGGCTGAAGAAAAAGCTCTATTGCTGGATTCTGAAAAATGTTTGGAGGCAATAAATACTCTTACAACCCCACAAAGACGACTCATAGCAGAAATAAACTGGTTTTTAGGTTGTTCCTCCGAAACCGTTGACGAAATCATCGACTATATTTCTGCCTTACAATCAGGTTCACAATTCGAAGAAATAAATGTGTGCGAGTTGAGCGCATTGGCAGATCTTAACTTAAAGCGGTATGCTTTTCCTTTTCTCCCGATGGGCGATGTTTATAAGTATAAATACGCTATACTCGAAATAAGCCGATTGTTCGAGGCAGTTGACAGCGAACAAATTCGCCTTGAAGTAAATGAAGCCCGTTCTGTTTCCGGATTTACGCTTATTCCCGGTACAACTGAAATCGATACCGAACTTCGCAATATAAGAAGCGAAATTAGCCACATCATTTCGCAAAAACTCACCGGAATATCAGCTGATAATGTTGCGGAACTCGCTACTATGCTAGCGGAAAAATATACCGCAGATGAGCAATATTCGGGAAGTGCCGTTATTGATGATGTCCTTTCTGAATACGCATTGCAGTTTAATTCAGAGCTTCAAAACCAAAAGCAACAGATTTGCAAAATGGTTGAGCATATTGGCAAGAGCGTTGATGATATTCGAATGAACGATGCCATTGATGATCTGATCAAACTTATGACCAGATGGGATAAATTTGCGCAGCCGCTTCAACTTGATGCAAGAGCAAAGGGCGTATCACATGATGATAGCGAAGAATTGGCTCGCGCTGTTCGTGACCTGGCTGTGGATTTGCATAATAAGCATGCCCAGACGGAAGCTTCATTAAAACTGGCTATCGCATTGAAAAATATTTTCGCAGAACTGCCTGATTTTGCGGAGCGCATTGGCGAGGATGCGGATACGCTCAGCCGATTGAAAACTGAGCAGGTCGAGGAAGAACGAGAAGAAAAGGAAGCTCTCCGGCGCAACCGGATGGATATACAGTATTCCGTTACTCTTAATGCCGACAGATTGATTGTTCCGCCTTTCTGTACGTGCTGTATGAAGCCGACAACTACAACGGAAAACATCAGTACATCAGCATCCCATCAATCAGGAAACAGAAAAACCACCCGAACGGTTTCTATGAATATGCCAATTTGTGCGGATTGCTTGGCGCATCGAAAAAAAGCCAAAAATCTCAAGTGGCTGGTTGTTCTGATGGCGGCAGCGATAGCCATTGGAAGTGTTCCTATCTTCAATATTACAACTGGCTTCCAAAGTGATGCGTTTTGGGTACTCCCATTTGCAGTCGCCGCCATTGCCTATTTGCTGCTTGGACTAATTATGAAACTCCCTCCATTGTCCGCCAGTCATTCGACCATGCAGCAAAGTGTTTGGCTTGGCGGCATTGGAATGAGCGGAAATATAGCCACGTACACGTTCGCGAATTGGAGATATGCGAAGTTGTTCGCTAATGCAAACCATGTGAGCATGACGGAATCAAAGCGACGAAACCGAGTGAAGGCAAGGGCTTATATCAAAGCAATTGACCATCCAATTGGAGTACTGTTTCTCGCTTTAGTTTTTACCGGCGCTGGTCTCATTGCCTTTGGAAATTCGTTGATGGCGCAGACCTCATATTCCAGCCCAGCCGTTGCTACGCAAAAGCCTTCTACAAGCTACACTTCGCCAGCAACAACTCAATCTAACTCAAGTACGCAAACAAAACAGCAAAAGCTGGATGCGATGGAAGCGGATCTGAATAAGCGCAAAGCTGAAATAGAAAACATGGAGGATAAGCTCAAAGGTTTGCTTTCTGATCTCGACCATTATAAGTCTATGTATAATTCCTCAAAAAGTAATACATATGCTGATTTATATAACAACATGTTGGATGACTATAATGATCTATACGATAAGTATGAACAAGCTATTGATGAATATAATGATATCGTTGCGGATTATAATGCTATGTCGAATTAAGGCTGATAATGAGTGTTTTGGAGAGCACATTAACAATGATATAAACAGAAAACTTGTTGATTCTTCAAGGAAAGACCGGAACTGGCTAAACCGTGTTGAGCTGCCTAGTGAAGATGACTTTTCCAAATTTGAAGGATGAACTCTTGATGCTGCGGAAACAAAGGTCAAAAATGTCCTTACCGAAGAAACGGAAACCACGTTTCTTTACGGCTTTGGTGACGGATGGTAAATTCATGTCGTTTTTGAGGAAATCTTTGAAGATAAGGAACTATAGGGGAAAGAATCGCCCCGAGTGCTCGCCGGCGAGGGGTATGGCATTATTGAAGACTATGGTGGCCCCGGTGGACTCGAGCAGTTGGCCAAAGCCTTTAAAAAGAAAAAGGGTCCACAATATAAAGAATACTGCGAGTGGCTCGGTGTTGAGGATTTGGATTTATCCTCTTTTGACCTTGATGATGTGAATTATAGGCTGAAAAAGGTGCCGAGAGTTTATGCAGATGCTTATGAATATGGGCTTAAGCCGATGAGACAGTCTATGGCTCTGTTATTAAGAGAGTATAAAAAGTAATTGTATTTGGGAGGTCTTCGATTCAACGAAAACCTCCCATTTCTCGTAATTGAGCGCTAATCTGACCGCACTGGACGCCCGGATTCTTAACAAGCTGATTGACAAAATCGTCGTTCATCAGCGGGAGAAGGACGCGGAGGGCAATATCACCCAACTGGTGGAGATTTATTATAAATTTGTGGGGATGACCGTACTTAATTTTAAGGAACAATAATCTGTGGTTTTATCAACATCCCAAGGTCGAGAGTTCGATCCTATTCGTCTTCACCAAATCAGCATAATCCGAACCTACAGCCAATCGGCAAAGGGTTCGAAAATAGAAATAATGGCAACCGCCGCTTTCATCATTTCATTGTTGTTATGTTTGGGTTATGGTGGTTGGCAGCACGCAAATTAAAGCCGCTTTTGATGTCGGAATGGTTATTTTTTGTGTCACTATATGCGGTATATTTTTAATAGTATCAGGAACGAAGAAGAAAAGGTTGATTAAAACCTTTAAAGATTATTTTTCCCGTTTTGCCGCCGATGCAACAAAATCCATTGATTTACTGGCAGCTTCTACTGGAGTGACCGTAGCCATAGTTACTCAAAACGTCACCGATATGATTAATAACGGATTTTTTTCAAATGCCTATATTGACACCGGACGGAATCGCCCTGTGTTTACTACTTCTCAACATCCAGCACAGAATAACGAAGCATACAAACAAGCTCCTGTTAATTCAGTATCGTACATAACATTCAGTGCAATGGTTGTGGCGCAACAAATAAGATATTATCCCGTACCGTTGGCGAATATGAGTCTTGCGGATCATAAATATTAGGAAAGCAGGGTGATTGTTAATGCAAAAAAAATCTTTTTCATGGGGAATCATTATTCTACTGTTTATTTTGTTTTTTCCGGTTGGTATATTGATGCTTGTTAAGAAGATGTCTGATGAAAAATACAATTACTTAAAGAACGGCAAAGCCTTAAAAACATTTGGCTGGGTATTATTTGGGATTGGTATTTTTTATTTAATCATGGGACTCACCGGCGAACTTAAAACAGAAGATGGCAGCAGCGTTGTTGGCGGTATCATTATAATGTTGATATTATTCTGCGGCGGCGGTTTGCTCATGGTGTTTAAAGGAAAACAATTTGTAAATCGCGGAGCAAAATTCAGCCGATATGTCGCAATAGTTAATGCAAGCAATAACACTTTAATTGATAACATTGCTGCTGCTTATCCTACTACATATGATAGTGCCGCCTCTGATTTGCAGATGATGATTGGTGCCGGATATTTTCTGAATGCTTATATTGATTTGAATAAACGCGAGTTAGTTATGCCAGTAATACAATCAGCAAATAACATTGTTAGCAATTCTGTCGGTAACAACCTGACAACAGATACAAAACCACGTACTGTTAAATGCCCAAATTGCGGAGCAACTAATACAATAATACCGGGTGCGGCAGACGAATGTGAATATTGTGGTTCGCCACTTTAATTATTATACGAGGAGAAAATGCATATGAAATGCAAAAATTGCGGAAATGAATTTGAGGGCAGCTTTTGTACGAACTGTGGTACTGCTGCCGGTGTAGCGGCTACATCGGAATATGCTACAAGAATGCCATGCCCATCACTTAGTTACAAGCTAGAGAATGTTGTCATCAAAGCAGGTTTTCTTACTGATGCACAAGATAAAATACAAAAAAAGGTTCAGCCGATGCTTGATCTCGGAGCAAAAAAAGGTTGGAAGCTGCATACCTTCACATCAACCGCTTCAGCAAAGGGAATTAATATCTGTTTGGTTTGGGAAATTAATTAAAAGAAGGTGTTACGATGCCAATATTAAAGTGCGATGCTTGTGGTGCTCCGTTAAAAACTGTACAAGGAAGCCGGACTGCTATATGTGAATACTGCGGTGTCGAAACAGTGATCAAGCAAGTAACCGCTAATATCATTTTGCCCGATGACACCACTTCAACGCCGCAAGACGATAATCCACTTGTTGCCAGCATCCCATCATGTGGATCATTTGTATTTGAGAAAAAGTCATTCAATATATACAGACAATTTGCTGAATTGGTGGATGCTAAGTCTGGGAAAATCGAACGGCATATAGATTTCAAAAAAGTAGAAAAATATCATTCTTCCCTTGGCACAAATATTGTTTTCAAAATGTCAGATGGGCAAAAGATTTTTATTAAGTGCCTATGGAATAGCAAAGCAAAAATAGCGCTCAATGCCCTCAACGGGTTGATATGAAGAACAACAAATATAATTTTATGAGGACAATCATGAAATGTAATCAATGCGGCACAGAATCCGAGGGTAAGTTTTGCCCTAATTGCGGAGTTCCGGCAGCAAATGTTTAGGAAGCACAACCGGTAAACAAAGTAAATACGCGGTCAGCAACCCATTCAGCCTGTCAAAAAGAAGAAGCCCATATATAGAAATGGTTCTGGGTTATCATCGCTATCGTTGTTATTAGCGTAATAGCCAGTCTTGGTGGTAACAGCAGTACAACCAAGAACGGCACAGGAGGCAGCAATGTAAACTCTGCGGCAAGTAACAATACAACAAAAAATGATACAAAGGACAGTAAAAAGATTGAAGTAACTGTTGTTGACTTTAGTTCAATGGATCAGGCTGCAATTCAAAGTTGGGAAGATACAAACAAAGTCACTTGTAAAATTACCGAGGATTATTCGGATTCAGTAGCAAAAGGCTCTTTAGTAAGCCAGAGCGCCAATGCTGGTAATACTATTCATGAAGGTGATACACTAAAAACAGTTTTTTCTTTTGGTAAGAAACCTTCTGTAGAATATCAAAATGCTTTACAAAAAGCTGAGACATATTCCAAAACAATGTATATGTCCAAACAAGGTATCTATGATCCGTTAACATCAGAATACGGGGATTCACAGAAGCAGAAGCACAATATGCCAGTGATCATTTGGATGGTGCAGAAAGAGAGCTTGGAAATTAGCATTTTACTGGCTGGGCTTAAAAAGCCGAAATACACAAAGGAACAGGTCGTGGCTTGGATCAGCCAATTCAAATACGTCGGTGTGAACAGCAAAGAATACCAGAAGCGAATGATAGATATTTTCCTCAACGCCATCTATGTGAAAGACGACAGGCTGATTATCACATTCAACGTCCAAGGCGGAACGCATACAATCACCCTCGCGGAAATTGAAGTCGCCCTGGGTTCGGATATGGTTAGTGGATCTCCACCAAGTTCAGGAAAAGCTATTAAAAGTGGCTTTTCCTGAACTTTTTTATGCGGTGCGTGACGCGGGTGCCTGCATTTTATCTTGCCTTGGCTTGCCGGTGCAAAAGGCTGCAATTTTTCAAAGCAGACATTGAAATCTACTTCAATATTGTAATCTCTGCAACACGGACGGAGCTAATGAACTGCGATACAATCATTTCCTTTGCCTCGAAGGAACTTTTGTCGTACAGATAGGCCCAGCTTAACAGTTGGTCGTACTCACGCTTTAATCCTTCCGAGGTTTCAAGCAGTTCCTGCAACTCTGCCTCTGCCGTATCTGCGCTTGCATGTGCTTCTTTGATTTGTTCTTCGGTTTTCTCAACAAGAGCATTTAGCAGGTCAATACTCATCTTACTTTGACCCCGAATGATCTTGAGGGTTTCGCCCTTATAATCGTCACGCTTTTTCTGCTTATCCATCAGATGTGACTTTGGCAGCTTGCACTTGGATTTTGCTATTTTCATGTTGGCTGGAGAGAATTTCAGACTCCGACGCCGCCGTGATCTCAGAGAACTTCGTGCGGATAAGCTGATCAACAATGGAATCAACTTTTTTTAGGGAATAGCCAGATTGACCGTCACATTCTCCGGGATGCCTTACGTTGTAGTGACATTGATACCGCATCCGAACTTCTTTTTGAATGGTGCCGTCAGGCATTTTTTTATTTTTCCCACTGGTATTGAGGGTCAGACGGTTGCCGCAGTGGGCGCAGTAGATATTTCCCACCAGCAGGGACTTCCCTTTGCAGTTAAGCTTAATGGAACTATGGGGCTGGGTTCGCTTCCGCATGATATTCTGCGCCTGAGCAAACACGTCGTCGTCGATGATCCGAAGTTCGTCAATATACTGCGACTGACTGTCGCCGTTTTTGATGATGCCGGTGTACAGCAAATTTTTGATCAATATAAAGAGCCCTATACCACCACAGACGGGCAGAAAAAGGACTTTTAGTCATTTTGGCAATCAGGCTGTCATCATTCATCTGCACCTTAGACCATATGGCTTTGCGTCCCTGCCTTTCGGCAAGTTTGTCCTTTTCAATTGTTTATCTTTGGTATTACTATTTTAACATAATTTTACACAAAGGTGGCATTCGTATTTAAAGCTCATTTGTAAAGATTGAATAAAGAAAAAGACCTATGAACTGAAGCCCTGTAGGCAATGCAGTTCCATAGGTCTTTAAACAATTCTATTTTTCAATCATCGGTCATGCGGTATCCTACACCGACCTCCGTGACAATATATCTCGGTTCTCCGGGATTGGTTTCAAGCTTTCTTCGGATGTTTGCCATGTTGACGCGGAGGGCCTGTATCTCGCTCGAATATGTTTCATTCGTGAAAGGGCCCCATATTTCCTTAATGATAAAATCATGGGTAAGTACTTTTCCGATATACCGGGAAAGTAGAACGATAATTTTATACTCAATCGGTGTGAGATGGATTTCTTTTCCCGCAAGCAATACCAGCCGTTTGCCATAATCAATTTCAAGCTCTCCGGTCGTGATTCTTCCGGTACCGGAGCTGTTTGTATCCATGACTCTCTGGCTGTGACGGAGCTCAGTTCTTATCCGCGCGAGCAGTTCCGCAGTGCCAAATGGTTTGGTGATATAATCGTCCGCTCCAAGATCAAGCGCTTCCACTTTTTCGCGCTCGTGCCCGCGGGCGGAAACAACAATCACAGGAAGCCCCGTCCATTGCCTGATTGTTTTGAGAACATCCAGGCCATCCATATCCGGCAGTCCTAAATCGAGCAGAATAAGATCGGGGCAATACGAAGCCGCCATAGAGACGGCGTCCTTGCCTTTGGAGGCTTTAATAAAACTAAATTCATTCGTGGCAAGTACTGTGGATATATAGTTGCTGATTACATCCTCGTCTTCCACAATAAGAATCATAGGGTTATTCTCCATTGCTTTCCTCTTCTTTCAGCGGCAGCGCAAATCGGAAAATCGCGCCGCCGTTTTTTTTGTTGGCTGCTTCCAGTTTCCCTTTATGTGCTTCTATAATCGACATACAGATAGACAGTCCGATCCCCATTCCTCTTGATGAATCAGAGCTTCTTTTCCTGTTCGGCGCATAGCTTTCAAACAGATATGGGAGATCCTGTTCGGCTATACCTTCTCCGTTGTCGATGACCTCAAACACTGCTTCATTGCCGCTTTTATTAACTGCGACCTCAATCTCGGAGTCTTCCTTTGAATGCTTAACGGCGTTTTCCAGAAGGTTGATCATTACCTGTTCTATCAGGGTCCCATCCATGGGAACCATCAATAACTCCTCCGGCACCTTTACGGTTATCTTCCGGTCAGGGAACCTTTTGCGAATGCGGCTTACAGACTCGGCAACGATTTCTTCCGCCGCTTCAGGAACTTTCGAAACATTCGCAGCGCCTTCACTGATGCGCGTTACGGACAGTATATTTTCAACCATTCGGATTAGCCACTGGGAATCGTCTCTGATATTGGTTAAGAATCTGTCATGAGTTGCTTTGTCAAGCGCATCACCGCTCTCGAGAATAGCCGATACCGCGCCGGAAATACACATCAGCGGGGTTCGCAGGTCATGCGAAATCGACCTGAGAAGATTGCTCCTCATTTTTTCCTTTTCAGATGCAATGAGTATCTGACGCTGTCCATCGGAAAGGAACTGCCGTTCAAGCGCCATAGCCACCTGAGATACAATCATTTGCAGAAACAGACGGCTGCTCTGGCCGAGCTTATCCTTAGAGCACGACAGGCCAATGACTCCAATAACCTTGCCTTGAGAGATGACCGGCATATAAAACGCGCCCGCTCCTGCCAATGTGTCGGTTCCCGCTCCGGCGTTTTTCTGGTTAACAAACACCCAATGGGCTACCGCACGCTCATCTTCCTCGAGCAGGAAGGAAGCCGACTTGTCCTCAGGCGATTGCATCATGGTGCCGCTGTAACTTTTCCCAGGGTCCCTGGTATAGATAATTGAGGAGCGCTCAAATATCTTGGTAATATATTCGTTCGTGAGGTCTGTTATATTTTCCAGTCCTCTGGTGGCCAGTAATTTTTTATTGATTTCATATAAAACTTCTGTACGCCTTTCGCGCTCTACAGCGAGCTGCGCCTGTGTCTTTACCCGAACGGTGAGTGCGCTTGTAATAAACGCCACAAGTAGCATAATGAAGAAAGTGATCGGATAGCCCGGCTGTATTGCGTTGAAGGTGTAATAAGGTACTGTAAAGAAAAAATTGAAAGTAAGTACGCTGAGAATTGATGCGATTACGCTATAAGCATAACCCATAGTCATTCTTGAAACAACCAAAACGGATAAAATATATACCATAATGATGTTCTGGTCGCCGACATCAAGCGCCTGCAACACCATACAAAGCAGCGTCGCCGCAGTCAGGCAACCTAAGGTTTTCGATGTATCGGCTACGGAAAAGGATACACTCGGCCTTGCCTGTCTTCTTTTAGCTTTTTTATATGCCTTTTGCGACGGGCTGCTTGGAATTATATGAATTTCAACACTTGGCAGAAGGGTAATCAGCTTATCCTCAAGATCCATTTCAAAGTAACTCTTCAGGGTCTTTTTATTTCTGCTTTTGCCCATGACAATATTCGTGATTCCTGAAATCCGGGCGTATTCGGCGACGGTCGAAGCTATATCGCCGCCATTTAGCATTACAATTTCCGCGCCGAGCTGTTCCGCCAAATCCATATTTGCTTTGATATTCTTTTTTTCACTTTCCGATAAATATCGTCTGTCCAGAGTTTCTACATATGCCGCAACCCAGGACGCGTGAAAGGCCTCGGCCGTCCTTGCCGTCCACCTTATTATTCTGGCGGAGGAAGGAGAAGGGCCAATGCAGACAAGTAGCTTTGTACTGGCCATTTTCTCAGCCATTTTCAGTTCACTTTGGTTGCCGTGGCTGATTCGGTTAGCTGCCTTGCGCATGGCGATTTCGCGCAAAAGCCGAAGGTTTTCCCTTGTGAAAAAGTTATTTAAAGCTGTTTCCGCTCTTTCGGGCCGATATATTTTGCCAATCTCAAAACGTCTTAAAAGCTCGTCAGGTTCAATATCAATAAGCTTCACCATGTCGGCCTTGTCAAAGATATAATCAGGCACGGTTTCCCGAACCTGAATTTTTGTGATATCCTGCACCACATCGTTCAGGCTTTCGATATGCTGTACATTTACCGTTGTGCAAACATCGATTCCCGCTTTGAGGAGTTCTTCAATGTCCTGATATCTTTTTCTGTTGCGGACTCCCTCGGCATTTGTGTGAGCAAGCTCATCGACCAGAATAAGCTCAGGCTTGCGTAAAAGCGCTGCGTCCAGATCAAATTCCTTGAGCTGGATGTTTTTATACTGTACTACTTTAGGAGGCAGCGCAGGCAGCCCTTCAAGCAGCCGCATAGTCTCAGGCCGGGTATGCGGTTCCACATACCCGACCACGACATCAACGCCGTTATTAAGCTGCTCCCTTGCATCGTCAAGCATGGCATAGGTTTTGCCTACGCCTGCCGCATAACCGAAAAATATCTTCAGCTTTCCTTCTTTTTTCCCTTCGCTTGATTGGATGCTTTGAAGCAAAACGTCGGGATCTGGCCGCCCGTCATTGTTTTCCGTCATTATGATCACCTCCAACGCCTTAAGTATGCCATTTTGTTTGCTTTAAAGCAAGCTTTCAAAAAATATGACACAACCAATACACTCCTGGTCCAATTCGTTCTATAATTTGCATATGTAAAACGCCAATGCTTATTAAATCCTGATGGCATGACCGATGCCGTGCGCGTTATATTCGACCGCTCTTTAAACTGTCCATAAAAACAGCCTCCATCAATATTTCAGTAGTTCTCTTTAATGGCTTATGCCGATACGCGTCTTGACGATTGTCGGATAACGGAAGTTTGCTAAAAGAATCCCTATCACGATCTATGGCAAAAACCTTCCCACTCGTGTCAAATAAGGCGTTTGCAATGCTGAAGCCTGAATGCCCGCAGCCTACGATCACGTATAATCCGCTTTTTTATTAGAAAAAAACTTATCATTCGGCCCCTTCCGACGACACGACCTATACCGTGCACGTCATATTCAATTTTATATTTATCCTCTTCATTCTACTGCGGGCAATCGGACTCATCATACGCACATTTCCCAACGGGATTAAAACTGGCAAAGTGATCCATATTTTGCCGCGCAGGAAAATAAGTGGGATCAAGCGCCCACTCCGCTCGAAATTTTTGTGTGCCCACCGCATAGTTACAGTAAGCCATCCAGAGCCAGGTTGACTTTGAGCACATTCACAGCCTCTTCGCCCCAAATGCCGAGAAATTTCCCGGTCGTATATTTGCTTATTATCTCTCGTACCTCGTCCTCGTTGATTCCGCGCGCTTTGGCGATACGCGAAACCTGATATTCCGCCGCTGCGGGTGAAATGTTCGGATCAACCCCGCTGCCGGATGCCGTCACAAGATCCATTGGAATGTCTGCTGTGTTGTCCGGTTCAAATTGATGCCACCAATCAATACGCTCCTGTACCAGTTCTTCCTGCTCCTCGCTTACAGGGGACAGATTCGAAGTGCCGGACGGCCTTCCGATCAGATATTCCGCTTTCGTGAATTCCTGAGCGATCAGCTCAGAACCGTAAGATACTTTCGTTCCGTCCTTCAAAGTCACAGTAATGATGCTACCATTTGCCTCAGAAGGGAAAAATACCTGTGAAGCAGCAGTGACAATTCCGGGATATATCACTCCGCAGAGTAATGTTAAGCTTAAAAAGCTAAAAAGCACGGGTCTTAGAAATTTAATTGTTTTTTTCATTGTATCATTCTCCTCATGCGATACCGCACGCGGTAAGCAGCATATCCAACACTTTTATTGCTATAAATGGAGCAACAATACCGCCTAAGCCGTATATTTGCAGGTTTCGTTTCAGAAGATGGCCTGCCGATGTTTCACGATACTTAACGCCTTTCAGAGCCAAGGGGATAAGCGCAATAATAATCAGCGCGTTGTAAATGATAGCTGAAAGGATCGCGCTTGTCGCACTTGAGAGTTTCATAAAATTAAGAGCCTCAAGTTGCGGATAGATTCCGAAGAAAATGACCGGCAGGATAGCAAAATACTTGGCAATGTCGTTGGCAACGCTGAAAGTTGTAAGCGACCCTCTCGTCATTAACAGCTGTTTTCCGATCCGTACAATATCAATAAGCTTTGTCGGGCTGGAATCCAGATCTACCATGTTCCCGGCTTCCTTTGCCGCCTGCGTACCCGTATTCATTGCCACAGCCACATCTGCCTGGGCAAGCGCGGGCGCGTCGTTGGTGCCGTCTCCGGTCATGGCGACAAGGTGGCCTTTCGCCTGATAATCCCGGATGAGTTTCAGCTTTGCTTCCGGCGTGGCTTCTGCGAGAAAATCGTCGACCCCGGCCTCCGCCGCAATTGCCGCCGCGGTCATAGGATTGTCGCCGGTGATCATAATCGTCTTAATTCCCATTTTACGCAGGTCGCTGAACCGTTCCTTGACGCCTTTTTTCACAATATCTTTTAGATACACAACGCCCAGTACGGTGCTGTTTTTGGCTACCACAAGGGGAGTTCCGCCCTGCTGCGCGACCTGCCTCACGGCATTTTCGCATTCTTCCGGGTAAATCCCACCTTTGTCAAGCACATATGCCTTGACGGCTTCCGCAGCGCCTTTACGAATCTCATTGCCCTGAAAATCGATGCCGCTCATTCTTGTCTTCGCCGTAAATTCCACAAAAGAGGCGTCCATTTTCTGTATGTCACGTCCACGGATGTTAAATCGTTCCTTCGCCAGTATTACAATGCTCCTGCCCTCGGGAGTCTCATCTGCAAGTGAAGATAACTGTGCCGCATCGGCGAGCGCTTGTTCCGTAACTCCGTTTACCGGCATGAATTCGCTTGCCTGTCTGTTTCCAAGCGTGATCGTACCGGTCTTGTCAAGAAGAAGCACATCAACGTCTCCAGCTGCCTCGATTGCGCGCCCGCTCATGGCGAGGACGTTGGCTTGATTAAGTCTGCTCATACCCGCAATACCTATGGAGGATAAAAGCGCTCCTATTGTTGTCGGCGCCAGGCATACGAGTAATGCAATCACGTTAGTAACGGATATGGCGTGACCTGCACCTGCCTGTTTACTGGCGAAATCCGAAAATGGCAATAATGTCGCGGTTACCACAAGGAATATGATTGTAAGCGTTACCAGAAGAATTTGCAGAGCGATCTCATTCGGCGTCTTCTTTCGGGATGCCCCCTCCACCATGGCTATCATCTTGTCAAGGAAGCTTTCGCCCGGTTCAGAGGTTACGCGTATAATCAGGCTGTCGGAGACCAGCGTCGTGCCGCCGGTAACGGCGCTGCGGTCGCCTCCGGATTCGCGGATTACAGGAGCAGATTCGCCGGTGATGGCGCTTTCATCCACCGACGCGGCTCCGTCAATTACCTCGCCATCCATCGGTATCTGCTCTCCAGCTACGACATAGACAATGTCGCCTTTTTTTAAGGTGTTCGAAAGAACCTCGTCATAATCGTCGATGCTGTATGCTGATTTGAGCTTTTTGGTCTTTACGTCCTTGCGTGATTTCCTGAGCGTATCCGCCTGAGCGCGGCCCCGGCCTTCGGCAATAGCTTCCGCAAAGTTGGCAAACAGCACCGTAAACCATAGAATCATCGCTATTGCAAAGGTGTATCCCTCGCTTTCTTCCCTGATTCCGGCAAACGACAGTATCCAGAGTGCTGAGGTAAGGATAGCGCCGATATACACAACGAACATAACCGGATTTTTGATCTGAATCCTTGGCGACAGCTTTTTAAAGGATTGTTTGACAGCGTCAATATATATTTTTGATTTCGAATTATTCTTATTCAATTATCTCACCTCAACCTATTGCCGTAAAGTAATCGGCTAGCGGCCCCAATGCCAGCGCGGGCAAAAAGGTAAGCGCGCCGATAATTAAAATGATAGCGATTAGAAGGCCCGCAAACATCGTATTGCTTGTCGAAAGCGTTCCCTCGCCGGCAGCTACAAGCTTTTTTCTGGACAAATTGCCAGCAAGATAGATCGTGGCAATCATCGGTACAAAGCGCACGATCAGCATGATGATCCCGCCTACCACGTTGGTAAAGACAGTATTTGCCGCGTAACCTCCGAAAGCGCTGCCGTTGTTATTGCCCATCGATGAAAAGGCGTAAAGAATCTCGGAGAATCCGTGCGCTCCCGCATTGGTAAGCCATGACGTGACCTCCGGCATCAAGACCGCCGCGACGGTCCCAAACAATGTAAAGAGTGGAGGGAAGAGCACAATGATACAGACCATCTTCATATCAAAGGGTTCGACTTTTTTACCCAGGTATTCAGGTGTCCTTCCAACCATAAGTCCCGCTATGAAAACGGTGAGTATCACAAAAGCCAGCATTCCGTACAGTCCGCTTCCAACGCCGCCGAAAACAACCTCGCCGATCTGCATGAGGAACATGAGAACCATTCCGGCGAGTGGCGTAAAGCTGTCGTGCATGGCATTTACTGAGCCGTTTGAGGCGGATGTCGTTACTGTACCCCAAAGAGCCGACGTGCCGACACCATGAATAACTTCCTTACCCTCCATGCTGCCGGATGCTATAACGCCTTGATAGACCGGCGCTGTGTAAAGTTCGCTTGCCGTTACAACTGCTGCTGACAGCACGAAGAAAATCAGCATAACGGCATATATTGTCCTGCCCTGCTTAAAGTCCTTAACCGCTTTGCCAAAGGAAATGCACAGCGCAGCCGGTATCAGCAGTATGGAAAGAAGCTCAAGGAAATTAGAAAAAGGCGTTGGGTTTTCCAACGGATAAGCCGAATTTGCTCCGAAGAATCCACCGCCGTTTGTGCCCAGCTGCTTGATTGCGATTTGACTTGCCGCCGGGCCCAGGGGTATGGCCTGCGAAGCCCCGCTTTCGAGCATTGTTGTCTGAGCATAGGGGCTGAGTGTCTGAACGACTCCCTGCGATACGAGAACAACGGACAACACAATCGATAAAGGAATCAGAACATAAAGAGTGACCCTGGTGATGTCTTTCCAGAAGTTACCTATGGTCGTTTGTTGCTTGGCAATAAAACCTCTGATAAGCGCAAACATAACGGCGATGCCGACTCCCGCCGAAAGAAAATTCTGTACGGTCAGCCCAAGACTCTGCGACAGGTAAGACAATGTCGATTCGCCTGAATAAGCCTGCCAGTTCGTATTGGATACAAAGCTTGCCGTTGTATTGAAGGCAAGATCTGGGCTGACGTTTCCAATGTTTTCAGGGTTGAACGGCAGATATTTTTGCAGCAGCTGGATACCGAACAAGAAAATGAATCCCACTGCGCTGAACGCCAATATGGAGAAGGTGTATTTCTTCGGTGTCATTTCATCTTCGCTTTGGATTCCCATTATCCTGTAAATGCCGCGTTCTACTGGAGAAAGAAGCCGTGTTAAAAACATC
This sequence comes from Clostridiaceae bacterium, assembly GCA_034926865.1. Classification (GTDB taxonomy): domain Bacteria; phylum Bacillota; class Clostridia; order Oscillospirales; family Butyricicoccaceae; genus RGIG1902. The sequence continues at coordinate 38,830 of JAYFQP010000002.1, forward strand.
TTCTGTCCCGTCATTACCTTGTAGATGTATATCCCTAGCGGTATTGACAGGCCAACCAGTAGCAATACAAAAAAGATATCCTCAATCACAATAGAACTCATAGATTTTCACCTCTAAACAAAACGTAAAACAGATAAACAAGCAGCGCCAGCGCGATGACCGCTGAAACCGCCAAAACGACTCCCATATAGCTCACTCCATTTCTTTCTTACACAGGCTGCCCACACGATTGCTGTCATATACAACAACGTATGGAATTTCCGGCTCTGTCTCAGGCTCCACGCCATAATCGATTTTTTATTGTACAGGTAATATTCAAAAGTTGCGATCCGTTCCAGATTCCGCGCCGCTGGTTTATATGTCGGATCGAGCGCGTATGCCGCCCGATAATGCTTACGTGCCAGACTGCCATCTTACTGAAGCTCCGCAAAAATGCCCGTACAAATTATGTGCCTCAGGCGAATGTGGTTTTTCAAGCATCGCTCGCTTGATATTTTCCTCTGCTTTAGAGTAGTTTCCCTCTTTTATCTCAATTTTAGCCATTTTGATATATTTTTCATATGTATCAGATAAAACCTCCATATACCTCATCTCCTTAAAATCGATAACGCCTGGCTTTTAATTTCAACCTGCAAATTTATTATAGCGACAATCCAATAAAGACGGGATGAAGGGACTAAAGGAGATGATAAAGAAAGCATAAATGTTTTTACTGATACTGGATGTTTTCTGTTTTATGATAAAATACTTGCTTAAAGTGGTGAACGAAAGTGGTCTTTTGCTTGTTGGTGGCAGCGCCTCCAATCCCCTTTGATCGCACAATAAATTGTGCGGCTGAGCGTCATGCGGACGCTTCCGGAGCATGGACATTTTAACGCTGTTCGTGCTCTTTTTCTTTTTCCGCTTCGCGCCCAGCGGTGCCAAATAAACGGTCCAAATTGGCTTTGGCGGGCAGCAGTTCTTTCATCTCGTCGCTGGCCTGCCGATAGTCAGTGTATGCCGCTTTTTTTCTACCAGTAGAGCCGCATATTCGGTCTGCAAGCCCTTGACGGTAGGGAGATTTTTCACTCCCATCTTGTCAAATGCGTTCTTCGCCGGAGAGAACGACCAGCAGCTCCAGTTCTCCGTAACTGCTTCCGAGGGTATCCAGCCAGATAAACCGCTTCTGATTTCTGCCTCGCATGGCGGGAACTTTTCCCGCCTTGACTTTATATCCGGCTTCCCGTAAGAGCTTCAGGAGTGCGTCAAAATCGTAGGGAATAAAGGATTGCCGGAGATGGTAGGCGATCAAATCGTCCGCGCCGCGCGTCCTGCCGGTACGCGCGGCATACTGCCGTTTGGAAAAAGGAACTCCGCGTAGGCTGTGTGGCTGTCGCATTCATAGCCTGTGATGAGTCTGCCGTAATCCGTTTTCTGCGGGTTATCCGCATAGTCGATGATGTCGCTGATCGCCGTCCCAACATCCCGGCCTTTGCCGGTATGCAGTGACATCATGCGCGTTGTTGCCATGAGAGCAGGGCCTCCTTTCACATAGAATTTAGATATTTTACAGCTCTGGTAAAGCATTAAGTCAAGAACGCTAGTATAACTTAATTTGATGAGCTTGTATCAAAACACAGAGTAAGCTATGATAAATGAAATAGGCTATACGATACCGATTATTTTGAAAAACTTGTTAGGTTATTCAATATCTGCTGTCTATATAGGTGAAGGGCCTTTCATCAGCAAGGGGGGGGAAAAACGAATGGAGGACAACGAAATTATTGAGCTTTATTTGTGTCGGAGTGAACAGGCAATCAAGGAGTCAGGTTCAAAGTATGGCTTGTATTGCTTGTCCATCGCCAATCGCATTCTGTCAAATCTACAGGATTCTGAAGAATGCGTGAACAGCACCTGGCTGAATGCGTGGAACGTGATTCCTCCTCAGCGTCCCAACCGTCTGTCCGCTTTCTTCGCAAAGATCACCCGAAATCTGTCCATTAACAAGCTGAAGGCGAGAACAGCCGAAAAACGCAGCGGTAACGAGGTGACGGTTGCCATAGATGAATTGGACGAGTGCCTCTCGGCATCTGACAACGTGGAAGCCGAATACCAGAGAAAAGAGCTTGGCGAACAAATCAGCCGCTTCCTGCATACGCTTCCGGAACGCGAATGCAACATGTTCATCCGGCGGTACTTTTATGTGCAGCCCGTTGGAGAAATTGCAAAGCATTACCGTCTGAAGGAAAGCAATGTCCTGGTAATCCTGTCGCGTACCCGAAAAAAACTTCGATTTTACCTGCAAAAGGAGGGATACATGGCATGAACAATATGGAACTTTTTGAAGCCATCGGAGAGATTGACAGCGACCTCATTACAAGGTGTGAAAACGAAGTTGTTCATGCGCCGAAACAGACTTGGG
>JAYFQP010000023.1:0-56263 GCA_034926865.1 Clostridiaceae bacterium
TTCAGCCGTCTGGATGAAGGATACGCCGTCCTGGGCGTTTCTTGTGGCCTGAGTAAGGCCGCGGATCTGGCTGCGCATCTTTTCAGAAATTGAAAGGCCTGCTGCATCGTCAGCTGCGCGGTTGATACGATATCCGCTTGAGAGCTTCTCCATGGACTTACTTGAATTAGCCGTGTTGACATTGTACTGGCGATATGTGTTCATCGCCGAAATGTTATGGTTGATTCTCATTTATTTTTCCTCCTTGATTGTTTAAACAGGATTCCTTTCCTGTTACTTAATTAGATTTCAGATCTATCTTACTGGAGCAACTGGAGGACTCCCTGAGGCTGTGAATTGGCCTGAGCCAGCATCGACTGGGCAGCCTGCATGAGGATATTGTTCTTTGTGTATTCCATCATCTCTTCAGCCATATCAACATCGCGTACGCGGCTCTCGGCAGACTGAAGGTTTTCCTTTGTTGTTGAGAGGTTGTTGGCCGCATGCTCGAGCTGGTTCTGCTGTGCGCCGTAGTTAGCACGAGTAGTATTAACTTCGGTGATTGCATTTTCAACAAGCTGAACTGTTACGCCTGTAGGTGTAGTTCCTGCAGCGGAAGTGCGTGCAGTCAAGGCAGCAAGATTTGTTGTCACGGCAGTATCTATTGTGACAGACTGGCGGGCATCTTCGCCATATGCAATTGTAGCCGCCGCGGTGCCGCCGGCATTAGCATTCAGTGAATCACCATTCGTCGCAGCAATAGCATCAAATGTAACAGCAGTACCTGTTTTTGCGCCGTCTGCATCGACGGCATAGAATTTACCGGTGTCGAGGATATAAATCGTATTTGAAGTAAGCCCCTGAGTGCCGACCCCAGCCAAGTCAGTCACTGCTGCAAAATCACTCGGAGGTGTAGTTCCTGTGTAGGATGTACCGGTGCTCTGCCATGCTCCACTGCCAGAGTCAAACTTGATATATTTGTCTCCCGATACAGCTGTTGCGAACATTGTCTCAACCTGAGTCGAGGTCTTGCCGGCAACTGGTGCTGCCATTTCCTGATTGCCGAATACCGCAATACCGTTAAACTTCGTGTTTACATAGATATCGCCGATGGCTTTACCAAGAGCTTCCATCTCTGACCCGATGTTAGCCTTATCATCATTGCTGTAGGTGCCGTTCTGAACCTGTACTGAAAGCTCCTTAAGACGGGTCAGCATATCTGATACTTCGTTCAGCGCGCCTTCAGCCGTCTGGATGAAGGATACGCCGTCCTGGGCATTCCTTGTGGCCTGGGTAAGGCCGCGGATCTGGCTGCGCATCTTTTCAGAAATCGAAAGGCCGGCCGCATCGTCAGCCGCGCGGTTGATACGATAACCGCTTGAGAGCTTCTCCATAGACTTACTGGAGTTGGATGTGTTGACATTGTACTGGCGATACGTGTTCATCGCCGAGATGTTATGGTTGATTCTCATTTCTTTTCCTCCTTGATTGTTTAAACAGGATTCCTTTCCTGTCGTATTTCAGAACGCTTCGCTCGTACGCAACGTCACGCTCTTTTGTGCTTTATGTCTACAATACTATATGTCGTTATTTTCTGTCGAATTTTTAGACCCTTAATAAGAAACTTTCAAAAAATAAAACGGCAAGCATTTAGCTTGCCGTTTGTTTATTCATCTTTGTGTACTATTAATTTCTGAAACGCTTCACCCAACGTTCCGATACTTTTTGCTCCCCCGAACTTTACCGCTTCAATATTGCTGTTTTTCGTTTCTAAAACCTCAGCACGTACGATGCTTATATCACGCGGAGCTTCAATGCCTATCTTAACCCTATCACCGCTGACTTCAAACACAGTAACCCTGAGGCCATCCCCGATGATAAGGCTTTCACCGGGCTTTCTGCTTATAACAAGCATTGCTTCCCGCCCTTTCATCATTAAATAGCCGGTATCTGACAGGATATTCTTCGTTTTCCAGTATAACCTGAGCCCCGAGCTTTTCCTTGAAGTTAATTACAACAGGGCTCTTGAGATTAACTGTCGCTACGGCAATATTTTCAGGAATTACCGCTATCACGAAAAACGACAACGACTTACCATCAATATCTCCCAGCTTCAAAGCAACTCCTTCAGGCATTATTGGATTATATGCTTCAAGAAACATACACGGGTCAAGCAATATAAATCTCGGTTCAATGCTATCGACGGCCTGAAGCTGCATAATTCCAGCTTTACTTCCCGTATTTAAAAGGACAAACTGTTTTGTCTCCTCAAAGGCATACAGCCCATCAGGAAATGTCACAATATCTTCAGGATCAATGTGTACTAAGCCATAATCCTTTGTTTCAATAACCATTATACATACCCCCGTCTAGACCATTTGTCTACCGAAATTTCTACCTGATACGGTACATATCTAAAATTGAGATCTCCCTTTGTCCAGTTTATAACCACCTCATCAGGTGTATATTCAATATCCACATCCCCTCCGCTCCAACTGACTTTCGGGCTGTGGGCAGGAATAAAGACAAGCTGGGCCAGTTTCATTGCTTCAGGCTGTGCCGCAATTTCGGCGGGCGAAAGCCCATTGGGCCCCTGCATGGCGTTTTTTTCTCGAGCCTGCCTTGCCATAAACTCCTGCACGGCACGTTTGCCGGCCGCAATAGTTTCTCTGCGTTGGCAAGCTTGACTTTTTATCCCGATATCATTGAAAAACTCTTCGTTGTCAAGTTCCATGCGTATGGGGTGAGACTCCATTGTATAACCGTTTTTCTCGGTTTCTATATTGAGCACCGGCGGTATCTGTTTATATAAAAGCTGTGCCGATACAGTTTTTATTCCTATTGAAGCAGGATACATATCTTTGCTTAATCTATATAATCAAGAAGCGAAGGCTGAAGGATCTTTGTTCCCATCTGAAGGCAGGCATCATAAGCAAGCTCACTTTGGCTATACAAAATAGATCCCTTATCGATTTTCAAAACCTCCAACTCCGTCTGTCTTTTTGAATCCGACAGTTTCTGACTTTCTAACCTATCATTAAAATAAGTGATAAAATTGCTTTTTTCTCCTATGCTCACATACTGAAGGCGCACATTGCCTGCAAGCGTATTGAACTTTTGGGAATACTTATTGATATCGTCCAAATCTCCGCTCTCCAGCTTATCAGCAATATCTCCAAGAAGATTGTAAACATTATTTGTTATTCCGTCAGAATCTACTCCTGTTCCCAAGAGCTCAGCGCCGGAAAAAGCAATATCCATGGCAGAATTGCGAGAAACCGTGCCATCTGTTTCTACCGTAAGGCCAATTCCTACATCTATATATTTGTGCTCTGTTTTAAAAGTACCTGTATCAACATTCTGCCCTTTATAAAGCAGGTTGCCATCGTCGTCAACCGTAAATGGCTTAACTTCTGAAGTAGCCCCGCCGAAAATAAAGTCTCCGGAATACTGGGCATTTGCCGTATTAAGTATAGTCGATTGCAGGCTTCTGAGCGAATCCGCCACAGTTTTTCTTACAGCTTGGTTGTCGCTTGTTCCCGTGATTCCTTTTGATATCTGTTCAATCGCATCCTGAGACACCACATCATTGATAATCGAAACCGTATTTTCGGCCTCGGTCAGCAGACCCGAAGCGCTGGAAAGGTTGCTGCTGTAAACGCTGTTCCTCTGAAGACTTTTTCGAATCTGAAAAGCCTTCATTGCTGTGGCAGGATCTTCAGATACGTTTAAAAACTGACGTTCAGCCGCCACTTTTTCTGATACTTCATTAAACTCTTCAAGGTTCTTATTGAGCCTTTTCAGATAATTGCTTGAAATAAGACTATTAGTAAGCCTCATAATTCTCCTCCTTACAGCATGGCATTTTTATAATGCCCTTTGTTTGATCAAAAAGCTGCCTCTCAGCGTCCCACCGTTCCCATTTTATTTATGATAACGTCAAGAGCTTCGTCAAGGGTGGTCATAAATCGTGAGGAAGCTTCAAAAGCTTTTTGATACTTGAGCAGATTTGCTGTTTCTTCGTTGAGCGATACTCCCATTTCTGACTCGCGTTTGTTTGCTACAGAGGTAAGAACAAGATCAGCCGTTGAAGCAAGATCTGATTCATAGTTTACATCTACGCCGCTGTCTAACATCAATGTGGTGGTAAACTTGTCGAAGGTTCCAGTAAAGTAATCTGAAATCTTTATATCCTTATTAAGCGTAGAAATCATCTTAAGTATATTGTCGCCTTCACCATCTGTGCTTCCGCTTTGTGAGGCAGTTATATAATTTGCATCAGCTACCCATTTATCAGAAATATTTATGTCAGATGCTCCTGTGCCTGTGAAAAGCGGCTTTTCCTCTCCATTACAGGCATTTAGCTCATTCATTGTTGTTTTTAATGCAGCGGAAAAATCGTCAAGACAATTTTTATAATAAGGTATTCCCCTAAAGGTGGATTCTCCGTCAGCAGCGTAGCTGCCCTTACCATTGAGAACCTCAAGAGAGCCGAAAATGCTTCCAGTAGAAACCTTCAGTTCGGTAGAATCTCCAATGATTATCTTAACATCTCCCAAATCTCCCTCTGTTTTTAAAACAGCAGGAGTCCCGGTGGAAGCATCCAGCAGGCATTCCCCTCCGGACTTGACATTAACTGTCCCATCGGAATTGGACTCAACCGTTATGCCTATCTTCCCAGCAAGCTTATCAAGATATGAATCTCTGCTGTCAGAAAGTGAATTTGTTGCATTTCCGCGAAGCATTTCTGTCTTTATCGTATCATTGATACTGTTGATCTTTTCCAAAAGTGTATTAATATCACCAACAGTTGTGGAAAGATCGTTCATTTCCTGCTCTGCTATTGTATCAAGGCTACTGCTGTACTGGTTTAGTGTCTTTGCCACCTTTTGAGCGGATGAGCGCACAATACTTGAAAACTCTACCTTACCGGCATTATCAGAAAGGGTCTGCAGGTTGGCATACAGCTCCTCATACATCACATTCAGACCGTCTGTTTGCGTTTCATCAAATATCTCGCGCACATTGGTCAAAATATCAACTTTCTTTTCAAGAGCTCCACTGGCAGATGCAGCATTTCTATAGCGAACATCCAAAAACCGGTCTCTTATCTGGCGGATACTATCAACTGATACTCCGGCTCCGGTAAAAGTCCCCCTTGTAGTAGAAAATTTCCCACTGCCGTAAACTACGGCAGCGCTTTGCTCCAATTCCTGACGGGAATATCCTTCAGTTGATATATTGGACATGTTCTGCCCCGTCACATCAAGGCCGGCTTGTGCGGCTGAAATCCCGCTTAGCGCCAGTCCAAACCCCATAAATGTCGATCTCAAATGTTTCACCGCCTCAAGCTTTAATTCTTAATGTGTCTCCCGCTTCATTTTTCCTGCCTTCAATGCCTATCTCTTTTAGAAGCATTCTGACAGTGGATAATCTTGTATCGGCAAGTTTTATATTTCTGTCATTTACCTTTTTTAGGTCTTTAATTATTTTGCAAAGCTCTGAAAAAATTGGAGAAAGCAGCTCCTCAGGACCGTCCTCACGCGATACAAGATCACAAATACGTATCCCGTTCTCTGACGAACACAACTCTATCCTTGCTTTTTCCGCGCTGCGGCATCTCATCAATATAGCCTGTTCGTCGTTCATGAGCATCGAAAGCATCTCGACTTGCCCTTTTGCTAAAAGCTCAGTTTTCTTATTTTCAAGACAAAGAAGCTGAGCATACAGGTCTCTTAATTGAATAAGCAAACGCTGAAATGCCTGTCGGTTCTCTACAGTCATTTCACATCTTCCTCTTTTGTATTACTCAGCATGGCGTTGGCAATATCGCTGCCAGACACGCTGTATGTCCCATTTGCGACTTCTCGTTTTAGCTTAAGAAGACGAGACGGAGGTGTAGCGCTATCTATATCTGCTGCCGCCTGCTTGATGATGCCTGATACCCCGGATCGCTCTTTTGCGGCATCAGTAATTACCATACTGTCTTTTTCGGCTTTGGTGCTGTCGTGACATTTATCCTCAACAGCCGATTCATCTCTCAAAGCAGGATTATAAAGATTATTTACTTTACTAGGATTTATTTTCATTATTAATCACCCAGTTTAGATTTCGTCTTTTATTCAGGAAAGTTTAGCGCACGGTCGGACAAATATCAATTTCTAAGCGCATTTATCAGCTGTTCAATCTCATCTGCCGTTTGAACCATCTTTAGATTATACTGAAGGCCTCTTTGTGCATTCATCATTGAGGTCATCTCATCAACCATATTAACATTAGAGCGTTCCTCTACACCTTCGATTATTTTAGATTCGGCATCAGGCATTGCCCCGCCGGATACATCGTTCGGCAAAAACAAGGCATTTCCGGCCGCTGTAAGCGCCTCCGGATTTTCAAACTTATATAGCGCAACTTTGGAAAGATCTTCGGAAGAAATCTCTTCAGCTACAGAGATGCGTTGATTGTTCGCGTCAAGCACATACATGCCATCATTAGTAACAAGATAGCTTTCCCCCTCTTCGGATTTTGAAAAACTGCCTGACCTGGTATATGAGGTGCTGCCGTCTGCGCTCTTAACCGCAAAGTATCCCTGCCCGTCGATAGCATAGGACATTGTGCCGCTGAGCACATTATAACCGCCCTCTCCGCAATCACGGTATGACGACGATATCCGGCTTCCGTTCCCTGCCTCGATATCGCTGCCAGAGACATTGGTTGCCATCAGCTCAGAGAACCTCACTTTCTGAGCTTTATAATTTGAAGTGCTTACATTTGCAATATTGTTTGCAGTAACGCTTAAGCTGTTTTGAAAGCTTTTTGCCCCTGTTTTGGCAGAGTAAAACCCGTTTATCATTGCAAATCCCCCTTCTATACCTTGCCGATCTCGGTTACCATCCGCTGATTAACCGAATCGAGTATTTTGAGTATCTGGCTGCATGACTGAAAGGCTCGCGACGCCTCCATCATAGAGGTCATTTCATCAACGATCTCCACATTCGATATTTCCATCATGCCCTGGGCTACGCTGCCCGTAAACGCCTCTTCAGTTCCATTATATGAATATGTCCCGTCACCAAGGCGCTGAGCGGCGGCCTCATCCTGCGGCACGACGATCCTTAGCTTGCCCGCTGTACCATCAGCGGTTGTAACTGTGCCATTTTCAGAAACTTTAAACTGCCCATCTCCGACATTGATGGCTCCCTGCTCTCCAAGAACTCTGCTTCCCGCTGAGTTTACAAGGTACCCATCTGCATTTACAGAAAAACCCCCATCCCTGCTCAGCCGTATTTCTCCATCCTGTTCTATTGCAAAATAGCCCTTGCCAACAATTGCAAGATCGGTGCTTTTACCGCTTTGGACAATTGTGCCGTCCTTTGAGGAGGAATAAATATCCTGAGGGGCAGACCCCCGAGTTGTAGACCCGATCTCACCAGACTCGCTTCCGCCTATTCTTGAGGTGACATGCTCCCCGAAAGTTCCTATTGCTATCCGTTGGCTTTTAAAGCCCGGAGTATTCGCGTTTGCCAGGTTATTCGCCGTTATATCCAAAGTCCTTGACCATGTGCTCATCCCCGATGCCGCGGCATATACTGCGTTTTCCATAATCAACCCCTCCTATATCTCTATGTATTCCTCTACATGTGCCTTCAGCTTTGACAAAGCCCTTGAATGTATCTGAGATACTCTTGAAACAGTAACCCCCATGACAAAAGCGATTTCCTTAAGCTTTAACTCCTCATAATAATAAAGCGAAATTACAGTGCGTTCTTTTTCACTTAGCTCGTCGATAAACTCAGCCAGCTTTTGTCCGAGTTCGCCTTTAAGTAAAACGCACTCAGGAGATTTTTCACGGCACTGCTCAACTTTTCCCAAAATACTTGGCCCATTTTCCAAAAGCAATTCTTCAAAAGCAAGTACATTAAAGCTCAGTTCCTCTCGCCGCAGTTTTTCTACCTCTTCAACAGTCATACCCAATCTCTGGGCAAGCTCGCCATCTTCCGGTGAACGACCAAGCTCATTTTGAAGCGCTTGGTATTCACTGTTCATTTGGTTTGTGCGTTTTCGTATATCTCTCGGAACCCAATCCTTTTTACGTATATAGTCGATTATTGCCCCTCGTACCCTGATAGAAGCAAAGGAATCGAACTGCACGCCCCTGCGCCAATCATAACGGTCAATACAGTTAATAAGCTCCAGCACACATTGACTTGTCATATCCTCTATGTCCTGACGGTTTTCGGCAAGGGCATACATTTTTTTTACGCTGCAGGTAGCTATATACAGATATGCCATAAGTATTTTGTTTCTAAGCCCGAGATCATGGCTTTTTTCATAGCGCTCCCATGTTGAAACGCTTATACTGTCTGCCTGTTCTCTTCTATACTCAGCAACCATTTATCTGATCTCACCCCCGCTTTAACTACTACGCTGAGATTGTGCCCAGCGCCTGAATATTTACTTCCGGATTTATCTCGTTGAACGAAAGCACCACTGTACCTGATGAAAATTGTTCTATCAGTTTCCGATAATAGAATCTTACTACGGGAGATGTAAGGACAATGGCCTCTCCTGTTTTCTCACGCATTAACTTTTCTTCTTTCATATGTGAAGTCAACAATTTCTGCATCACATCAGGATCAAGAGAAACATAAGAGCCTCCCCCATTTTTCTTCACGCCGCCCATTATCACATTTTCTGTATCCGGGTTTAGCGTAAGCACCTTTAAATTGCCATCTCTTGCATATTTTCGGGTTATTGTACGTTTGAGTGCCTGCCTTACATACTCGGTAAGTATATCCGTATCTTTTATGCTGGGAGAATACTCGGCCAGCGTTTCTATTACAGTTTCAAGATCACGCACCGGTATCCCTTCAGAAAGGAGATTACATAACACCTTCTGAAGCTCTCCTTTTGAAATAACCGATGGTATGACTTCATCGATAAGCTCTTTATTGGTCTTTTTCAAGTTATCAATAAGTGCTCCAAGTTCTTTTCGCCCCAAAAGCTCATGTGCATGAGCTTTTATTGTCTCAGACAAGTGTGTCATTATAACGGACAAAGGATCGATAACCGTATATCCGCTCATTTGGGCAATCTCGCGCTGGTCAGCCGTCACCCATTTTGCCGGCATCCCGAAAGCAGGCTCGAATGTGTCAATACCATCGATCTCCTCAGCGCCATCAATAGGATTCATCGCAAGGAATCTGTCCGCAAGAACCTCACCCCCGGCTATCTTTTCTCCCTTGAGCTTTATCTGGTATTCGTTTGGAGAAAGCTCTGAATTGTCACGCAGGGTAACCGATGGAACTACTATTCCAATATCCTCGGCGATACTTCGCCTAAGCATAACCACTCTGTTTATAAAGTTGCCGCCGCGGCTTTCATCTACTACGCCTATCAGGCTGTATCCAACCTCGACTTCAATGGGATCGACATTTAAAAGCGTATATATATTCTCTGTATTTTTATAGTACTCGGTTTCACTAACGGGAAGCGGAGCTTCTGTCTTCTCCACCGGAACCTCTCTTTGCTTTTTAAGCTTAATGGCAAATACGATCATCCCTCCGCCGACGGCAAGAAGAATAAAAATTGGGAATCCCGGTATCAAACTCATAGCCACGATTACGGCCCCGGCAATCAATAAAGCCACTGGATAAGAGATTATCTGTGTTTTTAAATCGACGCTGAGGCTGTTTTCTGACGCCGCTCTTGTAACTATCATGCCGGTAGCTGTAGAAATAAGCAGCGCCGGTATCTGTGCTACAAGGCCATCGCCCACCGTGGCTACTATATAAACCGAAAGCACCTCAGAAAAGGTTTGGCCGCCCTGAATCATACCTATAATGATTCCGCCGATACTGTTAATGAACAAGATTATTATCGAAACAATGGCATCGCCTTTTACAAACTTGGTGGCGCCATCCATTGAACCGTAAAAATCAGCTTCACGCTCTATTTTTGAACGCCTGGCTTTTGCTGTTTCATCGCTTATAAGCCCTGAATTAAGGTCAGCATCGATAGCCATCTGTTTTCCCGGCATAGCGTCAAGAGTGAACCGTGCCGCAACCTCGGCTACGCGCTCGGAACCCTTTGTAATTACCAGGAACTGCACAATGACGATGATAAGGAATACTGTAAAACCCACAACGGGATTTCCGCCGATGACATATTCTCCAAAAGTCTTTATTACATTGCCGGCATATCCTGAGTTTCCAAGGATAAGCCTTGTAGACGAAACGCTGAGCGATACTCTGAAAAGCGTCGTCACCAGCAGAACAGAGGGGAAAGCCGAAAACTCCAGCGGCTCCTTTATATACATTGTAATGATAAGTATGACTAAGGAGAGCGCTATGTTTATTATGAACATAACGTCAAGAAGCCCGCTTTTCAGCGGAATAATAATGAGAAATACTATTGCAATGACAAACAGCGTCAGCACATTATCAAATATCTTCTTCATCCTGTCTCCCTGCTATCAAACACATTATTTTTGCTCATACTTGTTGCCCTTTATCCTGTACATATAGGCAATAAGTTCTGCAACCGCCTTATAAAACTGTTCAGGAATGCGATGATTTACCTCAACAGCCTCATACAAACCTCGTGCTAACGGCCGATTCTCAACTATATACACACCATGCTCCTCCGCCGTTTTTATTATCCTCAGCGCGAGAAAATCCTGACCTTTTGCCAACACTATCGGTGCGCTGTCAGTCTTTGGATCATATTTCAAAGCAACGGCAAAGTGGGTAGGGTTCTTTATCACTATATCGGCCTGAGGAACCTTTTTCATCATTCTCATGGCCGCCATTTTTCTTTGTATATCTCGTATGCGTCCCTTTACTCTGGGATCTCCTTCCATCCTCTTATACTCTTCCTTTTGCTCCTGTTTGGTCATCCTTATGCTCTTCTCATATGACCACCACTGATACATATAATCGGCAATTCCAAAACCGGCCATCAGTGCCGCCATTTTCATAACCGAGTTATAGGCGGTATACATCATCCACTTAAAGGCGGTTTCTGTTCCGGCAAAAGGAAGCGCCACAACTGTGTTTACAGCAGAGCGTATATCGCCATACAGGACAGAAGCTATAACTGTAAGCTTAATAAATGATTTTATCAGCTCCACAACGGCCTTCATCGAGAACATCTTCTTTATCCCCGCCACCGGATCAAGCCGGGAAAGCTTTGGTTTCAGAAGATCGGCAGTAAAGCTGAATCTTGTTTGAGCGCCGCTTACTATAACAGAAACGACTGCCGCTGTCACACACACCGGGATCACTATTCTAAGCCAATCGTATACAGCTCCGTATATCAGCTTTGATGCCGCCGCAGTGCTGAGCCCACCCTCAAAACCGGTTTGAAGGCTGCCCTTTTTAACAGTGTCCTTTAACGCTGTAAATATATAAGAACCTGATAACCTCAGCGTAAAAACTGTAGCCAAAAGCGAAACGGCCGCCGTCATATCTTTGCTTTGAAAAATATTGCCCTTTTTGCGCTCATCCTGCTTTTTTTGCGGCGACGCTTTTTCGGTTTTTCCGCTCTCGTCGGCCACAGGTCTTTCCCCCTCTATAAGGCATAGTTATCCAAGCATCAGTATCATACAGTCTTCAAGCTTTTCAAACATAAAATCAATAGACGATCCCATTATCCCTGCCGCTGTTGGCAAAAATAGAATCAGAAGCACCAGCCCAATAATAAGTTTTAACTGCAGACTTGCGACAAAAACATTTATTTGAGGCACTGTCCTCATTAGAACTCCCATACCGGCCTCCACGATAAACTCGGCTGCAATAACCGGAAGGGCGAGCTTTAAAGCCATCTGCAATACACTTCCAAAGAAAATGGCAATATAGCTTCCCACTTCAGTATTGATTTTCATGCTTCCGGGAGGAAAAATCTCGCATGATCTCGCTATAAGCCGTATAAGCGTCAAGTGACCATCCATACAGAAAAAAATCAATGTGAGCATTAGATTATATATAGTTCCTGTTACAGGCATCGAGACATTCGACTGCGGATCATACACCTTTGACATTCCAAGCCCAAGCTGGGTATCACTCATTTCACCCGCCGTCACAACAAAAGATGTGATCATCCCCACCAGCATCCCAGACATGTATCCAATAACAAGCTCAAAAAAGGCTGCTGCCATGAACGACACGCCGTACAGGCCAACAGACTGCACATTATCCACTGTTGGAGATACGAGAAACGCTGTGGCAAGGGATAAGCCCACCTTCACTATAGCCGGAATATTCTTTCTGCCGAGAAAAGGGTTGAACAAAATAGCACCCGATATTCGTGTGAAAACAAGCAAAAAGGCGATGTAGTTCTGAAATACATATTCTGTCATGCCCGAGTTTCCATGCTATATAAAACCTTTGATACTCTCAAAGGTTCTGGTTGTAAAATCACCTATCATTGTGATCAGCCACGAAAACAAAACAACAAGAAGTATGCCAATAGCCACTATTTTAAACACAAATCCGATATTCTGCTCATGTATTTGCGTCGCAGCCTGAAAGACAGCAATGATAATTCCTATGGCTACGCTCACCACAAGAAACGGTGCTGACATTATCAGCGCAGTCGTTACTGCATCCTTTACTACCATCGCTACGTCGCCCTGTGACATATTTGCCTCCGAAGATTTTAATTAAAGCCGGTAATAAGTGTTTTTATTATAAGGCCCCACCCGTCAACCAATACAAAAAGCATAATTTTAAATGGCAGCGATATGAGGGATGGCGGAAGCATCATCATGCCCAATGACATGAGCGTACTCGATACGACAAGATCAATAATCAGAAAAGGGAGATACACAAGAAATCCTATGGTAAATGCCCTTTTAAGCTCACTTGTGATAAACGCCGGTATGATAACTGTCGTCTTTATATCATCCAGACTTTCAGGCTGATCATATCCACCGAGCTCCAAAAACATATTAAGATCCTTTGTATTCGTGTTTTTCAGCATGAAATCACGCAAAGGCACCATTCCGGCCTTTATAGCCTCAGCCTGGGTTATCGTACCATCCTGGTAGGGCTGATACGCCTCGGTATTTATCCTCTCAAGAGATGGTGTCATAATAAACAGCGACAAAAACAAAGCAATTCCCACCAAAACCTGATTCGGCGGAGTCTGTTGAAGACCTACGGCATTTCTTACGCATGAAAGCACAATCACGATTCTTGTAAAGCTTGTCGTCATTATGAGTATCGATGGAATAAGGGCTATCACGGTAAGAGTAAAAAGCATTTCAAGCGTTCCGCTTCCGCCTATATCAATACTGATAGAACCAGGCTCCACAGCATAAGCGGTTAGCTTTAAGGCCGATAATACAGCAGGAATGATAAACGCGAGCCTTTTTGCTTTATTTTTGTTCATTGTCATCCTCGCTCACATCAGCCGTGTCATTCTCGCTATCTTCATGCCAGTTTTTTTTGGAAACGGCAAAAGACAAGTGTTTAAAAAAATCTCCTTCTTTTGCAACCGTTTTCTCAACTATGTAATCCTCGCTGTCAAGCTCACAGATCAATTCAGCTCTTTTGCTCGATCCCGAAAGAAGCAGAGTTTTCTTACCTACCTGCACAATTATAAGCTGAAGATCTCTGCCGATAACAGCCCTCTCAACAACTTTGATGCTTCCCCCGAAGGAGCTCCCGTATCTTTTGCCCACCCACCTTGCCGCAAAATATGCTCCGGCAATTACTGTCGCTACAGCCAGAAGCGGCGGCAGCACGATTTTAAGATATTCCAACCTCAAAGACCTCCCCCGGCCGGCTCTGGATCTGCTCTATTTGCCACGGCTCACTATCTCGGTTATCCTTACTCCGAAATTGTCATCTATAACAACGACATCGCCCCGTGCTATAAGCTGACCGTTTACCAAAACATCAACCGGATCACCCGCTTGCTTATCCAATTCAATAACTGATCCCTGCCTAAACTCTAAAATCTCTTTAAGCCTCTGCTTTTTGCGCCCTATCTCTACTGTAACAACCAGTTCCACATCCTTGACAAGGCCGAAATCCACCTGCTTGTCTCCCAATGTCTCATTCTCAATAGAGCTGAACTGCAGCGGCACTACATTTACATTTTTAGCTGCGTGAGCCCGCTCTGCCATTGGGCTGGGTGTACTCTCAGGCTGCTTCGCGCTCGGCTTTGGATCAGGCTTTTTTTCAGGTTCCTCTTGAAAGTTTTCCATATATGCCACTGCCGGCGCTTTTGAGTATCCCAAAATATCAGAAATATCCGACTGCTCGTCTGCCGTATCCGCCGCATCATTTTCGCTGCTGCCTATTGCCGCTGTATGCATCACAAGCTCTCTTGTAAAATCTATAGGCATCACGGTTATGACTTCGCTGTCAATAAGCCCTTCGACCTGAAGTCTGAAGCTTACGGCGACAACATGGTCGTCCTGCTGTATAGATGGCAACTTTTTACCCATTTGCGAAAGGTCAAAGGTTTTGGGAGGCGATATATTTATCGGTGAATTCAGCATGGAGGCGAGCGCCGTGCTTGACGCCCCCATCATCTGATTCATGATCTCCCCCAAGGCGCTGATATGCATTTCATCCAGCTCGCTATCATCGTCCTGCATACCTTCGTCTTCTATCAATAACCCTACAAGCTTTTTTACATCTTTCACACTCATGATCATTATATTTGAGCCATAAAGGCCCTCAATATATTCGATCTCTATTCCAATTGCAGGCTCCAGTTCCTCATACTCAAAGGCTCCGGCAACAACCACATTCACTTTTGGCGTAGTGATGTTGACCTTTCGGTTCACCAACACAGACACCGCAGTGGCAGATGCTCCCATACTGATATTCAGTATTTCACCTATAGTATCCTTTTCATCAAGTGTAAGGCTCTGGTTGTTGTCAATCGCGCTCAATTCTTTACTCACGAAAAACGTCCTTCCTTGTGATATTATGGCTTGATTATCTTAACTGCCATCTGATTCTTACTTATTCCGGGCCTGCCGTAAAACCACGCTTTTCCATTTACCGTGACAACAACAGGGCTGTCCAAATGCTGCTCAAGCCTGATGACGTCTCCGGGCTGCAGCGTTACTACCTCGCCCATAGGGATCACAGTCTTGCCCAATATTCCCCTCATCTCTATACTGGACTCGCTGAGACTGTTCATTATAGATTGTTGCTTTTGTTCCTCATCATTTTCGTCCCCCGGTTCCTGAGTATTCCGGTACGTGTTGAGCGAATCCAGAACATCGTCAATATTCATACATGGAACGCAACAGGTTACAGTGCCCTTTGCTCCGTTAACAAGAACACTGAATACAATCACAGCCACCACTTCATCCATGGATATTGATTTTATAAATCTTGTGTTGGTCTCTATTTGCCTTAAGGTTGCAGACACATTAGGCACGTGCGCCCAGGCTTCCTCAACAAACACAGTTGCCTTTCGAAACACCCTATCCATAAGAGAAAGCTCGATTTCGGTGAAATCACGCTGTGGTGTCTTATCCGAACGCACATTGCTCCCAAACATTCTCTCTATCAGCGCGAAAGCGATAGAATCCGACATATCAAGAAGAAGCGACCCTTTAAGTATATTTACATCGATAATTCCTGTTACAAGAATATCGGGCAGAGCGTTGTTATACTCATAATACGGATGCTCCTCTATCGACACAACATTCACTTCACAGTAGCTTCTGGTAAGCCCCGCCAGATAAGCCGCAAGGTGTCTTGCAAATATCTCATGAATGCCTGTCAATACTTTCTGCTGATCTCTTGAAAGCTTTTTGGGAGTTTTGAAATTATACTCCCTTATGTGCTTGTCAGGTGTATCGATTTTAGTTTGAGGGCCTCCACCCATAAGCTCGCTCAAAAGATCGTCTATTTGGTTTTGAGACAATATCTCCGGCATCTTTTTCTTCCTTTTTAGCTATAGCTTGATTTGCCATACTACGGCATCGCTGCCTGTTTGTGCTTAGAACGCGAAAACACATATCCCCACAGGTTTTGAAAGGTTTAAAGGTATAGATAATTATTCAAAATAATAATTATCTCTTCAGATTGACAAGCTCTTCAAGTATCTGGTCAGAAGTGGTAATAACTCTTGAATTGGCCTGAAAACCTCTCTGGGCTACGATCATATCGGTAAACTCTTTTGAGAGATCGACATTGGACATTTCGAGTCCTCCGGAAACCAATGCGCCGGCCAAGCCACCACCTGCTTTTACATAAGAGGCCTCTCCTGAATTGGCGGTTTCCCCATAATATAAGCTGCCTTTCTCTGAAAGCCCACTGGGATTATTAAAGACTGCTATTACAATCTGCCCCAAAGTTTTAACTTCAGAAGTCTCTGTGTTTTTACCGGTTATAGTTCCATCGGATGCAATAGCTATATCCGTATATTTTTCATAATCCTCAATTGTAATTTTCTTAAGGTCACCTTTGTCTATAGATTCCCCTGCCGCTTCTCCAGACACACCCATCACAAAGTTGCCATTTGAATCAATCAGGTTTCCCTTAGTATCAAAGTCAAGCGCTCCCACTCTTGTATAAAGCAAATCCCCAGTTGGATCATTAGCGATAAAATAACCTTCTCCGGCTATATATTGATCTCGTGTTCTTCCAGTCTGCTGATAACCGCTTCTGGAATTTAGCACCTGAACCGACCCTACTGTGGCGCCATACCCGATCTGAGTGGCATTTTTACCTCCCATATTTTCGGATGCTCCGCTTGCGTCAGAAACAGTCTGATAATACAGGTCCCGAAACAGCACTCTGCTGGATTTGTATCCGGCAGTATTGACGTTTGCAATGTTATTGCCTATAACATCCATCATGGTCTGGTGATTCTTTAAACCTGTTACCGCTGAGAACATAGATCTAATCATTTCTTTTCTTCCTCCGTCAATGTATTTTCAACAGCTTTTTCTGTATCCTCAATACTTGTTATCTCAGCAAGGGTATAGTATCCGCCATCTACCAAAAGGTATGGCACCCCTGAACTGTATCTTACCTCCTTGACCTCGCCCGAAGCAGAAACGTTGCGCCCGAGTTCATCTGTACCTGCCGCGCTCACTTTACGTCCCAGCATAGTCACAGCCAAACTGGAGGTCGCTGCCTTTGTAAGCTCTGTCATTTGAGAAAGCGTGGTAAACTGCGCAAGCTGGGAGACAAACTGTGTGTTATCTACAGAATCATACATACTCTGATTTTGAAGCTGAGCTGCTATAAGCTTAAAAAAATCGTTAATAGTAATATCTGAGCTTGATTTCATCTGGCTGGAATTCGCACTCGAAGAATTTAACGCTTGTATCTCCATACTGCCCCCCTATACTCTATAATTTATAATGCCGCTTTTGTATCCTATCACCCTTGCGGCAGTTTCTGAGAGAGCCTTACCTTCTGTTCTGACGCTTCGAGTGTCAGCTTCCTCATATTGCGGAGCCGCTCTTTGTGACGAAGAATTACCTTGTTTTGAGCTTTCTCCACCCTGAGCCTGGGTTTCAAGATTAAGCAGCCCAACCTTGCATCCGCCCTCTTCCAAAGAGCTTCTTAGCTCATCCAGCCTGGAGCCAATGAGATCATTTGTCGAATGCTCGCTGCTTCTGATGCTTACGGCCAATGTGTCCCCATTTAATGCAAGGCGAACAGTAACTTCTCCAAGGCCTTCAGGCTTAAGTTTAACGGTAAAGCGATCTCTTCCCTTTGAAAGATTCTCGTTTATAGCTTGCGTAAGCTGCATTTCAGGGCGCGCTTCTATTATCTCTTTCCTTACATTTCCCTGATCCTGATAGCTGACAACCGTCTTTTCCGGAGCAGCACTCAAACTGTGCTCGATCGGGATATTGTTTCCTTCTTTTTCTTTAGGGGTATCATATAGCTTTTTAATATTTTCCTGAGGCTTTAGATCTTTCTTGTTTTCGATATCAATTGGCTCAGCCTCAGCCTCAACCTTTGCCTTAAGATCATTCTTGATATCCGAAGCAGAATCCAAGCTATCCGATTTAGGCGTTGATGATAAGGGTGATGACTTACTATAATAAACTTCAGTATCGCTGCTTTTGATAGTAGTGCTGTAAACGGCTTCCCCGGTATCCGTATTATTATGAAGCTTTGCTGCTACCTTGCTTTCAGTATCGTTTTGCCTAATGCCAGAAGCACGGCTGTTCACAAAAGGCTTTTCTTCCGCGCCCAGTACTGCAATGGTTTCTGTATCACCCTGAATCTCGGGAGCTGAGAAAGAAGGTGTTCCGTTTTCAAAATCCGGCGCACTGGCTGAATCTTCTCCCATAGCTGAATTTGCTTTATTTCCCCAAACCTCCGATACAGCAGGAGCTTCTTGAGCAATAACCCCTGATGCAGCAGCTATTTGCGACGGGATGACTGCCTCCAAGCTTTTTATATCAGCCGTTGAGTTTTCCTGGTCATTCAACAATCGTATTTTTGGAATGACAGCATCAGTTATCTGAGGGCAAATACAATAAATATACTCAGTTTTCTGATCAGGTTCTTCTTTTTCTTCTGTGCTGCCCTCGCCGGTGTCCATAGAAGATTTTGACTTGCTTTTTGTATCGCCTTTGCCTTTCATCTGTTCAAGCAACCCCGCAAACTCTCCTTCAGGCAAAACGCAGGCATCTTCAGAACCCTTTGACGTTCCACGGCCGACCTGAGCTGCCTGTGTTGGAATCAGCGGCAATCCTATTGCAATTTCCGGCATTTGAAAACCCCCTTCCACATCAATGGATGATAAATATGCTTCTAATTAATAGGTTTTATGTTCCCTCGCTCCGCGCGGCCTCTCCGGCTACATATTCCTCAATCAGCATTTCCTCGCTTTTTCTCATTTCCTCGCTGTAGCTTGCGTAAGAACTGTCTCTAAGCTTTTCAACCGTCAGCTTGTCCTGAGTAATGCTGACAAGCTTTTCAACCTGTTTTTCTATTTTCTTCTGGCGATCGGCAAGCTCGTGCTCGTATTCTTTTATCAGTCTCTTTTGCGCTTCGATAATCAGCATAGCTAACGCCGCCTTTTTCGCCTGCACTCCCTTTGCGCAAAGCTGTTGATATTCTTCTATCGAGTCCGCAAGTTTTTTTCTCATCTGTTTCATCGCAAGCTCTACCTTGTTATACTCGCTCTTCATGATATTTAGGGTTTCAGTTTCTCTATCCTGTAAGAAGGTGTCATAATCAAGTATCCTTTGCAGCGAAAACTCGAACTTTTTCATGTTATATCTCCAGACTCAGGCTCTGCTTACCCCTCATATCATCTTGCAAGCTCCTTGAGCATTGAAAGCGTTTCCTGGAAACTGAAGCTTTCATCTACGCCCTGCCTCAAAAATGTATTTATCCTGTCAATATTGGCTATGGCGTCATCGATCTTTTCGCTTGTTCCTGCCTTATATGCTCCTATGTTTATTAGGTCAAAATTTTCGTAATAAGCCGAAAGCCTTGCCCTGACTTCCGCCGCAGCCTTTAAATGCTCCGGCGAGACTATCTCGCTCATTATTCGGCTTATACTTGCCAGAACATCGATAGCCGGATAGTGATTTCTCATCGCAACTTTTCTTGAAAGGACTATGTGGCCGTCTATGATACCCCTTACGGTATCCGAAATAGGTTCATTCACATCATCGCCCTCGGACAAAACTGTGTATATGCCCGTAATAGACCCTGTTTCAAAATTGCCCGTTCTTTCCAAAAGTTTCGGAAGAATTGCATAAAGCGATGGCGTATATCCTCTGGCAACAGGAGGTTCGCCTGTCGCAAGCCCTATTTCACGCTGCGCCATGGCAAATCTCGTAAGGGAATCCATCATCAAAAGTACATTCATGCCTCTGTCTTTAAAATACTCTGCGATAGTGGTTGCCGTCATGGCACATTTAAGGCGCATCATGGCATGCTGATCTGAAGTCGCCACGACGAGCACGCTCCTTCTCATGCCTTCTTCCTTTAGATCCTTTTCGATAAAATCGCGGACCTCTCTGCCTCGCTCTCCTACAAGCGCTATTACGTTGACATCAGCCTCGACATTTCTGGAGATCATTCCCAAAAGGGTGCTCTTTCCCACGCCGCTTCCCGAGAATATTCCCATTCTCTGGCCCTTGCCGCATGTAAGCA
The DNA here is from genome assembly GCA_034926865.1 of Clostridiaceae bacterium. Taxonomy (GTDB): domain Bacteria; phylum Bacillota; class Clostridia; order Oscillospirales; family Butyricicoccaceae; genus RGIG1902. Next base: position 20,091 of record JAYFQP010000023.1, read on the forward strand.
GGGAATCGATGGCCTTTACCCCCATATTTATTCTTTCGCTTATTCTCTCCCTGTCAAAAGGATTGGTTGGAGGGCTGCTTACAGGATAATAGCGAGTGCAGTGTATCGGTTTCCCTCCGTCTATCGGTCTTCCAAAACCGTCCAGGACCCTGCCGATGATCTCATCCCCTACGGGTATTTTCAAAACGCTACCAGTAGGCTCGACAATGCTTCCCTTTACGATGCCTGTCATATCCTCGTAGGGCATCAAAAGCATCCTGTTTTCCCTGAATCCCACCACCTCAGCGTGGATATACGAATCTCTGTTTTTGGTATAGATTCGGCAAACGGTACCTATATCTACGTTCGTGCCTGTGCTTTCTATCACCATTCCGATGATTTTTTCTATTTTACCGCTACAGATCACCGTATCGGCCATGTCTACCTTATTCTTGTAGTCTTCGAAATCAAGCTTCATTTGCCACAAGCTCCGTTCCGAACAGCGTTTTTTCAAGCTGTTTCATCTGCGTGGCCACTCCGGCATCAACCAGCATGCTCTCAGTTTCGACCAAGCAGGTTCCACGCGGAGCCCCTTTCTGAACACAAACTTCAATTTGCCCAGTATTCTTTACCATTCTCAACAGATATTCAGAGTTCATGGTGGCAAACTCAGCCTCATAGTCTGAAACTGTGAGCTTTATCCACTTCTGCTCTCTCAGCCCCCTGGTAGCTTTGGCAAACAAACTGACAAAAGCTCCGTTGTCTGTATCCAGCTCTTTTTCTATGATCTTTTCAGCCATTTTAAGAGAGAGCCTGATGATTTCGTCTTTATTTCCCTCAAATAGGCTCTCTTTTTGCCTGTCAAGCTCAAAAAGCAGCTGCTTTACAGCTTCAATTGACTGCCCAAGATCATCTGATGCCTTGATGCGGCCCGCCTCGTATCCTTTGCGGTAACCTTCTTCTTCAGCCATGCGGCGTATGTCTTCAGATTGTCTCTGTGCCTTCTCAATCATGCTTTCACACTGACGGTTTATCTCTTCAAGCACGGCGGACTCATCAATCTGTGTAACCTGTGGCTGCTCTGTTTGCTCATCTTTTTTCAGAGGCACAACCTTGACACAGGGCATCATAAACGGCTGTCCCACCGATATGAAACTTGATTTGACAAGCTTAGACAATTATTTCATCCCCCCGCCCGCGAGCTATTACGATCTCTCCTGCTTCCTCGAGGCTTCTTACAATCGCCAGCAGCTTTTGCTGTGCTTCCTCAACATCGGAAATTCTTACGCCGTGGAGATAAGCAGATTCTTCAGCCATAGTCTCGCGCATTCTCTGCGACATGTTCCTGTTGAATACGTCAGCCACCTCTTTGCCGGAGCCTTTAAGCGCAATAAGCAAGTCGTTTGTACTGACCTCCTGCAAAAAACGCTGTATATGCCTTGGATCAAGGGTAGCGATATCCTCAAATACAAACATCTTGTTGCGTATTTCCTCGGCCAGCTTAGGATCTTTTTTGCCGAGCTCTTCCATAATGTACTTCTCTGTACCTCTGTCTATGGTGTTGAGCACCTCAGCCATATACTTGACACCTCCGATTTCATCGGTGCCAAGAGCCTCGCCCATGGAGAGCTTATGCTCAACCATTCTCTCGATATCTTTTATAACCTCGGGAGATGTGCTGTCCATCGTAGATATACGCTCCACGACATCTATCTGCACTTCCCTTGAAAGCTCTCCAAGAATTACAGATGCCTGCTCCGCTGTACAATATGAAAGGATCAGCGCTATCGTCTGCGGATGCTCATTTTGAATAAGGCTAAGCAGATGCCTTGGATCGACTTGATATAAGAACTCAAATGCCTTTGTCTGTAAAGACTTTGTGACTCTTTCAATCACTCCCGCGGCCCCTGCGCTTCCTATCGCTTTCTCAAGAACAGCTCTGGCATAATCTATTCCGCCCTCCGTAATAAACTTCTGAGCCAGGCACAAGTTATAAAACTCATCCATTGTTGACTCAACAGATTCGGCAGACAGGTTGCCCAAGGTCGCTATCTCAATGGTAAGACGCTCGATTTCTTCCTGCCTTAGGAACTTATATACCCGTGATGCACTATCTACTCCCAAAGCCAAAACCACTGTTGCGGCCTTTCTCATAGCCTCGGATCTTGCCTTGGCACTCAAGCTGTTCATCTAGCGTCACCTTCCTTCATCCATACTCTCAGAAGCTGAGCTACTATTTCGGGATTCCCCTCAGAGAACTCTTTTATCTGCTTTTTGAGAACCTGTTCTCTTGTTTCATTCAGAACTATTCCGCCTGGAAGCTCTTCTTTATTCTGTGGTTCATCCGACTTCTTGATCATCTCTATTTTGCTTATATCCGTATCCCAATGATCTTTCTTCTTCTTCTTTTTACGCGCCATGGCAATGATGGCTACGATCAGCAATATAGCAACCCCTCCGAGTGCAGCTACCGCATACCATTTTTTATCGCCAAGCAAGTCTATCAGATTAAATAGGCTCTGACTGCCATTTGCATTTTCAGGTGTATTTTTCTCTCCCTTAAGGAACTCTGCATTGGTCACGGCAACGTTATCCGGGGATATTCCCGTGCCAAAGGCAATAATCTCCTTGTATTGCTCTTTAGCTTCATCTGAAAGAGTGTGGTTATTTATTACAACCGCAACCGTCATACCCTCTATTCTCCCGCCGCTGTCCATTATCGTCTGGACCATACGGTTCACAAGAAAATCTGTTGTGCCGCTGGAGCTGGCGGTTTTGTCCGAACCGACGGAACCGTCGGACTCCTGATAGGTAGGCACGCCCGTATTAGTTTCTGTTCCGGTAACCCCTCCGGCTACCTTGCCTCCGTTTGCGCTTGTATTGTTATACTCATAATGTGATGGGATCCCGTTTTCTCCCACTACAGGGGTATATGTAGTTTCTTCAACAGACTTCTGGCTGAAATCAACCACAACATTTGCAAGCACACTTAGGCCTCCCTTGCCAAGAACAGGCTCAAGCAGACTGGTTATCTTCTCTTCATATACCTTATTAATGCTGTTTATCATTTCCATTCTTAAAAGCGTACCGCCGGCTCCGTCTTCTTCTTCGGTATCGTTCAAAACAACGCCGTCACCATCAATTACCGCTACGTTCTCAGCGCTTAGCCCAGATACGCTTTTTGCCACCAAAGCCACTATGCCCTGAATCTGCTTTTTCGAAAGCTGATTCATTCCGCTCAGCTCCAAAACCACCGAGGCAGAGGATTCGGACTTATCACTTTTCAAAACAAACGAACTGTCATCAGCCACGTTAAGTGTGACGATGGCATTTTTCACGCCGTTAAGGGTTTTGATCGAATCTTGAAGGCGATCCTGAAGCTGAAAAATCAAATACTGCCTTTTTTCGTAATCAGTGGTCATCAGCTCTGAGCCGCTTGAAAAAATGTCATAAGAAAGCGCGCTTTTGGGGTAGCCTTGAGAAGCAAGCTTCATTTTAAGCCGTGCCTCGTCCTTCTCCAGAACATAAACCGACCCATCATCCTCAACCTTATACTCAGCTCCAAGTTCGTCGAGAGCCGCAATAACATCTGCCCCTTCTGACGAAGACATCCCTCTGTAAAGGATAGTGTAGCTTTTCTTGTTGAGCAGCACCGTTAAAACAATAGCGCCGACGACAATAATAACGAGCGCCGAAATAACAATCTTACGCTTTCTAGCACTCATATTTTTGAAATATTCAGTTATTTTACCAACAATGCCGGAAACAGTCAGATCCATTGAAGTTTTGCCTTTCACCATTTATTATGCCTGCATATGCAGAACACCGAATGCTACAGCGTAATCCTCATTATCTCATTGTAAGCCTCCAGCGCCCGGTTTCGAACCGAAACAAGCGACTGAACGGCAAGCTCTGCCTTGACAGCATCGATAACCACATTATGTAGATTATCGGTATTTCCCATGGCAAGCTCGGCTATACTGCTCTGCACTGCCGTATCTGTTTCATTTACGGCATTTATGGCGTCTCCAAGAAACTGTTGAAACGGCAATTCTGATACATTCTCCGTTTCATATGATTTGTTGATATTCTCCAGCATTTGAGCTGTATTTACAGGCGATACAGTCATTCTACGTTACCTCCACACTCATGCAAAAATGCAAGTTATTTCCCGATATTAAGAGCAGCCGTCGCCAATTCTTTCATAGCATTAAATGCCGTGACATTTGCCTCATAAGCTCTTGAAGCCGAGATCATATCAACCATTTCGTCAAGAGTATTGATATTTGGAAGACGTACATATCCGTTTTCATCTGCATCAGGATTGTCAGGATCATACTCAAGCTTGAAATCATCTCCATCCTCAGCAACCTGAGTTACCTCTACCCCGGCAAGCTCTTTACCAAGCACGCTGTCAAACGCCCCTGTTCTTTCAGAAAAAACAGACAGTTTTCTGCGATACGGTTCTCCGTCTTCGGTCCGTGTAGTTCCGGTATTGGCCATATTCTGTGCTATTATATTCATCCTGAATTTCTGCGCAGTAAGTGCGGATCCGCTTATGTCAAGCGCGCTTAAAAAAGACATTCTTTTGCTCCTTTTCCACTATAAAACAGGCAAATTATCCTTTGCCCTCAGTTATAACATACTTAATTCTGTTAATGTGCGCTGAAAGGGCCGCTGTTGTGTACATATATTGCAGCTGCTGTTTTGCAAGCGATACATTTTCAGCTTCCAGATTAACATTGTTGCCATCTTCCTTGGCTGATGTCCCTTTATTTTCAGTAAGCCTAGGTTCCAGGTCGGATATTTCTGACACCAGCTTCCCTTTTGAGCCTGCCCCTGAGGTAATTGCTGACTTAAGCATACTTTCAAACTCTACGCTCTTGCTTTTATATCCCGGAGTTTCGCTGTTGGCAATATTATTCAAGGTTACACTTTGTCTGTACCACACCGCGTCGAGACTCTTTTGAAGCAGTGCAATGCTTATATCTCCGTTCATCATAACGTAATGCCTATCCTCCTTTCAGCTTCAACTTTAATGCAATTATAACAACTAATTACTTACCATAATTATACAGTTTGTATATTTTTACCACGAAAAGTGTACAAAAAAAATCCCCCTTCGATAGCTGGCTGCCTTTTCAGGCCCTTTAGCTTTGCGTCGCCGCCTTTCGACGGTTTTGCCATTTCGGTTTGAGATCCGGGTGCAAATTAAAATATATTGACTTATAATAACTTATCACTATGACTTATAGTGATTTGTTCATGCTCAAATGCTAACACATATGCTTCTATTTGTCAATAAATTTTAATCTTTTTTTTGTCGAATTATATAAAATTTTAGCTGATTTTGTCGAAATATTTTGATATTCGTTTTTTATTATGATATTAATGTTTGTAGGATATTTTATGTGAGTTAATAAGATTTATTATATAAAATGATTATTTAAATTGTTTTTCGACATAAGCTAAACAATTTCTCGCCAGAATCCGATATATGATTTGAAGCTATTATGATGACGAATATCACCATTTTTGCATGTTCATTATGTAGCTGCCCAGACGCTGCGGCGTATTAATTGCAAAGGACGGTTAGTATTATGAGCGTATCATCGACCTCGCGTGTTACCGGCCTGGCGTCAGGCTTAGACACCGAAAAGCTTGTTGAAGACATGCTGAGCGCCAGTAAAGCCAAAATAAATAAGGCAAAACAACAAAAAACTCTGCTTGAGTGGAAACAGGCAAGCTATAAAAGCATAACATCCGGATTAAGCTCTTTTCAAACAAAATATTTTGGCTCAAGCGGATCGCTTGTTTCCTCCTTGAAAAAAGTGTCTGCTACCTACAGCTCCGAGTATTTATCTGTTTCGCCCTCGGAAAACTCCTCTCAGGGCAAAATAGTTATTAATGATATTACAAGCCTTGCGTCTTCCGCAGTTCTTACAGGAGCCTCTTCTGTCAGCAAAGGAATAAGTATGGCTGTAAGCACGGATAATCTGGCGGAATTATCGGGGAAAAGCATCGTTGTAACGCTTGATGGCGTCAGCAAAACACTTACTTTTTCCGACAAAACTTACTCAAGCACGGATGATGTATCTGAAGAATTGAGTTCACTCATTTCTTCAAACTTTGGTAACGGGAGAATCAGCCTTACTGTTAGCAATGACGAAATTTCCCTCGCCGCGCAAAACAGCGTATTAAGCATCCGCATACCTGATACGTCTGAAGGCAGTACCGCAGGCATACTGGATTTTAATGGCTATGCGCTGAACCGCGTCGACACAAGTGTTGCACTTACTACGGCCAATCTTGCGACCTCTGCGCTTCCTGAATCGGGAACAGAAATCTCTTTTGAAATAAATGGGGTATCCTTCAGTTTTGATACATCAAAATCTTTAAGCGATATAATGAGCGCCGTAAATAAAAGCGATGCCGGAGTCAAGATGACATACTCTCAACTGACTGACAGTTTTTCTCTTGTTTCAACAGAAACAGGCACCGGTTCTCAGGTAAGTATAAAGGATACCGAAGGAAACCTTATGGCATCTCTTTTTTCGGGAGCTACCTATCGCAGCGGAACGGACGCTTCTGTGAATATAACTGTCGATGATGGAGCGGCGATAACGCTTACGCGCTCCACAAATTCATTTGAGGTAAACGGAACTGTTATCAAGCTTTTAGGCAAAGCTTCAGATAATTCTGCAGAAGATATCTCTATAAAGCTTGACTATGATTCTCAGTCAATTGCTGCTAGTATATCAACATTTATTGACGATTACAACTCGCTTCTGTCTTCTATTACAACACTGACTTCGGAAAAAAAATATTCCGATTACGCTCCCCTTACGGACGATGAACGAAAAGATCTATCAGAAAGCGAAATCGCACTCTGGACAGAAAAGGCCAAAAGCGGAATACTTCGCAATGATACTTATCTCACCGCAATAGCTTCTGAGCTCCGCAGCAGTATGTACACCATAGTGGGGTCGGTTGGTTCGCTTACCAAGGTGGGAATAACCACAGGGGAATATTCCGGAAAAGGAAAACTGTATCTCGATAAAGATAAGCTTATGGCAGCGTTGGAGAGTAACTGTGAAGAAACGCTGTCTATGTTCACGCAGGAAAGCAGTATCTCTTATTCTCTATATGCTACAGATGCACAGAAAGAAACCAGATTTCAAGAAAATGGCGTTCTTAACAGGCTTTCAGATATACTGAGTAAAAATTTGAGCTCGGTAGGCAAAAAGGGGGCACTTATCCTCCTTGTCGGAAGTCCGGGCTCTGCGTATGATTCCAACACAGATTATGCCAAACGCATAACTGCTTTAGATGATAAAATCAATGAGCTTGAGGACAAGCTTGACGATGAAGAAAAAAGATATTGGGCGCAGTTTACCGCAATGGAATCCGCGCTTACAAAGCTCAACTCACAAAGCTCATATATTTCAAACCTTTTCGGAAACAGCAGCCAAAGCTGATCTGGTATTTAAAAATACATTTGTATCAAACTGGAGGTCCGGCTCGTGTATTCAAACAACTACAACAAATATATGGAACAATCAGTAAACTCTCTTACCCCGGGAGAGCAGATAACACTTTTGTTTCGTCATGCCGCGGCAAATATAGCTAAGGCAATCAAATGTATTGAAGAGGGGAAAATCTGTGATGCACACAACGCTATTGTAAAAGCTCAGAACATCTATGCCTATCTTTCAGACAGCCTTGATATGCACTACGAAATATCAGGCAGCCTGTTTACACTTTACGAATATATTCAGGATCTTCTTGTAGAAGCTAACCTCAAAAAGGATGCATCTGCCCTTCAGCATGCCCTTTTAATGACACGTGAGTTTTGCGAAACATGGGAGAAAGCTGAAATAGTAACCCGTACTTTATAATTAAGGAGGCATTGATATGTGCGATAATACTGCTGTGGAATATCAGTGCGACCTGCTTCGCTCATTTTCTTCACTTTGTGCTCACGCTATTTCCTGCATAGAGAAGGAAGATATAGAAGGCTTTAATAAAGATTTGGAGCAGCGTCAGGCTATACTCGACCAGTTTTCAGCCGCCGATCGGCCACCGATGGAACTCAGCAAGCAGTATTCCGAAATTACGCGGCTTTTGGACACATGCGTTGCAATGGATGCAAGGCTTAACTCAGCCGCCAAGTCGTATCGTCAACTTTTGCTCAAGCGTATGGATGATACCAGGTCAAAAAGAAAAATAAACAGCGCATATCTTTCTGCCTACTCTCAAAACAAGGGTAAAATGATTGGGAAAATTTCCGGATAATTCTACTGTACGATTTTTTAACTGGATGGTTTATCACAAACTTAGTTTATATACCTTACGATATTTTTAGAAAAGTATAAGTATTTTAACATATGTCAGGAACATGCTGTAATAGCTAATCTTAGAATATATATTAATATGCTTATTAATTTATTATATGAACCAGCGAAATATAAATATATAATTTTTAGCTTACTGAAACTGACCAGTATCAAAGGTGATGGACCTTAAAACGAACGCTCATGCAATTTACGGCTTAGAAGGTTTCCTCACTAAACGAACTCATTTATAAGGAGGAGTCAGGATGATAATGGTGACACATCTGAACGGTGAAAAGTTTCTTTTGAACTGCGATCTGATTGAATTTATTGAGGTAGTTGGTGGGCCTGTAATAAGCTTTGTATCAGGTAAAAAGATTAGGGTTCTGGAATCTCCTGAGCAAATTGTTCGCTTAATAACTCAGTATAAACGAAGCATCTATTTGGCAGATCCTGTCTTAGTAAAAAATAATACGCAGGATCTCTAAACCTGCAGCCGATCCTGGAGGTTAATAAAATGGCTAAAAAAACAAAAAAATCACCATCTTTAACGGCAATAATTGGGTTTATACTTGGGGTTGGCTGCGTCGTGATTGGCATTTTCGGCGCCGGCAACGCAAATACTTTTATTAACGCGGCAGCCATCTTCATCACCATAGGAGGAACGACAGGCGTAGTCATCATTTCATTTCCAGCTAAGAGGCTCAAGACTCTTGGTTCTGTACTAAAAAAAGTGTTCACTCACGAAAAATGTGATTCTCTGAAGGACATAGATACACTTGTAGCGCTCAGTCAGGTTTCCCGTCAAAAGGGGTTACTGGCGCTTGAAACAGCTGTAAATGATTATACTGATGATGATTTTATGATAAAAGGCGTTCTCCTTTTGGTAGACGGAGCAGATCGCGACGCTCTGCGATCATCACTGATGACAGAGCTTTATTTTATGCAGCAGCGCCATAAAAAAGGTTATGGCATGCTGGATATGATCTCGGCGACCTCTCCCTCCCTTGGTCTTCTTGGAACTTATATCGGGCTTATTCCTATGCTCGTTAACCTTCAAGACCCCTCATCCATCGGCCCAAAAATGGCGGTTCAACTTGTTACTTCATTTTACGGGGCATTTCTTGCTTTTATTATATTTACTCCGTTCTCGAAAAGGCTCAAAACACTCAGCGCAGAGGAAGTCACCCGAAAAGAACTTATAATAGAGGGCCTCACAGGTATACAGGAGGGCAAGAACCCTCGTGTTCTAAGAGAAGAACTGATGACTTACATATCTAGAAAAGAAGCAAAGGGCGTAAGTAAGAGAAAGAACTTTGAAGATGAAGGCAAACCGGAAATGAAGAAGGTGGTTAATTATGGGAACCGAAAGGCGGTTTGATGATTCCGACGAAGGCGCAGCAGCAGATTGGCTTACCAGTCAGAGTGATCTTATGACCAACCTGCTTGCTATTTTTGCTATGTTGTTCGCATTGTCTTTACTGACTCAGGCAACAGAGTCATCAGCTAATGCTGCCAATGCCTCGGCCGGAGATAATGAAAGCAAAAATGGACAAAGCAGTGAGATTGTTTCAACCGAGGCCCCCGATTCAGCTGTAAGCGATCTTATTGATACAGGTGACGGAGCTCAGCTCGGCGGATATACTGATGCCGTGGATGACCAGTTTGATAAGATTTTTCTGACTATAAAAGAGAAAATTGATCAAAGCGGTTATTCTGACTCGATCATTCTTGAAAAAAGTACAGAATACATTAAGTTCCGCTTTAATGACAGTGTTCTGTTCTACCCAGACAGCCCAACTATGCGAGAAACTAGCTTTGATATCCTTAAATATATGGGTGACCTTCTCTACAGCATTGATGATCTTATTATGTCCATAGAGATCGGAGGCCACACCGCCACCACTGGTGAAAAGACATCAAGCTTCTTCTCTTGGGAGCTCTCGTCAGACAGGGCAATAGCTGTTTTAAAGTTCTTTGTAAACAATTGCTCAATGCCCGAATCCAAGATGGTTGTATCAGGCTATTCAAGATATCAGCCGGTAGCAAGTAACGATACTGAAGCGAGCCGGGCACAGAACAGACGCGTCGAAGTTAAAATAACTCGTGTCGGAAAAAAAACTGACTAAAGGTAAAATACAAATGCCGCAGAAATATCTGCGGCATTTGTATGTCTTTGTAACAATATATTGGGAACTCATGCGAAAACTGTTTTTTATTTCAGTAATGGTTTCTGTTCGTTTTTTCCGTGCTCGTTCGGATTCCTTAACAAGATAGTCCCAAAAAGCAGCAGTCATATTGGGTTCATTAAAGGCAAACAATATATGCTATGAATCCATTTTGGACATCAATACTCCAATACCGTCTTTGGCATAGAGCATCAGAGCTGATATGTTTTCGCTCTTGCTAAGAAACACATTATAGTTCTTATGCTTTTCCATCAAATAAAGAATGCTTTCCAAATGAAGACGATATTCTTCCTTTGTGTAATAAAGCTTGGGGACACAAATGGGATCTGCTAATGGACATGCAATTGTATCCGCTGTAATCGTTTCTTCATCAGGAAGGCATATCAGCTCTGTAAAAGAACAATTTGATATGCATGTTTCAAAGGCGTCTTTCCGGAAAAACAAAGCTCATTAAATAATGAACCAGATGTTCTGCCCGACATTGAAACTTGTATTACGCAAAAAAGGCCCGCCTTTTAGGCGAGTCTTTTTTATCACCAAAGTAAATACTGCTCATTACCTATTTTCATAGTCATCTCAGCTTTTAAACTGCTCATGAAGACAACGGATGGCTTCTTCCATTTTGTTTTCAGCAACGCAGACCCAGGTGCTTAACTCCCCACTGCCCTGATTAATCACAGCTATAGGTATATCTCTTTTTTTCATCGCTTCATAAATATTGTTAACAGTCGCCCTATTATGAACAATGCCGTATCCCACTAAAACTATATGAGCAAACCCGTGCTGAACGGTCAAAGAATACGGGATACCCAATTTTGAGATTTCACGCTTAAGAACGTCCTGCACCTCTTCAAACTTTAGTGTGTTCACCATCAGGCAGATGGTGCTTGCGCTGAGCGGAAGATACTGAAAATGCAGCCCTGAGATTTGAACTGCCTGAAGCATACCCTGAGCAAAGGCCTGAGAATATCCGTCAACCTCCTTCTCTGCAAAAAGAAGGCTGAAACCTTTCTTGCCGGCCACTCCTGCGAAAATTGAAAAGTTTTCCCTGTTTACGGCTGTGCAGGTGATCATTGTGCCGGGGTGATCCGGCATATTTGTATTGCGTACATTTGTAGGAATGCCGGCTCGGCTTACGGGGAAAACGCTGTCTTCATGCAAAACGGTAGCGCCGGCACAGCTTAACTCATGCATCTCATGATAAGTAATATGTCTTATAGGGCTGGGATCATGAACTATGCGTGGGTCAGCCATCAGGAAGCCCGAAACATCTGTCCAGTTTTCATACAGTTCCGCTTGTGCGGCGCGGGCCGCAAGCGCGCCGGTAATATCGCTGCCCCCTCGGGAAAACACGCGTATTTGCCCATCAGGGCTGCTGCCATAAAAGCCGGGGATAACTGCATCAGGCATACTTTTTAATCTCTCATGAAGCAAAAGATTGGTTCTTTCTGAATCCAAAATACCTTTGATATCAAACAAGATTACTTCTGCCGCATCAATGAAATGGAATCCCAGATAATCAGCCAACAGCAAGCCGTTAAGGTATTCCCCCCGGCTGGCGCAATAATCAGCCGAAGTTCCTTCAGAAATCTTTCTCCGTATTTCATCAAGATACGGCACCATATCTATAGAAAGATGCAAATCACGGGCGATTTCAAGATAACGCCCGCAAATTGTCTCAAATGTATTCTCATATGGCTCTCCTGCCTGATGTTCACGGTGACACCGATAAAGCAGGTCAGTTACCTTGTCGTCATCTTCAAATCGTTTCCCTGGGGCGCTGGGAACGATAATCTGCCTTCGGCTGTCATTTTCAATAATAGCCTTAACCTTTCGAAATTGTGTTGCGTCCGCCAATGAGCTTCCGCCAAATTTTGCTACAATCATCTTGCCCTCTGTCTCACAATTTGGCAGGATGGTTACTTAGAAACCATCCTGCCTGTGTTTATTACTTGTTAAGAAAGTCTGGCCTTAAAATCTTCATATCCGAACCGCCGAACAAGCTTGATACTGCCGTCGGTTTTTTGCAGCGCAATCGCAGGCAGACACATGCCATTAAAAGTGTTATTTTTAACCATAGAGTAGATTGCCATATCCTCAAAGACGAGCTTATCCCCTGCCTTTAAAGGCCGATCAAAAGAGTAATCTCCCATCACATCACCTGCAAGGCAGGTCGAGCCAGCAAGCCGATAGGTAAAACCCTTTTCTTTTGGCAGCCCGCTTTGACGAAGCGGAGCGCGATAAGGCATTTGTATCACATCCGGCATATGACAGGCGGCGGAAGCGTCCAGCAAAGCGATATCGATATCATTATGAACGATATCAAGAACAGAGGCGACAAGGTAGCCTGCATAATAGGCTATCGCCTCGCCGGGCTCGAGATAAACCTCTACCCCATATTTCTCCTTGAAGCGCCTAATGCAGTCAATCAATGCCTTACGGTCATAATCTTGTCTGGTTATATGATGACCTCCGCCAAAGTTAACCCATTTCATTTTAGGGATAAACTCGCCAAACTTTTCCTCAACCGCCTTAAGAGTCTCGATAAGCGCATCGCTGTTCTGCTCGCAAAGTGTATGAAAATGAAGGCCCTCTATGCCCTCAAGCAAATCGGGATAAAAATTTTGGCGGGTAACACCGAGACGGGACCCCTCTGAGCATGGGTCATAGATGCCATGCTCCTGAGTGGAATGCTGAGGATTAATGCGGATGCCGCAGCTTTTTCCTGCGCTGAGAGCCTTATGACGATATTTCTCCCACTGAGAAAAGGAATTAAATGAGATATGGTCACATATTTTAAGGATCTCATCGATCTCACTTTCCATGTAAGCAGCTGAAAAAATATGGTTCTCCTTGCCCATCTCCTCATAGCCAAGCTTTGCTTCAAACAATCCGCTGGCGGTTGTTCCAGCCAAATACTGCCCGATCAGAGGATAAACTGCGAACATAGAAAAAGCTTTCTGCGCTAAGAGTATCTTGCATCCTGCTTTTTCGGCAACGTCCGCCAAAATGGACAAATTCTCCGTAAGACGCTGTTCGTCGACAACATAACAAGGTGTTTCCACCGATAAAAGACCCCCGTCCATCAATCTACCAATGCTGGGGCAAAGTCCTCAACCCAGGGCAGACCCCATTTATTGAGCGCATCCATAAACGGATCGGGATCGAACTCCTCAATATTCCATACGCCGGGCTTATTCCATGTCCCGTTCATTACAAGCATAGCGCCGATCATGGCAGGTACGCCTGTTGTATATGAAATAGCCTGACTGCCCACTTCCCTATAGCACTCCTGGTGGTCACATACATTATAGATATAATAAGTCTTCTCTTTGCCGTCCTTGATGCCCTTAAAGATGCATCCTATATTCGTCTTGCCAACAGTGCGAGGCCCCAGGCTTGCCGGATCAGGCAACACCGCCTTCAAAAACTGCAGAGGGACAATCTTATGGCCTTCATACTCAATAGGCTCTATAGACGTCATACCGACATTTTCGAGGCATTTGAGGTGGGTAAGGTAGCTCTGGCCGAAGGTCATGAAAAAACGAATCCTTTTGATACCCTTGATATTAAGGCCGAGACTCTCCAGCTCCTCATGATGAAGCAGGTACATATCCTTCTTACCTACCTGTGCAAAGTCATACTCACGCTTTATTTCCATGGGCTCGGTTTCAACCCACTCGCCGTTCTCCCAGTAGCTTCCCTTGGCTGTAACTTCGCGGATATTAATTTCAGGGTTGAAGTTTGTCGCAAAAGGATAGCCATGATCTCCGCCGTTGCAGTCGAGAATGTCGATATAGTTTATCTCGTCAAACTGATGCTTCTGGGCATAGGCCGAAAACACGCCTGTGACGCCGGGGTCAAAGCCGCTGCCGAGCAGCGCGCAGATACCAGCCTCTTTGAACTTTTGGCGGTAAGCCCACTGCCACTTATACTCAAACTTTGCCGTATCAAGCGGCTCGTAGTTTGCGGTGTCTATATAGTGAGTCTTGGTGATAAGGCAGGCGTCCATAATGGTCAAATCCTGATAAGGAAGAGCAAGATTCAGCACAACATCCGGCTTGTATTTCTGTATAAGAGCCACCAGCTCATCGACCTTATCAGCATCCACCTGATCTGTATATATCTTGGTTTTTGTTGTTCCCTCAAGCTTTGCCTTAAGCTCGTCACACTTGGATTTTGTGCGGCTTGCAATGATAATTTCCTCAAAAACCTCGCTGTTCTGGCAGCATTTCTCGATAGCTACGCCGGCAACTCCGCCGCAGCCTATGATCATACACTTTCCCATTTTCAATCTCCCTTATCAAGTAATTTGCAGTATAATTTCTCTTGTTATTTTGCAGGCCGCCGCTGTGGAGCTTCCGCTTTGGTCATAATGCGGAGAAAGCTCATTAACGTCACATCCCACTATATTCAGCCGGTGAAGCTGCATAACGGCATCCAATAGCTCTTTAAAAGTCACGCCTCCGGCCTCTGGAGTTCCTGTGCCGCAGAAAATCGACGGATCCAGCACGTCAAGATCCAGCGTGAAATAAACCGGCTTCCCCTCAAGCTGTGCTATAGTTTCCAGAAAGCCGTTTAAATCAAACTTTCTAAGGTTGGTATGCCTTTTGGCAAACTCGAACTCATATTTTTCCCCGCTTCGTATGCCAAACTGATGAATTTTGCCGTCACCGACCATCTTCCACGCCTGATAAATCACTGTTGAATGAGACAGCTCCTCGCCCAGATACTCCGTACGCAAATCAGTGTGTGCGTCAAAATGGATAATATGAAGATCAGGATAGCGCAAGGCCACTGCCCTCAGGGCCCCAAGAGTCACCAAATGCTCTCCCCCAAGCATTAAGAAACGCTTGTTATCTTCAAGAAGCTTCTCAGCATACTTTTGTATCATATCAAGCGCGCGTTCTGTGTTGCCGAAAGGGAGTTCTATGTCGCCCCCATCAAAAACCCTACAGGATGTCAGATCCCTATCGCTGTAGGGAGAGTACGTCTCAATGCCGAAGGATTCGCCTCTGATCGCTGATGGGCCAAATCTGGTACCAGGCCGAAATGAAGTAGTTCCGTCAAAAGGTGCTCCGAAGAGTACAACATCCGCTTCTTCATATTCAGCATCGCATGCAAGAAAAGTGTGCACATTTTTATTCATCGGCAAGCAGCTCCTTTACATAGTTCGGCAGATAAAACGCGCCCTTGTGAAGCTCGGTATTATAATAATGA
The DNA here is from genome assembly GCA_034926865.1 of Clostridiaceae bacterium. Taxonomy (GTDB): domain Bacteria; phylum Bacillota; class Clostridia; order Oscillospirales; family Butyricicoccaceae; genus RGIG1902. Next base: position 35,812 of record JAYFQP010000023.1, read on the forward strand.
GCTGAGATTTTTAAAGCATTCCAACAATTTGTCTGCAATGAGTCCAGCGGATCAAACTGTTTGGAGGCAAACCCGAACAGCCAATGGCCCGACGGATAGGTTGGGATATGCGCTTGATACACCCTGCATATCGGGAACACCTGAGCAATTCTCCGGTGCGCCATCTGCATCTCTTTTGCATCACCGTCATAAAAGGGGCTTTCATGCTGGTTAATAAGGATCCCATTTTCAGTCAGTGAACGGAAACAGTTCCCGTAAAACTCCCTTGTGAACAAAACCTCGCCCGGCCCAAATGGATCTGTGGAATCTACAATAATCAGATCATAGGCATTTTCCGTACTTCTGACAAATTTGAGACCATCCTGAAAATGAATCTGTACTCTCGGGTCATCAAATCCGCAGGCGGTTTTTTGAAGGTATCGCTTGCTGACCTCGACCACACGCTCATCGATTTCCACTACGTCAATTTGTTCGATCTCAGGGTATTTTGTCAGCTCACGGGCAACGCCACCATCACCTGCACCAATAACCAGCACCCTACGTATTTGCGGATTAACCGCCATGGCAGGATGTGTAATCATCTCGTGATAGAGAAACTCATCCTTCTCTGTAAGCATCATGATGCCGTCCAGGGTTAAAAAGCGCCCATATTCTATCGAATCAAACACAGATATAGTCTGGTAGTTACTTTGTTCATAATGAAGCTGACTTTTAACCTTAATCGAAAACCGTACTGCGGGAGTATGGTATTCGCTGTACCACAAATCGTCCATATCATTCTCCTTTCAGCACATTCAGTTTGCTTACATCCATGCTTTCCGGGCCGGTAAGCACACAGCCTTTTGCCTGCGCGTACTTAATATAATCTATGATTTCATGAGTTATCGTCTCACCAGGGGCAAGTACAGGTATTCCCGGAGGATAACACATAACAAACTCCGTACATACTTTGCCAGCACATTCTGAAATCGGCAGGCTTGTTTTATCCGCATAAAAGGCTGTTTGCGGAGACATCACCACAACCGGATTGATGTACTCGCTTTCAAGCATATTTTTATTGTCCTTTTTATATATACGGCGAATTTCGCTTAATGAGCTTATGAGCCTTTCGATATTCTTGTTTTTATCACCGACAGAAATATAAGCAAGAATATTTCCAAGATCGCCAAACTCTATCTGGATACCATATTCATCACGAAGCAGATCATACACCTCTATGCCTGCCAGCCCTAAATGCAGTGTGTTTACGGAAAGCTTTGTTGTATCGAAATCAAACACGCTGTCTCCGTTTATCAGTTCTCTTGAATAAGCGTAGTAATCTCCTATGGCATTGATCTCATCTCTCGCGTAATCAGCGAAGTGTTTGACCTTTTCAAAAATCTCCTCACCGCGAAGAGCAAGATTCCTGCGCGAAATATCGAGACTTGAAAGCAGAAGATATGAACCGCTTGTAGTCTGAGTCAGGTTGATAATCTTCCTAATGTAATGGGCATTAACTTTCTCCCCGCAAAGAAGGAGTGAGCTTTGCGTCAGCGATCCTCCTGATTTGTGCATGCTAACAGCCGCCATATCCGCCCCTACAGCCATAGCCGAGACCGGCATATCTTTTCCAAAGTAAAAGTGTGTGCCGTGGGCTTCGTCCACAAGCACCGTCAAACCGTTTTGATGTGCCAAGCTGGTAATTTGTCTCAAATCAGAGCATATGCCGTAATAAGTTGGGTTATTTATTAAAATAGCCTTTGCATTGGGATGATCTAGAATTGTATCGCTTACTTCCTGCATGGACATACCCAAGGCTATCCCCAAGCGTTTATTGGTCTGCGGGTTAATATACACCGGTACAGCGCCGCAAAGCACCAGGGAATTTATAACACTTTGGTGAACATTGCGCGGAAGAATGATTTCGTCCCCGCTTTTTACGCTTGAAAGTATCATTGCCTGCACAGCAGAGGTCGTCCCACCAACCATAAAAAAGGCGTTCGCCGCGCCAAATGCTTCGGCGGCCAGTTCTTCGGCTTCCTTGATAACGCTTATGGGATGGCATAGGTTGTCAAGAGGCTTCATGGAGTTTACATCCACTGAAAGGCACTGTTCGCCAAGAAACTGCGTAAGCTCGGGATTTCCCTTGCCTCGCTTATGCCCCGGAACGTCAAACGGAACAAGCCGGTCATTTCTCATTCTCTCCAGAGCTTCCATGAGCGGAGCGTGAGTCTGGTCTTTCAACGCTACACCTCCTTAAAAATATTGCAGCCGCTGAAAATCTCAATCATTTCACGACGCAGCGCGTTTGTAATGTCCAAACGTATTTTAGGTGGTATTTCATAAACATCAGAGTTAAACAGGTAATTTTGCAGAACAGGGTCCTTAATAAGCATTTTTGTGTGAAAAATATTAGCTTGATAAACATTTACATCTACGGCATCATATTTTTGCAGAATATCGCTGTTAATATAGTTTTGAATAGAGGCAACATTGTGGTCAAGAAAGATCTTTTCACCTTCCATATTACGGGTAAACCCACGCACTTTGTAATCTATCGTGATGATATCGGAATCAAAGCTGCCAATCAAAAAATCAAGGGTTGAAAGCGGCGTAATTGCCCCACAGGTGGCAACATCGATGTCTACCCTGAAAGTTGCGATAGACGTCTCCGGATGGTATTCGGGGTAAGTGTGTACCGTAACATGACTTTTATCTAAATGGGCCACAACGGTTTCTCCGCTGCGGTTTTTCACCATGCTTTCCTCCGCGATTAGAAAGGTTACGCTGGCCCCCTGCGGCTCATAATCCTGCTTTGAAATATTGAGCACTGTTGCTCCGATCATCTCTGTAAGCTTAGTTAAAATAACCGTCAGACGCTCAGAGTTGTATTGCTCATTGATATACTTGATATAGTCATGCTGTTCACGTGCTGTTTTAGCATAACAAATATCGTAGATGTTGAAACTGAGGGATTTAGTTAGATTATTAAATCCATATAGTCTTATTTTTTCTGTCATATACAACCCTCCAAATGAAAAAAAGATGTACCACAAGTACTGCGGTACATCTTATAAAACAACCAAATCCATTTTCAAACAGGCAACTGCCTAAATCCTCAGCGTGTGTATAGAGTGATTGCGCCTGTTTCAATTTAGAGTTTTCAGAGTCTATATAGTAAGAACTACTTTTACTACTCTTATTGACCGTTTCACAAGTGTGTACTTCAGTACACTTGGTTATGAAGTAACCAACTGGCAATTGAGTTGCCAACTTATAAAAGTTGCGCTCTTAACGCAATCAATAATGTGAAGTTAACCTTCACGATCGGCAGTTGACCCGGCTGTCCGTATGGCCTCAAGCTTCAAAATGAAACTGGTCAAAAGTTGTTCTCGCTATATTCTGATGAAAACGTGGTTATTATAAAGCATTATCAATACAGTTGTCAAGTGACTTTGGCATAATTATTTTGCTTAGAGAAAATTTCTTTTTTCATAATGTAATCTCGCTGGCGTTCCTCGCCCATAACAAAAATGTGTTCACCTGATATTTCGAATCCATTTTTTCTGTAAAAGCCAATAGCCTTTTCATTTTTCTCCCATACCCCTAGCCATACATATGCTTTCCCTTTTTGGGCTGCTATTGAAACGGCTTTTTCAAGTAGTTCCTTTCCATACCCCTGGTTTTGATAGTCTTGAAAAATGTATATCCGCTCAAGCTCCAGCGCAGCATGATCTTTAATATCAGACTGGGCCTCAAACTCGTTCACCTTTATATATCCGACAACAGTATCATCATTTTTGGCAAAATAAAATTCTGAGTGTTTATCGCTAAGTTCTCCAATAATTTTTGTCTCACAAAAAGCTTCTTCTAAATATGCCTGCATGGTTTCTTCAGAACAAAAAACAGCAAAGGTATCTTTATAAGTTTTCTCAGACAACTCACAAAGATACTGGTAATCATTAGTTGTACACCTGCAAAAAGTCAGCATCCATAACTCCCCTATAGTTTTTCGGTTTTTACTCGTAATATTACTTAATAACATAAAACAAGTCGAATATTTTATATCATCGGCTTGTTTTAACAGTTTCGGGCATTTACTAATCAACACCTATTTGACCAAAAAGCCGCTTATCATATTACATCTGCGGCAATATATGGAAGTGTGGCAACACAGTTTCTTCCGTTATTCTTTGCAATATAAAGTGCCTGATCGGCAATCTTTATCACTTGACTGATGTTTTTAGTGCTTGATAAAATACCCGTACAAGTTCCTAAACTAATTGTGATATACGGGTTTATCGATGAATCACCGTTTGGTATTTTCAGCTCACAGATTTTCAATCTGAGCGTATCTGCAATTTTGTTGATGCTATCCTGGGTTTCATTTAAAGCAGCGAATACGAATTCCTCTCCACCCCATCTAACAGCGATTTGATCGACGCTTTTCACCATGGAATCTATCTGTTTTGAAATTTCTATCAAAGCCAGATCGCCTTTTTCGTGTCCGCAAGAGTCGTTATAATGCTTAAAATAATCAACATCTATCATAATAACGGATACAGTCAGCCCTGTGCCCGTGACATGCATAAACTTCTCGTCAACAAACTCACGAAAATTTCTGCGATTAGAAAGGCCTGTCAATTCATCATAAAGGGCAAGCTTTTTAAGCTGCGCATTAGCGATCGCAAGCTTCTTATTAATGATTTTATTTTCAGCTATCTTTCTTTCAAGCATTATCTCCGAGTTATTCATGAGCTTTTTTATTATATAATTATCACAATGGTTGCGGTACAAAATTCTTGATGCCACCCACGAGATAACAACAAAGACAAACAAATTCACATAATGGCCTATCAGTACATTGCTTGATTTTTGAAATAAAGGTAAGCCTATCGCCAAAATTAATGTAGATGTCAGATATGGAATTGCCATCATTTTTTCATCGGTCAGATAAATAATAGAGCAAACCATCATATTTACCATAAAAGTCATTATCTGCCCGTACAAAGCTTGATCCATTAGAGAAATTATACTGCCCCAACTCATAATGAAGGTCATGTACGCTATTATAAACTTGTTCATCACATGAATCCCGGTTTTACCTTTAGAAAACCTATCAATCAGATTCAGCAGCAATAGATTAGCTATAATCATGGCAACATACATTAAGGAGTATTTGAAAAAGGAAAATGTGTCATTTACTTTAAGCACATAAGAAACAATAAGTATTAATAAAAAAATAACCTCCAAAGCTATAACCACAATTGCGAGCTGCTTTCCCCTGTGAATGTTTTGAAGGCTTATTTCTTCCACAAATTCATCTTTGGACAAATATTCTTTTTTTACATCGTCTTTTATGTCATACTTTAAAAAAGATGGTATTTTCATATTTTAATAGTTCTCATAATTCCTGCGATCTTTTAATTGCAATGCAATCTTTATCTCAGCTCTTCCAAATCAGCAAGAAAAACAAAAGTTATAAGCGGCTTTTACAATCAAAAGATCTGAGCGTATTCTTATAGTTGCATTAACATTTTTTTGCTTTGGCAATTTAAAAAAATTATATCACTTAAGCTGTCAAGAATCTATACAGATATTATATAACATATAAATCAAACGCTAAAAACCCCCGAAGCTTCATAACCTCGGAGGTCTTTTGCTATTATCATATTATAGGTAACGGCGGAGATTTTCTCCCAGCTGTTCTTCCATCTTAATTAACTGATTGCACATATCTTTTGCAGTATCGTCTGCCTTATGATAATGATTTAAATACTTGTTCAGCGATTTCACTCCCATGTTACAGCCATCCGTAATTAGGCAGGCAGCAGTAGCATCACTTTCGTCCATCCCCATTTTCCAGTTAGTCTTTAACCAAGACATGCTTTTAGCCATGGGGTTGGGGTCTTTGTCCTCGCTTCCATATTTGGTAAGCAGACCATGAATTTCATTGCCAAGCTTTTCATGATGTTCCTTACTGTCACTTAGCAAGTTCTTAAGATCACTATCATGGACTTTCTCCAAAATTTCATCAATAGAAGATACCGCCATCTTAGTGCCGGCATCGCATTCTTGAAGCAGTTCGACTGTATCCGTATTTGCCATTATCTTGCCTCCTTTCACATCCTTTTTGAAGTATCTGCACATTTTCAATGTATATTCGGCTTATAGTAAAAAACAAACTGAAGCCTTGAATTGAACCCTTACTTTTATAAAAAAGGGTGTTTCCTTTGCCTTAGTATAAAGGCCGCGAATATACAAAATACCCGCGGCCTTTTTATGCAGTTAGCTTTTATTAACAATTATTCCTCTATCATTTAAGAACTCCCTCACTGCTTCCCGGCTCCGCCGCTATCAGTATTCTGTTCTGCTTCATATGTGCAAGAACTTATGAATTCCCAATTATATTGTGCGTCACTGGTTCTGTCTTTTCGGTAATACAACAAACTTAGTGTACCATTGGAATATGTAAGAGTTACATCGTCTGCTATTGTTATTTCATTAGGAAAGGATGACAAGGTTTTCGAAAACTTCTTAGAACTATCGGAACAATATAAATCACCATTACTTAAATAATATCCCGGATATTCTACTGTCCCGGATATTGTAACCGTCCCATCACCATTAATAATACATTTAACAATTAGATTACCCTCAAAATCATTGCTGGATGAATCCTCCCAACAATTATAATAGGATGAAGTCTTAGATAATCCTTGAGCTTTTGCAACTGTTGCCCCTGTTGCCTTCCATTTACCGCACATATCAACAAAAGAACTATATTTATCAAGCAGGCTGACCCGGCTTGAAACGCTGACCCCATTATATGAAAACTCATTTGGTAAATTATTATAGAGGTTTTTAGCGATAGACAAATCCCCTGACTTAAAATAATCTTCTGCCAATAAAAGTTTACAGGAATTTATATACGAATCATCTAAATTAAAATAGTTTTTATCAACTAAATTAAACTCAGTTAAGGCGTCTTTATAATAACCATATTTCAAAAACTGTATCCCTGCAATATAGTGACAATACGTCAAACTCTCGGGCATGGTCAGTTGCTTAAATACATTTTGTGCCTGAGAATAGTTTTCCTGACTTAACAGAAGTTTGCCAATTTCAAGCACTTTTTCATAACTGTTGTTATAATCTAAGGACAACATGAATTCCTCAGCCGCCTGTACATAGTCTTGATCTACCAAATAGTCCGCCCCCATAGTATAATGCACTTCTTGCAGTTTTACTGTTGCATCAAGATAATCGTCGGCCAATTTATATTCGCTGCTGGCCTCTTGATAATCTCCCAATGAGAAGCTACTCTCGGCGTTTTTATAATGCTGCGCTTTTACGGCCAATATTTGCTTTTCATTTGCGTCACGAAAATCTCCTGCTTCTGCATAATACCTTTTCGCTTCTTCATAATCTCCTTTGGAAAATGCTTTATCACCATTTCTATAATGAGAAAAAGGAATAACAGCGTTATTCAGCACAGAATATAAGAAAACAGCGCATACGATAGCTATGGCAGATACCCAACCAATTTTTTTGCTTCTGCTCCGCCTCAAGTCATATCCGCTTTTACACAATTCAGCTTTTTCTGGCGAATCACGATAATCTCCAAGCTTTTGAAATTCTTTTCTTACATTTTCCCAATCGCTAAGGAATTTACATTGATCCATTTTTTTACAGGCCTGTTCATAGAACGGATAATATATTTTTTCTTTACAAATATCTGCATATTTCTTAGAATCTTTGTAATCTTTAAATGATTTGAACTTTACAAACAGTGATTTGTAATCGCCAATATTACAGGAGCTATTAACAAGCGACACCGCTTCAGAATAATCCTTCTCCAATTTTTCAGCAGCAAAGATATTTTCTATTTTATTGTCGCATGTATTCATATTATCACATGAAAACTTATAATCGCCTAATATTTCAAATTGAGACTTTAAGTATTCCCATTCGTCTATGGTTGCAGCGCTATCCATCTTGGAAATACATTGCGTATAGAAAGGCTCGACTATGTCAAAAGGCGCTAATATAGCCTTAGAATCAATTAACCTATAACCGCAGTTGTTACATCTCTCTTTATGAATATTGCATAGCTTACCACACTCTGGGCAAATAATCGCAGTGCGCTCAAAGCCGCAATGCGGGCAGGTTAATGCAGTGTCAGACACTTCCTCCCCACATTCTATGCATTTTATCAGTGCCATCAAATCACCTCTAACAAATTATTATATTCAAGCAAAATTTCCATTAATATTATTGCAGTTTATCCTCTTATTGTCAATTCTTGCATATTTGCAGCTTGAGATTCCTCTACAATTAACCTATGTTTTTAATACAATTTATTGTATAATAAAAATACTATTCACGCCGATTATAATGCCTTAGGAGGAAATCAGATGAAAAAATATAGCTTTACCTTTATCCGAGGGGGCACCAGCCGGGCAGCGTTTTTCAAAAAACAGGACCTTCCAGATGATCAGGCAGAATGGCCCACCATCTTTCGTAGCGTCTTGGGAGTACATACGCCTGCGGATGCCGCATCCGCCACAATGGGACAAGATCTTCCCTCTCACAAAGTGGCTGTTATTTCAAAATCTGAACGTGCCGAAGCCGACGTAGAATATCACTTTTTTCAGATTGACCCAAAATCAGGCTTTGCGGATTCTCGCGGCAGCTGTGGCAACATGGCATCTGCTGTTGCTCCTTTTGCCATTGATGAAGGAATGGTATCGGCGAGCGATGGTGAAAACCTAGTTCGTATCTATCACACAAACACCAAGAAAATTATCGAGTCTCGCGTGCAGGCAAAGAATGGACGCGCTTTAGTTCATGGCGACGTATGTATCGCCGGAGTTCCCGGGACAGGGTCGCCCATCTTGCTGGATTTTTTAAACCCCGGTGGTGGATACTCAGGAAACCTCTTCCCCACTGGCAATCCAACAGATACCATTACCCTCCCCGACAGCAGCACTATAAGGGCCACTATCATCGATTGCGGCAATCCCTGTGCTGTTATAGATGCAGGGGATCTTGGCCTTTCTGGTTATGAAATCAGCGAGTTTGCCTCTCTTCCAGAGATTCGCAAAAACATTGAGATCATCCGCTGTGTCACTGCACAAATGTTAGGCCTAGTATCATACTGGGAGGACGCGCGTACAAACTCGACCTATATCCCTCAAGTAGCTATTGTATCCACTCCCGGAAGCTACACAGCAACGGATGGAACCGCTGTACATGCTGAAGATATGGACATCAACCTCCGCGCTTTCTTTACCTCTCTTCACAAGGCCTGCCCTGTCACTACCGGCATAGCAACTGCGGCATCCGCAAAGCTGCAAGGGACAGTGGCATATACCCTTGCGTGCAAAACGAACAATCCATTTATTAGAATTGGTCATCCTAGCGGGACACTTCAGATAGGAGTCGAGTCCGATGGCCATTCAGTACAGTGCTGCACTATTCTTCGAACTTCCCGCCGCCTCTTCGACGGGCTTCTTTACACAGAGCAGGAGTAATCAAACCCCAAAGGCATCAGAAATACATATAAACATAAGCTCTGCTCTTAAAATGCTTTTGTTTTAATCAGCCGTTTATTTCTGATGAAAACATATTTGAAGCCTTGCGATAAGCTCAATACTCCATATAATAAAAACCGCCTTAAGGCGGCTTTTATTATATGGAGTAAATTTATAATTGCGTGGTAAGCGCTCAAATGATAGAATGATCTAAACAGAATATAATAAGGAGTTTGTAAATGAAGTATGAAGGACAGATTTGCCGGCCGCCTATGGAAAAATCGTCGTTTATGCTGCCTGTGGCAGTTGGGTGTGCCTATAATCAATGTAGATTCTGCACTCTTTTCAAACATTTAGAATACCGGCTATTGCCGTTAGAGGCAATCGAGGCTGATTTGCAACGCGTAAGAGACTTAGGCGGAAATCCCGCTCAGGTGTTTCTGGGAGACGGAAATGCCTTTGGTATGGACACTTCACGGCTGCTTTGTATATTAGAAAAAGTGTTTTACTATTTTCCGAAGTGCCGCATGGTCAATATGGACGCAACAGTGACCGATATACACAATAAATCCGATGATGAATTGAAGCAACTGCAGAAAGCCGGACTAAGGCATCTTTATCTGGGCATTGAAAGCGGCCTTGATGATGTCCTTGCTTTTATGCAAAAAGATCATGACATCAGGCAGGCAGAACTGGATGTTTACCGTTTACAAAACGCCGGGCTCATCTATGACGCTCATATCATGACAGGGATAGCAGGAGCCGGAAGAGGGCTTGAAAACGCTACTAAACTGGCATCGTTCTTCAATCGTACACGGCCGGAGCGCGTAATCAATTTCTCCCTATTTCTCCATAGCCGTGCCCCTCTATATAAGGATATTTTATCAGGCAGCTTTATTCCGGCAAGCGAAGTTGAAAATTTGATTGAGGCACGCAGACTTTTGGAATTGATAGAGACCGATTCCATGCAATACGATGGATTTCATGATAAGCTCGAGCTGCGTGTATGGGGAATGCTTCCGAAGGATCGGTCAAAAATGATAAAAAAGCTGGATAATTCAATAGAAATTTTCAGAAGTAAAGAACCAGTATTTTCCTATATTTTGTAGATAACAATTTTAATTATGTATGACCAAAAGATCGCCTTGCAAAAACAGGCGGTCTTTAGCGGCGCAAGCAGCTGCCTAATATTTGATATTTATACTAAGATATCGAGCCGCTTAAAAGAGGCAACCAACATAAGGACAAACTCGCAAAGCTGCACAAAATAAGGGCTTTCGGCATCAGGCAAACGAATATTACGCCAGTGTATACACTAATGCCACATATTAATTGAAATATGACTGCTTTATAATCAGCTCATTTTGCAGAGCTGATTAATTTTCGTTATTGTATTTTGTTTTTTATAACGAATAAAATTAACGATAGCTGCCGCTAATGATACCACCACAGTTGCGCCCTGTAATATAACTAACGGGTCTGATAATCCGTAGTATTCAAGATTACAAATAAATGTTACAGTCCACATTACGGTAACAAAAACCCATAGGATTGGAACTATCACAGAAACCTTTTTCTTTTTCATTGTATCTTCTTCCCGTTATACAAATAATCCGAGGTTCAAAAACGCCCATAGCTTTCTTCGATTATTGGTAAAATTATATCAGATCGAGAGGCAAAAGGAAATACATGCAACAAAACAGACAGGTTCATCCAGTCTGTTTTGCCTTATCTACACTCGATGCAGTCTCATAAGTGGCGCGGGTATTCATAACAGATTTGGTAAAAACCAAAATACATTCCTTAAAAGCATACAGCCGGCAGACTCATTTCCAAATCTGCGGGCTGTATGTTTAGTTGATAATATCAGAATTGAAAATAGAGAAACGGATTATATGATCCGGTTTGAAGAAGAATAATACAGACAAAAAGCAAGATCACGCATAAAAGCCTTGATATAATAATGGTGCTTAAGCTGCTTTTTCTTTTACCCTCAACTATGCTTCCAACGGGCATTTTGCAAGCACTTAACAACCTGGCTCTAAGGGAGTAGGGAGAGCGCGGGGCAACTGAAAGTAGAATACCGAGGAGGAATGCTATAATAAATAATCCACCGAACCCTGATCGCCTAAGAATCACGGTAAGGCCGACACCCCCCGTTCCTGATATTCCGAAAGCGCCAGCCATAGCAAGCAAAGTGCTTTTTAGTGAACCAATGTCGGGAGTACGGAAAATAACCCATCCAACAGTGAAAACAAGTAAAGTGTAAATCCGTGACAATATTCTATGGCGATCGGAAAAGTGCGGGAACAGTTTTTTTTCGGCTATAAGCAAAACTCCGTAGTATACTCCCCATAAGATGAAGGTGTAGGCGGCACCATGCCATAACCCGGTGAGTGTCCAAACCACGGCCATGTTGATAATCCAATGAGGCGTCGACACGCGATTTCCGCCAAGAGGAATGTAAACATAATCTCTAAAAAACGAAGAGAGCGACATATGCCACCTTCGCCAGAAATCTGTGACCGACCTTGCGCCATACGGATAATTGAAGTTTTCAAGATATTCAAAGCCCATCATCTGTCCCATACCGATTGCCATATCGGAGTAGCCTGAAAAATCATAATAGATTTGAATGGTGTACGCTGCGGCTGCAATCCATGCACCGAGCATCCCTACTTCAGACGCACTGTATGAGAGGATTCCATCTGCGACGGCAGAAACGGTGTTTGCTATAATCACTTTTTTCGACAGCCCTACTATAAAACGGCAGAGACCCGATGAGACCCCCGCAAGCGTTTCATGTCTGCATTCAAGCTGCTTTTCGATATCGCAATATCGCACGATCGGACCGGCGATTAGTTGAGGGAAAGCGACAAGATAAACTGCCACGGTGAATATGCTTTTCTGAGCATAAATTTGCCTCCGATATACATCAATGACATAGCTGACAATTTGAAATGTGAAGAAAGAGATGCCGATAGGCAGTGCTATGTCCGGAATGTTGATAGATGCTCCTGTCAGGGAGCGTATGGTTGACAAAAGAAATCCCGAGTACTTGTAATACCCAAGCAGTCCAAAATTAATTATTATATCTGCTGCCATTACGAAACCGGCAAGAACACGGCGCCTATTGTAGAAACTTTCGATGAGTAGTGCCGCGACGTAGTTAATTATTATTGAAAAGCCAATAAGCAGGAGGTTTTCAGGCTGACCCATTGCGTAAAAGAAAAGCGAGAAAACCAGCAGTACGAAGTTTCTTCCGGCTGTAGTCGGCTTGATAGAAAGCTCGCTGCTTCTTGAAGCTACTGCGCGCTCAAAAAACATAGCCACATAATAGCAAAGGAAGAAGGCCGGGAAAAACATACAGATAAACTGAATTGATGAAAAGAGCATTCTTATTTCATTCTCCTTAGTTTGTTGTAATTATCTGATCAAGCTCGGCATCACCGCAATAGTCGAATAGCGCTCTTTCCGAATATTGCATGTAAAGAACATCAGTTATGTTATTGTCTTTTATGAATTTGTTATAATCGAGGCCTCTATATGAGTAATCGCAATAATAATATGAATAGGTATTATCAAAGGAAGAGGCAACAAGCTCAGTAATAGAACGTGTATAACTGTCACCGAGTATCAAAAGATTTCTTCCGGTTTTATTTTCCGGATAACTGACAGATGTTATCTGAGGATAGAATGTGCCATAGGCATTGGAATTGAGTGTTTTAACATCTGCATCTGCGAGAAGCTTTATTCTGTCAGAAACTTCGTAAACATTTTTACCTCCGAAAAACGCTCTGTGTTCCGGAAGGCTGTAGTCATAGATCACGAAGTTATCCCAGCGGGAGTCATTTGCAATTTCGCGGGCGAAACTCCCGTAGAATTTGCATGGCGTTACCTTCAAAAGTTTTTGCGGCTGATAAACTGCCGGAAGAATATCGTTGCTTTCTTTTCTGAAAAGCTTAATTATATCTGTATATCCCTTATAGACACCTTCCGATGACCAGTGATGGTCTGTGAGATATCCTAAGTTTGCTCTGTCAGCAAGAGTATTGAGGCTAAGGTTGCCAGAGCTTACACTACTGTCCAGCCCTGAAAGATATTCGGATAGTAACCCGCTAAGCTGGTTTTCCGAATATTGATGATAATAGTAGTCAAAGTTTTCAGACATTTGAAAGCTTGTCGGAATATAGACAACGAAATTCACATTCGTGTCAGATGCAGCGATTCTATTTATCTCAGCAAGTTGACTTTTCATTACGCTTTCAAGCGTGTTTGTCGGGGTGATGCTAACTTTTTCATAATATTCTACATTGTCTCCGTTATCGAGAGAAAGTGTCACAAGGTAATAGCTGTACTCTCCAGCGCTTTTGACATATTCAATTTTATAATCGCTCACCTTTGTGTCGGATGGAACCATAAGATACTCCGTAGTGCGTTTGTCGTCAGTAGGACCGGTTTCTGGTTCGGTCCTATGATCATTTTTGGGTTTATTGAAAATTTCAAGAAAATAATATGCCGGTTTATTGATTTTTTCGGCAAACTTATTGTAGTTATTTACAGTGTTGATAGAGAACGGTAAATAGTTGAGGTAGATATAATCTATATGGTAACGAATTTTGTCCAATGTGGAAAAAAATGTTGATCCGGCTCCGTCAAATGTCCTTTCTGGCGTTGGCATATTTCCAACCGCGCTGTTATTTGACGAAGAATCGCCAGACATATTATGTGCTCCATATAAAACCGGCGCACTGATTGCAAGCGCAACAAGTACTACTATGATGAACGCGGTAAATAATATATTAATTACTTTCTTCATGAGTTCAAATTTCTCCAATCGATAAGAATAGTTTAATAACGGATAGTTTTGTCCGGTAAGAGGAAATCCTCTTTTTAACAAATGTTGAGTATAATATACATTCATTGTGTGACACCAGTGTGACAATTCGGAATTTTCACGCAAAAAACAGACCATCATTTGAAAACGATGGCCTGTTTTTACAATTTCATTATTATAACTTATTCCGGCATTTTCAATGTAAAGAAGAATTGCACTCCGCCTTCGACATTTTCAGCGCCGTAGGAGCTTCCGTGCTTTTGAAGAATTTCGCGGCAAATTGTCAAGCCCAGTCCGGTTCCTCCTGTTTTTCTGGTTCTGGACTGGTCTGTTCGATAGAACTGATCCCATATTCTTTCCAGATCAGCTTCTTCAATATGGGGTCCTTCGTTAAAAACGGAGATTTTAACGAGATCCTTTTCATTTTCAGATTTTAAAACAATAGTTCCGTGTATGGGGGTATTTTTTATTGCGTTCGACAAAAAATTTGCAATCACCTGCTCAATACCATGCCGATCTGCGCAAACGATGGCAGGGGCAGCTCCGCACTTAATGCAAAAATTAATCTTATGCTCACGTATAACAACACAGAATTTGTCCGCAATTTGGTTTATCAACTCCGAGCTGTCAAAATTCTCCTGATTCAGTTCATGCGTATCGGACTCGAGGCGGGACAAATCCAACAGGTCCAGTACCAGCTTGTCCAACTGGTCTATCTCCCCTATCATGATTATCTCAGCGCTCTGCAACTCATGAGCCGGGAGCCGATGATCTTCCATCATCTCCAAATAGCCGCGGATGAGTGTCAGCGGTGTTTTAAATTCGTGTGAGACCGCTGCGATAAAGTTCTTCCTCATTCGATCGATCTCGAGTTGAGTATTCAGATCATTTTGCAGCTTTCCGTTTGCTTCTTGGAGCTGGCCAATAGTATCATTTAGCTTTTCAGCCAGATAATTAATGCTATTTGCCAGATCTCCCAGTTCGTCTTTGGCTTTATAGTCGCACTTCTGTGTGAAGTCCATACCGATCATGTGCGCCGCTGTGTCCCGGATTTTCAAAACCGGCTTGGTTACCAGATGAGAGATAACTGCTGACAGCGCAATTGCCACAATTGCAACAATGCCAAACAAATATCCGCTGTATGTCTTCATAACCGCATAGTTTTCATCAGTATAGACCTCTTTTGTAATGGCCACAAAAGATGATTCTGCCTGTAAGCCCGTTTCCTCATCATTGAAATACATGGGACAACAAATTCCGATATATCTTGTCGCCAAATGAAAGGAATTTTGAATTCTGAAGCTCTGACCACTGTTTGGATACGAGCTTGTATTGACCTGTCCGCTGCTAAACAGCTCCTTAACATAGTCAAGATAAGAACGGTTCAGGTTGGTGGTATTGTCGGATGCCTGTTCAATCTCAAAGCTTTTGTTATTTAGAATAAGACAGCAGCAACTGTTCTCCTCCGCATAGCGATTAAGGGCAGATATAATTTTACTTGTCTCACCTTGGGTTTGCTGATAGGGTATCATAAACGTATAGATTTTTCCCAGCAGATCGTCAACCCGTGCTTTGGTGTAGTCGGTGGTCATATAGTTTCTGCTGACGATCAGAAACTGTGCAGCTACCACAATTCCCATAAGCAGCACCAAGGATGTTGCGACGAGCAGCGTAAGCTTCCAGGTAATTTTCTTTCGAAACATCAAAAGCACCCCATATCATCAGGCTCCTGATTTTTTAACGCAAAGCAGTATCCCCGGCTGCGTACATTTTGAATCAGATCTTTTTGATCCAGCAGTTTTTCACGTAGTCTTTTAATATGTGTATCCACTGTTCTGGGATCACCATCATATTCGAATCCCCATACCTTGTCCAAAATCTGTTCTTTTGAGAGAATTATGCCTTTATTTTGAATGAGCAGAAGCAATAGATCGTTTTCCTTGCGCGTCAGCAAAATGGGCGCGTTGTGGATAAAAACCTCACTGCTTGCCAGATTCACCTTTAGTCCGTCATATTCAACTACATTGGTGTTTTTGCTGACTATTCCATCTACCCTCTTCATTAACGCATTGGCTCTGGCAGCAAGTACTTTCAAGCTGAAAGGCTTGGTAACATATTCATCCGCACCGTATTCGAACCCCCGGAGCTTATCCTCCTCCTGTGTTTTTGCGGTTAGCATGATTACCGGAACATCTGAGTTTTCCCGTAAAATTTCACAGACCCGAAGTCCGTCCAGCTCAGGCAGCATAATATCCAGAAAGACGAGATCGACCTTTTCCTTTTTAAAGATCATGATAGCATCCTGCCCGGTCTCAGCCTCTATGATATTAAATCCTTCATCTGTAAAATAGAGATTCAGCATTTTCCTGATTTTCGCATCATCCTCTACAATTAATAAATTCTTCTTCATATACGCTCTTCTTTATCCTCCACAAATTCCACGACATCTTCAATCCGGCAATGTAAAACGCTACAAATGCGCAACAGCATTTCGAGATTGACAGACTCGTCTCTACCCAATTTTGCCAATGTTGTCGTAGATAAATGAGCAAGTTCACGCAGTTCTATTTTTTTCATGCTTCTATCGAGCATTAAGTGCCATAAGGGTTTATAACTGATTTTCATTTTCTCACTCTCTGTTTCAATCAATTTAGCCATAGCATAAACCAAGCGAGGAGATTTTACAGTGCGCTTTTTTACAATAGAATCATAACACATTAGTACTTATATCGCAACTCAAATCTGAAATATGCAATTATAAGTTTTAAAATTCGCATTTGTGTTCTGTATAAAAACTGAATATTTCGGATACGCATTTACTCAACACGCTAAAATTCATGACGGTATCTGCATGCTGCCTGTTCAAAGTCGTTAGCCGATTTAATTCTGTCTCAAAAACAGAGAATAGCAGCGTCACCCTGCTATTTTGGGCGGTATCCCCACCAGCATATGCACATGGTCGGGACATATTTCTGCTTCTATTATTTTTAGTATTTTTTCTACTGCTTCACACTTCTCATGGTAAAACACTTTCCGGCGATACTTTGGCGCAAACACAATATGATATTAGCAATTCCACTTTGTATGCGATAAACTGTTGATGTCGTTCGGACTCATCTGAATCTCCTCCCTTTGTTGTTTGTGCAGTTACGTTCGGAATCGAAATAAAACCGGATTTTTAAGGGCATTTCGTGACATCGGAATGCTCTTTTGCTGTAGTCTGAAGATGTTTCCGATACGAAGGATAAAATCCGCCATTTAAATGTTCCCACGTGACCAAATGCAACGCGCTTGTCTGCTCCGATTCGGCATATACTGAAATAGACATCAAATTGAAGAATATCAGCATGGATATGCAGTTCCCGCTATAGCTCTTAAATCCAATATGTGAAAGGATACACGAACAATTATGTGCACTGCGATTACGTTACAGTCTGAACAAAAGGAAATATTTTTTGGCCGAACCATGGACTTTTCATACGATATCGATCCCAGCCTTTATATCATACGTAAAAACAATACATGGAATAATATTTTAAACGGGAAACAAATTTTCGATCATTATCGTTTTATCGGGATCGGACAGGAAACTGATGGAGTCTTTGCTTTTTTTGATGGAGTGAACGAAAGAGGCTTTGGAGCGGCGGCATTATATTTTGCCGGTTATGCCCAATATGATCCGCAAATCAACAACCCGTACAAGGAGTCGATTTCATCTGTGGATTTTCTCCACTTCATCTTAGGTCAATGCGAATCCATCGGAGATCTAGAGCGATTGCTGCCGCATATCTCCATTGTCGGCTACTCAGATCCAGTGACAAATACGGTAGCACCTTTGCATTGGATTGCAACGGATGTAAGCGGTCAATGTGTGGTTGTTGAGAAAACCGCAAAAGGGATGGCATTATTTAAAAACACCATCGGTGTAGTGGCTAACAGCCCCGATTTCTCATGGCATATGACCAATCTACGCAATTATATGGATGTATCGCCAACGCAGAATCAGGAAACTTTTTGGGGAGGAGTTAGGTTAACGCCGTTTGGCCAGGGAGCGGGAACTATGCCGCTGCCAGGAGGATATACCTCACCGGAGCGATTTGTCAAGGCAGCGTACCAAATAAGCCATGTGCCGACGCCTAGAAACCGGATTGAAGCTATCATGACATGTTTTCACATAGCAGAAGGGGTAACCATTCCCAAAGGCATTGTTATAACGGATCGAGGGACGTATGATTATACTCGATATACAGCCTTTGTGAACATGAATACCGGTGAATACTTCTTCAAAACGTATGACAGTGCTCACATATCAGTTGCAAGCCTCTGGGGAAATAATCAAAATGGCATGGAACCTATCTGTTTAGGAAAACTGTCACGTCCGGTTCAATTTAAACCAGTTTAACCGCACTGCTGGTCCGCTCACACCTCAGTTACGTGTGTTTTTACAGCCTCTGAAAAAATAAAAAGCGGAGTAAAATCAAGAAAACAGAATAAAAAGCGAGATAGAAAAAATCAGAGCCGTCAAGTTCTACGACTCTGAGAGTGTATCATTTGCTCAATTTAGATGTGGGTTCTGATTATGGCTCAACACCCAAAATTAATCTATCTGATAATTGAAATTTAGCGGTAAAAAGAATGCCCTGAGAATCATCATTATAAACCGACCTTTACACATACTGAAGGATTCTAAAAGTGTGCATAGCTGATTTAATCTTCTATCCTTCCAAAGGCCTTAAGCAAAAGCATGTTTTTTATTGCAAGATCGGCTTGCCACCAATTTTCACTAATTGCAAATTCTCTCTCGTAGTTACCCCAACTCCATGTGATATTCCAAACTCCTTCTGCATTCCTAGAATTTATAAAATAATCTAACTCTTTATTTAGAATTTCTTTGTTTTCTTCATATAAAACGTTATCCTGTGATTGAATATACCGCGAAGGTCGAAATGAATATCCGTTCCAATTGTTTGCATCTTGCTTGATTAGCTCTCGAACCTGCTTATGAAATGTCAAGCATAAATTTGTATAATTAAACTGGTTTTGTAAATTTGCTTCATGGATATACGAAAGCATCTCTGATACACATAGAAGCGGATGCATTTCGAGCTGTGGATCTTTCAAAAATGAATCAGCTAAATTGTGTGTAATATCTAATGCATCATTATAAATCGTACTATCTTTTGCAGAAAATTGCAGAAGAAACCCACCTAAAATGGCAGTGGGATTATATTTACTGCGAGTTGGTTGATCGGAATTGGTATTCCACCACGGAGCATGAGGATAATCATTATTGGATGCAACCGTATTATTCCATCGATCGTTTTCGAAATTCGACTTGCTTTCTAAATATCTAATAATTCCCTCAATCAAAGGATTTCGCTGATCATCAAAATTGATTTCTTTAAGAATTCTGATCGCTGTTGCAGTTTGGATCGGAGTAGAATTGGGATTCCAAGAGTCCGCTTCCAGCGCATGTCCAAAACCACCATCAGAATTCTGATATGCTAATAGAGCATCTAATACATCTGTTTTGCTACCATCCTCAAAGTGATACTGCCATCTAACTAAATCCAAATGGCGAGCATTTCGGTATATCCAGTTTTTCGTAAGATTAAAATCTAATTTTGATAATTTCACTTTGCTTATACTCCTTTATCAAAAGTGAATATTTCTCTTTACACAATTACTCACCATGTTTGAAAATTGGGTATCATGCCAGTAACAAACGTTTCCACTGATTTTTGTGTTAACCCCAACACCTTTAATATATATAATCTGAACTGAGTATACAATAAAAATCAAAATAATAAAAGGACTCAAACCGTGATGGTTCAAATCCTTTTATTATCTTTATAAATTGGTCCGAGTGACAGGATTCGAACCTGCGGCATCGTGCTCCCAAATTGCTGTCCAAACTTTTTTACACTCGTTTATAGCCATTTCTGGTCATTTCCGCTCTGTTTTCCTTACTCTTTGACACTCTTTGAAGCACTGTTTCCACGTGTTCCACGTCTGACTGTGGTAATCTATGTGGTCAAAAACCATTGTGGTGCAAGGGGTTCATCTGCCCGTATAACTAAATAATGGTAATCGAAGTGGT
>JAYFQP010000019.1:0-177509 GCA_034926865.1 Clostridiaceae bacterium
ACCCGTCTATTTGAGTTTGCCCTGGAAAGACGGCTTGCGGTAGTAGGTTATACAGTGTCCGGGGGGGCGAGGATGCAGGAGGGGCTTCTTTCACTTATGCAAATGGCAAAAACCAGCGGTGCGGTGAAGCGGCACAGCGATGCCGGCCTTTTCTATCTTACTGTTTTAACCGACCCGACCACAGGGGGAGTTACCGCAAGCTTTGCGATGGAAGGAGATGTAATCCTTGCCGAGCCGAGAGCCACAGTCGGTTTTGCCGGCGCACGCGTTGTGGAACAGACGACTCGAAAACCGCTGCCAAAGGGATTCCAAACCGCAGAATTCCTTTTGGAGCATGGCTTTGTAGATGCGATAGTTCCCCGTGAAAAGCAAAGGTCGACAATTTCCTATCTTCTCAAGCTGCACTACGGAGGCCACAATATATGAACACTCTTGCATATGAAAAAGTAAAAACCGCCCGGAGCAATAATCGGCCTACCGGTCTTGATTACATTAAGGGGACTTTTTCAGGCTTTTTCGAGCTTCATGGTGACCGCAGATATGCCGACGACCCTGCGATTGCAGGAGGCCTTGCATATCTTATAGACCTTCCGGTAACAGTAATTGCTATCGAAAAAGGGCATGATACCAAAGAACGCACCAAACGTTCCTTCGGAGCGCCCAACCCTGAGGGTTACAGAAAGGCTTTACGGCTTATGAAGCAGGCTGAAAAGTTCCGCCGCCCTGTTGTCTGTTTTGTTGATACCTCTGG
The DNA here is from genome assembly GCA_034926865.1 of Clostridiaceae bacterium. GTDB lineage: Bacteria > Bacillota > Clostridia > Oscillospirales > Butyricicoccaceae > RGIG1902. Next base: position 752 of record JAYFQP010000019.1, read on the forward strand.
CGCCTGCTGCGGGATAGGGGCAGAAGAACGAGGCCAGGGGCAGGCCATTGCCGAAAATCTGATGACCATGATGACCCTCTCTGTGCCTGTCATAACAATCTTTATCGGCGAGGGAGGCAGCGGCGGCGCTTTGGCTCTTGCCGTTGCAGACCGCATATGGATGCTTGAAAATGCCGTCTATTCGGTGATCTCACCTGAGGGCTGCGCGAGCATCCTCTGGAAAGAACCTGCCAAAGCTGAAGAAGCGGCAGCATACCTCAAACTGACCGCTCAGGACGCTCTTCACTATGGCATAGCCGATGAGATCCTGACAGAGAAAGATCTTGGACAGCAAGCATTTTATAACAATCTGCAAAATAAGCTGGATATTGAACTTCACAGCCTGCTTACTGACACTGATCTGCTGCAAAAGCGATATAACCGTTTTCGTATATTCGGTAAAAATGAAACAGATCAAGGGAGCCAAGCATGAGCATATTTGAAAACTACTGCCGTGAAACTCTTGACATGAGTGGCCGTCTGACTGACATTCAAATAAGCTATCCCGACAATTTCAATTTCGGTTATGACGTTGTGGACGCCATCACCGAAAAGACTCCGGATAAACGCGCTCTTGTATGGTGCAATACCGAAAGCGAAGAGCGTTTTTTATCTTTTGAGGATATCCGCCAAAAGAGCAATCAAACAGCCAACGTGCTGCTTGATGCCGGGATAAAGCGAGGCGATAAAGTCATAGTGGCTTTAAAACGCCATTACGAATATTGGTTTGTTACCATAGCCCTCCATAAAATCGGAGCCATCATGATCCCTGTTACCCATATGCTGACAGCTGATGATTTCGCCTACCGCATCCGCAGCGCCGGGGTCAGCGGTATAATCTGCACGCCGCAAAATGATGTACCTCTGCATGTTACTCAGGCCCTCATGCAGGAAAAAGCAAATTGCAGGCTTTGGAGCGTTCAAAAGGATATCGAAGGATTTGAAAACCTGACGCGCGCAATAGAATCTGCGTCCACAGAGCTTAAGCGCCGTCCCACTCTGGCGCACGACCCTATGGTATTATATTTTACCTCTGGGACAACTGGATACCCCAAAGGCGTTATCCATGATTTCACCTACCCTCTTGCACATATCGTAACTGCAAGGCACTGGCAGCAGGCCGAGGACAGCGGCCTTCATTTTACTGTATCGGAAACAGGCTGGGCAAAGGCCTCCTGGGGCAAAATCTATGGACAGTGGCTTGTAGGCAGTGCCGTAATGGTGTTTGACTTTGACAATTTTGACCCCAAACAGCTGACAACGGTAATAAACCGCTACGGAGTAACATCCTTCTGCGCGCCACCGACAATATACCGTTATCTTGTCCAGAAGGGCCTGCCGGATATGCCTTCCCTTCGCCATGCATCCACTGCCGGTGAATTCCTCAGCCCCGATATTTTCCGCAAGTTTACCGATCAGACGGGCCTTCCTCTCGCCGAAGGCTACGGACAAACCGAGACGACACTTTTAACCGCAAATTTCAGGGGCTGTGAATCTAAAGACAGCTCAATGGGTGTTCCGTCTCCCCTTTATAACATAGAACTTCGTCAGGAAAACGGTTCTCCCGTACCTGTAGGTGGGATCGGAGAAGTCGTGATCGTGCCGTCAGATTCCCGCCCTCCGTTAGGCTTGTTCACGCAATACCTTGACAACGAAAATCTGTACAGCCATGTATGGCAGGACGGCGTCTATCATACCGGCGATGCCGCCTGGAAAGATGATGACGGTTACTACTGGTTTCATGGCCGATTTGATGATATAATTAAAAGCAGCGGTTTCCGTATCGGGCCATATGAGGTTGAAAATGTCATCGCTAAGCACCCCGCTGTTCTGGAATGCAGCGTTATTGGGATTCCCGATACTCTTCGAGGGCAGTCCGTTAAAGCAATCATTGTGTTAGTGCCGGGCCACGAACCAAGCCATCAGCTCGACAGGGATATCCGAGACTTCTGCAATTCAAAATTAGCGGAATATAAATGGGTGCGTTCGATAGAATTTGTATCAGCAATGCCCAAAACCATCAGCGGGAAAATCCGCAAAACCGAGCTGAGAAAAGCTTAGCCATATCGCTTAACTCATACAAATACGACTGGGAGTAATGTTTCATGTTATCTGAACCCAAAAAGCGCCGGAACAATAAACGCGAAGATCTTCTTAAAGCCGGCATTGAGGAAATCAACCGCAATGGCGTTACCGGATTTTCCATCCGTCGTATCGCAGATGCCTGCGGCGTGTCATGCGCGGCGCCAGCGAAACATTTCGGCGATCGCAACGGCTTTCTGGCTTCGATCATCGAATATGTAAACACACAGTGGCGCGAGCAGCAGCTTCGTATAATAGAAGAAAACAAAGATAGTCTTCGCGGCCAGATCATAGGCCTTAGTGTGGGATACGTCAAGTTTTTGGTAGAAAACCCCCACTTTCGCTCTATCCTCATGCTAAAGGACGACGAGTTTGATAATCTCTATCACAAAATGCGCGGAGAACTCAGCAGCCTCTCCCAACAGCTTGCTTATAAATACTGCACCGAGATCAATATGGACCCCGAGACTAGAATACGCAAGCAGTATGTCATAAGGGCTCTGATATACGGTGCGGCCTTGATGTTTGATAATGGCGAGATGGAATATAACGACCATATGCTTGAGGTCGTTCGGGCGAGCATCGACAGGGAATTTGACCTTGCCTGAATTACCCAAAAGTCACCATTACTGTTATTGCGGCTTTGCAGCCGATGAATTGAATCTAAAAAGGTTCAAAAATTAAAAACACAAAATTACGCTGTACCCCATGATCTTACTGAGGTACAGCGTTTTTCTTATTATAATCAGCCGAATCAGGCAGATACATTAATCATTTTTTGAAGTAGGCGACAGCTATGGCTCCCGGGCCACCATGAGTTCCGATAGAGCTTCCTATACTGTCGATAATGGCATCATCAGGGGCGTAGTCTTTACCTAGAATATTTGAAAAAGCCTCAAGCGATTCGCTGGTAGCAGTATATCCAAGTGAATGAGGGCGGTTAGAATCAAGCTCACCCATTCCTTCTGCTGTATCCCTTAAAAAAGCAAATGCTTTTAAAAGTCCCCTTTCCTTTCCAAGAACCTCCAGCTTCCCATCGCTTAGAGTTATTACAGGCTTTACGCCAAGAAGTCCGCCTGCCAAGGCCGCTGTTTTTGAAAGCCTTCCGCCTTTATGGAGATAGCTCAACGTGTCCACAACTGCAAGAAGTATCAGTTCCTTTCTTTCTTTATCGAGTACATTTGCTATCTCAACGCCTGAAAGCCCCTCTTCTATTAGCTGTATGGCCCTCATGACAAGTATCCTAAGCCCGAGCGTGGCTGACAGCGAATCCACAATAAAAATATTTTTTTCACTGACGCTCTCTCTGGCTATCATGGCGCTCTGAACAGTTCCCGAAAGCTGAGAAGCCAGCAGAACCGCCACTATCTCATCCTCTGGTGCCTCCTCAAAGGCTTCCTGAAAATCCATAGCCGAGGGCTGTGTTGTTGTAGGAAGTTTTTTTGATTTTTTAAGCTTTTGGTAAAACTCTTCGTTTGTGATATCGATTCCATCACGGTATTCGGTATCGTCAAATATAACTTTTAATGGCACTACTGTTATACCTAAAGCCCTTGCCTCGGCCTGCGTGATATCCGAAGACGAATCGGTAACTATTCTAACGCTCATTGATATTAATACCTCGTTTGATTTAGTGTTGCCTCCGGCATAAGCTCCGCCGAGATTATCCCGAGCATTTCCTCAAACATCTTTGTATCACCCTCAGGAAAACGCGCGGCGATCCGTTTGGACACGAGCTCTATATATTCTTCATTTATGGCGTAGAACTCACTAAACTTTTCTGTGACGCAAAGATGGAATTCCCTTCTGTCTGTTTCAGACGGAATACGCTTCACATATCCTTTTTTTACAAGAGACTGTACGCGATAGGTGGCATTCGGGCCGGATATCCCCGCAACAGAGGCAAATTCGCTTATCGTCGGCTTTCCAAGAGCACAAATAATCTCCGCTGTCAGCGCGTCCATAACCGTAAGGTCGGTTATCGGCGAGCTCAGCGTGCCAAATATGTGTCTATAAAAATGCAGTTTAAAACGGTTATATACTTCTTTGAATGCCTTTTCCATTATTACCTCTCCTAGCCGGAAAAATAATTAAAATTATTTAAGTAAAATAATTTAAATAAATAATACCACAAATCTTTTAATTGTCAAGCTTTCTAAATAAATTATATACTGTAACCTGTGTGTTATACCTGACGCTTTACTTGATCGTTGCAAATAAAACTCCCCTGTCCACGAATATGCTCCGCAGGCAGGGGAGTTCTTTAATTTCGGTTCGCCGTTTGCCTTGGCCCGATAGCGCCTCATTTTTGTTTTACTGTTTTGACTTGAGTAAATAATGAAAACCATTCCGCACACATCTAGGGTCAGAATAATCCGCAGTGAAAGATACTGTTTAAAAATCTTCTCCAGCTTTGAGGCCGCACCACTTCGCTAGGTACTCCTCCTTAGATTCCCCATCGGTAAAACCGATGGGGTCCCCTTTTTATTCTATAGATTTTGCCTGAATCAATCGGGTAAAATCACTACGGCGCACTTGCGCCGAGCGGCTGATGCCGCTGCGCTTCGTTTAAAAATCTCCTCCAGCTTTAAGCCCACACCACTTCGTCAGGTACTCATCCTTAGATTCCCCATCGGTAAAACCGATGGGGTCCCCTTTTTATTCTATAGATTTTGCCTGAATCAATCGGGCAAAATCACTACGGTGCACTTGCGCCGAGCGGCTGATGCCGCCATAGTGCGCTTCGTTTAAAAATCTTCTCCCGCCTTGAGGCCGCACCACTTCGCTAGGTACTCCTCCTTAGTCATAGGGGCCTTGAAGTTTGATTTGACATTAATAGCTTTCTCGGCGCCGTTTGCCAAAAGGTCAATAGCTGTGCAGACAAGCGTCTTGGCGGCATTAAGATAGGCCATCTCCGGGCATGCGATAACATAATCGGGGCTGTGGCCGATTCCTTTCGCTCCGCCAATATTCATATGTACAGTCGGGATTATTACCGATACATCGGATGCATCTGTCGAGCCGCCCGAGCCGTTGCGCTGGCAGCTGTCCTTGCCGAATATCTCAACAAGGTTTTCATATACGACATCCTTGAGCTCTTCGCTCTCGAATGGAATTATATAGCCCGGCAGCTGGGTAATAATACACTTTGCGCCCATAGCATAAGCCCCTGCCTGAAGAGCCCTGTCGACCTTAGCCGAGGCGTCTAAAACGGCATCCACCGAAAGGCCTCTGACGTATGTCTCGATTCTGACGTCGGCGGGAACTACATTTACAAGGTCTCCGCCCTTGGTTATGATAGGATGCACCCTGATCGTGTCCTTATCCTGGAAAGTCTCGCGGTTAGCGTCGATAGCGGCAAGGCCTATCTGCGCTGCTTTAAGGGCATTGACTCCCATATATGGGGCTGCTGCGTGGGATTCTTTGCCGATATACTGTATCATCTTGCCAATAAAGCCCATGCCTGTTCCGCCTGCATCGGCCTTGATGGGGTTGGGGTTATCCCCTTCTGTTGTTCTTGTATGCTGCATTATCATCATATCGACGTTATCAAAAACGCCAAGCCTGATGAACTCCTGCTTGCCGCCCAGAAGCTTGACCTTGCCCTCATCGATAAGGCCCTTTCTGTACTCAAGCTCGACAAATTCCTCGGCAGGAACATGCATAAGGGTTATGTCGCCGTCAAGATAATCCATTACGCCGGATTCTTTAAGAGCATATGCAACTCCGATTACTGAAGCAGACTGAGCAAAATGTCCACATGAGTGGGCAGCCCCTGTCTTTGGGTCGGCAAAGGGATGACTGGGGGCAACTACGGCATCAAGCTCTCCCATGATGGCAAGGTTGACCTTATGATCACGTCCCTTTACGGGAGTGATTATGCCTGTGAGGGCCACACCATCCTGATGGGCAAAGCCTATTTCGTCAAGCGTAGCTCTTATCTTGGCGGAAGTCTTATTCTCCTTATAGCCCAATTCAGGCTCACGGTATATAGACTCGCCAAGGGCGATTATTTTCTCGGCATTCTTGTCGATGGCGGCGCATGCTGCCGCCTTCATTTCCTTTACATTCATATTATCTGTTCCTTTCATTATTCGTCCCCAAAAGGCGAGCCTTTTGGGGACGCTTTAATTATTATATCAAATAGAGACTGCTAAGGCAAAGTCTTCTCTTAGACTTCCCCATTGGCAGGGCCCAATGGGGGCCCCTTTTAATTCAATAGATTTTGCCCGAGTCGATCGGGCAAAATCACTCGGCGCACTTGCGCCGGGCGGCACAAGCCGCCTTAAATGTCATTCTTTAAAAATCCACTCCAGCTTTAAGGCCGCACCACTGAGTCAAATACTCCTCCTTGGTCATAGGGGCCGTAAACTTTTCTTTTACATCAACAGCTTTGGCTGCCCCGTCTGCCAGAAGGTCAATAGCTGTGCAGGCCATGATCTTGGCTGCCGAAACTATTGCAAGATCCGGGCGGGCTATCTCGTAATCAGCTCCATGTCCTACGCCCCTGGCGCCGCCTATCCTCATATGTACAACAGGCATGATATTGGAAACATCGGATGCGTCCGTAGAGCCGCCGGGGCCGTTGCGATGGCAGTTTTCCTCGCCGAGGACATATTTAAGGTTATCATATACAACATCCTTTAGCTCTTCACTTTCAAAGGGGCACATATATCCCGGAAGCTGAGTAATATTGCATTGTGCGCCCATGGCGTAGGCTCCTGCCTGCAATGCCCTGTCAACCTTGGCCGAGGCATCAAAGATAGCCGTTGTGTTCTCGCCTCTGACATAGGTCTCTATCCTGACATCGGCCGGGACGACATTTACAAGATCTCCTCCCTTGGTAATGATGGGATGCACCCTGATGGTATCCTTATCCTGGAAGGTTTCGCGGTTGGCATCGATAGCGGCAAGGCCGATCTGAGCCGCCTTAAGTGCATTTACGCCCTGATACGGCATAGCGGCGTGAGACTCCTTGCCAATATAACGGATGAGTTTTCCGACAAAGCCTTTGCCCACAGCTCCGCCTGCGTTGCCCTTGCTCTTTTCTCCCTCGCCGTTTTCGGTGCTGGCAGTATGCTGCATTATCATCATGTCTACATTGTCCATAAGGCCGAGCTTTATGAACTCCTGCTTACCGCCAAACAAAGTGATAACGCCCTGATCCTTTAGACTCTGACGATACTCAAGCTCGACAAACTCCTCTGACGGAACATGCATCAGCGTAATGTCGCCGTCAAGATTCTCCATAATGCCAGGGGCCTTGAGCGCGGCGGCAACTCCCACCACAGAGGCAGCCTGGGCAGAATGGCCGCAGGAATGCGCCGCCCCCGTTACGGGGTCTGCGCAGGGATGGCCGCCGACTATCACGGCATCAAGCTCGCCCATAATCGCAAGATTTATCTTGTGATCCCTGCCCTTAACCGGAGTTATGATACCCGTAACGGCATGGCCGTCTGTGTATTCATATCCCAGCTCACTGAGGGCGGCTTTGATCTTTGCGGCAGTTTTAAACTCCTTATAGCCCAGCTCGGGTTCGTGAAAAATAGAAGATTCCAGCGCGATAAGCTTATCCGCATAGGCGTCGATAGCCTCACAGGCGGTTTTTTTCATCTCCGAAACATTCATGGACAGTAGCCTCCCTTTTTTTAGTCAAGTTTATAATTTATACTTTTATGCTTTGATTTTATCAAGGCTTATTGCTTATTTCAATAATTTACCTCGTAAAATAAAAATATTGTATATACCTACAAAAACACACCTTGCTTTTTGTTCCTTTCAGCAACATAGCATTCCCTTTTTATGCCAAAAAGCGCCCGTGGCTGTCTGCCGCGGGCGCTCATATTTATAACCTTATTTTTCTATTGCAAGATACCGTGTGAGCATAGCCGCAGCTTCTGCCCTTGTGGCCCCTGCCTGTGGGCTCAATTCTCCTTTATACCCCGTCATTATCCCCGCACTGTTTGCCCAAGATACAGCGCTGGCAGCGTAAGAGGACACCGACTGTGAATCCGTATAGGCGGAAAGAGCGCTTTGCTGTGAAACGGAAAGGCCGGATGATTTTGCAAGCCGGTAGATCATCGCCGCCATCTCCTCACGCTTTATGGCAACATCGGGAGCATACTGAGTATCCGAATAGCCTGTAACTATGCCGTTGCTATAAGCCCATATTACAGCGTTATAGTACCACTCTCCGCTTTTTACATCCGTAAATGAGGTACTGCCGCTGACGGCGGGAGAACCGGCTGCTCTGTAAAGAACCGTCACCAGCATGGCCCGTGTCATCGTGCCGTTCGGGTCAAGCTTGCCGGAGCCAACTCCTTCAAGAAGCCCCTCAGATACGGCTTTATCAAGAGCCGCATGATACCATGCCGTAATATCCACATCAGTGAACTGAGCTATGGAACAGCCTTCGCCGCCCGTGCAGGAGGTATAGTCAGCCCCAAGGCTCTTTGCAAATATGGTATTGGCGGCAAACTGATAATCATCCTGCTGGTGTGCCTTATTGGTCAGGCTGCCTGAAAATACGGTTACATCAAGGCCGTTTGAGGCATATGCTATGGCCTGCACAGAGCCTAAGAACTTATCAAGATTTTCCTGTTTGATAAAGCCCTCAATAGGAGTTTCATCGGTGGCTGTCATAAGGACAGTGCCCCCCGTGGGGACAGCGGATATATATGCCCCGCCGTAAGAATAGACAAGGTTATCACCCTCGGCCTTATAACCCGCCGTAGTAAGGCTGTCAGTATCATAGGTGACTGTAAAGAAGCAGTCTTGGTTTGTGCCCGTTGATACATAATCAAACCCATACGCCCCCAAAAGCTGGCTTTTTACTGTTTCAAGGGCCCCGACACCGGCGGCCAGATATGGCGTTCCGCTTTTAACCGCCTCAAGCGCGGCGCTGTCGGCTGACCTGTTACCGGCAATTACATCTGCCTGAGAGGGATCCAGCGTAAGGTCAAACCCCATTTGCTGGCCATAAGCAAAACGGTCAAAGTTATAGTTGGTGTTGCCATAGTTGGGATAGTTATATACGCCATATGGGTTTCCAGCGGAATCCTTGGAATATTCTCCGGCAAAACCCGGAATATAGATGACGGCATTTGATATCAGCTTCGCCTGAGGCGCCTCAAGAGTGCCTTCAGCCGTTACAATATACTTGCCGCTGTACTTTATGAAGTCATTATATGACACGACAAAGTCGGTCTTGTCATCGCCCGAGGTAATGAAACCAACCTTCACTCCGTCGTCTATCATCTCGTTTGCCATGGCTATGGCATCTATTGAGTCATTGTCAATAACCACTTGCCCGTTTTTGACGCCGCTGAAAGCTGTTTCCCCTGTCTGGACTTCGGTCACGGCTTCAAGCATTGATTCAGTAACCGCTCCAACAGTATCGATAGCCGTGCAGTCAAAGCCCCTCATCTTGCCAAAGGCCGTTATAGGCTCTGAATAAAGATCAGGCCATGTAGTTATCAGAACCCCATCATAAAGAGCGCTGTTGGCAACATTCCTCTTGGCCTGATACATGGAAATCACCATGCTGCCCTTAAGGTATTTTACCCCGTCTATAGTAATGTCGCTCTTGAGCTTAGAGACCTCTACGCCGTTTCGTAAGAAGTGCGCCTGCATTTCATAAGCCGCCGCGAGGTTAGACTGGTTTTCTGCGTCGAGGGGGATTATATAACATTCGGGGAAGAAGTTATTGTTGCCGTCGTATTTCGGGCGGTAAACATCAGCCTCGGCTCCTTCGTTATCAAAAACATCAACATACCAGCTGCTAATCTCATCGCTGTCAATATTATTTATGCCCCTGAGCCAAACTGTGAGCTGATTTATATAGAAATCATCCTTGTTCTGGGCAACATAAGCTGCATGATTTATAAGGCCGTACTCAAGCGCCGTTACAGCGTCCTGGTTATCCTGAGGAACCTCGATAGTATAAGCCACTGTGCCGTGAAGCATTGAATACTGCGGCGTATAGTTTGTAGACATATCGTCCCAGGGAGATATCCACTCAGCCTGCCCCTCGGAATTAACCTCAAGGTAATCCCTTAAAGGCATAACATAACTGTTGAAGGTATCATTGTTGGCTACAGCACTTACCCCGAAAGCCTCACCGCCCTTAAGCGCGTTCTCCGCAAAGAGGTCGTATTCAAAGTTAGGCTCATGTGGAGGCGAACAAGGCTCTACCTGAAATCCGCCTACAAAGCCGTGAAGCTCGATAAATGCAGCCGGGTTCCATTGTGCAATCATTGTAGTCATAAGCTGTGTCTCGGTCTGCGTCTGGAACATGTTATCGCGGTTTAAGTCAAAGCCATTGCCGTTTTGGCGAACACTGTTGGTTCTTCCATCCGTGTTCTCCTCGGGAACAACAATTAGGATTATATCTTCAAGCAGCTCCTTAACATTTAGCTCTTTAGTCTCTATTGTATAATACTTTTCAAGATCTACAATGCCGGAAGATGTATTGCCGCCCTTGATATATCCAAGGCCTGTGGCATATTCGGAAATAAGTTCAGGCCACACGATGCCGTCTTGCTGCATTTCAGTTTTCAGCTGAGCTTGGCCCTCACTGGTGAACCCTGTCAGGTTATCATAGCTTATGGTTTTGCTGCTGCTGTCCATAGCCTTAAGTATATCCCAGATAAAGTTCATGGGCGCATCAGCTCCAGGATGCTCATCTGCATGTACATTACTGTAAAGGACAGGGATTTTATAGTCTAACTTACCAGCCTTTATTTTTTTGATAAGGCTTTCAGGATCTTTCATGGCCAGCTCGGTCATCTCTTGATAGCCCTCAATAGAGGCTTTGCTGTCGGAGATTATGACATATGGCATATCATAGCCCTGAGTAGAGGTCCCCAGAGACATGGGCTGAACATAAACGCCGCTTATTGAATCGCCATATATCTTTGCCTCTGCAAGGGATTGTGAAAGCTCTTCATTGGACCTGAAGCTGTCATAGGGGTTGAGCTCTACTCCTATGCTTCCGCATACCTTGCCTGAGCTGTCTTTGCATTTTAGCTCGTATGTCCCCGTATAATCAAGGATTACGTTCCTGTTTGACCTTGTGGAAGTAATATTGCCGCTTCCGAAGAAATAAGCATTTTCAAAGGTGACCTTTGCATAGGTCTTGCCTCCGTTTTCAAACACCAAGCTCTTTATATTGTTAAACAGCTTATCGGTCTTGCCCCATACTGTCCAGTCAGAAAGCGCCGCTCCAAGATATTGGTATGGGAACAGCTTCTCATCCTGCATTTCCTTTTCTCTTTCAAGATACCATATAAGCCCTGTGCTCTCAGTCTCCTTACTAATTTCAACAACGGCCTCAAATGTTCTCAGCTCGGTCATGGATATAATATCCATTCCACCATCGCCGCTGGTATTTTTAAACACCTCTGTGACCATCTCCGCACCCTGTGAATTAATCTGCATAAATGGCAGAATAAATGCAAGGGTCAGGAGCACGGCTGTCAGCCTTTTTGCGCTTAGTTTTAAGCTTTTTACATAAACCACTGTGCTCACTCCTTTTTTGAATAAATAGCCGTTTATTGGCATAATTATACGTTGTTTGGATTATAGCACCATATTTTCAAAAAATCAACAGAAAATTGAATTTTTATTCATTCTTTTGGATATTTATTTTATATAGCAAAAACTTTCGTCTCCAAAAGACCTCTATGAAGCCAATAGTCAAGGAATTGTAGGCATAAAAAAAGCGGCTCTGCTGAAAGCAGCGCCGCTTAAATACATATGTATGTGATTATGCCAGATTCTCAGTCATGAGACGGAAAAGAATATTAAATCCTTTTGCAAAGTTGTCCATAACGAGATATTCATCAGTTGTATGAACAGCCTCCATGCCCGTGGGTATCCCGGCGCACTCGAAGCCGTGACCGCAGAAGATATTTGCATCGCCTGAACCATTGCTGACCTTGTATACAGGCTTTACGCCCTCAAGCTCAAGCGCCTTGACCATTGATTTGAAGAGAAAACCGTTTTGATTGGGCTTGTGCGGCGGGCAGAAATGGTCAACGTCTATGTCTACAGTCGCCCCGTACTCCCGAGCGGCCGCCTTGCAGGCGTTGATAATAACATCGACCTGGTCCTGGATCTGCTGCTGTGAATGTGAGCGGACTTCGCAGGTGAAAGTGACTTTATCTGTAACAATATTGGTGGCCCCGCCGCCCTCGATGCGTCCTATATTGGATGTCGTCTCAGGGTCGATACGGCCAAACTTGATTCTGGAAATAGCTGAGGCCGCCACAGCTATGGCATTGATGCCTTTTTCAGGCTCGATGCCGCCGTGGGCCATCTTCCCATGAAAAGTTATCTCAAGAGCATCCTTTCCGGCACCGGAGCTGAGAAGCGTTCCCGGGGCGCCCGTGGAATCGAGCGCACAGATATATTTTGCAGGGAGCTTTGAATAATCAAAGTTTTTGGCCCCGTGCATACCATTTTCCTCGCATATGGTAAAAAGAAAATACATATCCCGGTGAGGAATTCCGCTTTCCTTTAAAACATCAAGAGCTTCCATCATCATGGCTATGCCTGACTTATCGTCGGCCGCCAGAATGGTATCTCCCTTGCTCTTGAGTATTCCGTTCTCATAAACAGGCTCGATGCCGTTACCCGGCTCAACCGTATCCTGATGGGCGTTAAAGCATATGGCCTCGCCCTTCATCGTGCCCGGTATATGTACAAGAAGGTTTCCGCTATGGTCTCCGCCTATTGCCTTACCTGCCTGATCGCGGTAAACTTCATATCCGCGGTCCTCAAAATATTCTTGCAAATAGTCCGTCATCGGGCCCTCTTTATAGGAAACGCTGTCAATTTTTATCATCTCGATCATTTTCGAGATAACGCGCTCTTTGTTGAACTCCATAACCTGTCTCCTCCTATAATATTAAAAACTATATATTAATTATACTAAAACAGCGGGACAAAGGCAATATGTACTCAGATTAAGTGGTAATATTTGCTGAATCGAATGCAACCCATTTAGACCCCATTGCAGAAATCGACATTATGTGATATCTTAATGTGTACAATATCATTAATCAGATAATTGGAGATAATAGAAGCTATGCGTATTGTCATTGTGGGAAACGGCAAGGTTGGAAGTACCCTTGCGGAACAGCTTTCCGGCGAAGGACATGATATCGTTATAATCGACAAAAACCAGCAGAATATAGACAATTCAATTAACACTCTTGATGTAATGGGTATATGCGGAAACGGCGCGAGCTATCAGATCCTTTTGGAGGCAGATGTTCCTAAAACCGATCTTCTTATAGCGTGCACAAGCGAAGATGAGATAAATCTTCTTTGCTGTCTCATTTCAAAAAAAATGGGTGCAAAGCATACTATTGCCAGGGTCCGCAACCCAGAATACAGCGAACAGCTCGTCTTTATGAGGGATGAGCTGGGTCTTTCGATGAGCATAAATCCGGAACGTGCGGCGTCCAGCGAGCTTTTCAGGATACTGCAATTTCCAGCAGCCATTAAGGTTGAAAACTTTTCAAACAAAAAGGTTGAAATAGCCGAGATAAAAATAAGAGAGGGCTCTGCTCTTGATGGGGTATACATCAGGGATATCCACAAGACCTTTAAGGGAAAAGCCCTTATCTGCGCTGTTCAGCGCGGAAACAATGTCAGTATCCCCGGCGGCAATTTCTTGCTCAAGGCCAAAGACAAAATAAACATTATCGCCCCCGCTCATGACATCCTCAACTTTTTCGCCAATATGGGCAGCATCATGCCCGAGGCAAAGGATGTAATGATAATAGGTGGAGGACGCATAAGCTATTACCTATCAAAAAGGCTTCTTGAAAATGGTGCTACAGTAAAGATAATCGAGCTTGATCCTCAGCGCTGTGCAGAGTTGGGAAGACTTTTGCCAAAAGCAATGGTCATATGCGGAGACGGCACCGACCAGGAGCTGCTTGACGAAGAAGGCATCGCTGAGACCGACGCTGTAGTCGCCCTAACCGGCTTTGATGAAGAGAATATAATCTTAGCCCTCTATGCACAGTCACGTACAAAGGGCAAGGTAATAACCAAAGTCAACAGGGCTAATCTTGCCGCAATAGCGGAATCTACAGGGCTTGAAAGCATCGTTTCCCCAAGAGTTCTGACAGCTAACCTTATTGTACGCTATGTCAGAGCTATGCAGAATTCCCTTGGCAGCAATATCGAAACACTGCACCGTCTCGTTGGCGGCGCGGTTGAGGCCCTTGAATTTAGGGTAAACAACACTTTCCCCAAACTTAATACCCCTATTATGGACCTTAAACTTAAGCCGGATATTTTGATTGCCTGCGTCTCCCGCAACGGCACTACCATAATCCCCGGTGGCCGTGATGTCATTCTTGAGGATGACAGAGTAATAGTGGTCACCACAAATCAGCATTTGGATGACCTTTCAGAAATCCTGCAAAGGAGCCATACCATATGAATCGCAAAATGGTGCTTTTCCTCACAGGGAAAATCATACAGGTTGAAGCAGCCCTGCTCTTGCTGCCTGCCTTTGTATCTTTATGGTATAAAGAAGACGTGACCTGGTCCTTTATCGTTACGGCTCTTTTTGCTGCTATTCTTGGATGGCTGATGTCAAGGAAAAAGCCACAGGACTCTGTTATTTTTGCAAAAGAAGGTTTTGTGACCGTTGCACTTGCATGGATAAGCCTCTCTGCCATAGGCGCCCTGCCCTTTTACATAAGCGGATATATCCCCTCTTATATAGATTGTCTGTTTGAAACCGTCAGCGGTTTCACTACAACAGGCTCAAGCATACTTAAAGATGTTGAGGCTTTAACCCACGGCCTTCTTTTTTGGAGAAGCTTTACTCACTGGGTTGGCGGCATGGGAGTTTTGGTGTTTGCCCTGGCCGTAATCCCTCTTTCTGATCGGCGCTCTATGCATATAATGCGCGCAGAAGTTCCCGGCCCTATTGTGGGCAAGTTAGCGCCTAAGCTGAGAGATACCGCAAAAATACTTTACGGCATATATGTTGGGCTCAGCCTTTTGATGTTTTTACTGCTGATCATGGGCGGTATGCCGGTTTTTGACAGCGCAATAAACGTTTTTGGAACAGCGGGAACAGGCGGTTTTTCCAGCCACAACGCAAGCATAGCCTATTATAACAGCGCCTATGTGGACTGGGTAATAACAATCTTTATGGCGCTGTTCGGCATCAACTTCAACCTTTACTTTTATCTGCTGCTCAAAAACTTCAAGGCGGCGTTTAAAAGCGAAGAGCTTTGGTGGTATATGGGAATAATGACTGCATTTTCAATCGCCATAGCTTTCAATATAATGCCTCAGACAGGCGGATTTTTAACCTCGTTTAGATATTCGTCATTTCAGGTATCAACGATCATGACCACAACAGGCTTCGCAACAACGGATTTTAATATGTGGCCTGCTTTCTCAAAAAACCTGCTGGTTGTTTTAATGTTTATCGGCGCCTGCGCAGGGTCTACCGGTGGCGGACTAAAGGTATCAAGGCTTATCATCCTTGCCAAAGCAACTAAAAATGAGATAAAACGTATGCTTCATCCCAGAATTGTTACTGCTGTTTCTATGGATGATAAACAAATCGGAGACAGCACCATAAGTGGCGTTTATATGTATCTTGCCGTATATGTGTTTATCGCTGCTGTCAGCGTAATCTTTCTTTCTCTTGACGGGTTTGACTTTGAAACCAACTTTACAGCTATGGCGTCCTGCTTCAACAACATTGGCCCTGGTCTCGGCGCTGTCGGCCCTAAGGGCAACTTTTCTGCATACTCATCGCTTTCGAAGTTGGTGCTGATATTTGATATGCTGCTTGGCAGGCTTGAAATATTCCCTCTGCTTTTCGGACTATCCATTTCTCTTTGGAGAGGAAAGAAAAAACCTTTCTCAGGCAAAAATAATTAACTTATATAAAAATATCGGGATCTCTACTTATGGAGATCCCGATATTTTATGTGGCTTAACGCCTAAAAACTCACGCTCATATCATATGAGGGGCCACGGCAGAGCGTCAGTCATCCATTCTTCCGACTATCTCTCCGCCTCTCGTATAAAAGCGTGGTACCCTCATGGTAATAACGGTCGGGACTTCCCCTACCGTAGCGCCGTAAAGCCCGGCCATGTCCCATACCTCCTGTGTTTTATCTCCAGAGCGGCCAATAATAACCACTTCATCGCCTTCATGAGCCTCAATATCTGTGACATCCAGCATAAGATAATCCATGCACATCTTGCCTATAATAGGTGCCCACTGACCGTTCACAAGCAAAGAGGCCTTTGTCTGGATAGTCCTTCTAATGCCGTCGGCATAGCCTACAGGCACTACCGCTACCTTTGTCTTACGAAGTGTATGGCATATTGGCCCATAGCTCACCGGCCTGCCTATTCCGATTTCTTTTATCTGATATATCCTTGATTTAAGCTGAACGGCAGGCACGCAAACTGTCCCCCTTGGGGCGGCGGCGTCTATGCCCAAAAGCAGCGAGGCTATTCTGACATAATCGTTGTGACACTCTGGATAAACTGAGGTAAAATACGAGCTTGCGCTGTGTTTTACCAGCCTAAGACCGCGCTTTGACAGCTTATCTGTGAACTCATCGAACAGGCCGATCTGATGCTTGTTAAACTCATCGCCTCTTGGGATATCGGCTGCTGTATAGTGAGTGAATACGCCCTCAGATTTGATCCCCGGCAATGCCGCTATCTCAAGCGCCTCCTCCACAGCCTGATCCATTCTGCCCTCGAGCACTATTCCGAAACGCCCAAGACCCGCATCAGCTTTTATATGCCCTCGAATCGTCTTTTTAAGGCGAACCGCTTCACTCGAAAGGGCCTTTGCATGGGCAAGGCTTATGATATTAGTTATTATCCCATTATCGGAGGCAACTTCCAGATACTCCGGCATAACCGGCCCCAGCGTAAGTATATCAGACTTTATACCGCCATCCCTAAGCTCCATTGCCTCCTCGATGCAGGCACATGCAAAGAAGTCGCACCCGAGTGACTCCAGATATTTTGATAGATATACAGCACCAAGGCCATAGGCATTTGCCTTTACTACAGCCATAACGCCGCATTTATCTCCTATATCGTTTTTTACTCTGCGGTAATTTTCTTCTATAGCATCAAGGGATATTTCCATCCATGTGCGGTCTTTCATATATTGCATTGCTATTTCCTCCATTTAAGATATTCTTAACCGGCCAAAACGCATGCTGACAAGCCGATAATACAAACCAAAAGCCTGAAAACCTATTTTTGTTCCATTACATTATACATACAGCAAAGCGCCGCGGTCAATCCTTCTTTTTCCCAAAAGAATTGAGTGAAATAAAAAGGACGGGCTTAAAAGCCCGTCCTATATAATTACTGCTGTGAATCGTATCTGGGGGGTATTCTCTGATCGCAAAACTTGAGTAGTTCATCCATCGGCTCATTATATTCCTCATGCTCGATCTTTTCATCGCTGTTAAGGAAGCCGAGAGCCACAGCCACATAGCTTGCCGTGCCATAAGGCAGGCCGCTTTCGTCAAGATCAAAGCCTGGGTTGTGTCCGCCGACTGTCATGCCCTCTTCCTCATTGCCTATGCCGATACGCATCATAACGCCTGGATAGTATTTGCAAAGCACAGAGAAGCTCTCCGAACCCATGTTGAGATCTTTGGGCTGTATAGCGTCGTCTCCCATAGCCTCTTTTATTGCTTTAGTACCTATTGCCGACAACTGAGCGTTATTGATAACGGGCAGGATCGGGCCGGTCATGCGGTCAAAGTTAACTTGGCAGTCAAAAAGAGCTGCCTGAGCCTCGACGATCTGGCGAAGCTTCTGCTTGAAAAGGTTTCCGGCTGCTGCGTCATAAAAGCGGCATGTCCCTGAGAACGAAAGGGTCTGTGGAATTACATTTCCTGCCGTGCCGGACTGTACCATCCCCATAGAATTAGTCAGAATCGTAGTAGGCTCAATATAATTCATGCGTATGCTCTTGATGCACTCATATATTGAAACAAAACAATCAATAGGGTTATTTGACTTATCGGGGCGTGAGCCGTGACCGCCCTTGCCCGTAAGCGTTATAAGATAGGAGAAAGCTCCTGCATGAGCCGGTCCCACCTGGCATGCAACATGGCCAGGAGTAAGGCTGGTATCCGTATGCTCGGCATAGGCCGCATCAATATGAAGTTTGTTCTCCTGAATATACTTCATTATGTAATAAATATTATTTCCGCCCTCTTCTCCTCTTTCAAACAGGAGATATACGCGGCCCTTTATCTTATCGACATTGGCTTTAAGCACTTTGGCCGCAGACAAAAGCATGGCAGTATGCCCGTCATGCCCGCACATATGTGCCGCGCCGTCGATCTGGCTGACACAAACCTTTGGCTTTTTTGCATTGCAGGGAAGCTCTTGTATAGGAAGAGCATCGCAATCAGCCCTGAGAAGAACGGTTTTCCCGGGCACAGGCCCGTCAATGGTGGCCAATACGCCGCCGTCGGGGATGTTTACATATTCCACGCCTGTCTTATCAAGCTCCTGGCAAATCAGCTTGATTGTATTAAACTCTTTGCCGGAAAGCTCAGGGTTTTCATGAAGGTGGCGCCTTATTGCCGTGGTGTAGTCCTGAAGAGCAAGACTTTCTTTTAAAATATCCATATCAATCGCTCCTTTTTATAATAAATCTTTTAAAACGTATAAAATCAAGCCGCTTGCCACCGATTGACCTTAGTAATATAATAGGACAAAAAGGAGGAAAGCCATGATACCCGAAAAAGTAATAACTGTATGTTTTTCACCCACAAACGGCTCAGAAAAAAACGCGGCTGCTATAGCCTCTGCCTTTTCTTGCCCCAAGGAGCATATCGATGTCACGTTGCCAAACTTCAAAGGGATATCCTTTAATGAGAAGACCCTCGTCATATTCTCTTCTCCCTGCTATGGGGGCCGGATACCGAGCGTAGCCTCAGAGCGTTTTGAAGCCTTCCGAGGCAGCAAAACCCCGTGCCTCCTGTCAGTTACATATGGCAACAGGGATTTTGACGATTCCCTTGCTGAATTATGCGATATAGTCAGCAGAAACGGATTCATCCCTATAGGAGCGGCGGCGCTTATCGGGCAGCATACTTTTGGCGAAATAGCCGTTGGCAGGCCCGATAAAAATGACCTTGCCGAAGCGGAAGCCTTTGGTCACGCAGTCTCAGCCACACTAGAAGACGGCATAAAAGATATATCAGGCAAAATACCAGGAAACAGGCCTTATAAAGATGGCGGAAAAGGCGGACGTTTCCGGCCCAATACCCTCTCGTCATGTACATCATGCGGGCTGTGCGCTGCAAACTGCCCCGTAGGTGCTATTGGCGATGACTTCAAAACCATTGACGACAATAAGTGTATTTCGTGCTTCCGCTGCATAAAACAGTGTCCTTCCCACGCCAAGGTTATTGACACTCCCGAATATATCGAGTTCGCCGGAGCCTTCAGCCAAAAACTAAGCGCGAGGCGGGAAAATATGTATTTTATCTAACCTTTGAAAACAAGGGCAGGGACGATTATTCATCGTCCCTTTTTTGTTGCCCACACGGCAACCTCTTAAATAAAATTGAAATCAACATTCCAGAAGGACATCAGGCCGTCAGCCATATCACGCCCATATTCTTCGGCAAAACGGTCAAGCACCCTGGAGGATATCTTTCTTCCGGCGCTTGCGAAAATCGCCTCGGTTACCTGGGCAAAGGTTTTATAAGAATGTCCGCAGTGATAATCAAAACCCTTTTGATTTTTGATATCTCGTTCAAACTTCTGGTCCTCTTTGAAGTTTGCCCCTCTCATGATCTGAATGCAGTAATCATGGTCATGCATGCTCTGCGGAACCTCAAAAACAAGATATGGGTTAAAACCCCTTACTATTGATTTATCAAGATGCGTACAGTAACAAACTCCGCCCTGACGCATATCCATATCTTTGAACTGCGCCGCCCATGGACAGCGGGTAACTTTATACTCGCAGTCAGGAGAAGATGTAAGCGGCACTGATTGATTGCTCTCTCCGGCGTCGATCGTTGTCTTGGTATTGACCCACTCTCCGTATTCCCTGTAAGTAACAAAATCAAGGGGTTTTCCGTCTCTTATAGCCCTCTGCGCCATCCTCGCTCCCCTTTGCTCGGCATAGCGCTGAGTAGCCATAACAAAAGCGGCTTTTCCCCTCTCGCCAAAGGTTTTTGTAAGTTCATCGTAAAAGGCTGCTGCAATAAACGCATGGTGTCTCTCGGTAAACTCTTCCATAAACTTTTCCTCCCTTAGCTTATCTGACCATCTTTTTTCTTTATAGGTGTTTTATTGCCCTTTTTGTCCATAATATATGTGTTATCCAGCGCAGATGTCAAGCTGGACTTTACATTGTCTATATATTCGCGTCGGAGGGCAGCTTGCTCAGCCAATTCCTGATCATCAAGCTGCTGTATTTTGGCTTTTCTGGCAAGCTCGCTGATCCTGTCTATCTTATACTGCTCCATTTTTTCACCTCCGTATTTAAGTATATAACAAAAACTTTTTTTTATCAATTATTTTGTATATTACGGCTTATCTGGAGAAAAATACTAATGCTTTTCAAATATTTCGGAGGTGATTTTATGAGTCCTAAAGAGCTTCTTTATATCGAAGACGCCCTCAGCCATGAAAAACACATGCAGACATGCTGCTCACAGAGCGCAGACAGCCTTAGCGATTCCGCTCTTAAGAACGCCGTTTCCAATATGGCGTCAAAGCACCAGTCAGTGTTCGACAAATTTTATCAGCTTTTAGGTTAGGAGGCGCGGTTATGAACAGCAACTACAATTCAAACTCAAGCAATAACAACAGTATGAGCAACCGCTCAACCAACAGCTCAAGCGGTAACAACAGTATGAGCAACAGTTCAAGCAACAGCTCAAGCAGTTCCGCCAGCCAGAACGAGCGCGCAGTCTGCGAGACACTTTTGAACCAGACAAAGGGCCTTTGCGACCTTTATATGCACGGTGCAGTCGAGTCTTCCACCCCTCAGGTTCGCTCAGCCTTTGATTGTGCCCTGAAAGACGCCCTTACCATGCAGCAGGATATTTACAACCAAATGTCACAAAAGGGTTGGTATCCTTCTCAGCAGGCTCCTCAGGATCAGATCAGCCAGACAAAACAGAAATTTTCCTCCTCACAGCAGGGCTAATCTGCAGGTCACAGCAAGCCGTGACGCCCCACAGTGGCAAGGCGGCTGAATATAAAAAAAGACCCGACTAACGGGTCTTTTTTTTCACTTATTTATTCACCTTTCAAATAAGCTGCCGCATTTGCACGGCTTCTTACCCTTCACGATACACCATCAGCGATCAGCCTTAAGACGCACTATCCTGCTTGTCCCCTTGCCGTTTTGCACCTCGAGCCCAGGAATGCACTGCACAAATCTTGCAAAAGTGCTATAGCCGTAATCCTTAACCCTAAAGCCCTGATAGTTCGTGTGTATCCAATGCCCCAAGGATGCCATCTCCATACCATTTTTACCAGATGCCGTAACGGTTTTCCTCGCAAACTCTTCGATTTCGGCCCGGCACTGCCCGCTGTTTCTGAGCCGAACGATCAAAACACCCTTTTCGTCCACTATCTCAAAACGGTCAATTTCACCTACGAACCTTGAAAGTGTGCTGTACCCATAAGTTCGCACATCAAAATCTGAATATTTCTTCACAAGCCTGTTGCCGATCTCGGCAAGCCCCGTTGGCTTGTTCCTGTCGTCATTCTCGGCAATAATCGCGGCTATATCATCCTCGATGGCAGCCCGGGATGCAGGCTGGGCATACTGTGTGCCTTCGTTTACTATTTCTACAGCCGTTTCAGCTTCTTCGTTATCCTCTTCCTGCTCAACAAGCAATTCAAGGTTAGTAAATACGCTGCATGCCGCCCTGAAGGATCTGGGAGTTTTATTTTCGCCCATACCAATGACCTGTTTGCCCGCTTCTCTGAGCCTGCCTGCAAGGCGGGTAAAATCACTGTCGCTGGATACTATGCAAATGCCGTCAACACTGTCTTCATATAGAATATCCATGGCGTCTATAATAAGCGCCGAGTCTGTCGAGTTTTTACCCACTGTGTTTTGAAACTGCTGAACCGGTAGTATGGAATATTCCATCAGCATATTTTTCCATTTTACGGTCTGTGAATTAGTCCAGTCTCCGTAAATGCGTTTGTACGTAATAACTCCGTACTTCGTTACCTCACTCAGAATATATTTAATGTATTTTGCGGAAATGTTTTCAGAATCTATCAGTATAGCAAATTTAATGTCTTCCACCCAAATCCCCCTTTTCTTAAAATATATAAGTATCTTATCATAACGCCCTAAAATAGAAAAGATTTCTTTTTATGTTTGAAGCCTTTCCCTTCTGCTATTTAAGAAGAACTTCCCTTTGTCGGTAGTCCGGCAGAACACGCTCTATTTCTCTGTAAAAAGAGCTTTTGTGGTTTTTGTGCCGTATGTGGGCAAGCTCATGGACAACAACATAATCTATAGCCTCAAACGGATACCTCATAAGCCTGTATGAAAAACAAAGCCCATTTTTCCCGCTGCAGCTTCCAAAACGTTTTTCCGCCCCTGTTATCCTTACAGACGAAGGGAAAACCCCCATTACTGAGGCGTAGTACGCAACCCTTTTTGGAATATGCTCCAAAGCTTGGGTCCAAAGCTCTTTTTTCTGCTCTTCATCAATAGGAGGATACCTTCTGAGCCTTTCTTCGGCCCTCTCTATGTATGCTGCTATTTTTGAGGCGTTAGCCTGTACAAAATCATCTATCGCAGCCTTGGGCATCCTTCCCGGAGCAAGAGCCACAACGCTTCCGTCAGGCTCGATTTTTACAGAAAGGGTCTTTCTCCCGCTTCTTCTGATCTCGTATTTCAGCAACAGCACGCCCTCCCAAAATCGCAAATACTACGCTAAGATTATAACACGATTTTACCGTTATATTACGAGCCTGCGATTATGAATTTTACATGAACGATTTAAACTGACACTGTAGTTCTGATAAAACAACGGGGAGGCTTCCCCGATAAAATACAAAGCCAATTTTAATCGAAAGTGAGAAATGACATGAACAAAAGAAAACTAACGGCATTCCTACTGGTATGTATCATGACCCTCTCTCTGCTTATCGGATGCAGCAAAAGCATCGATAACACAAATATCGAAGAAACATACAAGGGTTCTTCCCTGTCAGTTATCAAAAGAAACCCCTCACTTAAATATGTCTTTCTGTTCATAGGCGACGGAATGAGTTACCCTCAGTTCCAGGCCGCGTCTTATTATCTTGGCGACATAGCTGAAAAAGACGATATCCTAAGCGGAGGAGAAAGCCTAAGCTTCATGGAGTTTCCTGTATCCGGATCAGCGACTACTTTTGACTCTACCTCCTTCTGCCCTGATTCCGCTTCCACCGCCACCTCTATCTCCACAGGCAAAAAAACATACAGCGGAGTTATAAACATGGATGAGACCAAGACAAAGTCTTATGAAACTATAGCTGAACAGCTTAAAACTCAAAAGGGATTCAAGATCGGCGTCATATCATCCGTAAACATCAACCATGCAACCCCCGCCGCCTTCTACGCCCACCAGGCCAGCAGGAACAACTATTACGAAATAGGCCTTGAAATGATTAAAAGTGGCTTCGACTATTTTGCCGGCGGCGGCTTAAAGAAAGTAAACGGCACAAATGGCGACAAAGAGAGCCTTTATACCCTGGCAGAAAAAGCAGGATATACCGTGGCCATGACTCAGGATGCCGCATCAAATTTAAAAACCGGCAGTAAAGCCATCGTCATTGGAGAGACACTCGCGGATTCCGAGGCACTCTCCTATGAAAACGACCGCGTAAGCGGCGAATGGAGCCTCAGCGACTATGTCGCCAAGGGAATAGAGGTCATTGATAACGACAAGGGCTTCTTCATGATGGTGGAGGGCGGCAAGATCGACTGGGCCTGCCACGCCAATGATGCAGGCTCCACAATAGCCGACACCATAGCTATGGACGACGCCGTAAAAGAAGCCGTTGCCTTTGCTGAAGAACATCCAAAGGAAACTCTCATTCTTGTTACAGGAGACCATGAGACAGGCGGCCTTACGATAGGCTATGCCGGAACCGACTATAACACATATCTCTCCAACCTTGGAATGCAAAAAATATCCTATGCAAAGTTCGACAGCGACTATGTCGCAAAGTATATAGAAAACAAAACCTCCTTTGAGGATATCATGAAGGATGTAACCGCGCTCTTCGGCCTGGTAACTCCCGACAATGCCGCGTCGGCATCCTCTGAAACGCTCGTCCTTAGCGATTACGAGATGGGTCTTTTGAAAACGGCCTACGACCTTACAATGGCAGGCGGCATAGATCACCCCACACAGGCAGAATATATTCTCTACGGCACCTACGAGCCGCTTTCTGTTACAGTAACGCATCTTCTGAACAATAAGTCTGGCATAAACTTCTCCTCTTATGCACATACCGGCCTGCCAGTGGCGGTTTTTGCCAGCGGACAGGGGCAGGAAGTATTCGCCGGATCTTATGACAACACAGATATTTACTATAATCTCGCCTCTTTGCTCGGAGTAAAATAGCCTGACACATTCTTCATCCTTCTTTCTTTATCCGTAAGAGACGGCGGCAATAGCCGCCGTCTCAAAGGAGATAAATAATGACAAACAAAGAAAAGCTTAATGATAATCTTCCTATAATAGTCACCTTCATTCTGTGCATAGCCCTTTTTCTTCTTCCAACCGGCTTTGAGGGTGCTTTGATTCGTGACGGTGCCGAAAGAGTAAAGTCGACAGTTCTGGAAACCGATGACAGCCAGATAAAGGATACCGGCCTTGTTCGTTCAGGCGAGCAAAGCTGCCTTGTTCGTCTTGAGAGCGGCTCCTTCAAGGGGCAAACCTTCAATGCCGCAAATATCCTTTCCGGCTCTCTTGAACAGGATGCCATATATACTGAGGGCGACAGCGCGTTGGTCCTCGTAAGCCAAGCTGGCGGGGCAGTCTCGTCCGTAAGCATGATCGACCATTACCGGATCGAAAAAGAGGCTGTTTTAGCCGCAGCGTTCTTTCTTTTCCTGATCGCCTTTGCGGGCAAAACGGGTATAAGAGCCATCCTTTCGTTTATACTGACTCTTCTGGCTATCTGGAAAATGCTCATACCCTTGTGTCTCAAAGGCTTTGACCCTCTTATAGCCGGAGGAGTCATGTCCTGCGCGCTGACAATCCTCATAATCGCCCTGGTTTACGGATTCGACAAGCGCTGCCTTGCGGCCTGCATCGGGGCGATAACGGGATTGTCTGCCACAGCTGCCATGGGAATAGCCGCCACATGTGGCCTTAAGATTCATGGGGCTGTCATGGCCTACTCCGAAAGCCTGCTTTACAGCGGATACCAATCTTTGAATCTTACTCGAATATTCATGGCCAGCATATTTATCGGCTCCTCGGGTGCTATGATGGATCTTGCGGTAGATATTACCTCGGCGGTTCACGAGGTCTTGCAGAAACGTCCTGACCTTTCGCGCAAAGAGGCCATACGCTCGGGTATGAACGTGGGAAGAGCAGCCATGGGAACTATGACAACAACTTTGCTTCTGGCCTATTCTGGCGGGTTTATCGCACTCCTAATGGTGTTTATGGCCCAGGGGACGCCAATAATCAACATCCTTAATTATAAATATGTCTCATCCGAGCTTATCCACACCATTGTCGGCTCCTTTGGCCTCGTTACAGTGGCCCCACTAACAGCAGCCGCATCAGGATATATCCTGGCAAAAGGCGGGAAAATTAACAAGCCTCACTCTCTTATCGAATAGAATCTTTCTAATGCAATGCCCCCATAATATTCGGGGGCATTGCATTTTAGTGTTAATAGAAAACCTTTAAGTTTCAGTTACCCTTTCCCATGTAGAGCAATTTCAAAACATTAAAAAGAGGCCGGGATATTAACCTGGCCTCTTTTTAATGCTATTTAGTTTGCACTGGATAACTGCGTAACAAAAAAATCAACTTCCCGCCGCGTGTTGGCGCAGCAGCGCCTCAAGAGCAGACGAACTGCTGCTGTGACAGCGGGCTACCCTGACATTGCAGCGACCGGCAAACTGCATGGCACAGCCCACCATTTTATGCGATACGGTATTGGTAAACAATATTATAAGATCCGGATTCCCTATCTGGTCAGAAAAATTACCTCTCATTTTTGTAAACACCTTGGCCTTAAAGCCATGTTTTTTGCATATATCTCTGTATTTACACTCCATACACTCATTTCCGCCTACTATAACTATGCTCATAAGACCTCCTTTTGCAAACAATCAAGGTTAGCTTTGGCTAACCGTAGGATAACATAATAAAGCCTCTCAGTCAATATCTTTCTTTGAAAGACCGGAATTAGAAACAAATTCCTTTATTTTTGTAAAAGTTTCCTCGCTAATGTCATGTTCTATGCGGCAGGCGTCTTCAGCGGCAGTCTCAGGCGGAACTCCGATAGATGTAAGCCATTTTGAGATAAAGCTATGCCTTTCATATACCTTTCTGGCGATCTCCATCCCCTTCTCGGTAAGCTCTATCCATCCTTCCCTGTCAACCGTTACATATCCGTTGCTTTTAAGCAGACTGATGGCCCTGCTTATACTCGGCTTTGTAAAATCAAGATGCCTTACTATGTCAATTGACCTGATCTGGCCCTTTTCCTCTTTGAGCATCAATATGGCTTCAAGGTAATTCTCCGCCGATTCCTGAATCTTCATAAGACGGCCCTCTCCTTTTCAAATATATAAAGCCAAATAAAGCATACGCTCTATACATATGTTATTGTTATTTTACCACTTAATAATCATTTTAACAAGATAGAAGTAAAATGATTTTAAATGCCCATAAAAAGCGGCGGCATTGTATTAGCTGTTTTGCCGCCAGCCTATACAGAATGCCGCCTGAAGATAACTTTGCAAAACGCCCCATGTGCGGCAATGAATAACGATTAAGTGATATTCGGTAAAGAAGAAAGAAAAAATCGAAATGCACAATCGTTAATCAAAGGATTTTTGCCGGATCCCGCCGCCTCAAATATTATAAAAATAATTTAAGGGTATGCAAAGTTATTACTAATTTTTAAGCAACCTATTAACAATCACAGCATAGTCTTTTGTTGAAAAACTCTTAAACACTGTTGTTGTTTCATTTGCTTTTAATTATTATACACAAATATTAATTCTTCCGCAAGAAGTTTTGTAATAAATGCTTAACAATTTTGGTTGTGCAACTTTTACATATTATTAGTTTGTGAATACAAATTTGCATATTTTTATACTTTAATTTTTTTCTGAAGCCTTGCGATCATGCTCTCCCCCATTCTCAGGCGAAAACCTGTATTATAAAACACCCCCCTGAGAAAAGACGGGTGTTCTTAATGATAATGAGCTAAACGCTCGAGCATTGTAAGGCAAAGAATAATGCGAGATCACTGAAACGTGTCTCTTGCATTATCTTTGCCTCCTTTAGTTTGCACATTCTACCATTGCTCTGCACGACTTTGAACAGAGAATTCTTGTAAACTGCTTAAATGAAATACGCAACAAACTGATAACTGAAGATAAGTATACTGAAGGTGTTGACACAATTCTCTTCAAAGTCATTGATGCAAAAGCAAAACGATTCAGAGAAATTCTATAAGGAGGCATAATTTATGAAAACACATATCATTGACAAGACACCGGCATTCCGTATACCACTCGTAAGTGGTGACTACTACATGCCATGGGGCGGCGTGTCTGCCGATGAGGCGAAACACCGCACCATCGCCATTTGAACTATACCAAGCATCACCGCCGGGTGAAACTATGCAGAGCTTCTGACTTCCGGCAAGCTGAACGACTATCTTGCCGACCTAAACGACGAATAGGAGGTAAGGTTCTGCCGCTTAGCCAATCTAGAGCAATGGAGTTAGTCAATATAGAATTGTTTTTTTACCCTGAAAGCAACAATGATATCGTATTAGAAGGGAAGTAGCCTAAATGTCAAATTGAAAACTTTGCAGCTTCTTCTTGCGTATCAGACCTTGACAAGCTGATTGAGCTAATCTATGAGGGCAACGTGCTTGAAAAGGTATCCGATGAAATGTTCGGACGACTGTCGGCGAACTACCAAAAAGAGTAAAAAACAGCTTGCCACGCTGGAAAGAGACGGGCAGGCTGCCAGGGCAGCGTTGGGATCATCGATATTCCCACCGAGAGGAGATTTTGAAACCCATAGAAGAAATTCGGGAAAACCAGCTGAAAACCGCTTGAAAAAAGGAAAACGGTGCAGCCCTTCCGGGCTACACCGTATCCTACATAAAACTCCCCTTAAAAAGGCTCTGCCTTTTTAAGGGGAGATAAACAAATATAATGGTATGCAGTCCGTAAAAACATTACATACCAAGAGCCGTTTTATACTCTTCTTCCTCTCTAACTTTGCCTACTGCGGAAAAAGAAATATTCTTAAAGTCAAACAGTTCACGGGCGACTTCAAGAACGCTCTCCCTTGTAACTGAATCAAAACCCTTGGATATCTCATCTTCGTCAATAGCCCGACCATAGACAAACTCGTTTCTGGCGATTGTGCTCATACGCGAGGAAGTGTTCTCGAGCCCCATAAGCACATTTGATTTCAGCTGAGTTTTTGTTCGCTCAAGCTCTTCCTGCCCAATGCCTTTTTCCATCATTTCTTTGATAACATCTATTATAAGCGCGATGGCTCTTAGCTCTGTTTCTTTTGACAAAGCCACATATATGCCAAAAACCCCCGTGTTTATATATGAGGTATTAAAGCTGTAAATAGTATAGCAAAGGCCGTTTCGCTCTCTTACCCTCTGGAAAAGCCATGAAGACATCCCGCTGCCCAGTATGGCGTTAAGCACCTGCGCACTGTATCTGCGGTCGTCCCCAACAGGAAGCCCATTGAAAGCTATCATCAGGTGATTCTGCTCAATATCCTTTTTCTTAAGAGTAAATGCCTTTTGATAATGGCTCTCCTCTATGCTTGGCGGCGTAAGGTCTTCCATTTTTGAAAAGACCTCAACCAGCTTCTGCACATCCTCATCGCTGTAGCTTCCGCAGAGGGCAATAACGGTATTGCGCGGGGTATAATTTAGCCTTCGATACTCTTTAAGCATCTTGCCATCTATGTCGTCAAGGCTTTTCTTTGTGCCAAGGATAGGCCTGCCGAGCTTATACCCGTTATATACGGCCGAAAAAAGCTCTTCGTTGACAAGATCGTCCGGAGTATCCTCATACATGCCTATCTCCTCGACTATGACAGAGCGCTCGAGATTAACCGCGCTCTCCTCAAAAGCAGAATTGAAGTACATGTCACACAAAAGCTCGGCTGCCTTTGGAAGATACTCGCCGAGAGTACGGCAATAAAAGCAGGTGTGTTCTTTTGTGGTAAATGCATTTACCTGTCCCCCCACAGCGTCAAAATCTGCCGCAAGCTGAGCTGCCGAGCGATTCTCTGTTCCTTTGAAAAGCATATGCTCGATAAAGTGGGAGATGCCGCACAAATCATCCGGCTCATGGCGTGAGCCGCTTTCTACCCACAATCCCAGCGAGCATGAGCGAAGATATTCAAGTTTTTCATGCACTATACGTATCCCGTTGTCCAGTGTTATCTTTTCTACCATATTTAAATACCGCCTTGCGTTATAATATCAAAAGAGGGCGGGCATTATAGCCCGCCCTCAAAGCTTTCCCTAAAATGAGGAAATTATTCTCCCTGTTCCTTCTCTGCAATCTCCTTGAGCGCATCCTTGCGAGAAAGATTGATCCTGCCTTTATCGTCGATCTCGACAATTTTGACCCAAGTCTCGTCACCTATATTGAGGACATCCTCAACCTTGCCGACTCTCTTGTCATCAAGCTTGGATATATGGACAAGACCTTCTTTGCCGGGAGCAAACTCGACAAAAGCGCCGAAAGTCATTATTCTTGTAACCTTGCCATAGCAAATATCTCCGATTTGGGGATCCTTGACGATTCCCTCGATCATCTTCTTTGCTCTCTCACCATCAGCAGAATTGATAGCCGCAATACAGATGCTTCCATCGTCCTCGATGTCAATCTTGGTGTTGGTCTCTGCTGTTATCTTTTGGATAACGGCGCCGCCCTTACCGATGACCTCACGAATCTTTTCGGCATCTATATTCATCCTTATCATCTTTGGCGCAAACTCTGAAAGCTCAGCCCTAGGCTGGGCTATCGCCTTAAGCATCACCTCATCAAGGATCTCAATTCTTGCATTGCGTGTTTTCTCAAAGGCCTCGGCGATGATCTGGAGGGTAAGCCCGTCATTTTTTATATCTACCTGTATAGAGGTAATGCCCTTATGGGTTCCGGCAACCTTAAAGTCCATATCGCCGAAGAAATCCTCAATACCCTGAATATCAGTGAAGGTTATATGCCTGTCGCCCTCTGTTACAAGACCGCAGGAAATGCCGGCAACAGGCGCCTTTATCGGTACGCCCGCATCCATCAGCGCCAGCGTCGATCCGCAGACTGAACCTTGAGAGGTTGAGCCATTGGAGGAAAGGACCTCCGAAACAACCCTTATGGAATAGGGGAATTCCTCAACGGAGGGAAGCACGGGCTCAAGAGATCTCTCAGCCAAAGCTCCATGGCCGATCTCGCGCCTTCCGGGGCTTCTGGAAGGCTTAGCCTCTCCTACGGAATAGCCGGGGAAGTTATAGTGATGCATATATCTCTTTTCGGTATCCTCAAAGGTGGTGTCAAGCTCCTGAGCGTCTCTCATCGTGCCCAATGTGGCTATTGAAAGCACCTGTGTCTGTCCCCTTGTAAAGAGGCCCGAACCGTGTACTCTTGGGATTACTCCCACCTCAGCCGCCAGAGGGCGAACATCGGTAAGGGAGCGGCCGTCAACTCTCTTGCCCTCATCAAGTATAAGGCGTCGGACGACATATTTCTCGAGCTTGTACATGCACTCATCAAGAAGCCCTACGCTTTCAGGATACTCCTCCGAAAAATGCTCCTTAACGTCAGCTTTGATTTCAGCTATTCTGGCGTCTCTGACTGTCTTGTCGTCGGTATCTACAGCTTCCTTGACCCTAAGCATAGCGTAGCCCTTGACGGCCTCAAAGAGGTCTTCAGGAAGCTTCATGCTTGGATATGTGGACTTTTCAAGGCCGCATTCCTTCTGTATCCCTGAGATAAACTCAACAAGCTTCTTTATCTCCTCGTGGCCCTTGGCAATAGCCGTAAGCATCATGTCATCGGGGAACTGATCTGCCCCGGCCTCGATCATGACAACCTTTTCACGGCTGCCGGCAACCGTAAGCTGCAAGACGCTTTTTGATCTCTGCTCACTGTCAGGGCAGATAATATATTCGCCATCGGCATATCCGATCTGCAGCCCGGCAATAGGGCCATTCCAAGGAATATTAGAGATCGAAAGTGCCACCGATGTTCCTATCATGGCGGCAACTTCAGGCGAATGATCATAATTAACTGAAAGCAACGTACACATTACCGCGACATCATTACGCATATCAGATGGGAAGAACGGTCTTATCTGCCTGTCTATAACTCGGGATACAAGGATAGCCTTTTCACCCGGACGGCCTTCTCTTCTCATAAAGCTGCCAGGGATACGGCCTACAGCATAAAGCCTCTCTTCGTAATCAACGCCAAGTGGGAAGAAATCTATGCCATCTCTGGGGGAATCTGACATAGTAGCTGTGCAAAGAACGGAGGTATCTCCAAAGGATACGAGACAAGCTCCGTTGGCCAGCCCAGCCATCTTGCCCACCTCTATCTTAAGAGTTCTGCCTGCAAGCTGAGTTTCAAAAACCTTGCGTTTAGGAAAACTTGCGTGTCTTATCATTTACTGTTTGTCCACCTTTCGTGTTAGACTTTTGATGGACCTGACCTTAGCACTTGAACAGGACAAGGAACCCTTCCTTATGCCGTTCAATTGCTAAAGCTCAAGTCCTCTTAAATATAAAGTTGAGGGGATAGCACACCATCCCCTCAAAGCTTACGAGTTTTATTTGCGCAGACCGAGCTTTACAACGATATTACGATAACGCTCTATATCATTATTCTGCAGATATGTCAAAAGCTTGCGGCGCTTGCCGACCATTTTCAGAAGACCTCTCCTTGAATGGTTGTCCTTAGCATGGATCTTAAGATGCTCGTTAAGTTCGTTAATGCGGGCAGTCAAAATCGCGATCTGAACTTCAGGCGAGCCTGTGTCCGTCTCGTGAATACGGTTTTCTGCAATAACTTCTGTTTTTTTCTCTTTGAGAATCATGGGTGTTTACCTCCAAATATTTTACTCTCCTCCAGCTGAGTGAAAGGTGAGGTTTGCGCTGCGGTCAAACGCAGAAAATTTCCTTACACTAAGCATAGGGATACAAATGACATGATATCATATTCAGGGTATTTTGTAAATAGTTTCAGCGGGAAATTTCTATTTCTCCTGCTATATTTCGCTTAAAAAGTTCTTTTACTTCATCTCTGCTCCCGCTGTTTCCAAGCGCCCACATCAGCTTAGTGACAGCGGCCTCGCTGGTCATGTCATAACCCTGTATAACACCGCTGTCAAGGGCCTTCTGCCCCACCTGATAAACAGAAAAATCTGAACGCTCATAAAGGCACTGAGAACAAACCACAACAGGTATTCCCTCTCTGGCGGCACGCTGAAGCTTTGATGTGTAATCTCTCCTTATAAACTGCAGCCCGCCTGCTCCAAAGGCCTCAATGACGATTCCCCGAATTCCGCTTTCTATAAGCATATCTATTATCTGCGGGCTTGTGCCCGGCGTAAGCTTAAGAAGAAATACGGAAGTATCCATGTCTGTATTAAGACATGGCTCGCCGTCATGCTTAGGGAGATATTCGTCATTAATCGTAAGCCCCGATGAATCTATTATTCCCACATAAGGGTAATTTACGCTTTCAAATGCGCTGAACCCCGATGTTCTGACTTTAACGGCACGGCAGCCAAGCATCACCTTGCGGTCAAAGGCAACAAAAATGCCGGGCTTGCCTGAAAGCGCCATCGTAAAGGCCGAAACAAGGTTGAACACGCCGTCTGTAAGCGGCATGGAAATTGGCACCTGCGAGCCTGTAAACACGACAGGCACAGGAGGATTATTAACCATAAAAGTTATCATCGAAGCTGTATATGCCATCGTATCGGTCCCATGAGTCACAACAATACCGTCATATCCGTCAAAGCCCTCGTATATTGACGACGCAATGATCTTCCATTCCTCGGGCTGGATATTACTGCTGTCAAGAGTCATTATCTCTCTTGTCTCAAGCTGAAAATTCATTGGCGCAAGGCCAAGATGAGAGAGTATTTCGCCGCTTCCCTTCGGCGCGTAGCCCTCGCTTGTAGGCGCGGACGAGATCGTCCCGCCTGTAGTGAGCATCAAAATCTTTTTCATTCAACCACTCCTCGCCAATAAAATATAGCATAACAAAAGGCTTCGCGCAAGAAAAATGCAGGATTTTGGAGATGCTTCAAATCGGCTAATCATTGAGCTAATTTCTGACATAAATACGAAATATTTGATGAAATAACATCCTCTTTTTTTATAACTTTATCTGATTTTCCGCTTTTATAAGCAGCTTTTTGGGGTTAGAAGTATTCGTCCAAGTAGAAAAAGCGGCCAAAGGCCGCTTTTTCTTTAAAAATATTTTATGTTATTTTGTTTGCGATAGTTCCTTTTCTTTTCGTGGAGCAAAGAGCAACACCGACGCCAGCGCCGAGCCGCTGAGAACCATTATAATGGCCGGGACTATAAGGCCAGAATTATCTCCGGTCTCAGGCAGTTCATCAAGGGGAACCGCAGGCTCCTCGATATCCTCTATTGGAGGAATCTCATCGCCAGGAACATCCGGTTCATCAATATCTATCGGAGGTTCCGGATCTGGTTCAGGTTCAGGCTCGGGTTCCGGATCTGGATTGGGCTCTGGATCTGGATCAGGATCAGGATCAGGTTCTGACTCTATGTATTCCTGAGCATAGAATATCCAATTGATATATGCCTTTGCATCCTGATACTCGTTTCCGAGGCTTACAGGAAGCTCAACAGTAACAGTAAGCACATCCTCTGTCCCGCTGCTGAAGCGCCCAATCTTTACACCGTCCGTGCCGGCTCCTGCTGATCTGAGCTCAAGGACATTGCCATTCTTATCGGTAACGGTGATGTAATCAAGCAGCTCCGTAACATTGATATTATACAATCTCATCGGTGTGACTTCTCCCGGAGAATTAGGAACCTGAGCATACAGATATATATCGTATTTGCCCGAAGCCTGCGAAGTCACACGGATCTGCTGAGTAACTGTATCGCCGGGAACCATGTTTTTAAAATTATCAAACAGGTCGTCATCATCCGAAAAAGTAAACTCTCTGTCTGAGGTGAAGATAACGGTTGGCATTCCGGAAGAAACAATTTCATCCGCCAATGCCTTAATGCTTAATGAAAACACAAGGGCGAGAGCAATAGCAACACTGAAAACACGCTTTCCATGCTTATAATTCTTCATCTCCCGCACCTCCTTTACTGTACAGACAAGCTTCCGCCTGTAGTGACCGTAACGGGCCATTCGCCCTCAACGGCACTTACCGGCATCGCCTGTATGCTCTGTGCAAGAACCTCAAGATCCATGCCGTAGCCCATCCCCTGTGGGAAAGTGGCAGCAGCTTCGTCTATCAGGTTTTCTGTGGTGTAGCCTGCTTTAAGAGGCTTGGTATAATACCAGTAGCCATCTGCTCCCTGCACCCAGAGTGAGCTGCCGTAATCGATATCCACAACTGCTGCGGCAGGCTTTTCAATAACATTACCCTGGGCGTTTGTCCATGTGAACACGAGGTTCACACGGACATACATATCAAGATCACCGACATTCTCCACTTTTACGTTTTTCTTTTCAGAACCATCAAACTCCTCGCGTATCTCAATATCAGGGTCAGATGGTGCGAAGCTATTCTCTATTTCGTTTGTGGATACGGCAAGCCATGCCAGCGTTCCTCCCACTGTCATAGCAGCAAGCGCTATGATGGAGACAATCAAGGTTATCGCTTTACCGCCAAGGGCACTGTGCTTATTTCTTCTCATTGTGGCCCTCCTTCCTTACGAACCCGACCCGGCTGCTGCCGAGTGAGTGAACTGATTGGTTCTGATCTCGTCATTCGTGAGCCACTTGTTATCGTTAAGGCTGTTTGTTATAGTGGCTGATGTGCTGCAAGCTCCAGGAGCCACATTGGCTATCGCAGCATGGTTTCCGCCGTGGCTTATCGTTGCGTTATTTCCGGATACACTTACATATCTCCATGACCAGTCAGTATCTTCTCTTACGGTGTAGGACTTTCCGCACAGCAGGCCGTCAACAGTCTTGGAGCCGGCACCGTTTATAGCGAACTCAGCTACTGTGCCGCC
This sequence comes from Clostridiaceae bacterium, assembly GCA_034926865.1. Classification (GTDB taxonomy): domain Bacteria; phylum Bacillota; class Clostridia; order Oscillospirales; family Butyricicoccaceae; genus RGIG1902. The sequence goes on from JAYFQP010000019.1 coordinate 36,383, forward strand.
GTCATCCGTGAGCCTAAACACAAAGCTCTGCTTATAAAGATCAGATGCATGATTACCTGAGACATTCTTTGTGACCGTCAAGCTGAAGTGATTAATATGCACCGTCAGATCGTGGCCTGTACCGTCGACAGGCGTTACTGCGAAATACGTGTCGCCTATTGTATTGACAAAGGGCTGTGCTCCAATATAAATCTTTGTTACGTTAAAGCTATTGTCATCTTCTGCTGTTGTAAAGCTGAAGTTGTCTCCCGCCAGAGTACCGTCCAGGCTGTTATCAGCCTTTGCAAACTCAACGCCTGTTATTGAAGGTGCAACGCCTTGAGCGGCAGGAATACTGCTGTGAGAAACTTCAAAATCAGCCCATGTGACATTTGCGGGAGTCTCGGTATCCGTAATGCCCCACTGTGCAAGATCAACAGTAACGTCGTAGTTTGCCCAGATATCCATGGCAGCTATAGTTGGCTTAAGCACATGTATCATGGGGGATACGCTGTCACACTCAAACAATTCGTTGTCGTCTATATGCACATGCGTGTCATCGGTCTCGAAATAACCGCACCCGTCAGCCGTGACTTCACATTCGAGCGTATAGGTTGAGCAGTCTATCGGCTCATCTGTTCCGCCATTTGTCCAAGCCCAGCTTCCGCTTGTCTCTCCCGCCCAAATCGTATAGGTTCCCATAGACACTCCGTTAGGATCCCGGAGAGTATATGTTATATCTACATAGGCGTTATTCTGCCCATCAGGAGTATAATAGGCGCTCTCATAAGCCAGAAGATCTTCAAGGTTTGTGCTGTTTCCGAGATATATGGTCTTGTCATTCGAGGCTATCTCATAGTCAAGCGGGAGGTCTATGCTCGGGCTTGTGAAGTAAGAATAGCCATCATCGTCTTTGAAGATTCCGGACTCTCCATTTTCCACGTTGGTGGGTATGCCGTTTCCGCCAAAGCTTCCGCCGGCAGGCCTGATATCTATTTCGACCACGAGCTTCTGGCCTCCGTAGCCTGGAGTCGCCTCCGGATTATCCCAGACAAAGTTCTCGGCATAATCGTAGTTTGTGACCTCGATCGTTCCTGTTGCTACATCGGCGTTTATTGTTACCAAGCCGGTGACATCCGTGAGACTGCCCGCCCATGCATCGCTGCCTGCATAGTCACATGTATAGACTCTTACGGCATCCTCAGGATCCTCGGTAGCAGGATCATAATCGAGGACCACATCATCGGTAAGAACATCTCTTAAGATGGTCGATTCGTCAAGGGCGACGCCGGCGCTTCCGGAGGTCGTGCTTTCGGCGATGTTGGTGAATACTTGTTCAAGGTCATCAGCGTCTGTCACCGAAAGGAAATAATTGCCATCGCCTCTTTCAAAGCTTGAGCTGTAGTCGAAGCTATCGGCATCGGGATAGTTAGAGGATGTATAGTGGAGGTAACGGTTCTCGTAGGATGTGGAACTCGTTACAGGGTCGCTGGCGCTGGGGGCAAGGCCGCTTATCATTCCTACTGTATAAACAGTTGCGCCGCAACCGTTTCCGCTGTAGGACTGAGTGCCCATATAACTTCCGCCGTTATAGTTATACCAATTGCTCGCCGTAAAGCTGGCAGAATCAGTTGTCGCAGTTTTTAATACATTTGCAAACTTAATCGTATTACCAGCAGAAGAGAAACTGTGATAGGCCGGGTCACTCGACTTATATCCCGCCATACCGTCTGTGAAGAAAACAGTTATGCGCTGTCTGGGTGTTTGCGTATCAACAAGGGCGTCATTTGTATAGCTGCTTGTTCCGTTAAATACCTTAACCGCCTCTTCCATGGCAAGGTTCGGGTAAGTAGAGAGTCTGTCGGTAAGATTGTTTACGCAAGTCTCAATAATGCTGTTTATGCCCGCCTCTGTGCCGTTCATTGTTCCGGAATAAACGGTTTTAAGCCCGCAGGTCATGCTTGACTCTACATAATCTGAGTAAGCTATAATAGATACTCTGTGCTGAACGTTCTGATCTTTCGCGTCATTCGCAAGAGTCTGGAGGAAATTTGTGACTGATGTTTTAAGGGCGTCAAGACGCGATATGTTTGTTGTTACTGTAGTTCTGTTGTAAAACTGAAAATGGCCAGAGCTTGTATCGCCGGAATAGGTCTTCGGCGTATATTTGGTGTTGCCCGCGTCATACCATGCCCAAACCCTGTTATATCTATAGTAGGTAACTCTTACATACTCATCTCCAATATATACATAATATGTTCTATTGGTATTTAGGCTATAAACCGAAGTATATACATCCTCAGAAGATGTACTTATAGTTGTCGTCATACTTGATGAAACATCAAGCACCAAAACCGCGTCTAAAGGCTTGCGCTTATTGGTATTACTGACGGTAGTGCTGCCGTCTACAAAGGCATCAAGCGACAGCGTATATCCGTCTCCGTTATCGGCTATAGTCTTGCCCACATGTACATGCTCGTTGTCCTCGGGGTTGGAAAGGGCCGTCAAAAAGCCATATCCTGTGCTTAATGACATAAGGCTGAAGGAGGCCATTCTCGAGCGGGACAAAGACCTCATCTCCGCCTGAACAGGGGGCATCAACGGTTCGGATGCTTCGGTAAAGGATTCTGAATTAATTACAGGATCAAGATCTGTGCCAAAGGTGACCGAGTAAATATATTCACTAAGCTCTTCATTCTGCTCTTCTGTAAGCGCGTTGAGGAAAGCATCTATAATGTCATTATCCTCAAGAGCCATATAGAAATCATAAAGCTCCTCTGCGCTCCAGCCTGTGACATCAGGCATTTCGAAGTTTCCTGCTGCCATTACCTCTGTCAAAATTGCCATTTGGGCTTCACTGAGCTTGCCGCTTGCGAGAAGGGCTTCCTGCTCTTCCTTGGTAAGTATCTTGGCATACGCCTCAAACACTTCATCGCTCATTTCAGCGTAGTTTGGCTCTGTAGGTGCTATGCCTGCATCAAGAGCAGCCTTCTGCTCATCGGTCAGCTTTCCGCTTTCGATAAGCGCGGCCTTTTCTTCCTCTGTCAGCCCTGATACATATTCAAGAAGCTCTTCATTTGTCATACCGGCAAAATCAGGCTCCGTATGGACTGTACCTGCATCAAGAGAAGCCTTCTGCTCGTCGGTCAGCTTTCCGCTTTCAATAAGAGCTGACTTTTCTTCCTCTGTCAAACCTGATACATACTCCAAAAGCTCTTCATTTGTCATCTCGCCGAAATTAGGCTCTGCGGGATTAGCAGGAGTAACTGGTGTGACAGGGTTTTCAGGGTTTACCGGCCCGACAGGATTACTGGGATCAGTTGGCGTCGTCGGGTCAACAGGGTTCTGAGGATTAACTGGATCTGTAGGCTGTGTAGGCTGTGTAGGGTCTGTTGGCACAACAGGGTCAGTAGGATCTGTAGGGTCTGTTGGCACAACTGGGTCAGTAGGCTCTGTCGGATCCGTTGGTGCAACAGGGTCTGTAGGCTCTGTCGGATCCGTTGGTGCAACAGGGTCAGTAGGATCTGTAGGGTCTGTTGGCACAACTGGGTCCATTGTATCAAGAACAATTTCTTCCTTATCTTTCGTTGGGTTGCTGTTAACCTCGCCAGCGAAAGCAGGAGATGCCATTGTGAACATCAGGCAAAAAGCAAGGACAAAGGCCAAAGGTTTTTTGATTTTCATGTCATTTCCTCCTTCCGGGCTTATTTATAATCTGCGGGCCATCCCACAACATCGAGAACCGAAGCACCTGCCTCTGAACCAAAAGCATTGTTGGAGGACTGCACCGCCTGGGCAGAAACAATTATATTGAAAGTGCAGTTCATATAATCATTTCCCATCGCCTTATTAAATGTAACGGTAGTAAAAAGCTTTTCGGTTTCAAGTCCGCTTGCAAGAGCTGTTTTATAGTACCAGTAGCCGTCCTGCCCGTCTACCCAATGATCGGTGTCAAAGTCAATACCAATATAGCCAGTATCAAGCTGTGAACCCTCGTCGGCGGGTATGACTTCTTTTTCTACTCTTACCCTGACATAGCACGGGTTGCTTCCTGTATTAGTCACATAAACAAGTTTGCTTGCTTCTGTGCTGGGCATAACAGGCATCCCGTTAGGGTAAATCTCATTAAAGTCCTTCTCTGCTTCCCCCACTATAGTCTTATCGGCAAGGTCTATTTTAACATTGCCCATCGTCATAACGTTATGAGCTGTTCCGGTTGTCGAGAAATAAGCTACCGTACCGTAAGCTATAAGGCTAAGGGCGATGATAACCACAGAGAGGATAGCAACTTTTCTTTTCATATAACTGTTAACCGCCTTTCGTTGGATTTAGCATGTTGTTTTAAGGCTCAAATATTTACTTCTGTCTCTATTTTATACGGCCTGGGTTACGCCGGAGTTACATTTTGCCAATTAAAGTGAAAATTTCAGCTTTAAATACAACTTTCTTAATTCTACTCTTGCCGAGGGGATTACCCCTCGGCAAGATGATTTTAAATATTGATTTTAATTATACGACAGCAGGTGTAGCAGCAAGAGCGGCAAGCTGTGTCTGTGCATCAGCATAGGTAAGGCCCTGAGCCTGGACAGCATAGCCTGTAGCTGTTACTGTGAACTCATTTACAGATGCAAGCTCGGTATTTGTCAGGCTTGTGGGTATTGTAAGAGATGTGAAGAGGGTCAAATCTGCATCGGCAGCAACTCTCTCATTGTAAGCGAATACATATACGATGGTGTCGCCGACAACTGTCTTGCTGAGCCTATCCCATTTGGCTTCATCATAACCAGCAACGATTCCGTCAAGATTTGTAAGGCCGTGATTTGTAAAGATTGTGTTCCACGCGCTTGCCTCTGTAACAACAACCTTCATCGCTACATAGGCATCCTGACTTGTGCCTGCAACATGGATTGTAGGATCCTTCGGGAGGAATGCGCCCGGATAAATGTTGGTATATGTGTTTGTCTGAACTCTGGTAGCCTCGGTATCAGCTGTCCATGTGTCATTTGCATATGTAACGGGTGCTTCATCAAGGGTGATGGCTACGTTGCCGGATGTAAAGACATTCCTTACATTGTCTGTAATAGAGGTGAAGTAAGCTATGGTTCCGCCGATTCCCAGTGCAAGGGACAGCATAACAGCTGTAAGGGTGATAAGTAAGCTCTTCTTTTTCATAATCGTGCTCCTTTTCAATTTTTTGTGATTGTTTATTTAACTTTAAAAAACTGCTTTATCAACAAATGGATATTGACTCGCTATTAAAGAGCTGTAACGCCGAAGTGTGCCAGAGCGGCGGTGTTTGCATCGGACTGTGTGCGCTCAGCGGACTGATATGCGAAGGCATCAACAGTGATTGTGCTGCCGGCGACTGTCTCAATATTTGCGGAGGTGAGGTTCTCGCCGCTGAATGTGACCTGTGTGAAGATAGCCGTAAGCGCCTGATCATTTTCGCTATTTGCTACCGTGGTCTTATAAACATAAACTGTCTTTGTTCCTGTGCGACCAATAGCGGTCCAGTCAGCGCTGATATTAAGAGTAGCCATATCGGAGGCAAATCCGTTATCAACGAGGGCGTAAACATAGCAGGTTTCGCTCTTGGCATTGATTGTGATAACCGGCGTTTTTGCGATCACAGCGCCCGGATAGATCTTACTGTTGGCAGCATAAGTCTCTTCGAGCTTCATAGAGATGTTTCCGAATGTGAATCTGTTTGTGATTGAATCTGTATCATCTGACAGATAAGCAAGGGTGCCGGTAATGGCGATGGCCGCTACAATAACCATGGAAAGGCCAAATGTGAGAATCTTTTTCATTGTAATTCCTCCAAAATAAATTAAATAAGGTTTTATAAACAAGCCGCATCGTCAGCTCTGTTTCGATTTTTTCTTTTCTTCTGTTCCGAAGAGCATATCTGGCAGCAGTATCAGCAAAAGAAGTACCCCCCCCGCCGTCATTGCTATATACGATCCCGGAGGCGACATCACCCAGTTAGAAAAGAACCCGAGCTTAGGGATTGTGAAAACCGCTTTGCCCTTAAGATCTGTGAAATGTACCGGAGAAGCATCGGGAGTGTTGTTTGCGTCGCCTTTGGTGTAAAAGCACTGGTTTTCTGCGTCTATCTCGATTACCCTGTGTGTAGCCACCATGTCTTCACTCATTTTAAAAGTAATTGCATCGCCCACTTTAATGTTTTCAGGATTGACGCTTCTAACATATATAAGCGACCCAACATGAAATGCAGGCTCCATACTGCCGCTCAAAACGGTATATGGCGTAAATCCGATGAACCTGATACCCGCAAGCATAAAGGCAAGAACCGCTGCCGCGATAACAAGAACCCATGAAATAATGTTCCACGCTTTTCTTATCGTCTCCGCCTCCCAGCGCTCATTTCTGATTACATTTTGAATTATAAAGATGAGAAGTTATATTTCAGTTACATTTTGGAAAATAACTGAAAAAAAGCAAAAACTTTATATCGACATTTTTCATTTCTCTATTTTATTGCTTATCCACAATTTTCTACTCCACATATTGGCCAATGTATCAAAATAAAGGCTTCTGATAACAATAGCTTGAGGAAGGAAGCGGTTATAGTGCAAATCAAAAAAGCATATATATTTAAATTTGTGATCTTCACCTTCGGATGGTATTTGACCGGCGCTTTATTTCTTCATGAAGGGATATATCAGTATCTTGATGCCGAATCTCCCGCTTTTGCCCCGGGATTAAAAGCAGCAGCGTCAGCATTCTTTTTCTGCATACTCCTCTCTTCATTGGGTATGGGAATCATATGGGGCAGGCTTTACGGAAAAACCCGAAACCGGCTGCTGCTCATTTATATTCTTTTATGTGTATCAGCTATGGGCTGGGCGCTTCTGTTCCTTTTGTGCCGCTTCTACCTCATATCGGCAATATGGTTATGCGGGCTTATATTTATATACTCCCTTTTAATATATTTGCTCTCAAAAAAATGGAGGACGTGTGCATACATGCAGGCGCCCTATTATATATGGTGGCTTTTTCTTTTTGTCGTCTCCATCGGCATGTGGGCCGGGTGGTGATTTTTGTGTGCCTTGTATTGACCGTTCAGCTGCAGTGAATGTATAATAGTGCCATAAATATGTTTTCGGAGGAATTTGCCATGGACATCAAGGAAAGGGCCTTAAAAGCCCATGAAGAATGGAGAGGCAAGCTTGAGATAAATGCCAAGTGCCGAATTGCCTCGGCCGAGGACCTGACGATCGCCTATACTCCCGGCGTTGCCGAGCCCTGTTTGAAAATTAAGGAAGACAAAGAACTGCAGTATACCTACACCGGAAGGGGCAATATGGTAGCCGTTATTACGGATGGCACAGCCGTTCTGGGTTTGGGAGACATCGGGCCTGAAGCAGGCATGCCCGTCATGGAGGGCAAATGTGCCCTTTTCAAAACCTTTGCGAACATCGACGCTTTCCCTATCTGCATACGTTCCAAGGATGTTGACGATATAGTCAGAACCGTAGAACTTATAGCCGGCTCATTCGGGGGCATAAACCTCGAGGATATCTCGGCCCCCAGATGTATTGAAGTCGAACGTAGGCTCAAGGAAAAATGCGACATACCGGTATTCCACGATGACCAGCACGGCACAGCAGTAGTCGTTGCCGCGGCTCTGATAAACGCCTGCAAGCTGACAGGAAAAGAGATAACGGGCCTTAAAGTAGTCATCAACGGCGCAGGCGCGGCCGCCCTGGCTATAGCAAAGCTGCTTATTTCCATGGATGTAACAAATATGATACTCTGTGACCGTTTCGGCCTGCTATATGACGGCAACCCGGACATGAACCCAGAACAGGCAATTGTCGCCGCAAAGACCAACCCCAATAAGATTAAGGGCAAGCTTTCCGATGCCATAACCGGAGCAGATGTCTTCATCGGCGTTTCAGCCCCTAATTGCCTTACGGCTGAAGATGTTTCCAAAATGGCTGATAAATCCGCCGTATTCGCCATGGCAAACCCTGTTCCCGAAATTATGCCCGAAGAGGCCAAAAAAGGCGGAGCTTATATCATAGGCACCGGCAGGAGCGACTATCCCAACCAGATAAATAATGTTCTCGCCTTCCCCGGCATATTCAGGGGAGCTCTTGATGTACGCGCCTCCGATATAAATGAGGCAATGAAGATGGCTGCCGCCCATGCCATAGCTGATCTTGTCAGCGACAGTGAACTGCGCCCCGATTACATAATGCCCCCCTCCTTCAGTATGACGGCCCACGCCAAAGTGGCCGAAGCCGTAAGAAAGGCAGCCAAAGAAAGCGGTGTAGCAAGAATATAAATTATATAAAGGAGCTTTGATATGATGAACCAAACTTCAAAAAAGGCTATCGATTTCACCTTTGACACACCCTTTGACAAGGGGCTCAAACTTTCCCAGGAGGCTGCCATTCATAAGTATACCTTTCTCATTTTCCTTCGCTACTTTGGCTGCCGCAGCTGCCAGGTAGATATGATCGATCTGGCTGAGGCGAAATCGGATTTCGAGGCAAAAGACGCACAGGTCTATGTCGTTCTTCAAAGCTCGCCGGAAATAGCCGCCGAGGGCAGTAACCGTTTTGACCTTCCCTTTGGCATAATCTGCGATCCCAACGCCGAGCTTTACAAGCTTTATGATGTCCCCAGCGCCGGAAGCAAAGAGGCTATGACAAAGCGCAGTGCCGAAGCCGCTCCGGATGCCGTTGCCAAGATGGAGGCGAAAAAGGCCAAAAGGGAGAAGCTCGGCCTTGAGCACGGCGCATACGAAGGCGACGAGTACCAGCTCCCCGCATATTTTCTTATAGACAGCGAAATGAATCTTTTAAAGAGTCACAGGGCCTCATCTATGGGGGATATGCCTACAGCGGAAGAATACCTGGAAATGATATAACCCCGCATAAGCTGTATTTTCAAGCTGTATTCTATAAAGAACCACAAAAAAATCCCCTGTGTTAATTAAACACAGGGGATTTGCATTTTACGCTTCTATTCTTGCGATGCTAAAGGCATGGCCTCTACCCTTCGTATTCTTCTTCCACTTACCTTTATAACAGTAAACCCATAGCCTCCGAAGCTGAAACTGTCGCCCTCCAGGGGGATTCGCTCAAGCATCTCCATCACCCATCCGGCCACTGAGGTAGACTCAAACTCCCTCTCGGTATCTATTCCAAGACGATCCATCATATCCTCCAGCAACATGTCACCGTTTATATCAACAGACCCGTTTTCGCCGATTTCAAAATCCGTTACCGTCTCGTCATGCTCATCCCATATTTCGCCAACAAGCTCTTCAAGGATATCCTCCATGGTAACTATGCCGGCTGTTCCGCCGAACTCATCGACGATTACGGCCATATGGCTTTTTTTACGTTGCATAAGCTTTAAAAGGCTGCCAATATCTATCGTCTCTGTGACAAAAACAGGAATCTTTATTCCTTTGCGCCATTCTGTTCGGCAGAGCAGAAAATCCTTCTGGTGAAGTATGCCTATTATATTATCTATGCTTCCGCTGTAAACGGGAAGCCTTGAAAAACCGGTTTCGTTAAAGATCTTCTCAATCTCATCTGAGCTGTCATCATCCGAAATGGCGGTTATATCTACTCTGGGCGTGGCGATCTCCATGGCGTCGTGATCGCCGAACTCTATTGCGCTCTTTATAAGCAGGCTCTCGACATCGTCGATGCCCCCCTCACGCTCGGCCTCAGTAACTATTGCCAAAAGCTCCTCGCCATCAACTTTGCGCTCATCCTTAACGGTAACCACTTTCGAAAGCGCCTTTTTAAGCCTTCCAAACAGCCAGTTAACGGGCTTAAGGATGGTAAGAAAAACTTTAAGCAGCGGCGCGGAGGCCATAGCCACTTTTTCCGGGGCTTCCTTCGCTAGGCTTTTGGGAGATATCTCGCCGAAAATCAGCACCACAATAGTTGTAAATGCAGTTGAAGCCGTGGCTCCTCCATGCTTGATGACAGATGTAAACCAAAGCGTAGCTATAGATGCCATAGCTATGTTAACTATGTTGTTGCCCACAAGTATCGTAGAAAGCAGCTCGTCGTAATTCTCCGACATAGCCAGCACCAGCGAGGCTTTTGGGTTACCATTATCAGCCATTATTTTTATTCTGCTTCTTGAAAGCGATGAAAACGATGTTTCCGATGCCGAAAAAAATGCGGACATCGCCAAAAGAAATAAGATCATAAAGGCGGCAGACGTTGTACTCATACTATTAAAATATTCCTCCAAATCAGTTATCGGGCAAAATCGAGCCGTATATTAGCATAAATACAGGCCTCTTACATATTTGCACGCACAAAAAGCATGGTTCTCTGCCGTCCCTTTGGACGAGAGCCATGCCTGCATAATAAAATATGGAGATTTTCACCGATAATTAACCTGAAAATGCAACTGTCACAATCACCGTCAGGGTCGTCCATAATCACATGCTTTTCCTTTCATAAACAATATCAAACAGTCCTGATATTCACAGAACAATGTCCATGATACCACAGCTGCAAAAAAACGTCAACCTCAGGCAGCATTGAAAAAATGCCGGACAGGCTAGTGCGGCGCGCCTATAGCCAGTACCGCGGCACTAAACAGTAAATTTCTGTCTCTTTTGCTCCATTTTAATCAAAAACGAGCCGCGACGCTAACGCAGCGCGGCTCGTTTTAGGCATTTATATATATTCAGCAGCCCAAGCGGCTTAAGAGACCGGGCGTTGTTTATGCGATTACCTTTTGCATTTACCAAGACGTACCCAACAAATCGCTTAGCCCTGCCATTATTTTTTAATAAACCTGTCAGCATGGCAGCAGGCAACAAAATGGCCCTTGGAAATCTCCCTAAGCTCAGGATTGCCCACAAGGCAAGCTTCATCAGCATAAGCACACCGTTTGGCAAACCGGCACTCGTCAGGAAGATTTACCGGCGAAGTTATCTCTCCTTTTAAAATGATCCTCTCTTTTTTATCTCCTCCAACCTCAGGAATTGGTATTGCTGAAAGCAGTGCCTCGGTATAAGGATGCACGGGGTTTTCAAACAGCTCGACAGCAGAAGCCTTCTCAACCAGCTTACCCAAATACATAACGGCGATATCATCGGAAAAATAATTGACGACGGATAGGTTATGGGTGATAAAAACATATGTCAGCCCCAGATGTGACTGAAGCTTTTTCAGCAAATTAAGGATCTGTGCCTGAATCGACACATCGAGAGCGGATACCGGCTCATCACATACGATAAACTTGGGGTTCATTGCGAGAGCTCTGGCAATTCCTATGCGCTGCCTTCTTCCTCCATCAAGCTCATGCGGATAAGAGTTCACATTGCGGTGAGCAAGTCCGACGAGCTCCATTAGCTCGCTTACCCTTTCCCTTATCTGCTCCCTATCGGTCAGGATACGGTTGGCTATTATTGGCTCAGAAATGGTCTGGCTTACGGTTTTTCGAGGATCAAGCGAAGAAAACGGATCCTGGAAAATTATCTGCATGTCTTTTCTTCTTTGGTTCATCTCTCTTTGCTTAAGTTTGCAGATATCTTCGCCTTCAAACAATACCTGCCCTGCAGATGGCTCTATAAGCCTCAAGATGGCACGTCCCGTGGTCGATTTGCCGCAGCCGGATTCACCTACAATTCCGAGGGTCTTTCCTCTTTCTATGGAAAAATCCACCCCGTCAACCGCGTGCAGAAGCCCCCTTGGGGTTTTGAAATATTTTGTAAGATTTTTAACTTCCAGAATAGTATCAGACATTCTTAACACCCCTTTCTATATGAAAGCCGGGGGCGTCATATGCTATACAGGCGGCTCTGTGGGTGTTTTCAAACTCCCTTAACTCAGGTATAACCTGTGAGCACTTTTCTGTGGCATACCTGCAGCGGGGCGCGAAAGCGCAGCCTCGCGGCAGATTGGTAGGATCGGGCATAAGCCCAGGTATCGGGTTTAGCTCCTCATCCCTTCTATTCACATTTGGCAGGGAATTGAAAAGCCCCTCGGTATATGGATGGAGTGTTCTGTTGAATACCTCATCCAGGCTGCCCTGCTCGATAATTTTACCCGCATACATAACAGCCACCTCGTCACAGATATCAGCCACTATGCCAAGATCATGCGTAATAAGGATCATAGCCATATCGTACTTTGACTTGAGATTCTTCATCAAATCCAGAACCTGCGCCTGAATCGTCACATCAAGAGCTGTGGTCGGCTCGTCGGCTATCAAAACCTTCGGATTACACGCCAGCGCTATGGCGATTCCCACCCTCTGGCGCATACCGCCGGAAAACTGATGGGGATATTCTATGCCCCTGTTTTTTGGAATTCCGACCAGCTCAAGCATATCAAGAGCCTTGTCGAAGGCCTGCTGTTTTGTAAGCTTTTCATGCAGAATTATGCTCTCGGCAATCTGCTCTGAAACGGTAAAAACGGGGTTAAGCGACGTCATGGGGTCTTGAAATATCATTGATATATCCTTGCCTCGGATCTGCTCCAGTTTATTGGCGGGCAAAGAAAGCATATCGTGGCCGCAGACGTCTATTTTTCCGCTTTTGACAACTCCCGGAGGAGATTGGACAAGCCGAAGAATCGAAAGGGCGGTTGTCGTTTTTCCTGCTCCGGTTTCGCCGACAAGGCCGAGAGTCTTTCCCTTTTCAAGGCCGAATGACAGGCCGTTTACGGCTTTGACAGTTTCTTCTTCCAGCTCATAATAAACAGTCAGGTCTTCTACCTTTAAAACCAGATTATCATTAACCATCGTCTCTCCTCCTTTCTTAATTCTTAAGTTTTGGATCGAGGGCGTCTCTCAGCCCATCGCCCAATAAGTTAAGCGACAAAACCGTTATCATAATGGCAAGCCCTGGGAAATATGTCATATAAGAATAATCCCTTATGTATTTTCTTCCCGCCGAAAGCATGGCTCCCCACTCTGGGTTTGGAGCCGGAACACCCAGCCCCAAAAAGCTGAGCGTCGAGGCGGAAATAATGGCCGTAGCAACCCTTAGTGTAGTCTGAATAATTATCGGAGACAGGCTGTTGGGTAAAATATGATTAAAAATAATCTTCTTTTTGCTGAGACCGATTGCCCTTGAAGCCTCCACATACTCCTGATTGCGCACAGTAAGAACCGCCGCCCTTGTGATCCTCACAAATTGCGGAACACTTGTCAGGCCTATGGCAATCATAAGGTTTGCGATGCTCTGCCCCATAGCCGCAACGATAATAATAGCCATTATGGTGTTTGGAATCGCCTGAAAAATATCTGTTCCCCTCATAATTATCTCTTCGGCCATTCCTCCGAAATACCCTGCTACAGAGCCTAAAAACACCCCTATAACCAAGGCTATTGTCACCGCAACAATGCCGATGGACAACGAATACCTTGTTCCGTAAATGATTCTGAAAAATATATCTCTGCCATATTCATCAGTTCCCATTATGTGGGAAACGCTGGGGCTTTGAAGCCTTTCGGCTGTGTTCTGGCCGATGACCTGAGTATCGTAATCCAAAAAGAAGCCCGAGAAAAGAGCAACAAGCACAAGCAAAATGGCGACAAAAAGGCCGAGCATAGCCCCCTTATTCTTCTTCAGCCTGTGAAACACTTCACCCATCTGGCTTCTTTCGCTTTTTTCCGGTTTAGGCGTTGGCTTTTTTTCGGTTTTGCTCAACTTTTTCATCCCCCTTCTTTGCGGCATACTGTGATTTGATTCTGGGGTCGACAACCCCGTAAAGCAAGTCAACCAACAGCACTATGAAGCTCAAAAACAGTGTTGTCAGGATCAGCGACCCTGTAACCTGAGGAGTATCCCTTGAGTTAAGAGAGTCAATAATAAGCCTTCCTACTCCGGGCCAGGAGAATACCGTTTCTGTCAAAACAGCGCCGCTTAAAACAGTAGATATTTGAGTCCCAATAATAGTTATTATGGGTATCAGTGCATTTTTGAGAGCATGCTTATTGACGACGGCTCTTTCGGGAACTCCCTTGGCTCGGGCCGTTCTTAAATAGTCCTGGCTCAGAACCTCAAGCATAGATGAGCGGGTAGTCCTCGTCAAAATACCCATCATGCCGATCCCCAGAGTGATCGACGGCAATATAAGGCTTTGAATTCCCTCCGTGCCCCCAGAGGGCAGCCAACCAAGCCGCAGAGAGAAAAAAATAATCAGCAGAAGGCCAAGCCAGAAGTTGGGCATGGAAACTCCGAAAAGGGCGAAAACCATCGAGGCGTTATCACGCAGGGTTCCCCTGTTCTTGGCAGCGTGGATACCCAATGGTATGGAAAGAAGAATCGAGACAAATATGGCTGAAAACCCTAGCTTAAGAGTATTGGGCACTTTTTCCATAAAAGTAGCAAACACGTCCCTGTTGGTGAGATAACTTGTTCCAAGATCACCTTTTACAAGATCTCCCATATACTCTACATAGCGAATTATGATATTGCGGTTAAGGCCCAGACGTTCCCTCATTTCTGCTCTTTCTTCCTGGGTGGCATCCGGGGGCGCAAGCACATCGACGGCATCCCCTGGTGCCAGATCAAGAATAAAAAAGACTATAAATGATATCCCTATCATAACGGGAATCATCATTAAGAGCCTTTTAATAACATAGCGATGCAAATTTACTCCTCCTTTAACACGAACAGCCGGCACCGCCAAAGGGCTGTCCCACCGGCGGCGGGAACAGTTCTCTTTAAAAGTGGCGTTTATTTAAGATAGTGGGGTAAAAACATGTACCCCACTATCTTAGTTTTGTTTTTAATAAGACTCGTTCTTCGTCAGCTATTTTTCAATAAAATAAACGTAAGACATATCGTGGTGAGAGGTTGGATAGTAATCGATGCCGCCTATTCCTTCTTTTACTCCAAAGAATCCTTGTGCAAAATAAAGAGGAACATATGCTCCGTCGTCATGAAGGACCTGCTGTACTTCTTTATAAGACTCTGCACGCTTGGTTTCGTCGGTTTCGGCAACCGCTATATCCATAAGCTCATTTACTTTCGCGTTGTCATAGTGGCTCTTGTTAACGCCGGTGCCCGGGCAAATGAGCCTTCTGATATCATCACCGAAAATATTCATACCACAGCCATATACACAGGCCTCATGCTCACCGTTTGTTGTGCTTGTGGAAAGACCCGCGGTATCCATTTCGTTGATCGTAACCTCAACGCCGATCTTTTTAAGCTGGCTTTGAAGCAGTTCCGCTATGGCCTTGCGCTCGCCGCTGCTTACGCTGATCGTAAATTTGGCGCCGCCGTTGGGGAAAGCTTTGTCGACATACTCTTTTGCTTTTTCAACATTATACTCATAAGGAGTTTTGCCGCCGTTATAGCCGAACTCGTTCCATCCCCACAAAGACTGGGCTTTCTTTGCATATCCGTCGCGCGCAACCGCTATAAGTTCGTCAACGTCTATTCCGTAGCAGAGTGCCAGTCTGAAATCCGGATTGTTGAAAGGAGCCTTCGTATAATTCATCGCGATGTATGTAAGGGAAGAACCCTCATAAGACTGGACCTCAAGCCCCTTTGTGCTTTCAATATGAGGGATCTCAAGTGTCTCGGGGTCTTGGCAGATGTCAATTTCACCCGTCTGCAAAGCGATAAGCCTTGGGGAGGCATCGGGCATATAACGAATAGTGAAGGTCTTTGTCAGAGCCTTTTCACCCCAGTAATTATCATTGCGCACGAGCTTTACATAATCACCAAACTCGTAAGAATCGATCTTCCATGGGCCGGAACCAACGCCTGGGCCGTCGACTGCATCATCAGTAACAGCTTTTTCGTTGATAATAGAAGCTGTAGGCAGCGTCAGCATATATGGGAAATCGACATTCGCCTTAAATAGCTTGATTGTGACCGAATAGTCGTCATCAGCTGTAACGCTTTCCATCATCTTTCCAAGCGTGCTTGAAGAGTCTGTGCCGGGCGCGCGCTTAAAGCTGAAGACAACGTCATTAGCTGTCAGCTTTTCACCGTTTGTAAAAGAAACGTCATCTCTAAGCTTAAACTTATAGGTGATGCCATCTTGGGTTTCCCAGGAGGTGGCAAGATTAGGTTTAAGCTCATTTGTTTTGTTGTCAAAGTCAATCAGAGTGTCAAAAACCATTCTGAAAACATAGTTATGCTGAGTATTGCTTTGTGTCTGGGGATCAATGCTTATGATTTTTCCCGAAATACCAATTACAATATCTTCTTTATATTTGACGTCTGTGCCAGCTGCCGGCTGACCTGTTGTCGAGGATCCGTTATCCGGCTGCGAAGGCGTGTTTCCGCATGATACAAGAAAAGATGCTGATAAAATAAGCGCCAAAGATAATGCCAGGAATTTTTTCATGATAATCCTCCTTACTGTTTTACAAACCTGAAAACGCTGTAATTGCCCTTGACTATACCACTTCCTTCTTCTGTTCATTTTATTTTTGATCAAATCAAAGCAACATTTTCATATCGAGGCACCTTGGCATCGAACTCTCTTTGGATTTTCTCTCGAAGTGAAATGTCTGTAAGGATGTCATATCCGGTCTGAGCTAAAGCCTTAGCCGCCTTTATCATAGCTTCATGTGCCCTGGGCGTGTTGGATATGGCAGCAAAATCCTTTGTATGCGCCACTTCATCACCGTCTGTAATTTTTATGTAGGCATGAATTGCAGGTATTTTCAAAGAAACGTTACCGATATCGGATGAGCCGATCTTGGCGTTGGGGTCAGGGTACAAAACCTTCTCTCCCTGCTCCTCCATATATTTCTTGAACAGGTTGTCAATAACTAAATTTGAATAGCGCTCAGAATATACCGTATCATGTTCTATTTCACCCGTGACTCCGATAAAGCCTTCTATTGAGGCCATCGTCTTCTTTATCATCGTATAAACCGTCTGCAAATCCGAAAGCGTCGCTGCCCTTACGGAAAACCTGCACTCCGCATAGTCAGGAATGATATTTGTAACCGTTCCGCCCGAGGTAATGATGCCGTTTATGTTGGTTTTCAGCGGCATTTGCGCCCTTAGCGAATCAAGCAGATTAAAGGTTTGAATTACAGCAGAAAGGGCATTTATCCCTTTTTCAGGGGAAGCCGAATGAGCTGCTCTACCTTTATATCTGACCGTCACGGTGGTTGTAGCCAGCCCTCCGCGGTTTACCAGATTAACGGTGCTCGGGTGAGTCATCAAAGCATAATCCACATCGTCAAAAGCCCCTTTTTCAAGCAGCCGGATCTTCCCTCCCTTGGTTTCTTCTGCCGGCGTGCCTATCAGGAGGATTTCACCCTGAAAATCTCCCATTATTTTAGAGAGGGCAATTGCCGCCCCCGTTGACACAGCGGCAATTAGGTTATGCCCACAGGCATGGCCCATTCCGGGCAACGAGTCGTACTCAGCCAGAAATGCCACTCTTGGTCCATCAGCCCGGCCTTTAAAACGCGCTTTAAAGGCCGTTTCCATTCCCCCGGAGCCATCCTCCACCGCAAACCCATGCTGTTTCAGCATCGTTTTTATAAATCCCGAGGACTTATATTCCTCAAGTCCAAGTTCAGGGTTTGAATGAATATTAGTGCTGAGCTCAATCATCTCCCCGCTTAACCTGTCAATTTCGGCTATGATATCTTTATTCATACTTGGCTCCTCATTTTTAATATGTGTATTAATTTTATGTAAAATATATTAAAAATAAATTGTCGAATTTTAATTTTTATTTAATTATAATAGCTGCCAATTACAAAGTCAATGCAGTAATGTACGATATTTCGCTAAATTAAAGGATACAAAAAAAGACATATCGCGCCCCAGGCAGTAAAAAGGTTAAGCAAAAACCTCTTTACTGGCTGAAGCGAAATATGTCTAAAAACATCAGAACTACCTAATGCAAGCCATCCGAAGGAAGGCCCGCTCAAAACCCATATTCTCTATAACTCGCTCATGTCCTGTGGCTCGACAAGTATGGTTTTGAACTCAAAATAATTGACCATTCCCGGTTTAGCTCCAGAGGGCTTTTTAACGTGCTTAGCAAGCGTATAGTCAACAGCTGCTTTTGGAGAAGATGAAGCCTTTGAATAAAAAGCCGCAAGCCCGGCTGCTTCTTCAATGTCTGAAACATCCGGCTTCTGTCCGTCCGTCACAAGAATCACATGGCTTCCCGGGATATTGCGGGCATGAAACCATATATCTCCGACCTTTGCCATCTTCATAGTAAGATAATCGTTTTCCCGGTTGCCCCTGCCTCGCAGAAGTGTAAAGCCGCCGGATGTGACATAACATCTTGGGGATGCAGCAGACTGTTTCTCCGGCTTCTGCCTTTTTGCGGCTGTGGCTTTTACATAACCTGCCGCCGCAGCCTCCGATGTAAGATCGCGTATATCCTTTTCGTTGGACGCAAGCTCAAGCCCATAAAGAAGGCTCTCGATATACCCAAGCTCCTGCTCGCCGCTGTCGATCTGGACGGCGAGCGCCTCTTCGGCATTTTTAAGTCTTGCATACCTTTTATAAAGCAGCTGTGCATTTTGCTGAGGCGATATATCTGGATCAAGAGGTATCTCAACCTGAGGCATACTCTCTGAAAAATAATCAGTTACAACAGCCTTTTTATCCCCGCTTCTTATGGCATAAATATTGCTCGTAATAAGATCGGCATTCTTTTTGAGCCCGCTTCGGTTTTGCGCTTCCAAGAGCTCCTGCCGCTGTTTGCCAAGCTTGCGCTCCAGCCTGCTTCTGTGATTCTCAAGGTTTTTCTTAAGGGAAGACGAAAGGTTCTTTTTAAGGTCAGCCTGCCTTCTTGCACGGTAAAAGTCATCCAAAAGGCTTGAAAAGCTGTCATATGGCAGGCTTTCACCGTCTTCATACATCGTTATCGGCATCACGGAAAAGTCAAAGTCCCTTCCGCTTCTGCGTATAAGATACGGCTTTCCGGCGCCGTCTGAAAGCGCTCTTATAACCTCTGCCATTTCAAAGGGGTTCATGCCCCTGAACGAAAGCTCCCTTGCTATAAGGGGCGATACTCCGTCAAGGCGCGAGAGAATATCGTCGCCGTCTATCTCTCCCTCAAGAACAGACGAAGTCTCTTCCAGCGTCAAATCAAATACAGAGGGCTTGCCGCTTTTCTTTGGCATTCTGTAAACAAGGCCGGGCAAAACAGCTCTGTCAGGCGACATATCATAATCTATCTTTTTAACACAGCCTAAAATAATCCCCTCCTCATCAAGCAGGAGTATATTCGTACGCTTGCCCATAAGCTCGCATATAAGGCGCTTTTCCGACATCCTGCCAAGCTCATCCGTCGAGGTGAAGGTGATCGTCATTATCCTCTCCCCGTCAGGCTGCTCTATGGAAATTATCTTCCCCCCCTGCATATGCTTTCTCAAAAGCATACAGAACATCGGCGGTGAAGGAGGGTTTTCAGGCCTCAGGCTAGTAAGGTAAACTCCGCTGTTGCTGCCGCCGGAAGAAATCATCAGCCTTACGTTCTCAGATATGCTTCTCAGCCCCAGAACTACCTCTCCTGGGCTGGGCATGAATATTTTATCTATTCTTGAGCCTCCAAGCCCGGCGTCAAGCGCCATCGACTGGGCTTTTATCAAAAAACTGTCTAAAGCCATCTCATTTTCTCCTCAAGCAGAGAAGCGATCTCCCTGTCATGGGCTTCGCCGTTTCCGCTATACCTTTTTTGGTATTTCGAATGCATCATCTTTATATAATCGGGAAAAAGCCTGTCGCTTTCCATAGCTTCGCTGTAAAGCATATGAGACTCTCCACGGTATTCACCCCTGCCGATCCTCATTAGTGTGTAAAGACGGCGATCTTCATATATAAGCCGCTCCTCAAATATATTGTACCCATTCTCCGAAAGGAACCTGCGGAGCCTGTGCTGCTTGGTCATAGGCTGAGCGACTATTGCGGCGTCTTTGGTCCACGGGGCCCTTTTAAGTATATCCGCTATGTTATCTCCGCCAATGCCGCATATCGTTATAAGGTCGTCCCCGCTTGGGGGTATACCGTCAAGCCCATCAGTCTGTAGGGTTTCTATAATATTCTCAAGCCCATAAAATCGAATATTGCTTTTAGCATGCCTTAAAGGCCCTGCCCGAAGGTCACAGGCCATACCTCTCTGCGCCTTTTCATCCAGAATAAGCTTTATTATAAGATAACCGTGATCGCAGCCCACATCTATCGCCCTCCCCGCCCAGGGGCACATCTCGGCGCACAGCGCAAGCCGTGGGGTAAGCTTTATCATAAACTCTCTCCAAACAAAACAATGAGGCAACCCTCAATAGATCGCCTCACCGCCTGCATCTCTGTTTTTATATCCGCCGCTCAGTTCTCGGCGAAATAGGCATTGAGCCTGTCAACAAGCTCGTCCACATTGATTCCATGAACCATGCTGGCCTCGGCAAGGCTTTCGCCCCTGGAAGAAGGGCAACCAACGCAATGCATGCCCATTTCCATCAGGACCATGGCTGCATTCATATCGGCATCAAGAATATCACCGATAACCGTTTCGGATGTTACGACCATGATTTTATTCCTCCTATATTCTTCTTTTGTGTTATTATACAGCATACGTATACGATTGTAAATTATTTTTTCAGGTGCTGCTTTTAAGCCTTTTTACCGGCAAAAAGCCTTCTTTGCGCTGGTAAAAGATTTATGGAGGACATATCTATCAAAAACAAGCGCATCCGCAAAAGGGAGACGCTTAAAAGGAAGTCTACATCATCACAGCCCCCCTCTGGCAATCAAAGGAGAGCTGTGAAGTAGAGTAAGCCTGTAAGCCGGGTTCTGTCTTTGCAGCCATCTATCTGGGAAGTATGTCGCCATACCCCTCAAGCCACCTGTCCGGAGATTGGCCGAGCAAGCCGTAGCCCCCGATTCGGTGTTGCTTCGGATAGAGTTTACAGGGAGGACAGGTTACCCTGCCCACCGGTGAGCTCTTACCTCGCCTTTCCATCCTTACCCCTTGCGGGGCGGTTTATTTCTGTTGCACTTGTCCTAAGATCGCTCTCGGCTGACGTTATCAGCTATCCTGCTCTGTGAAGCCCGGACTTTCCTCACGCTTACGCGCGCGGCTGCATAGCAAACTCTTGGTGTATTATACCCATATAACGTCTCTTTGTCAATGGAAAGGATTGTTACCCAGACCTCAGCATCATGGCTGCCGCAGATCAGCTTTTTTGTATATATTCCATAAAAAATTTTTCTTTTCTTTAAATGCTATTGTAAATTATTTAAATATGGTATTATTAACCTATAAAGCTTAGAGGGGATGAGAAAAATGGTTTGTAAACTCCGTGGAGATAGTTGGCGGCTTTGCATATATGTCAGCTTTCACAGTTTTATAGGCTGTTTGAATAACTTCCTTTTATAAACGTGTGATTGCAGAAAAACAATCACACGTTTATTTTTTAGTATGCCAACACTTTATAATAAAACGGAGGTTTAAATAATGAAAAAGAAACTCCGCGCTTTTTCTTGGTTTGTAGTAATATGCATGACAATATTTACGCAACTGTGTAAAGCCATCACCCCAAAACGAATTTATACAGACATATCTGTACTTTCAGCCACCTTTACACATTCTAATAAAATTATTGCGACACCACCTTACGGCGCTTCACCTTTTGACTTCGGATACATTAACACAACATTCACCATATATGCAGGATCATAACTCTTTTAAAAAACGATGAAAACAGTAATAAGAAGAAACAAATCTTCTCTTGCAATCAGCTCTACTTTTGGGCTTATAATTGGTTTTCTGCTTATTTTCAGCAGCTATCTTTGGGAAATTAAAGCTCTCAGTTCAGGCGGCTTCTTATCTCATATGTTTATCCCTATTATATATCTAGCAGATTCAATAAGAGAAATGCTGATACCAAGCATTATTACCGGATGGGGATTATACTGCCTCTACTTTAAACACTTATCAGATTTTATTCTTACTGTATCCATCTGGTCAACCAGCTTCTTTATAGGAATTTCACTGTTCAGAATATTTATAGACCCAAAAGTATCTCTTTCACTTTCTTGGTATGGAGATTTCCCTGCCTTGGCGATTTTACTATTTGTTTCATTTGTTTTTCTAATAAAAGAAAGGAGAAAAAACAATGAGAAAAAAAATGTTAATTAGCGGCATGACCTTAATTATTGTTGTGTTTGCTATAACTATGTCTATAAATGCTATAACAGAAATTGATTCAAAAACAACATTTGTTCAAAGTTTTGCAGCAATATATGATAACAATAGCACCACAGAATATCAAATGATAAACCTTCAGGGTCAAGATATTACAGAAAAGTTTATCCAAGATACGCAAGCATGGTATAAACGGGGTAAATATTCTGACATCTATGACTATTTCTGTGCAAACATTGAAACAATGACTGAAATCAAGCCATCATATACCAGAAGCTTAGATCTCACTAAAACCGTAACTCAACGAGTACAAAAAACCTGTACTTGGAGTGGCAATGCATACCCTGCATATGCAGGCGTCATTAATCAGAATAACAATGGGGTTGTGGCATATTATATACGGGGAAGCATTACATATAATCCAAACACATATATTGTATCTTCTATTGGGACCCCTATACGAACAAGTGATTTAATAAAGGTATCAGGATGGCGTGAAGGGCTTGAACCATATGTATCTAATGAAACTTATACAAAGGGTGCAACCGGAAACTTGTATGGTAAGTTTACATATATGGTGACAATAGATTCGTGGTTCCAAGTTGATGGCGTCCAGTTATGCCGGTTAACATATGATACTTACTCTTCCACAATAAGAATAGATGCAGGTGAGTAAAACTTGAAAAGAAATGTTTTCAGGCAATCTATGCTTCTTGCCTTTATCGGCCTCCTGCTGTGCGCAGCCATCCTCTGCCTCTTGTTTTTCACTTCGCTGCGACAGAATTTGATCGGGACAAGTTTCATACTCCGCATGATACATTATGCTTTTCCATATTGTATAATCTTTGTTCTATCTGTAGTTGTTATAGACCATAACCGCACGCCGCTATGGCTGATAGGCCCTTATGCCGCCATCTGCGGTGCTGTATATCTGATGCTGAGCGCAGTAGACGACCAGGCGGCATCCCGCTGGAATACCTACGCCGGAATATATGCTGTTGCCGGATTGATATGCGCTGTAGGTATTATCTCTCTTATACAGCACAAAAAGGGTGCTGCTATTATATCCTTTACTCTGTCCTTCCTTTACGGTGTGATATATCATGTCGCCATAAATACGGCAAACTATTACATAAATGCTGGCTCCGGTTCATATACATTCATTGTTCAGCGGACTCAACAAATGCGGTTGCTCTATTTCGTGCTGGCCCGCCCATATGTCGGTTGGGCATCAGCCATTGTCTCCTCTATAATCGCTGCGCTTCCGCGCCGTAAGGCAAAGGCCGAGTCACCATCTCAAGACGCCGCGAATTAAAGCTCAGTGAAAGCCGCTGCGATAATGCAGCGGCTTTTTTCATGGCCGCAATAACTTTTGCTCTACCAGCAAGCCCTTTATTTTATTGACCTTGGCCACCGTATAGAGTAAACTATAAGATAGTTTAAGTTATGATTTTTGGAGGTATTTTAAGTGCTTAATGAATATATGAAATCAATAAAAAACAAAAAAGTAACAGTTATCGGCATAGGCGTTTCAAACACTCCCCTTATCAAACTGCTGGCTAACGGAGGGGTGGATGTTACCGCCCACGACAAAAAGCCCCGGGATCAGATGCCCGAGCTGGCACAGGAGCTTGAAAACCTCGGAGTAAAGCTCGTCCTCGGCCCCGACTATCTCAAGGAGGCCTCGGGGGATATAATCTTCCGCACCCCCGGCCTGCGCCCCGATGTCCCCGCGCTGGTGGACGCTCAAAAAAGAGGGGCCGAGATCACCTCTGAGATGGAGGTTTTCCTCTCCCTCTGCCCCGCAACCGTCATTGCGGTCACCGGCTCCGATGGCAAGACGACCACCACCACAATCATATCCGAGCTTTTGAAGGCTCAGGGCTACAGGGTATTTGTCGGCGGCAATATCGGCAACCCCCTGCTCGACCGGACCGACGAGATGACAAAAGACGATTTCTGCGTACTCGAGCTTTCATCCTTCCAGCTTCTTACAATGAAGCAAAGCCCACATGTCGCCGTTCTCACCAACCTCTCGCCCAACCATCTCGACGTACATAAGGATATGGAAGAATACATAGACGCAAAAAAGAACATCTTCCGTTATCAAAGCAATAATGACGTTCTTGTCACTAATCTTGACAACGAGCTTGCCAAAGATGCGGCAAATGATGCCATAGGTACCGTCCGGTTTTTCTCCCGTCAAAATGAGGCCTACAGCCGCTGCCTGCCCGCTGGCGATATTGTCACTGGCGGCAATAAGGTCATGAACTCTGATGCTATCCGTCTTCCCGGCGTGCACAATATAGAAAATTACCTTGCGGCCTTCGCCGCCACGGCTGATTATGTCACACCTCAAACAATGGCGCAGGTAGCCGAAAGCTTTGGCGGAGTGGAACACCGCCTTGAGTTCATCCGTGAGCTTGACGGTGTCCGCTATTATAACGATTCTATCGGAACTAGCCCCACAAGAACTATCGCGGGCCTGAGGTCTTTCAACCAAAAAGTCATATTAATTGCCGGAGGTTATGATAAGCACATCCCATTCGACGTTCTTGGCCCAGAGATTATTGAGCATGTAAATATGCTTTTCCTCTGCGGCGCTACCGAAGAAAAAATATATCAGGTCGTCGTAAACTCGCCCGGTTATTCCTCCGATATACTGCCTATATATTTCCACAAAGACTATGAGACAATGCTCAAGGATATAAAGAGCAAGGCACAGCCCGGCGATATCGTCCTTTTCTCCCCAGCATGCGCCGCCTTTGACCGTTTTCAGAACTTCATGAAGCGCGGAGAATACTTTAAAAAGCTTGTTAATGAGCTTTAATCCCGTGTTTCCCCAAAAAGTCAGCACAGCATCCAATATACTATAGATCAAAACTACTACAGGAGGTGTATCTTTTGACACTCAAGGAAAAGATCAAAACCCTTGCCAACGCCTATGGCGTTTCAGGGGATGAGTTCGCAGTGGCAAAAATTGCCGCCGACCTGCTGCGGCCCTATGTCGACGAAGTCGAAATCGACGATTTCGGCAATGTCACGGGTCGCAGGCGCTGCGGCAAAGCGGGTGCGAAAACGCTTCTTCTCGATGCTCACATCGATGAAATAGGCTTCCTCGTAACCGGAATAACTGATGAAGGCTTTATCCGCTTCATGGGCATGGGAGTAGACCAGCGAATGCTTCCAGGCAGCACACTCAATGTTATGACAAAGACCCGCGGCAATCTTCTCGGTGTTGTCGGAGCTATCCCGCCGCACCTTCAGGCCCCAGGAGAAAACTCAAAGTCGCTGCCCATTGAAAAGCTCTATGTCGATCTGGGCATGAGCGCCGAAGAAGTCAAAAAGACCGTCCGCATAGGCGATTATATGACTTTCCGAAGCCAGGCCTTCGATCTTTTGGGAGATCAGGTGTGCGGAAAATCTCTTGACGACCGCGCCTGCTTCTGCTGTTTGCTCCATGCTCTTGAGCTTTTAAAGGACAAGGAGCTTAACGTAGACCTCATAGTGATCGGAACCACCAAAGAAGAAATAGGCGGCCACGGCGCCTCTTACCGCACATATGTCGAAAAGCCAGACCTTGCAGTAGCCGTTGACGTATGCCATGCGCGC
Source organism: Clostridiaceae bacterium (assembly GCA_034926865.1). Classification (GTDB taxonomy): domain Bacteria; phylum Bacillota; class Clostridia; order Oscillospirales; family Butyricicoccaceae; genus RGIG1902. The sequence continues at coordinate 62,086 of JAYFQP010000019.1, forward strand.
ACAGACGATAACGTCCCCACAGACAAAGTTCAAGATCTCGGCGGCGGGCCTGTCATCGCCGTTGGCACCAACAGCCTCCCCCGCTTTGCCAGAAAGCTCATGGAGATAGCAAGAGCAAAGGAAATACCCTTCCAGCTCTCGGCTGCCCCGTCTCACACGGGGACAAACGCCTGGAGTATGCAGATAATCGAAGAGGGCTGCGCCACGCTGGTCGTTTCGCTCCCCTTAAAATACATGCACTCTCCCGTCGAGGTTCTTAAAATGAACGATGTGGAGAACGTAGGCAAGCTCCTATCTGAGCTTGCACTTGACATCGACGGGAGGTGGCAGCTGTGAGCGACGTAAACACAGTCACAAAGATACTTGAAAAGCTCTGCTCATGTGACGGCATAGCCGGATACGAGGATGAAGTAAGAGATGCTATAGCTGAAATGGCAAAGCCATATGCCGATGAAATGATAACTGACGCTTTAGGCAATCTGCTCGTATTCAAAAAGGGCAAAGATCGCAGGAGTTCTCCCCTGGCCGTATCGGCTCACATGGATGAGGTAGGTTTTATGGTCCGCGAGATAACGGATAAAGGCATGCTTAAGTTCCTTCCCGTTGGCTCGGTCGACCCCAGAGTCATGATAGGGCGAAAGCTCAAGGTAGGCCCTCAGAAGCTCCCCGGAGTAATTTCGCTCAAGGCGATACATATGACAACTCCTGAGGAGCGCAAGATAGCCCCTCCGGCTTCTTCACTTTACATCGACATCGGCGCTACCTCCAAAAAGGAAGCCTCCAAATATGTGCAGATCGGCGATCCCTGCTATTTTGACAGCGCCTATGAGGAGTTCGGTGATCAGCGCATTAAATCAAAAGCCATAGATGACCGCATAGGCTGCGCCGTTATGGTGGCTCTTCTTGAGGAAGAGCTTGCATATGATACCTGGTTCATATTCGCCACCAATGAAGAAATTGGCGGCAACAGGGGTGCATGGGTGGCTTCTACACGAATAGGCGTGAAGCGCTTTTTGACCATTGAAGGCACCACCGCCTGCGATGTGCCCGAGGTCCCTCTTCACGCACAATCTACAACCCAGGAGCAGGGCTGTGTCATATCCATCCTCGATAAGGGCTCGGTATATTTTAGAGATCTTATCGACCGCTTTACAAAAAGAGCTGACGAAGAGGACATCAAGTGGCAGTATCGCCGCAGCGCAAACGGCCTGACTGACGCCCGCGCCTTTCATATGGCCGCTTCGGGCGCAAGGGGCATAGGCCTGGCTACGCCGACAAGATATATACACTGCGCCTGCAATGTCGCCTATAAGCCGGATATTGACTGTGTTCTTAGGTTTGCAAGACTCTTTGTAAAGGAGTGCAACGATAATGCTTAACGTTTTTGAACTTCAAACACGCCTCGTCAATGCCGCAATGCCCTCAGGATATGAGCGCAGATGTGCCGAGCTTCTGGCGGAGCTGGCAAAGCCATATGTGGACGATATATATTTTACCCCCACAGGCAGTGTCGTATGCCATAAAAAAGGCAGAGGCAAAAAGCTTATGTTCGCAGCCCATATGGATGTTATCGGCTTTATGGCCACATTCGTAAACGACGGGGGCTTCGTATCCTTCACCACCATCGGCGGCCATTATCCTGCCTCGCTTATAAATACCACAGTCACCTTTGTCAATGGCACAAAGGGCATAATCAAGCTTCGCAAGCAGGCGGATATGATCGATACCCCGGTTTCCTCAATAACTGTTAAAGATCTCTATATTGACATCGGTGCCTGCTCTAAGGAAGAGGCCGAAAAGATGGTCTCGACAGGCGACCTCGCTATGTTTGACACTGTCCCCGCCATGACGGGAGACAACTGCATGATAACCCCCTACGCCGATGATCTCGCCGCCTGCTGTATGTTGCTAATGGCTATGGAGCAAGTAGGCAAAAGCAAAAACGACCTCTATTTCGTTTTCACTGTTCAGGAGGAATTGGGGTTAAAAGGCGCGCTGACAGCGGCCTTCGACATCGAGCCTTATATGGGCATCGCCATCGACCTCTGCTATAGCGGAGATGATATCTGCTCGGATATGGAAATGCCTGTTCGCCTTGGAGCCGGGCCTACTATAAAGATCAAGGACCAGAGCGTTATCTGCAGCCCCGATGCCGTTATGCACCTTCGGGAAGCCGCCAGGCTTGCCGAAGTAGCCTATCAGGACGAGATAATCACCGCAGGCGGAACCGATACTGCCTCCATCATGCATTCAGGCAAAGGCGCGTTAGCCGGCTGTGTCTCGATACCGGGGCGCAATATCCATTCTCCGTGTGAGATCGTAAGTATAAGCGACATCGAGCAGGGGGCAAAGCTTATCGCCGCCTGCGCCGAAATAACACTATAAAGGAGGGAAACGCATTATGTCTGATATTTTAACGCTGCAAAAGCAGCTTGTAGAGCGGGCCCTTCCCTCGGGCTTCGAGCATTCTGTAGGAGAGCTTCTGTCAAGCCTTGCCGCGCCCTTCACAGATGAGGTTTATACCGATACCCTTGGAAATGTAATATGCCATAAAAAAGGCACGGGCAAAAAAATCATGCTTTCGGCTCATATGGATACAATAGGCTTTATGATATCATATATCGATGAAAAGGGTTATCTGCGTTTAGAGACCATCGGCGGCCATGTGCCCGCTTTCCTTCTTCGAACCCCAGTAAGGTTCCCGAACGGAACAAAAGGCGTTATTATGTGCGAAAAATGGGGCGAGGAAGCCAAAAAGAAGCTTGCTGACGTGAGGCTGACCTCATTTTATATCGATATCGGCGCCGGAAGCCGTGAAAAGGCCGAGGAGCTTGTATCGATTGGAGATGTGGCTGTTTTCGACAGCGACACCACACAGCAGGGCGACAAGATCCTCACCCCCTATGCGGACGATCTCGTGGCCTGCATAGTCCTTTTAAAGACTATGGAATCGCTCCCGGAAAGCCCATATGACCTTTACTTTGTCTTCTCCGTTCAGGAAGAAGTGGGGCTGAGGGGCGCAGGCACATCCGCATATGGTATCCATCCGGATATGGGAATAGCCTTAGATGTTTGCGGCACAGGCGATACCCCTTCGTCCACCGCCTACTGCGACGTAAAGCTGGGGAAAGGGCCTACCGTCAAGATCCGCGACGCTTCCCTGCTCTGCAATCCTCAGGTAATCTCTTTCCTGCGCGACGCGGCCGAAAGAGCTGGAGTTGTCTATCAGGATGAAATACTGCTTTCAGGCGGTACAGATGCAGGAGCCATGCAGCGCACTAAAGGCGGCATAATGGCAGGTGCCGTATCTATCCCCACAAGAAACGTGCATTCTCCCAGAGAAATTTACAGCATAAGCGACGTTGAGGGGGCTGTTAAGCTTCTTGTCTCAGCCCTCGGGCAATAAATAAACCACACAGGAGTAATACCCATGAGCTTTGATTTTTCACCGCAGCTCGTGGAACTTGCCGGGAAAGCGGAGGAGCTTGCAGCCCTCCGCTTTCAAGCGATAGAGCAGGTTTCCACAGAGTGTACAAAAAAAATAATGACAGCCTTTGCCCATCACCGCGTTTCCGACACATACTTTCGCGGCACAACAGGCTATGGCTACGACGACCAGGGCCGCGACAAGCTCGAAGAGATTTACGCCGAGGTTTTCGGCTGTGAATCCGCCCTTGTCCGTTCGGGTTTCGTCAACGGCTCCCATGCCATCGCCTGCGGAATGTTCGCATGCGTTCAGTCAGGCGGCGTTATGCTCTCGGCCACAGGCAACGTATATGACACACTCCAAACAGTAACCGGCCAAAAGGGTAAGGTGGGCGGCTCATTTGCGGATTACGGTATTGGCTTTGAAAAAATAGATATGGAAAACGGGCTTCCTGATTATAAGGCGATAGAGCAAAGAGCCGCAGACAGCCGCATACAAGCCGTATTTATTCAGCGCTCAAGGGGCTACAATCAGCGCCATACGCTTTCCATAGGCGAGATAGGGCGCATATGCGATATCGTCCACAAGGTCAACCCCCGAGCTAATGTCATAGTAGACAACTGCTACGGCGAGTTTTGCGATACCCTTGAGCCGACAAATGTGGGGGCAGACCTTATCTGCGGCTCACTCATAAAAAATCCTGGGGGCGGGCTGGCCCCCGCCGGCGGATATGTAGCAGGAAAGCGTGAGCTTGTTGAAAAAGCGGCCAACCGGCTAACTCTCCCGGGAATCGGCGGTGAATGCGGCGCAAGCCTTGGCGTCAACCGCGCTTTTTATCAGGGCTTCTTCATGGCTCCCCATACGGTAGCCCAGGCCCTTAAGACAGCGGCTTTCTGCTCAAACCTCATGGGTCTTTTAGGTTATGATGTCACACCCTCCCCAGACAGGGCAGGGCTAGACATAATACACACCGTCAACTTCGGCGAGGAACAAAAATTGCTTGCCTTCTGCCGCGGCATACAGGAGGGCTCCCCTGTTGATGCATTCGTTACCCCTGATCCATGGGACATGCCCGGATATGACGATCAGGTCGTTATGGCGGCGGGGACATTTGTGCAGGGAGCTTCGATAGAGCTTTCATGCGATGGTCCAATAAGGCCTCCATTTACCGCCTTCATTCAGGGCGGGCTGACTTATGAAAGCGGCAAGCTCGGCATAATGACGGCTGTTCAGTCGCTTCTTGACGAACAATAAATAACGAAGAGGTTTTAAAGATATGGAAGCACTTCTGGAAGAAATCCTGGCAAACTGCGCGCCCTACAAAACCATCGGCAAGCCGGCAGACTATATCCCCGAGCTTGCCAAGAGCGATATAAACGACCTTGGAATCTATATAGTTTCAAGCGACGGCCAAAGCTATAAAGCCGGTGACTACCGCAAGTCTTTTACTGTCCAAAGCGTCATAAAGCCGGTACTCCTTCTTCTGTGTCTTATGGACAACGGAATAGATGTGATCCGGGAAAAAATCGGAGTTGAAGCAACCGGCAAACCCTTTGATGCCATAAACGTCTCGGATCAGCCCCTCCTGAGCCAGCACCTTAACCCAATGGTCAATATGGGTGCCATATTCATGTGTACTCTCATAAAGGGCAACGACTATACCGAGCGTTTTTCAAGGCTCCTTGAGCTTACAAGAAAGCTTGCTAACAACCCGGATATCGTAATCGATGAGGAAGTCTATCTTTCGGAAAAAAGCACAGGAAATAAAAACAGAGCACTTGCATTTCTTCTTAAAAGCTACGGCATGCTGGAAGACGATGTGGAAGAAGTGCTTGACTGCTATTTCAAGGCATGTTCGATAAAGGTCAACTGCAGGGATCTTGCCAACATTGCCTTTTTATTCGCCAACAGAGGACGCCATCCAATTCTGGATGACCACCTGTTTCCCGCTGAATACGCCCACTATGTCAACGCCGTGCTGGTAACCTGCGGAATGTACGACGGTTCAGGCGATTTTGCCGTAAGAGTCGGCATGCCTGCAAAAAGCGGCGTGGGCGGCGGCATAATGGCTGTCGCACCCACAAGGATGGGCATAGGTATCTTTTCCCCCGGGCTAGACGAAAAGGGCAACAGTCTGGCGGGCATAAAGGTTCTTGAAGAGCTTAGCCAACGTATGTATCTTAGCATTTTTTAGAACTGCATCCCATTCAAGGCCAATATTGAGCTGAATGTATTTTTAAGCAAAATAAACTATTAAGCCAAAGTGAGGGAAAACATGATGAAAGTATTTATTAGCGCTGACATCGAGGGCATAACCACAACTACCGTCTGGGATGAATGCCACAACAGTCATCCATCTTATCCCCTCCATGCCGAGCAGATGACAAAAGAAGTCCTTGCCGCATGTGAGGGGGCTTTTTCGGGCGGCGCCACCGAGATCGTTATAAAAGATGCTCATGGCCCCGCTATTAATATCGACCCTACTCAGATTCCAGAGCACGTAAGCCTCCTGCGCAACTGGAGCGGGCACCCCTACGCCATGGTAGAAGGCATAGACAGCAGCTTTGACTGCGCGATGTTTATAGGTTACCATTCGGCCGCCGGAAGGCCTGGGAACCCCCTTTCTCATACATACTCAGGCCGCAACACCATGGTCCGAATAAATGGCCGGCAGACCTCGGAGTTCATGCTCTACAGCTGGGCCTGCGCTCTCGAAGGAGTTCCGACAGTCATGCTTTCGGGAGACAAGATGCTTTGCGAGGACTATGCTGATTTGCATCCCGCACTGATCTCTGTCCCCGTTAAAGAAGGCATAGGCGCTTTGAGCTGCAATTATTCCCCTGTGACAACACTTAAGGAAATCAAAGATGCCGCTCGGAGGGCCGTGGGGCAGGATCTAATGGATGCGGCTGCCAAAACAACCCTTCCGGAGTTCTTCTCTGTTGAGGTCGACTATAAAATACATGCCGATGCCGAGAAGATGAGCTATTTCCCCGGCTGCCGCAAGACCAGCCCGTATACCGTGGCCTTTGAAACCGGCAGTTACTTCGAGGTTCTCCGCACGCTCAAGTGGATTTTCTAAAGCTTTGGAGCCATGAGCGGTAAACACTCATATTGCAGTTGTATTTTTTACGGCGCTATCAAAAAAACACTTCTTTATTGCATAACTGGAGGCAGCAGAATGTTAAGGGATGTTGAGAAAACTATAGGAAATCTGATCGACAAGCAGAGTACTTCTTTTATAAGCTCGGTAGACGAAAATGGATTCCCAAATACAAAGGCAATGCTGCCTCCAAGAAAAAGAGACGGGATACAAGTTTTCTATTTTACCACAAACACTTCTTCCATGAGGGTATCACAATACCGCAGCAACCCAAAGGCATGTATATATTTCTGCGATAAAAGATTTTTCCGCGGGGTGATGCTGATAGGTACAGTTGAAGTATTGGAAGATGTCGAAAGCAAAGAAATGATCTGGCAGGAAGGCGATACCAAATATTACCCCGAGGGTGTTACCGACCCAGATTATTGTGTCCTGAAATTTACCGTTACTTCGGGGCGGTATTACGCAAGTTTTAAATCCGAAAGTTTTTTAATCTAATCCTAATTCGAGATTGCGGATTTTCTGATTTATATCATCCTATAAGAGGCGAAGCCTAAGCAAAGCCGCCGCTTTTTATATTAAATGGCTTGCTAAAACGCTTTTTTAGAGCATGCGATGCCGCCAGGCTTTCATGAATCTTTTTGCCCAAGCAGCAAATGGCGCATACTCATTTGCATTTTTAAAAAGAACTGAACAAATATACATAAAAAGCGCCGCCTGTCTCCAGGCGGCGCTTTTTATGTATGAACTTATCTTAGCTCGTGGACGAATATACCCGAAAGAAGCTTTGGCTCAAACCATGTGCTCTTTGGAGGCATGATCTTGCCCTCGTTCGCGATATTCATAAGATCCTTGATGCTTGTGGGATACATTGCAAAGGCTACAGTCATGCCATCCTTCACACGTTTTTCCAGCTCGCCAAGACCGCGGATACCACCGACAAAGTCTATTCTCTTGTCGGTTCTGGGGTCTCCGATGCCGAGGATGGGATGAAGAAGGTTATCCTGAAGTATAGAAACATCAAGCTGTGCAACAACATCATCCTTATCAAATGAGCCTTTCTTGGCCACAAGCTTATACCATTTGCCATCAAGATACATGCCAAATGTATGCTTTTCTTCAGGATGATACTCGCCCTGCCCCTTTTCCGTAACGGTAAACTTCTCGCCTACTTTGGCAAGGAATCCATCCTTATCAAGGCCGTTAAGGTCTGCTACAACACGGTTATAATCCATAATTTCAAGCTGCTCGTCAGGGAAAAGTACGCAAAGGAAATAGTTGAATTCCTCAGTTCCGTCATAATTCGGGAACTGGCAGCGGCGCTTTCTGGCAACTCTTACGGCGCTGGCGCAGCGGTGATGTCCGTCAGCAATATAGAGGTATTTTGTGTCGGCGAAAGCCTTCTCGATAACCTCTTTGCAGTGGGGGCAGCTGATGATCCAGACCGTCTGCTGCACATTGTCGCCCACGAAATCGTAGACGGGAGAATCCTTCCCCATTGTATCGCTTACGACCTTGTTGATAGCGTCATTAGCCTTGTATGTAAGGAAGATAGGCCCGGTGTTGGCGTTGCAGATGTCAACATGGTTGCATCTGTCGTCTTCCTTCTTTGCAAGTGTCAGTTCGTGCTTCTTAACGATATCATTCATATAATCGTCCACGCTTGCGCATCCGACGATGCCGATCTGAGCTCTGCCGTTCATGACCTGCTTGTAGATATAATAGCAGGGCTTCTCGTCCTGCACGTATACTCCGTCAACCTTCATTTGATGAAGATCCTGTGAGGCCTTTTCATAAACGGCCTGCGCATAAGGGTCAGCGCCCTTGGGGAAGGACATTTCAGCCCTGTCTATACGCATGAAAGAATAAGGGTTGCCCTCAACATACTCGATGGCCTCCTCAGTATTCATAACGTCGTACGGCAAAGCCGCCACCTTTGAGACAAGCTCAGGTGTGGGGCGTACAGCCCTGAAAGGTTTTACTACTGCCATTGGCTGTTACTCCTTTATTTTTTATTTCTCAAAAAACTTTGTAATAATATCGACGATCTCCATGCCTATCCTGCCCTGGGCTTCCACTGTGGAGCCGCCGATATGTGGGGTCAGGGAAATCTTATCGTTCTTCATTATTCTTTCGTTCTTAAGCGGTTCGCTTGCAAATACGTCAAGAGCCGCGCCTGCCAGCTTGCCGGCATCAAGAGCATCGCAGAGAGCATCTTCGCAGATAAGGCCGCCGCGTGCAGTATTGATGATAAAGGCTGTCGGCTTCATAAGCGCCAGCTCATTTGCGCCTATAACAGGCTTACCGTCAGGAGATGCGGGAATATGAAGGGATACGAAATCTGCATTCTTCATAACCTCGTCCCTTGTCATGAACGCATAGCTAAGGCCGGGTATTTCACCAATTATATCGGTATAAATTACCTTCATTCCCAGAGCGCAGGCTCTCTTGGCCAGAGCCTGAGAAATACGGCCCATGCCGATAAGCCCCAGGGTCTTTCCGTTAAGCTCAATTCCCTCATACTGCTTCTTGTTCCACTCGCCATTGCGCATAGTATGGTTGGAAATGCCTACAAAGCGGGCCAAAGAAAACATATGGGCCAGTGCCAGCTCGGCAACGGATTCAGATGAGGCCTTGGGTGTATTTGTAACCTTGATGCCGTTTTCCTCGGCATATTTTACATCGATATTATCAACGCCAACGCCGCCGCGAATAACAAGCTTAAGCTTGCTGCCCTTAGCTTCATCAACATGATTGGCACGAACCTTTGTCTTGGAGCGTACTACAACAACATCAAAATCACGAAGAGCCTTTCCAAGTTCATCCGGCTCATAAAAATGTGCCACTACCTCATGACCCAGCTCGGTCAGTTTGGCCATTGCGGCCTTGTCCATACCGTCTGTAACCAGAATACGCATATCAAAAAATCTCCTTAAAAATTATTCTAAGCGGGAAATGCCCAAAAGCCTTATTTATGCTCTGCCTCAAACTTCTTAAGGAAGTCAACCAAAGCTTCTACGCCTTCCTTAGGCATAGCATTATAGATGGAAGCGCGCAGGCCGCCTACGGACTTATGGCCCTTAAGGTTATCAAACCCGGCAGCTTCACTGGCCTTGACTACTTCTGCATCAAGTTCTTTTGAGCCAGTGACAAAAGGTACATTCATTAAAGAACGATCTTCCTTAACTACAGCTCCCTTGAACATCTTTGAAGAATCAAGGAAATCATAAAGGATCTTGGCTTTTTCTTCATTGATGCGGTTCATGGCCTCAAGCCCGCCAATCGACTTAAGATATTTGAATACCTTGCCGCAGCAGTAAATTGCCCAGCAGTTCGGAGTATTGTACATGGAATCATTATCTGCATGTGTCTTATATGACAGATAGATAGGAGCCTTGGCATCGATATCATCGCGGATCAGATCCTCACGGACGATAACTACTGTCATGCCGGCAGGGCCAACGTTCTTCTGCACACCGCCCCAGATAAGGCCGTAATCGGAGACATTGCAGGGACGGGAAAGGAACATGGAGGACTGATCTGATACCAGAACATGGCCCTTTGTATCGGGCAGCTTCTGCCATGTGGTTCCGTTGATGGTTTCATTCTCGCAGATATAGACATAGTCGCAGTTCTCGGGAATGTCAAGATTAGAACAGTCGGGGATATAAGAGAAGTTCTTGTCGGCAGAGGAAGCGACGACTTTTACCTCTCCGTACTTTTTGGCCTCGGCAATAGCCTTCTTGGACCATGAACCGGTCTCAACATAGCATGCCATACCGTTCTTCATCAGGTTGATAGGTACCATTGCAAACTGAAGAGTACCGCCGCCCTGTACGAAGAGCACCTTGTAGTTATCAGGGATACCCATCAGCTCGCGGAGATCGGCCTCGGCCTCGTCAACTATCTGCTGAAAGACCTTGGAACGGTGGCTCATCTCCATGACGCACATGCCGGAATCGCGATAATTCATCATCTCATCGCGGATCTCTTCCAGCACAGGTTCCGGCATCATGGCTGGTCCTGCAGAAAAGTTAAAGGATCGATTGTACTTCATTTTGTTTTCCTCCTGTTATTTTATATGGTTTCTTATTTAATCCATATTCAATTATTACTGATATAAATGGGCAAAATTTTTTGTGCTTTACTTGTTTTCCCAGCAAGTATATACTATCATTAATAAAGGTTTTAAGCAACCTTGTTTTCGGATTTTCTTCCATGCGAAGCTGCAATTTATCTCAATTTTATCTCAATTGATATAAACATTTGCGCAAAACTTCAGATTTATATTAACATAGGCGGTGCTCCCAGTGGCAGTTTTCCAAAGCATTACACAGCTTATAGGAAATACCCCCCTTGTGCGTCTCCAGCGTCTCGGGGCCTTTTATTCCTGCCTTGGGACCATTTACGGAAAGTGCGAATTTCTCAATCCTTCCGGCAGCCTTAAGGACCATCCATCCCTTGATATAATACGCGGGGCTATAAGCTCTGGCGAGCTGAGAGAAGACGGAAATGTGATATGTATTTCTAACGGCATCGGAGGCATTTCAACCGCGATGATCTGCGCTTGTCTGGGATATAAATGCATCGTCGTGGCTTCCGACAATATCACGCTTGAAAATCTTCGTCATATAAGGGCCTATGGGGCCCGTGTGGTTATGACTTCATCCACTCTAGGGCTTAAGGGAATGAGGAAAAAAGCCGAAGAGATATTTGAAAGCCGTGAGGGCAGCTTTATTCTAAATCAGTTTTATGACCCCCGGAATCCCGCCTCATACAAACGCACTACTGGCCCCGAGATCCTAAGCGATCTGCCTGAAACAGATTGTTTTGTGGCCGGAATAGGAACAGGCGGCTCAGTGACCGGATGCGGAGAATATCTCAAGATGAACAGGCCCGAATGTGTTATAATAGGTGTCGAGCCATATGACAGCCCTGTGCTTTCGGGCGGCCTCCCAGGCCCCCACTGCATAACCGGCATAGGCCCCGGCTTTGTTCCCGAAACGCTTAACAAATATATTCTGGACAAGGTGGTAAGGGTTCGCACACCTGACGCTTTGACCATGGCCCGCCGCCTCGCCTCTCTTGAGGGAATGCTGTGCGGCCCGTCATCCGGCGCGGCTCTTGCCGCAGCCATATTCATAGCTCAGCAGGAAGATTTTGCCGAAAGGAATATTGTTGTCCTTCTTCCCGACAGAGGAGAGCGTTATCTCGAGAGGGAAATATACAACAAATAAGCAAAAACATCATTGACTCAGAAAGGAACAGTAATCATGCAAAACAAGCTTTTTACATCTGAAAGTGTTACAGAAGGACATCCCGATAAACTTTGCGACCAGGTTTCCGACGCGATCCTGGATGCAGTTATACAGCAGGATAAAAACTCAAGAGTAGCATGCGAAACGGTGGCCACCACAGGCATGGTCATGGTCATGGGCGAGATGTCAACTAATTGCTATGTAGATATCCCCAGCCTTGTAAGAAAAGTCGTAAAGGATATAGGGTATACCGACGCTGCCTATGGCTTTGACTATAAAACCTGCTCCGTCATGACCACTATTGATGAACAGTCCCCCGATATAGCAATGGGCGTAGACAACGCATTTGAACACCGCAGCAGCGGGAAAGACCCTCTCGATCTTATCGGTGCGGGCGACCAGGGCATGGTCTTCGGTTATGCCTGCAACGAAACTCCCCAGCTTATGCCCGCCCCCATCATGTTTGCACACCAGCTTACAAAAATGCTCTCACAGGTGCGCAAGAGCTCGCTTCTGCCTTTTATCCTGCCAGACGGCAAATCTCAGGTAACTGTTGAGTACGGCGATGACGGTATGCCGAAACGAATAGACACAGTCGTCATCTCGACGCAGCACTCCGACGATGTCCAGCTTGCCACCCTTCGTGAAGCCGTAATGGAAGAGGTCATAAAAAAGGCTCTTCCAAAATCTCTTCTTGACAAACAGACAAAGTATTATATAAACCCCACCGGGCGTTTCGTGATCGGAGGGCCTCAGGGTGACAGCGGCCTTACAGGGCGCAAAATAATCGTTGATACCTATGGCGGTTACTCACGTCACGGCGGCGGAGCTTTCTCCGGCAAAGACCCCACAAAGGTTGACCGCAGCGCGGCTTATATGGCGCGCTACGCCGCCAAAAATATCGTTGCGGCCGGGCTTGCCCAGCGATGCGAAATTGAGCTTGCCTATGCTATCGGCGTAGCAAATCCCGTATCCGTATTCGTTGAAACCTTCGATACAGGCATAATCCCTCAGAATAGGCTTGTACAGGCCGTAACAGAAACCTTTGATCTTCGTCCCGCTGCTATCATAAAAAACCTTGGGCTTCTGCGCCCAATATACAGGCAGACTGCCTCATACGGCCATTTTGGCAGAGATGACATCGACCTTCCCTGGGAGAATCTTGATAAAGTTAACGAGATGAAAAAATATCTTTAATATAATCACAGCATAAGGAGGAACATAATAATGATGAGAATCGTCGACTTCCATTGCGACACGATGGGTGAATGCATAGCCAGAAGCGAAGGAAAGGTGTCTCTTCGCAAAAACGACTGCCATATTTCCCTCGAAAAAATGCAGAAGGGAGGCGCGCTTGCACAGTTCTTTGCCATCTGGATACCCCTTAACGAGACCGCCGAAAAGCTTGGCGTCACGATGGACCCCTATACTTATTTCAACTTTGTATATGGAAAATACCTTGAGGAGATGGAGAAAAACCAAGACATCATAGCACAGGCTTTCTGCCTTGAAGACATAAAGAAGAATCGTGACAATGGGCTTATGACTTCTATTCTTTCCATCGAGGACAGCGTTCCCCTGGACGGCAAGATCGAGCGCGTTGACGAGTTCTATCAGAAGGGCGTAAGGTTGATGTCGCTGACCTGGAACTATGAGAACTCTGTGGCTTACCCCACATCCGAAGACCCCGAGATCATGAAAAAGGGTCTCAAGCCTTTTGGAATAGAGGCTATTGCACGCATGAACGAGATAGGAATGATAATAGATATTTCCCATCTTTCGGACGGCGGCATTTATGACGTCTTTAAGTATTCCAAAAAGCCTATCGTTGCCTCACACTCAAACGCCAGAAGCATCTGCAACCACCGCCGCAACCTTACAGATGATATGCTTAGGCTTTTAGGCGAAAACGGAGGACTTACGGGGCTAAACTACTGTGCTCCTTTCATGTCTGAGGAGGCCGGCAAAAACAATATGACCACTTGCGATGATATCGTTCGCCAGGCTATTTATATCCGTGGCAAAGCCGGAATCGACGCTCTTGCCTTCGGATCAGACTTCGACGGCATCGGCAATAAGCTTGACTTTGTTGATTATTCCGGCATGCCGATGGTCATAAATGCTCTTGAAAAACATTTCACAGCTGATGAAATAGACAAGATATGCTATAAAAATGCCTTCCGTGTCATCGGCGAGAGCATGAAATAAATACTTTGCATACTCAAAGCGGCTTCTTCAAAGGAGCCGCTTTTTTGTATTTCTGATCTCGCCCTGTAAATTCCCGCTATTTTAGGAGCTTTTTAATTACGAACAAAGAGTGCCGCAAACATATAGATCCCCCTCCGCCATCACCCCTGTTGCCAAAACGCAATATATTGTTAGAGAGAGGATATCCCAAGGCAGATTCCTTTTAAAGAAACAAATAATATTGACGGAGGCGTATATCTGTGAAAATCTTTTTATCAGCCCTTGGCCTTATTTGTTTTGCGCTGGGAGCCATAGGCGTTTTTCTTCCTATCCTGCCCACAACTCCCTTTTTAATGGTTTCGGCTTTTTGCTTTGCAAAAAGCTCGCCAAAGCTCAATAACTGGTTTAAGGGCACAAATCTTTACAAAAAGCATCTCAAAAGCTATACAGAAAGCCGCTCTATGACAGTAAAAACCAAGGTGACTATTATGATGACGGTCACTGTTCTGATGTCAGGCGGATTTATAATGATGGATGCCGTACCCATCGGCCGAGCATTTCTCTGCTTTATATGGGTATGCCATGCAATATATCTCGTTTTCCGTGTCAAAACCATACCCGATCCGGCGCGCAACCGCTGAATCTCGTTGCTCAAAACCTACTTACAGACAAATAAAAATACCGCCGAAGAAAAAACTTCAGCGGTATTTTTATTTTTATTAAAGAGCTTTCCAGCCCGTACTATTTGAAAACAAACTCCGCTGAATAGCTAAGCGGCTCTCCGCCCGAGCCCATCTGCGACAGCTGTATCACATCTCCCTCATTAAGAGTTCGCCCCGGAGCGAACAGCGTATTATTGTCTATCCTTGATATGCCGGTAAGAAGCTTGTCGTTTACAAATATACAGCTCTTGTCGGTTATGTTTTTGCAGATAAGATAAAAGCCTTCCTCAGCCTGACGCGCGGATACTATGCTTATTTCGTCTATTCCCATCTTCATATCGGTAGCCTTAAAGGGCTGTGCTCCGCCCAAAACCTCTCTGTCGCCATAAAGCAGGTCATACTCCAGCAGTTCAAGCCTCTGCTGGTATTCCTGCTCATCAGTATAAGTCTGATGAAGAGTGGTAAGAACTCCGCCTGGCAGCCCAGCCATCTTCATCACCTTTGCTGATAACTGATAGGAGCTTATATTGCCGCCATCGACCTTAAGGTCAGTATTGGTGTGTATAACATAATCCGTCTGGTAGCTGTCACCAATAGCGAGAGAGTCATCACTTATGCCAAGGCTCGGCAGATGATCTCCATAAAAAACCACTATATACGGCTCTCCCTTTGTATCAAGAGCCTTGATAAGAGAGTTAATGAAATTGTCGGTATCGTAAAGCTGAGTCGCATAGTACTCGTACTGTATTCTGTGCGCAATGTCTTCGGCTCCGTAAACCGATATCGGTAACTCATAGTCGCCTGATGACGGATATCTGCCGTGAGGCTGAACCGAAACCGTATATACAAAATCTCTGCCGTCAGTCGAATCCATCGCCTTTATGACCTGCTCTGTCAAAATAGAATCCTTCGCCCAGCCAAGGGCATTCACCCTAACATTGTCCATATATTCAATGGACGTAAAGTCATCAAAACCAAGGTTGGGGTATACCGTGTTGCGATCATAGAAATTGCCGTTATTATTGTGAATCGCATGGCATGCATAGCCATACTTTTCAAGGTCATAGCAAATAGAGGGTGAAACCGAAGACTGAAGTATCGTCTTGTATGGGTATTCACCTGTGCCGAAATAGTGAAGGCTCATGCCTGTAAGCACCTCAAACTCGGTGTTTACAGTTCCCGCGCCTATAACCGGAACGGTCAGGAACCCCGACGGATTATTCTCAGAAAGCTTTGTAAAATTAGGTATCGGGTTCTGAGAAAAGCTTAAGCCCTTAAGCCTGTTAACATTGAAAAAAGACTCAAGCTGGACAATGATTATATTGGGATCCTCCTGCGATACCGGCTCTTTCTCTTCATCTTCAGAAAGGTCTTTCGCTATCTGATCCATAACCTCATGGCTGTAATCAGCAGGCTTATCCACCCCCCTGTCGACAAGGCTTTTTGAGAAGCAGTAGGCAAAACCATACTCTTTATAAGCGTCGGCAAGATTTCCGAAACTCGCGGAAATAGCCTTTGTCTTGACAGTGAGGTTAGTGCACAGCGAAAAAGCCACAGCGGCTGCGGCAAAGATAATTCCCATCTGTTTATACTGCGGGGTAAGTCTTGGCGCCTTTATATATAAAAACAGCATTATAGCCAAAAACAGCACTATTGCCCCTATATATCCCCCTATCTCAAGGGGCGACATATAGATATGAACTATATCGAGGGCCGACTTTATATTGAGAAAATCGGTAGCGCCAAACGGCGTCACGCGGAAACCAAGCAGAATGCAGTTGACCACACCCATCCATATCCACAGGCAAGCCGTAAGCAGCAGGGTGAACATGCGCTTTCTGAATATAGCAGCCGCAAGAAGGGTCACGAGTATCAAAAAGCAGTTATAAAGGAAGGGAACCGGGCTTGTAAAGGCATATGCCACCCCCTTTATCACAGACCGCCTGCTCAACATTTCTATTAAAAGATTTATCACAGGCGCCGATATCGCGCAGAAAAGAAAACATCTCTTCTCGAGAATATCTATTAGGCGCTCTTTAAATTTTCCGAAGGCATATAAAATGCCCTTAATCTTAGTTTTCACTTTAAACACTCCAAAGATTTCATATCGTTTATACCCTGATTTTACAGGAATAATACATCTCTATCCGATTAGCATTATATAACAAAGAAGTTTCTAATCAAGAAGAATTCTATTAACTTTTTGAAAATTTGTCACTTTTTATAATTTCCTATAGCGCAAAGGCCATTTACAGTATATAATTTGGTTATATAGTACATTCGTATATTAAAGTAAAAAACCAAGGAGTTGATTTACATGTTTGATCTTCTTATCAAAAACGGAACTGTTGTTGACGGCACCGGAGCTGCCCGCTGCAAAGCCGATATAGCTGTCAAAGACGGTACTATCGCAAAGATAGCTCCGTCAATAGACGACTGCGCCAGGCGTGTCATCGATGCTGAGGGGCTTATCGTCTCGCCCGGCTTCATCGACGTGCATACCCATTCGGACGGCAGAGTCTTCCAAAAGGATACAACAGGCTACAATCATCTTGAGTCAGGCACAACCACCGAACTCGCAGGCCAGTGCGGAACGCTTGTGGCCCCTTATTACGGGGAGTACGACCCCACAATAGGGCTCACAGAAGAAGAATATAAGAAAGTATGCGAAAGCTACACTTCGTTTTTTAAATATGTTGAAAACATTCCTCACGGGGCAAACCTCGCTTTTTTTGCCGGACAGGGCGGCATAAGAGGCAAGGTGATGGGTCTTGGAGAAGGTACTCCCGACAAAACCCAGCTTGCACAGATGCGTGAGCTTATGGCCGAGGCAATGGAGTGCGGATGCCTGGGCTTCTCCACCGGGCTTGTATATACCCCCTCGGTTTTTGCGGGGACAGACGAGCTCATTGAAATAGCCAAAGTGGCACATCAGTACGGCGGAGTCTATACAACTCACATAAGGGGCGAGGGCAACCAGCTTAAGGAATCTATAGAGGAAGCTCTTGTCATCGGCAGAGCCAGCGGTATCCCCGTCAATATATCACATATCAAAGTCATCGGCAAGCACAACGAGGGCAAATCCGCTGAGATTATCAAATACATAGAGGATAACCAAAAAGCCGGAATGACAATCACCGCAGACCAGTATCCCTTCCTTGGCGGCTCGGCTCCACTTGTCAGCCAAATCCCGCCCAAGTTCCTTACAAAAGGCAAGCTTGAAGGCATAAAGGCGCTTGTGGCGGATCCCGAGCTTCGCAAAAAGGCACTTTGGTCTATCATGAACGAGGCTGATGAATTTGAAAGCAACATTTACTCTGCCGGCTTCGAGGGCAGCCTAATAGCCGGGGCCTATAAGACCCCCCAGTATGTCGGGAAGACCCTTGCCCAGATAGCCAAGGAAGAAGGCATTGCACCCTTCGATGCCTGCGTAAGGATACTCGACGAAAACGAAGGCATCGTTCAGGGCATCTATTTCTCCCAGAACGAGACCGATCTTCTGCGTTTCCTCAGCCAGGGCTGGGTCATGGCCGGAAGCGACTGGTCTGATTACGGCGAGCCTATAAACCCTGAAAAGAAGTCAGGCGGGCATCCCAGAGGAATGGCCACCATGGTCAGAAGGCTTGAGCTTATCCGCGACAAGGGGCTTTGGAGCCTTGAAGACGCCATCTACCGTATGACCGGCATGCCATCTGAAGTTTATGGGCTTCCTAATATCGGAAAGCTCAAAGAGGGCTTGAGCGCAGATATCACCATATTTGATTACTCCGGCCTTAAGTCAGAGGCAGACTATGATTATCCGTTCAAGAGAAATCAGGGGATTGAATACGTCTTGGTAAACGGTGGCATAGCCGTCGAGCATGGCCGTTTTACAGGGCTCCGAAACGGCAAAATACTCAAAAAAGCAAAATAACGGTTATATATATAGTGGCCGCAGAAAACTGCGGCCACTATTTTGCTATATTATGCTTTATGCATGCTGCAAAGCAACTTCTTTTTTATCAAAAACTATAAATAGTCGATTGGTTATGCAACTTTTTGGGGAAAATCTTGGTATACATACCAGATCACAAAACTACCCAATAATCACGGTCTCCAAACAAATATCGAAAGGCGGAATGACCCGTAATGGTAAATTATATGCTCGAGATCAAAAACCTTACAAAAACCTATGGCACAAAAAAGGCTGTTGATAACCTGTCTCTTGCGATTGAGCCCGGTGAAATATACGGCTTCATCGGACACAATGGAGCCGGAAAGACGACAACTCTCAAATCCTGCTGCGGAATACTGTCCTTTGACAGCGGCGAAATATATGTAAACGGCCTCTCAGTAAAGGATAATGCCATCGAATGTAAACGGCATATTGCCTATATTCCAGACAACCCAGACCTCTATGATTTTATGTCCGGCATCAAATATCTCAATTTCATAGCCGACATATACGGCGTGCCCGGCGATATCAGAAGGCAGCGCATAGAAAAATATGCGGATCTGCTCACCCTTAAGGGTGATCTTGCCCAGCCCGTTTCATCCTATTCCCATGGCATGAAGCAAAAGCTTGCAGTTATCTCCGCCCTTATACATGAGCCAAAGCTGATGATAATGGATGAACCCTTTGTAGGGCTGGATCCCAAGGCCGCCCACACTCTTAAAGAGCTTATGCGCGAGCTGTGCGATCAGGGCGGGGCTATCTTCTTTTCAACACACGTTTTGGAAGTGGCAGAAAAACTCTGCGACAAGATCGCTATTATCAAGGACGGACGCCTCATCGCTTCAGGCACGACAGAAAGTGTAAAGGGCAATGAATCTCTTGAGGAAGTCTTCCTTGATCTTGTGGAGGACGATCATGCTTAAAGCTCTTATCAAAGTGCGCCTGGCCGAACTCAAAAGCATCATTTTAAAGAAAAACACGCGTAGCAATGGCAAAGGCGGAAAACTTATGGGAGTATTTATCACCATATGCTTTCTTTATGCCGCCGTCGTTCTATGCGGAGTTATCGGGTTTATGTGCTATTCGATGCTCCCAGTATTTTCGTCAATCGGCCTTCAGTGGCTCTATCATGCGGTCATAGCTCTCTTTGCAGTTGCTTTCTGCTTTATGGGCAGCGTGTTTCTAGCCCAAAGCCAAATATTTGACTCCCGTGATAACGAGCTTTTGCTGTCAATGCCAATTCCTCCAAAGTCCATTGTTGCTAGCCGACTTATCTCCTTCCTGCTGCTTAACTATCTTTACACAGCAATAGTAATGGTTCCTGCAGCCGTAGTTTATATCGCCTACGGATCCCCCACCCATATGTTTTATGTGGGATATATTCTCGGATTCCTCACACTTCCGATGCTCTCGATGACAATAACCTGCGCCGTTGCATATCTGATAAGCCTCATCACATCAAGAATGCGCCATAAAAACCTGATCTCAGGTATTGCAATGATAGTATTCTTTATCGGCTTTATGGCAATTTACATGAATATGGCCAACTATATGATGGCGCTTATTCAAAACGGAGAGACTGTAGCGCGAACGGTCGAAAGAGTTCTTCCGCCTTTTTATTCCTTTGGCATGGCAGTGCAGGGGTCTGTTATGCACCTTGCTTTGGCTCTTTTATGGTGTATACTCCCGTTTTTCGCAGTATATCGCCTGCTGGCAGCCTCCTTCCGCAAAATCGCCACTTCGAACAAGGGCCTTTCGAAGATCAAATATGTTTCAAAGGAACTGAAGTCACAATCTGCCCGCAGTGCCCTTACAAAAAAAGAGCTTGGAAGAATATTCGGCTTTCCCCTTTATCTGTTTAACTGCGCTATAGGCGGACCGATGGCCCTATTATTCGCAATAGTATTTCTTGTCAAGGGCACAGGCATAATCACTTCATTGGGTTCTGTCTATGGTATGGGTTCAGCCTCGGCCCTTGTCCCCTTCGTTATCCTTGTCCTGTGCTTCTGTGCCTCGACAACATGCACATCGGCCCCGTCTATATCTCTTGAGGGCACCTATTTTTGGATACTTCGTTCGGCCCCAATATCGGCCTGTGATGTTTTTTATGCCAAAATCATGGCAAACCTTATTCTCGGCCTCCCTCCACTTATCATCGCCTCAGCCATATTTGCAGCATTTCTGCCGCTTTCACTCGCTGAGCAGATTTTGTTAATCCTTCTGCCAATGCTCCTTCAGGTGTTCACGGCGATGTTCGGCCTTATAGCCAACCTGATGATGCCGCGGTTTGACTGGATCTCCCAAGCAGCCGTCGTGAAGCAAAGCGGCAGCGTTTTGCTGACAATCTTCGGGGGTATGGGCCTGATCGCAGCACCAGCCTTGCTGTTCATCTTTTTCGCACACAAGGTCATGAGCTTTACGACATTTGGTTATTATGTCTGCCTTGTTCTCGTCCTTATCTGTGTTGCTCTCTGGTATTATCTTAAAAAAAGCGGTTCCAAGCGCTTTGAACACATTTAAAAAGAACTATTTCTATAAAGGCGTCCGGCATTTTTTGCCGGGCGCCTTTATAATTTATCAAAATTTTCTTTAGCATACATTTTGTTCGCATAAACGCATTTCTTTTGATAAAAATGATAAATAATGCCAAAAACCGTTCAATAACTCTTCTTAAGATATTCTTAATCAATTCATAAGATGAAATGCGTTGACGGAGAATGGCGTTTATGATATAACTGTATTAGTTAAATTAGTACAGTTGATACGGTTAATACACCGATACGGGAGGTGTCGATTTGATAGGTCTAAATTACCGTGATTCTCGGCCGATTTACGAGCAGATCAAGGATAACTACAAACGGCTCATCTCTTCGGGAGGGATTTCGCCCGATGAAAAGCTGCCCTCTGTTAGAGAGCTGGCCTCACAGCTGGCTATTAACCCTAATACTATTCAGCGCGCTTATCGCGAGCTTGAAAGCGAGGGTTTTATCTACACAGTTCCCGGCAAAGGTTCTTTTGCCGGCAGCGCAACAGAAGTAAACTCGGGAAAGATCAGTCAGCTCCTCAGCGATTTTGACAGGCTGGTGACCGAGCTGATTCTTCTGGGTGTTTCAAGGGAATCCCTTACCCAAAGGATACAGACCGAAGGAGGAACCGCAAATGATTGAAGTCAAAAACCTTGTCAAAACCTTTGACGGCTTCAGGGCACTTGACGGGCTTAATATGAACATCCCGGATGGCGGAATCTATGGCCTGGTAGGGCCAAACGGCTCCGGAAAATCCACTCTTATACGCCATATTACCGGCATATATAAGCAGGATGAGGGCACGGTCACCGTGGATGGCCAGGAAGTCTATGAAAATACTTCCGTCAAAGGGCGCATTGCCTATATTTCTGATGATGTCTATGCTTTCTTGTCCGCTAACGTAAAAGATATGAGCGAGTTTTACCGCGGAATATACCCGCAGTTTGACATGAAGCGTTTTGAAGCTCTCAAGGAAGCTTTTCCCCTTGACGAGAAAAAAGCTATACGCCATCTTTCAAAGGGCATGCAAAAGCAGGCGGCATTCTGGCTTGCCATGTGCTGCCGCCCCGACTATCTTGTGCTTGATGAGCCCGTCGACGGCCTTGATCCCGTGATGCGCCGTAGAGTCTGGAGCATCATCATGGGCGATGTTACAGATCATGGAACAACTGTTCTGGTGTCCTCTCACAACCTCAGGGAGCTTGAGGACGTATGCGATCATGTAGGCATTATCGACAAGGGCAAGGTTCTGATCGAGCGTTCACTTTCAGAACTTCAGGATAATATAGTCAAGCTTCAGATAGTTTTCAACGGTGATACTCCTGATTTGTCCACACTTAATGTGCTGCACAAAAATGCTGCCGGAAGGGTTCAAACTCTTATTGTAAAGGGCACCCAGAAGGATATCTCCGAAAAGCTTGCCGTCATGCAGCCGGTCTTCTTTGACCTCCTGCCGCTGACTCTGGAAGAAATCTTCATTTACGAGTTAGGAGGTGCCGATTATGAGCTCAAGGACATCGTTCTTTAATCCCACAATCGCCAAAAAGGGCATCAAACGCACATTCCCCCTCTGGCTTACCCATTTTATAATATGGGTTCTGGCAATGCCCATCCTGCTCAGCAACATTGGATCATACAGCACCCAGCAGAACTTCAATTACTATGTGCTTATGACTGTCCATGTAGGCGGCGTAATGATGGCCTTTGTCTTCTCCGCGGCGATGACCGAGGTGCTTTCCAATTACCTTTACTCCACAAGGAGCATCGGATTTTATCACGCCATCCCGGTCAAAAGAGATTCACTTTTCATAACGAACCTCGTCGTCACAGTAGGCGCGCTTATTGTTCCCGCGGCGCTCGTTGGGCTGATGGCTTTGTTTGTTGAAAAGTCTTTTGGTTTCAGCGGCGGGGCATATATTCTCAAGTGGCTTTGGATGTACGTTCAGCTCTGCGTTTTCTTCACTGGCTTTTCACTGCTGTGTGCCCATATAACAGGCCATGCAATAGCCGGCCCGATAATATACGCGATTCTTAACTTTGCTGCCGTAATTATAGAGTTTGTAATACGCTATATCATGTCGATTTTCATCTACGGCTTTTCCGTGAACGGTGATCTGCGCGCAAGCATCCTTTCTCCACTATATCATATCTACTACAAGTTCCGGGTGGTTTCTCCACAGAATGCGGCGGTTTACTATACCGGTGATAAATACTATCTCTGGCTGCTCATTGCCGGAATAATCATGACTATAGGAGCCTTTGCCTTTTATCGCTGCCGCAGAAGTGAGTCTGCCGGCGAGATCGTTTCTTCCCGCCCCATGCGTCCTCTGTTCAAATATGGCATGACGGCAGGTTTTGCCCTCGTCGTAGGCATGATATTCTATGTGATGTCATACGAGGTCAGAAACGGCAACAGCCCAAGTATTATCTGGTTTACCTTCTGCATGCTGCTGGGCGGGGCTGTGGGATACTTCGGCTCAGAGATGATGCTCAAAAAGAGCTTCCGCATTTTTAAGCGGTCTTTGAAGGGGTTTTTGGCAATTGCTTTGGTTATTGTCCTCTTCGGGACATCGATAGCCTTGGATGTGTCAGGAATTGAAAGCTACGTTCCTTCCGAAAAAGAGATAAGCTCTGTCGAGCTTTATACCAACGGAACTGAGTTTACTGCTGAGATAAAGGCCGGGGACGATATCCTGCCCCTTGTGCTCGAACTTCACAATATGATCATTGCAAATAAGGAAACCTCCAAACAGCTTAGCAATGAAAATATGCTGACCCCTTATAACTGGACTGATAATAACGGCTACTATTTTTCGTATATCACAATAAACTATACGCTTAATAACGGGCGAAAGATCTCCAGACAATATTCCTCCCTGCCGATAGGGAAACAAAGCTCCTCCGGTGAAGTCCAAGATGCCTACGGATATATTGCATTGATAAACAAGATATACAGCTCACCTGATATTATTCAAAGAGAATATTCGGCACTGTGGCCAGATAACAGCGAATACCGTATAAACGAATATCTTATTCATTCAAATGACTACAGCCAATCATATTTTCTTAAGAGCTCGGTATATCCATCTCTGCTATGGGCGCTTCAAAATGATCTTCTTTCCGGCAGCATTACGATGTTCAACCCATCCAGCAATTACTCAGGCAAGGAATCCCCTGAAAACACCTATCATATTGAAATAAACTGTTCCAACCCCTTATCCAATGAAACCGAAAAGGATTACCGTTACTACAGTTTTACCATCACTGAAAAGGCCGCAAGAGTATTTGCTATTCTATCTGATCCTTCGAACTATCAGGATAACCCCAATAACCCTGGTACTGTCCAAGTCAAACCCGCTTAAAACCGTTCTCTGATATACTGCAACCGAAAAAAGGCGTTCTCTTAAAGAGACGCCTTTTTTCATTTATAATATAACCTTATAATAGCTGACAAATAAAAAAGTGCCCGGGAATAAATCGCCCGGGCACTTTTTTATTCTTTTATTTATTTCGCGCTTCCATAGCCCTTTATAAGCCTGACATAGAAATCCACATTGTCTTCAAGAACATCGCAGGCGATATGCTCATTGACCTGATGTGCGCCGCCCCAGCGATTGTCTGACTTAAGCCCGGTAAAGCGGTAAACACTGTGTGTTGGGCTGAGCCCGCAGTAATAACGGGAATCTGTTCCACCGAGAAGCATCGACGGGATAAACGTAACGCCGGGATACTTATCCTCAATGATGGATTTAATAAGGCGGTAACCCTCTGTGTCTATAGCGGACACCTCCGGGGGATTATGTCCCTTTACAAGCCGTACCTTTACTCCCTGGGGGACAACGCTCTCAAGATGCTTCTGAAGTTCCTCAAGAGTATATCCTGGCAGAAGGCGGCTGTTTGTTATAAGAGTGGCCTTCTCGGGGAGAATATTGGCCTGATCGCTTCCCTTGCACATAGTAACAGCAGTTGTCGTTCTCGTCATGGCGTTGAGCGCCTTATCCTTAGCACAGATGGGTTTAAGCTTCTCCCAGTTGGCTTCCGGATCTTTAAAAAGCTCTCCAAGCGCTGAGGGGGCAAATGGCGCCATAGCCTTCATCTGCTGGATTACGGGGGCTGTCAGTTTCTGCGGCAGAGGGTTCTGCTCAATACACCAGGCTGTATGCCCGATTATTCCCAATGCAGAGTGCTCCGGAGGCTGAGCCGAATGTCCGCCGGCATCCTCCATTGAAAACTCAAAGTCAGCATAACCTTTTTCGCAGGGATATATGCCGGCAACCCACTTGTCGTCGCGCTGTTCAATGCCTCCGCACTCATCAATGACCATGCCCAGCTTTATGCCGCGCTTTTTAAGCTCCTCTGTGATAATACCCGCTGCAGCTTCAGGCCCACCCATGATCTCTTCGTTATAGCCAAAGGAAAGATAGATATCATAGTCCGGCGCAAACCCATCCGCAATTAAAAGCTCAAGAGCGTCCATATATGCCTGGATATTGCATTTGGAGTCTGTCGAGCCTCTGCCCCATAGGCAGCCGTCAGCTATGACGCCTTCATAGGGTGGATACTTCCACATTGAATGGTCGCCCTCAGGAACTACATCCTGATGAGCAGTCAGCAGTAAAGGCAGTTTGCCTGACTTGCCTATGCCCTCCCATTTATAAAGCAGGCCTACCCTGCCAATGACCTCTTTTTTGAAGGTCTTATGTAATAGCGGGTAAGTCTCCTCAAAATACCTGTGCAGGCGCAGAAATGCCTCTTTATCGATCTTATTGGGATCAACGCTGGAAACCGTGGGGATCTGCACCATCCCCTGAAGATGCTTTACAAAAAGGTCATTATTGTATTTCATAGCTTTTCTCCTCCCTCGTCCGACTGTTTACGCAGTAACATTTGGTATATTAAGTAAGCACCTGCTGCCAGGAACCCCTGTAATATACATCCGCCGTTGGTTTTCACTATGTAAATAATACTATCACAAGAAGATGTCGATATCAACTTAATTAAGGTAAATAAATCCTTTGATATAAAAACCGCCGCACCCTTCAAAAGGCGCGGCGGAGATAAAATAAAGCTTAGCAGAAATACGCCCGAAGCGTCAGATTTCTGCATTACAATTTACATCAATTTGCCTAAAGTTCCTTACCAAGCTTAGAACCACAGCAAATCAACCAATCCTTCCAATACAATTTGTAATATCAAGCAGATAATATCCGAAAAGTATATATATTCCGACCAATTGCGCCGATGCAAGCCCTCATTCCTGTTTTTGCGGCTTTAATTGCAGCCGTGACTGCCCATCATAAGCTGCATCTCGGCAGGGTAGATTTTACACTTTTCCATATCGACATAGCCGTCGATAACAAACGGTACTCCTTCTTTTTTAAGTATCATGACCTGAAGGGCGCCCGTAACTACCCTGCCGTCATTTTTCACTACCCTGTGCCAGGGATAATCGCTTGGGCAAAGCTTCATGGCAAACCCCACAAACCTTGCTTTTTTAGGGTCATCCAGCAGCTCCGCAATATCGCGGTAACTCATTACCCTACCCGCAGGTATAAAAGAAACCACTTCATGAACTCTCTTGAAGAAACCCATATATTTTACGCCTCCCCTTTTATGTCTATCCATACAGGGCTCACCCCAATACGGGGCAATACTTTATCAAATAAATCCGAAGTCTGCATAACAACGCTTTGGCTGTTCGAGCCGGGATGCATACAGACTCTTTGGCTTTTTAATATGTCTCGATCAGCCACAAGGGTTATTTTATGCCCCGGGTCAAAGATAAGGCTAAGAGGATTTACAGCCCCAGGCGAAACCCCCAGCATCTGCTCAAGGATATCTTCCGAGCCAAAGGATAGCCTCGCCACTCCGAGAAGCTTTGAGACCTCCGCTGTCCTGAAAGGCTTATCTCCCACTATAAGCAAAAGGTAATACTGCGTCTTCTGCCGGTTTGACAAAAAGAGATTTCGGAAAAACCTCGCCCCAAGCTTTTTTTCAATAGGCTCAAGATCCTGCATTGTATGTACATCAGGATGTTCAACTTTTTCATACTTCACTCCCGCCATATCAAGCATATCAAATAACGGCCTGTTGTCAAACATTTTCTTTCTCCCCCTTATCGGCTGTTCTCCCGCCGCCAAACTGAGCCAACATCACAGCAGCCATAATAAGGCCTCCGCCCGCAATTATAGAGAAGTTCCAGTTTTCAAGCCCGATCAAAATCGATATGACAGTGGCAAACAGGGCCTCCATAGTATAGATTACCGCGGCTTTGTTGGCATCCACATTGTGCTGGGCATATACTTGAAGCAGATTGGCAAGTATGGTGGAAATAAGCGCTGTAAAAACAATGGGCCAGAGCGACACTTTAAACTGTGGCATTGTGGTTGTGAAGAAACTGCCTGTCATAAGGCTCGCTGACAATGCCCCAAGCCCTGTAAAGCCAAAGGACATAAAGGAAAGCAGCACAGGATCCATATATTCTCCCGCTATCGAGGTATATGTAAGCTGAAAAGCCCACCCCACGGCGCTGAGCAAAGTAAGAGCATTTCCCAGATTAAGGTTCAGAATCTCTCCGGGACGCATATTTAATATATATATGCCCACAAGGCAAAGCCCTACGGCAGCATAAATGTTTTTCTTAGGCTTTTGCTTCATCAAAAACCATGTGGTAAACGGGGCGAAAACGACATATGCCGTTGTGATAAAGCTGCTGTTGGAAGGCGTAGTTCTGCATATGCCCGCAGTCTGAAGCATCATTCCGCCAAAAAAAATACAGCCCATTATAAAGCCTGTCTTAAGCTCTTTTTTGCTTATGATCTTTAGCTGCTTAAGAGAAAACGGCAGCAAAACCAAAGCCGCCAGAGTATATCGCAAAAACAGGTACATCTCGCTCGACATTCCTGTGTTCATGACAAGCTTTGTCCAGATAAACGACACGCTCCAGGCCAATGTCGTTATAAGAAGCAGGCCCTCATAATAAGCCCCTGTCTTTGCCTTTTTAATTTCCAAATCTCTTTCCCCCATAGCAGCTTTATAATATCACAATTATATAGTATAGCTTATTGATTTGCCGGCTGTCAACACGCTCGTTCAAGTCTTCTGTGTCGCGTGGTCATAAACGGGCATATTATATAACAGGCGCCAGACAGGCGCTTAATATAAAGGTTTAGGTGAGCTTATGTTTTGGAGAAGATCCTGCTGCCGCCGTCGCTGCTGTCGCTGCAATTGCTGCGGATGCCGCGGATGCAGCAACAACCTGAGCAGCACAGAGCCTCAGATAGAAACCGTTTGCTATTGTTCGAGGTATATCGATATTCCGATGACCACAATCTATGGCGAGGGATACACCGAGCTCGACTGCTGTATAGATACAAAAAGCATTCTTCAGGAGATTTCCGATACACTTAAGGAACTCGTATAAAGTTTCCTCCGGGGCACTGCCCCGGGTACATCCTCACCAACCACAAAATGGCCGCCCAACTGGGCGGCCATTTTATATTTACATTATTATATACCGATCTAAAGAAAATAAGTTTATAAAAAATTAAGCTAAAGCACTTACATCATCGGGGCAAACACCCTTAAAACAGCATAAAACACCTTTTTTATTCCTCTTACCTTACAGCTTTCAAGCGTTATCGGGCGGCATTTCTCAAGCGTTTTAAGAAAATCCTCTTCGATATCCTTCACAACATCATGACGGTAAAACCACGCCGCACACTCAAAATGGAGGTAGAGACTGCGGTAATCCATATTAATCGACCCCACAACCGCCGTTTCATCATCAGACACAAAAGATTTACTATGGATAAAACCGGGCATATACTCATAAAGCTTTATTCCTCGGCTTATAAGCTCGGAATAATAAGCTTTGGCCACCGCATGGGCATACCAGTGATCCGCCCTATGCGGCACTATTATTTTTACGTCGACTCCGCTTTTGGCCGCCGTACCCAGAGCTGTTATCATCTCTCTGTCAATTATCATATACGGCGTAGTTATATGAACATAATCCCTCGCCTTTGAAAGAATATCGATATAAACTGTCTCCCCCACAAGCTCGTCGTCAAAAGGAGAATCACCATAAGGAATCACATATCCGTCCATAGGCTTTAGATCATCATAAGCTGGCCTGAATGCCTCATAGTCCTCTACTCTTCGCTTAACAGATATCTGCCACAGCTCAAGAAACATGACCGTCAGGCTGAAAACCGCCTCGCCGCGAAGCATAACGGCCGTATCTTTCCAGTGCCCGTACGGAGCCGTCAAATTGACATACTCGTCTGAAAGATTAATTCCGCCTATAAAGCCTACCTTGCCGTCAACGATCAGAATTTTACGGTGATCCCGGTTGTTCTGTATGGTCGACAGCAGAGGACGGAACGGGTTGAATATCTGACACCGTATCCCCATTTGGCGAAGCTTACGCGGATAATTATACGGAAGGCAGGTAAGGCATCCCATGCCATCATACATAAGGCGTACATCAACTCCCTGGGCGGCTTTGCGCTTGAGAACATCAAGTATGCTCTGCCACATCTCGCCTTCGCCTATTATAAAATACTCAAGGAAAATATACTTTTCGGCCTTTTCCATCTCTTCAAGCATGGCTTTCCACGTTTCCTCGCCGAGAGAATAATAAACCGCCTCGGTATTTTTGAAAACAGGAACATCTGCATAATCGTTCATATACCTTATAAAATTATACTTCTGCCTGTCTATGGCCCCGATCTCGTCTAGAACAGTTAAATCCTGCTTTATATAGGGCGAGCTTTCCCTCCGCATCCGTTTAAGTTCCTTATTGAATATCATAGGAAGCTTCTGCCCCTGAATGAACAGATATAAAAGCGTGCCCAATATCGGGAAAACGCTTATCTGGATTATCCAAGCCAATTTTGATTCCGAGTTGCCTTTCCCGTTTATAATATAAATCATAACAAAAATGCTGACGGCTCTCAAAATGCCGTTCAAGACAACAAAATGTTCATCTTCGGTTATCTTTAAAGCGGACGTGAACAGAAAAGCTATCTGAAGCACAAGCAAAATAATAATAATACTTGTTTGTCCAAACATAAGCTTCAGTATCTTTTTCATATTTCGCCCCCTCATTTGCCTTATTTATGCCAATATACCGCGTTTTTCTTTACCGGTCAACCTCTATAAAAGAAAAAAGACCGCATAAGCGGTTTTTGATTCTTTGCTATCTCTCGCTGACGTAGTAGATTTCATCACGGAAAATAAGCTCATCTACATCCTCGATGCTCACTGCGATCTTCTTGTTGTCCTTTAACATAAGCTCCTCCTTTCTCCAATATTTCTGCATCAAATTATCTTATGCCTTTTAAAATACTATAACACTAGTGTATGCAGTAATATACAAATGTTTCATGAAATTTTTGTATATTCTTTGTAAAAAAAGCTCAAGCGCCACAAAAGGGCGCTTGAGCTTTTAAATCCATGCTCCCAAAGCAGGAATGCGGACTTTAAGTTAACCCGCTTATCGCAGGTGGGTCTGCTGTTCTTCCTTTAAACGGCTCCCAACTTCCTTAACGGGAGGTCTGCCATCGGGGAAGAAACTCCGCAATCCCTTTTAACACTTTGCGGTTAAATAAAGTGTGCCGCATCCCAGCTTCGGGAGCATTGGATTTCTGTTATAATTATATGCTGTAGCACATATTATAATTCATTGAGCTTTATAAATCAATAGCCATCTTTTTCCGTATCGACTTCTTCTACTTCCTCGATTTCTTCTTCCTCTTCAGACTCTTCAAGCCTCTCGGAAAAGATCTGGTACATTTCATTATACTCATCTTCATCTTCAAGGGTTGCAAGAACTTCTTCACCGTTTTCCAGCTCAAGCTTCATTATAATAAGTTCGTAGCTGTCATCGATATTCATATCGACGGGAATAAAGGCAAAATATGTTCCTCCGTTATACTCCACAGTATCAAGATGCTCTACTTCAAGATC
Source organism: Clostridiaceae bacterium (assembly GCA_034926865.1). Taxonomy (GTDB): domain Bacteria; phylum Bacillota; class Clostridia; order Oscillospirales; family Butyricicoccaceae; genus RGIG1902. The sequence continues at coordinate 93,154 of JAYFQP010000019.1, forward strand.
ATTTCCGTCCTCGTCCTGCAGCGTCATTATATCTCTGTCAAAAAACTCATCCATGGTCATATCCTCCATCTTTTACTTTTTCTCCTGGGCTTTGCTGTTTGCCCGGAATATTTTAATGCTTTGCTATTGACCCCATCGCATCATAAGGTTATTATAACAAAGAGCTTTGCAAAAACAATATGATTTTGCCGCAATTTTAAATTTTTTAATCTGTTGACATTCGGGCAATATACTGATATACTGTTTTGGTAAAAGAAAGCAGGATTATACCATCCTCACCTCAATTATAAAAGAAGAGGTCAACATCGTATCTGCCATGGGGGTTTTGGCTCCTTTGTGCTTTGCATGTTTGTAAGGACGGTATTCTGCCGTCCTTTTTAATATTTTGGGAGGTGTTTCAGCATTAGCACACAAGAGCATCAGATCAACGAAGAAATTACCGATAAGGAAGTCAGGCTTATAGATGTAGACGGCTCCCAGTTGGGTGTCGTTACTAACCAGCGCGCCATTGAGGTTTCGCTTGAAAGGGGACTGGATCTTGTAAAAATCGCCCCGAAAGCCGAACCTCCTGTCTGTCGCGTTATGGACTATGGCAAATTCCGCTTCGAACAGGCCAAGAAGGAAAAAGAGGCCAAGAAAAATCAGAAGGTCGTCGAAATAAAGGAAGTTCGCCTTTCGGCAAAGATCGATACCCATGACTTTGAAACCAAAATCAAAGCTGCTCAGAAATTCCTTTTGGGCGGCGATAAGGTAAAGGCTTCGATCCGATTCAGAGGCAGGGAAATGGCCCATACAAATATCGGTCTTGACGTACTCAACCGCTTCGCAGAAGCGTGCTCTTCTGTAAGTATCGTCGAAAAGGCGCCCAAGCTTGAGGGCCGTCAGATGCTGATGTTTTTAGCCCCTGAAAAGAAAAAGTAAACAAGCCCCCAACAGAGAGGAGAAAAATTATGCCCAAAATAAAGACACACAGCGGCGCAAAGAAAAGATTTTCCCTTACTAAGACAGGAAAAGTAAAGCGTGCATCAACAAACAGAGGTCACGATATCAAAGGCTGCAAGTCACCAAAGAGAAAGCGCCAACTGCGTAAGGGCGCGTATGCTGGCCCGAGCATAGCTCCCCAGATCAAGCGTCTTATTCCCTATAAATAAACCCCCTGATAACGAAAGGAATGGTCATATATGGCAAGAGTTAAAGGCGCAATGATGACGCGCAAAAGAAGAAAGAAAATAATCAAACTGGCCAAAGGTTACTGGGGTTCCAAAAAGAACCATTACAAACTGGCCAACCAGCAGGTAATGAAGTCTCTCAGCTATGCCTTTGTCGGAAGAAAGCTCAAAAAGCGTGACTTCAGAAGGCTGTGGATTTCCAGAATCTCCGCCGCATGCAAGATGAATGACATAAATTACTCCCGTTTCATGAACGGCCTCAAAAGATGCGGCATCGATCTCAACCGCAAAATGCTCTCCGAGATCGCCATTGCCGACAAGGAAGGCTTTGCTGCCCTTGTTTCCAAGGCTAAGGCTGCTCTTTAATCAAGGAGCTTTAAGGCGCTGCTTTTGCGGCGCTTTTGTTTAATCTTTTTTTGTAAGAAGACAGGAGATAAAATGAGCAAGAAAAAAATTATAAATATCATGACGATCATGACTATTACAGCAACTGTGCTTGCTTCCATTTCAGGCGTCACGATGATAGCAAACGCCTCTTGGATAAACATCCTCTCTACAGTTTGCTCCCTTACCTGCGCATTTATCGCCATGGTGCAGCTTCTGCTTATAAAAGAAGCCTACAAGGGTTATAAAGACCCCAATGACGAATAAAATCACTATATATTGTATAACCGGGTGGCTTAATGCTGCCCGGTTTTTTACGTTTCTGCCGATACCTTTAATAACCCTTAAGGTGTTTATGCGCCACTGAGCAAGTGTCCCTTCTATCGTTTGCTGTAATCTTAATAATCATAGCCGCTGTTTTCATCGTTCGCCAACGGCACAGCTATGCATACGGTCAGTCTACTCTAAAAAAGTTTTCCCATATATTTTAGCAGCAGTCGCCATCCACAACTGTATACCTGCCTCATAGGTGCAAAGCATCCGTGGAATCCGCAATCCGTTCTCGGTCTTTCTTGCCAACGCAGTGGGATATATATCTTCAACGAATTTAGCTTTCTGCTTATTTAGTATAGTCAGGTTTTTCTTTTCTGTGGTATAATATTCATGCAGCTTTTGTAGCTTCTGCAATCAAAAAAGCTGCTGCCCTATCCAAACTCAAACCCCAACTCATGTAAAGCTTTTTATAATGAATAATTTACCGGAGGGATTTACCATGGATATAGCTCTGCATAACGGAAAAATCTATACAGGCAGCGGATTTGCCCAGGCAATCTCTGTCAAAGATGGCATCATAACCGCCGTGGGGACAAACGAAGATATACTTTCGGCCTGCAAAGGAAGCCTAACTGTGGATCTTGCCGGAAAAACCGTAATTCCCGGCCTTATAGACTCTCATCTTCATATGTTCAATCTCGGTGCAAGCCTGCTTTCCGTGCAGCTCCACGGAGCTGCCTCAATAACGGAATGCATCGAAAGAGGCCGCAAGTTTATAACGGCCAATTCTCCCGAACCCGGAAGCGTCATTATAGGCCGCGGCTGGAACGACGATTATTTCACTGATGAACATCGTATGCTCTGCCGCCTAGACCTTGATAAAATATCAATTGAACACCCCATAATCCTTACTAGGGCATGTGGGCATGCGCTGGCCTGCAATACAAAGGCGCTTACCCTTGCAGGCGTTACATGTGATACCCCTCAGGTAGACGGCGGTGAGTTCGAGCTTGGAGCGGATAACCTTCCCAACGGAATATTCAAGGAGAATGCAATGGGATATATCCGTAAGCTTATAGAGTTCCCTTCGCTCAATGAGACAAAGCTTATCCTCCAAACCGCGATGAAACACGCCTCTGCACAGGGTATAACCTCTGTTCAGACAAACGATATGCACGAAGCAAGCCGGAATATAATTTGGCAGGCCTATGAGGAGCTCGCGAAAGAGGAGCTCTCCACGGTGCGTTCTTACCAACAATGCCACTTTGATACGCTTGATGGCTTCAAGCAGTTTTTATCCGAAGGATACAAAACGGGCTATGGCAGCGAAATGAATAAAATCGGCCCCCTCAAGCTCTTTGTCGATGGCTCGCTGGGCGCAAGAACCTCCCTTATGCGGCAGGACTTCAGCGATATGCCCGGAAACAGGGGAATCATGTGCATTTCGCAGGAAGAGCTTGATGCTTTTGTCGCCTTGGCTCAGCAAAACGGCATGCAGGTGGCCGTTCATGCCATTGGCGACAGAGCCATAGAAATGACCCTCGATGCCTATAAAAAAGCGCTGCCTGCTGGAGAGAACCCAATGAGGCACGGAATTGTTCACTGTCAGATAACCGATATGCCGCTGCTTGAGCGCTTTGCGAACCAGCATATCTCTGCTCTTGTTCAGCCCATATTCCTCCATTACGACATGCATATAGCTGCCGACAGGGTAGGTGAAGCGCTGGCTTCTACCTCCTATGCCTTCGGCACCATGGACAAGCTTGGAATACATACTTCCTATGGCACCGATGCACCGGTGGAAGATCTCAAGACTATGGAAAACATCTACTGCTCCGTCACGCGAAAAGACCTCAAAGGAAATCCGGAAGACGGCTGGTATCCCAAGGAGAAAGTATCTCTTTCCAAAGCGATAGACCATTACACGGTTGATGGAGCCTACAACAGTTTTGAGGAATACAAAAAAGGCCGACTTCTGCCGGGGTATCTCGGCGATATGGCTGTTCTAAGCCGCGATATATTCTCATGCGAGCCGGACAGCATCAAAGATATAAAAATAGCCATGACCATCTTGGGCGGTAAAATAGTGTATCAGGCTTAAGGAACTTTCTGCCTCATAAGGCGTCAAAAGCTGCAGCTTCCCACCTGCGGCACCCTCAATAACGAAAGTATCCGTGAAACCTTGGAGAAACTTGTAAGTTCCGCATCGGAAATAACCTATGAGAATTTTTCTTTTACAAATTACAAATAAAAAACACCGGATATGTATGAAATCATATCCGGCGTTTTTTATTTGTCCGTTTTTAGATTTATGGGAAACTCTTAAACGAAGATACCGCAAAGCCGCGGGCATATGCCCGCGGCTTCAGCGTCAGTTTATATTTTCAGAAAATATAAATTACTGCTGCTCCTTCATTTTGGCGAAGCACTCGCTGCAATATACGGGTCTGTCAGACTTGGGCTCGAAAGGAACCTTTGCCTCTTTTCCGCATGCTGCACATGTAGCTGTGTAATACTCTCTTGGGCCTTTTGAAGCCTGTTTTCTTGCGTCACGGCAGGACTTGCAGCGCTGGGGCTCATTCTGGAATCCGCGCTCAGCATAAAATTCCTGCTCACCGGCTGTAAATACAAACTCGGCTCCGCATTCCTTACAAATCAGTGTCTTGTCTTCGTACATGTTGTTACCTCTCTTTTTTCCACTTCGGGGAAAGAATATTTATGCGAATGGGCGTTGCCCACTATCGCCTGCTGGATAAATACAGAGCCAGCTTCCTTCTTATGCGGCGAATCGCATTATCCACCGACTTACTGCTCCGTTTTAGTCTTCGGGCAATTTCCGAAGAAGTATAACCATCCAAGTAGCAGTCAAGGACAGACGCTTCAAAAGGAGATAACATACCGGACAAAGTACCTTTAATCTCTTTTGCGGTTTCGCTTGCCAAGATACTGACTTCGGGGTCACTGAGAACATATTCCGGATATAAAATACCAGAATAAACAGCGTTTTCCGAGCGTTTCTGACGCCTTTGATGTGCGCTGTCTTTCCTAAGCGCGTCAATCACTCGTCTTTTTATACATAAAGCGGCATATGCCTCAAAATTATCGCTGCGGCCTGCATTATAGCTTCTCAAAGCCGACAGCAGCCCTACCATACCCTCCTGAAAAAGGTCGTCATAATCGCCGCCCCTAAGAAAATATGGCCTTATACAGCTGCGTACAAGTTTGGAATACCCCCTTACCTGCTCTTCCTCAGAAACAGAAGAACCCTTTATCTCCAAAAGAAGTTTCCATCCCTTCCACTAGCTGCCATTTGCTTTTATTTTAACTATAGTATAGCTAAAACAAGCTTCAATGTCAAGCAAAATGTATTAAAATGTCATGGGTTTAACGCTGTAAATTGGCGATTTTCACTATTGCTTTTATTCAACTGTTACAGATTTTGCCAGATTACGGGGCTTATCGATGTCGCATCCCCTGAATACACCTACATAATATGCAAAAAACTGCACAGGGATGATAGACAAGGATGCCGACATGAAGTACGGGCATTTGTCGATTTTGACCACATGGTCGCACATATCAGGGTCGATCTCAAAATCTCCGTTTGTAATGAGTATGACTTTTGCTCCTCTTGCCTTAACTGACTTTATGTTGGAGATCTGTTTTTCGTAAAGATGCTCATCACATGCCATCGCTATCACAGGCGTTCCCTCCTCTATAAGGGATATTGGGCCATGCTTAAGCTCTCCTCCTGCATATGCCTCGCTGTGTACATAGGCGATCTCCTTAAGCTTGAGCGAGCCCTCCTGAACAGCCATATAATCAATGCCTCTGCCAATAAAGAATGCATCATGGCACTTTGCGTAAAGTGATGCAAGCTCTTTCATCTGTCCGTCTGTCTTAAGCGCCTTTTCTATCATGCCGGGAAGCCTCTTGAGCTCCGCGCAATAAGAGGCTATCTCCTTATCGCTAAGCGTACCCCTTTCCTTTGCGGCTGTCAGCGCCAGAAGATACATTACAGAAAGCTGGGCAGAATAGGCCTTTGTGGTAGCTACGGCGATCTCGGGCCCTGCCCAGGTGTAAATTACATGATCCGCCTCTCTGGAAGCCGAGGACGCCAGAACATTGACTACCGCCACCGTAGTGGCCCCTCTTGCTTTGGCTTCCCTTAATGCGGCAAGCGTATCAGCCGTTTCTCCTGACTGGCTTATGACGATACACAAATCGCCCTTTTCGATTATCGGGTCTGAATACCTGAACTCAGAGGCCACATTGGCCAAAACAGGTATCCTAGCCAAACGTTCGAAAGCCACCTTTCCCACCAGGCCGGCATAATAAGCCGAACCGCAGGCAACTATATGTATATTCCGCACATTCTTAAATATTCCGGGGTTCACTCCCTCGCTGGAGAGGTCAGGCATATTGTCCGCTGTTATTCTGGAAGCCACAGTGTCCTTTACGGCCTTGGGCTGCTCCATGATCTCCTTTATCATAAAGTGATCATATCCGCCCTTCTGGGCACCCTGTATATCCCAGTTGACTGTCTGTATTTCTTTTTCTATCCTGTAGCCGTCCCTGTCATAGACCTCAATGCTGTCCGGCCTGACCCTTACTATCTCACCGTCTCCGACAATGATAAATCTTTTGGTTATTCCCATAATAGCAGGAATATCAGAGGCTATCATATTCTCGCCATCACCAACACCGACGATAAGTGGATTATCATGCCTTGTGCATATAAGCTCTCCCTTGTTTTCCCCGCATATAACAGCAAGGGCATAAGAGCCTCTTATCCTCCGGCATGTGTCTATCATGGCCGCAACGCCATCGCCCTGATAATTTCTGGCGAAAAGATGAGCCGCCACCTCTGAGTCAGTCTCACTTTTAAAGGTTACGCCTTCCGCTATAAGCTGATTGCGTATTTCAAGGTAATTTTCTATGATGCCGTTATGCACAAGGGCGATCTGGCCATCTTCACTTTCGTGAGGATGAGAGTTGCGGTCAGAGGGTGCGCCGTGAGTGGCCCATCTTGTGTGGCCGATGCCGCAAACGGAATCAATGGCTCCCTCCTGCTCTATTTTCTCCTCAAGAACCTTTATCCTGCCCTTTGTCTTGACTGTTTTAAGGCCATCTTTTGTCTGAAGGGATACTCCGGCCGAATCATATCCTCTGTACTCAAGGGCATAAAGGCCCTGCAAAAGAACGGGTATCGCTTGAGCGCTGCCCGTATATCCAACTATTCCGCACATATATATTTAACTCCTTAAAATCAAAGTATTCTTTCTTCCGTCCGCCCCTTTTTTGTCTCTGCGATTGCTCACAGTCTTTGTAAAAGGGCTTATGCCGCGGCGGCGCGGCAGGAGGTATCCGCCGAAAACTTCGATATTCCTCCACCTCGTCAGCTACCCTAGGGCAGCTCTGGCGCTTACTGCATCATCTTTAATCTATCGCCTCCCTTCATGCCTAAAAGCGCGGAACGCGAAACCCTCCTTAATAATCGGAGGATTTCATCATCAAGCCCTTTACCGCCCCTGAAACGGCTTCCTTTGCGTGACGGGACATCTTTTCAACCGTATCACCGTCTTTTCCTTCAACCATTATGCGAACAATGGCCTCAGTTCCTGACGGACGGATGATCATCCTGCCATCGCCTCCAAAAGCCTCACTTACCTGATGCTCAATTTTTTTAACCTCATCAAGCCCGGAAACAAGCTTTTTAAAGCGATTGGGGACCTCAAGGTTGATGACTACCTGGGGATAATGGAATATGCTCCCTGCCAGCACAGATGCCTTAACGCCCTTTTCCTTGAGCATCATAAGGAACTTGACTGCTGTCAGCTGCCCATCTCCGGTGGTTGCGCAATCAGAAAGTATCACATGTCCTGACTGCTCTCCGCCGATATTGCAGTCCGACCTTCTCATTTCCTCAAGGACATGACGGTCTCCCACCTTAACGGCGGTGAGATCTATCCCGTAAGTTTTTAGATAGGCCGAAAGACCCATATTTGACATTATCGTAGCAACGACTCCTCGACTGAGCTGCCCATTTTCTTTCATATGAGCTGCCAGAAGGCCAAGTATATCGTCGCCGTCGATGAGCTTGCCATTTTCGTCGCACATCAGGCAGCGGTCGGCATCGCCGTCGAAAGCTATGCCAAGGTCATAGCCGCCCTCTTTTACTCTTCGGCAAAGCTCCTCCATATGGGTAGAGCCGCACTTGTTATTTATATTCACGCCATCGGGCTGATACGACATAAAATCACAATCAGCCTTAATAGCTGTAAATATCTGTTTTGCTGTGTCGGATGCCGCGCCGTTGGCGCAGTCAATAAGCACCCTTATTCCTTCGGCCGTTCCGCCTGCACAGGAAAGGATGTGGCTTACATACCTGTCTGTACCCTCGGCCCTCAAATCTATCACGCGGCCTATCTCTGCCCCGTGCTTTAAGGCCTCAGCCGGAAGCTGATCCATAAGATCCTCTATCTCGGCCTCCTGATCGTCGTCAAGCTTATATCCGCTTCCGCCGAAGATTTTTATTCCGTTATGCTCAAATGGATTGTGAGAGGCGGAGATAACTATGCCCGCGTCCATATCCTCTTCTTTTGTCAAAAATGCCACTGAAGGCGTCGGCATCACGCCTAGAAGGTATATATCGCCCCCGCATGCGCAGAAACCCGACGAAAGAGCGCACTCAAGCATTCCTCCCGATATCCTCGTATCCATTCCAACACATGCTTTTGGCTTTCTTCCCCAATGCCTCTCAAGGCTGTAGGCAAGAGCAGCCCCTATATCATATGCAAGCTTTGGGGTAAGCTCCTGGTTTGCTATTCCTCTAACACCATCGGTGCCAAAATATCTGCCCATAAATGTTTCCTCCAAAAATCAAAGTTCAAGCTGCCCTGTAAATGGTATGCCAAGATGTTCATATGCCTTTTGTGTAGCGCAGCGGCCTCTCGGCGTTCGGTTAAGAAACCCAATCTGCATCAGATACGGCTCGTATACATCCTCAAGGGTTATCGATTCCTCGCCGATGGTGGCCGCCAGCGTCTCAAGCCCCACAGGCCCGCCGGAGAAATTATATATTATGCTTTCAAGCATGCGCCTGTCAATCATATCAAGGCCCAGTCGGTCTATGTCAAGAGCGCAAAGGGCTTTTTCCGCTACAGGACGGGTTATAACGCCGTCGCCTTTGACCTGTGCGAAATCCCTCACCCTCTTTATAAGACGGTTTGCAAGCCTCGGGGTTCCTCTTGACCGCTTGGCTATTTCGAAAGCGCCTTCATCGTCCACCTCTATGCCCAGTATCGCGGACGACCGTCTGACAATAGCTGCCAGCTCTTTGTAATTGTATAGCTCCAGGCGGGAAACAACACCAAAGCGATCACGCAACGGCCCGGATATCTGGCCTGCCCTTGTTGTCGCCCCCACTAGCGTAAATCTCGGCAAATCAAGACGGACAGACCGAGCCGCAGGGCCCTTGCCAATAATTATATCAAGCGCAAAATCCTCCATGGCAGGGTAAAGTATTTCCTCGACACTGCGGTTAAGCCTGTGTATCTCATCTATAAAAAGCACATCGTTTTTATTAAGATTCGTCAGAAGCGCTGCCAGATCCCCCGCCTTTTCGATTGCAGGGCCTGAGGTAATACGGATATTGACTCCCATTTCGGCGGCTATAATGCCGGCAAGAGTGGTTTTACCAAGCCCCGGAGGGCCGTACAGCAGCACATGGTCCAGCTGATCCCCTCTCTGCCTTGCGGCCCTGATAAATATCGAGAGGTTTTCTTTCGCCTTTTCCTGCCCTATGTATTCTTCCATAGTTTTAGGGCGGAGCGTGGTTTCAATCTCGTCCTCATTCGTAAAGGTGCTTGTAACGATGCGCTCTTCCTGCCCGTCATCACCGTTGAACTCTATAGCCATATCCCCCGCCCCCCCTTAAAACAGCCTTTTAAGCGCCGAGCGGACTATTTCATCAACAGTCATGCCGCTTGAATCAAGCCCCTTGAGGGCTGAAATCGCTTCTGCGCGCGAATAGCCAAGCACAAGCAGCGCTGATACCGCATCATCGGCAGCCGTGCCGCTCTGAATCCCGTTTATATCTTCCACCCCTGCTGAAGCCCCTTCAAGCTGACCTCGGCTCATCCTATCCTTAAGCTCAAGAATTATTCTTTGCGCCAGTTTTTTTCCTATGCCGGGTGCCGCCGAAAGCGCCTTCTGGTCATCAGTCAGCACAGCAAGCGCAAGCTTAGACGGTGTGGTGACCCCCAGTATAGAAAGAGCCGCCTTCGGCCCAACTCCTGATATGCCAATAAGGAGCTTGAAGCAGTCAAGCTCCTCCCTAGATATAAAACCATATAAATCAAATATATCTTCCCGCACATGAAGATATGTATAAAATGTGGCCTCCCGCCCCGCTTCGGCCTGGGCCGATGAACCGAGCGAGGTCATTATTCCATACCCCACCCCGTTTGCGTCGATAACGACAAGCCCCGGCTCGGAAAGCGCGACTATTCCTTTTATATAATAAAACATACTCATTTTTTCCCCTGTTCCTATATATGGAAAGTATATCATATATGGAACTCATAGACAACACGGCTTATCCCATTTGGTTGAATACGCCCCTGTGTTTTACTTTTTATTCATAATTTACCGTGAAAGTGCCGATGCTGCCGTATGGCCATGGCAGATCGCAAGAGCAAGGGCGTCGGCTGCATCATCCGGCCTCGGGACGACCTTAAGCCCAAGCATGATCTTTGTCATCTCCATTACCTGCCGCTTCTCGGCCCTGCCGTAACCCACTACGGCCTGCTTGACCTGAAGAGGGGTGTATTCGGCAAGGGTCACGCCCTTTTCCGCGCAGGCCAAAAGTATGACTCCCCTTGCATGACCAACCTGTATGGCAGTCTTGACATTCGTATTGAAGAAAAGCTCCTCAACCGAAATGGCATCCGGCTTAAAACGGTCGATCAATGTGCACATATCGTTATATATCTCAAGCAGCCGCAGATGAAATGGCGTCCCGGCGTCTGTTGTTATAGCCCCATGGCTTATATATTTGTTTATGCCACCCGCATGCTCAATAACGCCGTAGCCCACTATGCCATATCCTGGGTCTATGCCCAATATCCTCATTTCGGCCTGCATCCTCTCTTCAAAAGCAAAACCTGCTTCTCCATTTTAATGCCTTATGCTATCTAAGCCCATCGAAAAAAGTCGATTCCGTCGGTTTTATCATACTCCATCTATTGGCTCCGGCTTTTTTTAATAATATCACTTTCTCGAACCTTTGGCACGGAAAAATATAAAAAGATTGACTTTGCTGCCCTAAGGCTGATAAAGTATAACAAAACACTTTACGGGAGCATTAAAATGAGTAAAAAATACATACTCTTTGATCTTGATGGCACGCTGACCGATCCAAAGGCGGGAATAACCTCGTCGGTCGCCTTTGCTCTCAATACTTTTGGTATAAAGGTTCATGACCTTGATACTCTCATACCTTTTATAGGGCCGCCGCTGGCAGAGAGCTTTGAGAACTTCTATGGTTTCAGCCACGATAAAGCTCTTAAGGCGGTTGATCAATACCGTATATATTTCTCGGAAAAGGGCATTTTTGAAAACGCAGTTTTGCAGGGAGTTCCTGAGATGCTTTCTCACCTTTCGAAAAATGGCAGGGAGATCCTTCTTGCCACTTCCAAGCCTGAGGTTTACGCCCAAAAGATTCTCGAACACTTTTCGCTGGACAACTTCTTCTGCCATATTTGCGGAAGCCAGCTTGACGGCACCAGAACGGCAAAAAGCGAGGTTGTTGCCTATGCCCTCAATAAAGCAGGGGTAACGGATAAGGCTCTAGCAGTGATGGTGGGCGATAGAAAACATGATATTATAGGGGCTAAATACAATGGGATTATGTCTATCGGGGTCCTGTTCGGCTATGGCAGCGAAGACGAACTGAGGAAGGCCGGCGCGGATATTACTGTAAAAACTGTTGACGAGCTTTGTTCTTTGCTTCTGCAAATTTGATATCCATTCTTCATAAAATTACCCCCTGTGGGATCTAAGCCCGCAGGGGGTTTTCTCAATATTTGAAAAACACATACGCCATCATCACAGTAAGAATGACCATTACTATACAGGCAGGAATGAAATATATACTTGTCATGCTTGCCCCCTAAAGTGCTTTGATAAGAGCCTTATAAAACTCTATTCCCAAGCCCAGGCAGTTTACATTTATCTTTTCTCCGCTGTTGTGCATCCTGTCGTAAAGCCCACTGTCCATGACGAATGGCATGAACTTAAAGATATTGTCACAGATGTTTTCATAATAACGGGAATCGGTGGTTATGGCCTGAATTCCGGGTATGCATGGCAGGCCGGGATATTTTCCCTCAATGACTTCGCATAGCTTTTTGTAAGCATCGCTGTCCATAGGAGATATCTTTGAGGCAGGTATCTCCAGAACAGGTTCAACATCAACCTTAAGATCGTCGACGAGTGAGTTCAAATACTTGAGTATGCCTTTAGGCGTATCCCCCTGAAGTATGCGGGCGTTTACCATACACACAGCCTCGCCAGGAAGCACATTAGGCACTTCGGAGCCCCAAACCTGAGTGCATGCAAAGGTTGTCCTGAAAAGGGGATTTACTGCCGGATTGCCCAAAAAAGCCCTGAAAAGCAGCAGCTTGGAAATCGGCAGATTACAGACGGTGAACCTGTAAAGAAAACGCATAGCAGGGGCAGAAAGACGCATGTTCTCATCAATAACGTCAAGAAGCCTCGCGTTCGGAGGTGCGGCCTCTATTCGGCAAATTGCCTCCGCAAGTATCCCCACGGCCGAATGTCTGGGCGGCATTGAAGAATGTCCCGTTTTCCCATGGGCCGTCAGCTTGTAATAGCTGCATCCCTTTTCTCCAACGCCGATAAGGGCAGCAGGAAACCTCTTGCGTCCAAAATGCTCCTCTGTTATATAGCCGCCTTCGTCAATGACCATCTCGAACCGCAGCCCTCGCTTTTCGAATGCCTCGGCCATCTTCGCTGCACCCTCGCGTCCTCCGGTCTCCTCATCATGCCCAAAGGCGAAATATATGTCCCTTGAGGGCGAATATCCCTCTTCTATAAGGCTTTGAACTGACTCAAAAAGGCCTATTACGACATTTTTGCAGTCTATTGCCCCGCGTCCTACAATAAAGCCGTCATCATCCAGCCGTCCGGAGAAGGGATCTTCGCCCCAGCCGTCCCCCGCTGGCACAACATCCATATGCCCGCAGAACATCACGGGAAGCTTCTCCCCTCCCTTTGGCCCGCGCCATCTGAGCAGCAGGCTGCCGCCGCTTACGGGCACAAAGTTAAGATGTTCAAAAACGCTAGTATATCTCTTTTTTAGGTATTGCCGAAACTCCTCCATAGCCTCAGTATCTCCGGTTACAGTGGGGATAGCTATGGCTGTGCGAAGGCTTTCCACCGCATGTGCGGTGAGGGCAGAGTCAGGCGAATAGCGCTTTAGCGGAGAGCTTCGCTTTAGATGCCGTCCGGCCAAAAGCGTCCTTACCATGCCGGCTATAAGGCCTATGGCTATAAAAAGGAAAAGCGCAAAGCTTATCCATCCGCCGAATGTAGCTACAAAATTGCTTCTTGCTATGACAAACCAGGCATAAAGATTTTTCAAAAAACTCATCTCAAAAGCTCCTTTATCAGCCCGACATCGCAGGCTATCTGCTCCGCCAGCTCCTTTGCCGAAGCAAAAGCCCTCTCTTCCCTTACAAAATCCACAAGAGATATCTCGGCTGTCCGGCCATAGATATCTCCTTCAAAATCAAGCACATGAAACTCAAGCACAGGTGTTTTCAGCCCGAATGTGGGCCTTATCCCTATATTCACGGCACACATGAAGCTTATTTCCCCTATCTTCATGACCCCCGCGTATACTCCGTACTTGGGCGCAAGCATATCTTTTGGAATAGCTATGTTGCCCGTGGGAAAGCCAAGCTTGGCGCCTACGCCTCTTCCGTGGGCTATCTCGCCCCTTATTGAGTATCGCCTGCCAAGAAGCTCTCCGGCTTCCTTTATTCTGCCTTCCCCAACCAAGCTGCGTATCCAGCTTGAGCTGACGGTTAAGCCATCTTTTACTACAGGAGGGCAGATATGGCATTCAAAGCCCAAGCCTGACCCAAGCTCTCTTAGCAGCTTTCCGTCCCCCCTGCCCATCGAGCCAAAGGAATAATTTTCGCCGCATACAACGGCGCGGCAGCCATAACGATCTACTAGGATATCCCGCACAAAGACTTCGGGGCTCATGCCCGCCATAGCCTTGTCAAACGGAAGCATCTCCACCCTTTTTATTCCCTGAAGCCTGATATATTCTTCCCTCTGCTCTTTTGTAGTCAAAAGATTGGGGGAAGTTTTATTTAAAAATGCCCTGGGCTGGTTTTCAAAGGTGACCGCCATGGATGTAAGGCCTTTTTTTTCAGCCTCATCAGCCGCGGTGCTGAGTATCCTCTGATGCCCCAGATGGACTCCGTCAAAAAAGCCCAGCGCTATGATAGTATCCTTCATTGAAGCTCACCCGTATAAAAGGTTTTTTCGTATAATAAAGCCGGCACGCCCGAAACAGTAAGAAATCCGCTTCTTGCCAAAACCGCAAGCCTGCCTCCGGAGGTATAAAGCGCGCAAAGCGTCCCCTCTTCCTTGGGTATACTGCCGGATAAAAGCATGCTTTCGTCCACATAAGCCCCATTCAACGCTCTCTTAAGCCCCGGTTCATCAAGCGTAAGGGCGGGAAGAAACGAAAACACTTTCTCGAGAGTCAATATCGCCTCGCTGAGCCTGTTTTCTGCCGCAAGAGCCTCAAGCTCTTTAAAGCCTACGCCTTCGCTTATGTCGAACCTCCCCGACCGCAGGCGAACAAGGCTATCCATAACCGCGCCGCATAAAAGCTTTTGACCTATATCATGACAAAGCGTTCGTATATATGTGCCCTTTGAGCATGTAAGCTCTATCTCGCCTCGCTGACCATCAAACGAGAGAAGTCTGATGCCTTTTATATCTACTGTTCTGCCGCTTCGCTCTACCTCTATCCCCTGCCTCGCAAGGTCATAAAGCCGAACGCCGTCTTTCTGTATTGCAGAATACATTGGGGGCACCTGCATATATCCCCCCTCGAATGATTCTACAGCCATTCGCACGCTCTCACCGTCAGGAATATGAGCTCCGG
The DNA here is from genome assembly GCA_034926865.1 of Clostridiaceae bacterium. Lineage (GTDB taxonomy): Bacteria > Bacillota > Clostridia > Oscillospirales > Butyricicoccaceae > RGIG1902. Next base: position 108,193 of record JAYFQP010000019.1, read on the forward strand.
TTTCCCTGGTCTGGCCCCAAATATCAAGCGTATCTGAAAGCAGCCCCAGCTTAAAGCCCGCACGGTATGTCTTATCAAGGGAAAGCAGATAGTCGGAGGCTTTGGTAGCTGCCCCGACAAGTATTACCAGCACCCCCTCGGCCATTGGGTCAAGTGTGCCGGCATGTCCTATTTTCTTGGTTTTAAGTATGCCTCTGAGCTTGGCCACCACATCATGTGAGGTAAAATCAGGGGGCTTATTGAATACAATAACGCCATTAAGCATCAAGCCTGTCTCCAATCACCTTTTTGATGGTATTTTCCGCATCCCTGGCGTTCATGTTTTCAAGCGTACAGCCGGCGGCGCCCGCATGTCCTCCGCCGCCAAAAAGAGCACATATCTCAGATACATTGAAGCCGCTTCTGCCCCTCATCGATATCTTAAAGCCACCCTGATCGGGCATTTCTGTCAACAGTGCGCCGATTTTTACCCCTTCTATCTGCGTAAGCAGCGAAGCAAGGTTATCCGTGTCATCTTCAGTGGCCCCAAGCGTCTGCAGAAGGTCTCTTGTTATCATTGAAACAGCCCCTCTGCCTTCCGAAACCATTGCAAGGCTTGAGTATAGATGGCCTTCAAGCGCTACCCGCGCCCTCGTCTTAAGACGGAAACAGCGGTAATTGATCTCGCGGTAATCAGCCCCCGCCTCAAAACAGGCGGCAGCTACGCTGTGTGTGGTGGCAGTTGTGTTATCAAAGCTGAAACAGCCGGTATCGGTGGCTATAGCAGTATATATCGCATCTGCAATACCGCTGTCAAGCCTGCACTCCATTCCATCCAGCAGGGCATATATTATCTCTCCGCAGGCCGCAGCAGAAGGGTCACAATACCCCGCCCCTCCAAAACCGGTAAAAGAAGGATGATGGTCTATGGCAAGATCGATCCTATTGAGTTTTTCAAACGCATTGTCCGTCAAAAGCGCTTTGTCTGCCACATCTACTGTGCAGATAAACCCAAAGCTCTCGCCCTCCTCTGCCCACAGCCCGTCAGTCATGGGCTTATATTTCTGCGTGACCTCTGGATTCGGGAAAAGCCACGCCCTCTTCCCTATTTTTCTAAGCCCAAGGCACAGCGCAGCGGCAGAGCCCAAGGTATCTCCGTCGGGGCGCTTATGGGTGAGGATGGCGATGCGATCATTCTGAGAAAGCATCGCGCACATACTGCTAAACGATATCATCATCCTCTTGTTCCCCGCTTTCGTCATGACTGATATCAAGGTCATTTATCAGTTTTGAGATATGAACCCCATACGAAATCGAATCGTCGATGACGAATAAGAGCTCGGGGGTATATCTAAGGGTAATCCTGTGAGCAAGCTCACGCCTTAAAAAGCCCGAAACAGACTTGAGCCCTTTTTTCAGCTCCTTGGGATCATAATCCCCCATAGCCGATATATATACCTTGCACCAACGAAGATCCGTCGTAGCCTCGCACCTGATGATGCTGAGCATTACTCCCGTAAGCCTCGGATCTTTTACCGAGGGCAGGATCTCCGCCAGACACTTCATTATCTCTTCATTGATACGAGCGCCTCTGTTGCCGCCCATTATATCACTCCCTTACTTAAAGCTTTATCTGCTCCATAACGAAGGCCTCTATTATATCGCCTTCCTTAATATCGTTGTAGCGCTCAAAGCTCATGCCGCATTCAAAGCCTGCGGCAACCTCCTTGACATCATCCTTAAAGCGCTTGAGCGTGGCAAGGGCGCCCTCATGGATAACGATATTGTCGCGGACTATCCTTACCTTCTCATTGCGCTGCATCTTGCCGTCAAGCACATAAGCTCCGGCTATGGTGCCTACGCCGGATACCTTGAAGGTCTGGCGTATTTCAGCATGGCCAATAATACTCTCTTTATACTTGGGAGACAGCATTCCGCGCATCGCCTGCTCGATTTCCTCTATGCAGTTGTAGATTATGCTGTAAAGCCTTATATCCACATGATCTCTATCGGCGCTCTGAATGGCCCCGTGATCAGGACGTACATTGAAGCCTACGATGATAGCTCCGGAAGCGGATGCCAGCATTACGTCAGACTCATTTATGCCGCCGACGCCCGAGTGAATGATCTTCACCTGTACTTCATCGTTTGAGAGCTTCTCGAGCGATGATTTAACGGCCTCGGCAGAGCCCTGCACATCGGCCTTGACTATGATGTTCAGCGTCTTGACCTCGCCCTGCTCTATCTGAGAGAAAAGGTTTTCAAGCGTAACCTTTTGAACAAGGTTTGCCCTCTTTTCCTTCTCCTCGGTTCTGCGCTGTTCGGCAAGAGTTCTTGCCATACGCTCATCTTCTACCGAATAGAAGATATCGCCTGCGCTGGGAACCTCTGCAAGTCCAACTATCTCAACAGGCACAGACGGCCCAGCTGAGCTGACCTTCTGCTGTTTATCGTTGACCATAGCTCTTACACGTCCAACCGACGTGCCGGCTATTACGATATCTCCCATATTGAGAGTGCCATTCTGCACAAGCACTGTAGCCACAGGCCCTCTGCCCTTATCAAGCTTTGCCTCGATAACTGTGCCCTTGGCAGCACGGTTCGGGTTTGCCTTGAGCTCCTGTATCTCCGCTGTCAGCAGCACCATTTCAAGAAGGTTGTCGATGCCCTCGCCCGTAAGCGCCGAGATCTTGCATACGATGGTACTCCCGCCCCATTCTTCCGGAACCAGCTCATACTCTGTAAGCTGCTGCATGATTCTATCGGGGTTTGCCCCGTGTTTATCCATCTTGTTGACGGCAATAATAATCGGCACACCAGCCGCTTTAGCGTGATTTATGGCCTCAATCGTCTGGGGCATGATACCGTCATCGGCTGCCACCACAAGGATAGCTATATCCGTAACCTGAGCTCCTCTTGCTCTCATGGATGTGAATGCGGCGTGTCCGGGGGTATCGAGGAATGTGATGTCTTTTCCGTTTACCGATACTCTGTAGGCGCCTATATGCTGGGTTATGCCCCCGGCTTCTCCAGAGGCAACGCTTGTATTCCTTATCGCATCAAGCAGAGAGGTCTTGCCGTGATCGACATGCCCCATAACTACAACTACCGGGGCCCTCGCGATAAGATTCTCTTCCTTGTCCTCGCTCTCGTCAAAAAGGCGCTCCTCAATAGTGACGATAACCTCTTTCTCAACAACAGCGCCAAGCTCCATAGCCACAAGTGAAGCCGTGTCAAAATCGATCGTCTCGGAAACCGAGGCCATTACTCCGACCTTCATAAGCTCTTTTATAACGGCAGCCGCCGTCTTTTTGAGCCTTAAGGCCAGCTCACCCACAGCTATTTCATCAGGTATAAGCACCTTGAGCGGGGCTTTCTTCGCCTGTGCCTGCAGAAGCTGGAGCTTCCTCAGCTTATCCTGCTCCTCCTGGCGGCGTTTGCTGCCAAACTGAACTCGTTTCTGAGTATTCTGCTTTATTTTCTGCTTGCCAGAAGTATTCTGTATCTTATCTACATTCTCGGGGACAAGAGTATCCATCCTCTCGTCATACTTTTCAAGGTTTACAGACGATCCCCTTGTATCCACATATGTGACCTTCGGGCCTTTAGTCGATGTGGGCTGGGCAGGCTTTTCTTCAGGACGCTTTGGAGCGTTCTGATCCTTGCGCTGGCCCTGATCCCTCTGGGAATGGTCTTCGTTTTGCGGCCTGGCCGCGGGTCTTTCCTGGCGGGTCTCAGGGTGAGGCTTGTTCTCTGCTTGCACAGGCTGCTCCTTTTGAGGCTGAAGGCTTCTGGCTGCCTCGAAAACCTTCTTAAAATCCTCTATCTGATTATTCTGAGTAAGGTCTTCAAAAACTACGTTAAGCTCCTCCTCTGTGAGAACCTGCGCGTTGCTTCTGGGCGCCTTGAGATGTTTGCCCAAGATTTCCGACACCTCTTTATTTGACCGTGCGAAATCTTTTGACACCTCAGATAGCTTATATTTTATCATCATATTTTATTTCCCCCTTTTCAGATGTGTGGGCGCTGCTTTTACCTGCGAGCTTCTTTGCTTTTCGGCGTTTTTCCCGCTGAAGCCTCAGCTCCATTTTTTCAGTCAGCTCCCAAAGCCCGAGCTTTTTGCAAAGAGCCAGCGAGAACCCCGTATCGCACACCGCCGCTGTGGCGCATCCCCCTACGCCAAGGGCGTCTCCCATATCCTTCTTATCGTGTGCAAGCCGCAAAACGGGCACATCCTTATGCCTACAGGATTCCTCGATCCACTTTACAGTGTTTTCCGCAGTATCGCAGGCCAAAAGAGCCAGCCTTGCCTTTCCGAGCTTACAGCTTTCGGCTGTATCGTCAGCCCCCACCGAAAGGGCCCCCGCCCGTTTCATAAGGCCTAAAAACGTAAGAATGTCACTATTCTCCGTCATGCTCAGCCTCCTTTTCCTGAAGCTCAAACTGATGCTTAAGCTCCTCAAAGGCTTCGTCCGGTATGTCACATTCAAGGGCTCTGGCCAGCGCTCTGCTCTTGACGGCCTTTTCAAGGCATTTAATATCCTTGCAGATGTATGCTCCTCTGCCGGAAATTTTGCCCTTGGCGTCATAAAGTACCTCGCCTTCGGGCGTTCTCACAACCCTTGCGAGCGCGTTTTTTTCTTTTTTCTGGCGGCATGCGACACATTGCCGCACCGGTATTTTTTTTGGCATAGAGCCTCCCGATCTCATCATATTCTCGCCGACCCTCCAGCGCCATAACACAGAAGCCGGCTTTTGTCTTTATTGTGCGTTTGTTAAAAAGACCGACCCTCTCCGCACTGCTCAAGCGCAGAGCTTTTACTCGGCCTGTGACTGCGGTTTAATATCTATCTTAAAGCCCGTAAGCTTAGCTGCGAGCCTTGCATTCTGCCCCTCCTTGCCTATCGCAAGAGAAAGCTGGTCATCAGGAACTATGACAACACAGCTCTTTCCGTCATCAAGAAGCTGAACCGATATTACATCAGATGGCGACAGCGACTCGGCGACAAACTGCACCGGGTCTTCAAAATACTTAATTATATCTATTTTTTCGCCTTTAAGTTCATCAACTATAGCGGATACCCTGCCGCCCTTAGGGCCGACACAGGCGCCGATAGGATCAACATTTTCCTCCGAGGAATAAACGGCTATCTTTGTTCTTGAGCCGGCTTCACGAGCTATATTTGCTATGACTACCGTTCCGTCATGAATCTCGGGCACTTCAATCTCAAACAGCCTCTTGACAAGGCCCGGATGTGTCCTTGAAACAACGATCTGGGGCCCCTTGCCCACGTTGCGCACCTCAACAACATATACCTTGATCCTGTCACCCTCGTGGAGAACTTCTCCCTTGATCTGCTCCTGGGCGTTAAGTACTGTCTCTGTCTTGTCGCGCCTTCCGCTTATCTCAAGGATAGCGTTTCCATAGCGCGTATCTATCTTATTAACCGTGGCCGTAAGGATCTCATGCTCCTTTGAGGCAAACTCCTCAACGATCATGCCCCTCTCGGCCTCGCGTATACCCTGAATAATAACCTGCTTTGCCGTCTGTGTAGCAATCCTTCCGAAATCGTTTACGGCAACCTCTATGCGCACCTGATCGCCGATCTGCGGGTCAGGGGCATATTTTACAGCATCTTCAACGCTTATTTCTGCAGCGGGATTTTCGATATCCTCGGCATCGCATACCGTCTTGACGGCATGCATGGATATAGCCCCGGTATCGCTGTTTATATCTACAAATAGATTGTCTACGGCGCTGCTCTGAGCGGCTGACTTGTATTTTGCCTTATAAGCGGCGGCGAGCGCCTGAGAGATCCTATCCAGCATATAATCTTTTTTTATGCCCTTTTCCTTTTCAAGATCGTCAAGCGCCTTTATCATCTCGCTGTTCATTTTAACGTTCTCCTTAATCATATTTCAAAATGCAGCCTGACCATGGCGACATTGGCCATATCAAGCTCTAAAAGATTTCCATTTTGCTCAAGGATTAGCTTCTGCTCATCCTTATCCCTGAGGATTCCGCAGATTCCGGTCACGCCGTTTTTAGCCTTATAGAACGATGCGTCCACGCTCTTGCCTTTTGCCCACTCAAAATGCTCCGGCCTTGAAAGCTTTCTCTCAAGCCCCGCAGAAGAAACGGTCAGTGTATATGCCGGCAGGCTGTCAAACTGATTTTCATCGAGATAAGGATCAAGGGCGCGGCTTATCTTTTCGCAGTCTTCGACAAACACTCCATCCTCTCGGTCTATAAAAACAGAAAGGCTGTAACCCCTGCCTTCTTTTTCAAAGGTGACATCCCATATTGAAAGTCCCTCCGCCTCGCAGAGCGGCAGACACTTGTCCCAAACCTTCCTTATAAGTTCCTTCGTCTGCATATGACTCTCCCTTCAAAAACGCATTATCAAAGAAGAAAGAGTGGGGCATTCCCCCACTCTTTCACAAACTTACTCACTACCGAATAGAGTATACCATTATTTTTCACTGATTGCAAGCATTTTACACAGCAATCAGGTCTATTTTAAAGGAAAATAAGAGCACACAACGCCTTATTTCTCAAATCTTCCCTTCAAAAGCGCCTGACCCTCATTAAAAGCATGTTCGCCCTTAGCAATCACATGAACGATATCAAGATCTTCATTGAGAATTACAATATCTGCATCAGCCCCTTCGCAGATGGCACCCTTGACTCCCTGCTTTCCGATAACTCTCGCCGGGTTGCTTGTCAGGAACATCAGCGCCGTCTCAAGAGGTATCCCTTCCTTGAAAACGCAGTTCTTAAGCTCGATCAGCAGTACCTTTGGCGAAGTGTAATCAAGACCTATGCATTCGCCTTTCTCGTTGAAACGGGGCATGCTGCCGCAACCGTCGCTCGATATCGTTATGCGCTCAGCAGATGCTCCGTTTCTCAGGCAGTAAGCAATCATCTCGCTGGCAGGTTTATCAGATATAGCGGGGTCGCTTGCCGTTATATCAATATTTCCGCCCATCTCGGCAAGCTTGATGCCCTGGCTTACAAGAGGAATATTGCGGCCCATATGGGTTGGAACAAAAGTCTTTATCGGTATTTCGGTATTCTCGATGGCATAAAAAACATCGTTGAGCATGTTTGCTCCGCTGCCCATATGCATGCAAAGCATGCCGGCTTTGCCGGAGATCAGCCCACCCATGCGTGTGTCTGAGGCAAGGCGGATAAGCTCGTCGCAGGTTAGGTTGGATGCGCGATGGTCACTAATTGCTACCTTTGTGCCGATTATTTCATCAATAAGAGCGATATCCTTTATAACGCTGCCGGTTATGGTCTGGGTGGGATACTGATAAGAGCCTGTCAGCATATAGCATGTCATGCCCTCTTCATTTAACGCCTTGCATTTAGCCAGAAGGTTTTCAAGGCTTCTTGTTATGCCGTCTGTTCCCAAAAGGCCGACGCAGGTTGTAACTCCGTTTGTTAAAAGCTGAGAAAGGGTTATCTCCGGCACCCTTGAGGAGGGCCCCTGCTCTCCGCCGCCACCTGTCACATGAACATGTATATCGATAAGCCCCGGAGCTACAGCCATGCCCATGGCATCAAAGACGTCTACCTCCGAAAGGCCGTCAAAGCCTTCGATATCCTCCGCTATTTTGGCGATCTTGCCGCCGCAGATAAGTATATCCCGCAGGCCCACATGCTCGGGGGCATAGAGATCCGCATTTTTTATGAGCTTGATCATCTTTTCCATAATTTCAACCTCCATATATTTCTTTATCTATGAACACCCATTCGGGGAACGCTCTTTCAGGCAAAGCGGCAAACAGCATTGCTTTTTCTCCCTTTTCTATCGTGCATGAAGGCAGCCCCAAGGCCCTCAAGGGCGTTTCGGCGGCCGCCTTTATAGCCTTTTCAATCGGAACGCCCCACTTCTCCAGCATAAAGACCGTACGGTTTATCCCCATAACGGCCCCGGCTATCGTGCCGTCAGGCAAAGAGGCATATCCGCTTTGCTCTATGCCCATGGTTTTGTAGCTGTCGGATATAAGGCATATCCTGCCATCGAACAGCTCAAAGGCCATTCTCAGAACAGGGGGAGATATATGGTATCCGTCGCATATGAGCTCTACCGTGACCTCCTTGCGGTCATACGCCGCACCGATAACACCGCTTTCCCTGTGGTGAAGCGGGCTCATGGCATTAAAAAGATGAGTCACATGGCTGCATCCCCTGTCAAAGGCAGCCATCGCCTCTTCATATGTCGCCTCAGTATGGCCTATAGAGGTCTTCATGCCTATTTTTTCAAGCTGTTCTATCGTATCAAGCGCTCCGGGCAGCGTCGGGTCTATATCCACCATCTTTACCTGATCCCCAAGCTCATCAATGAGCGCCATATCCGGCAGGCAAAGGTTTTCAGCCCTATGAGCCCCGCGCTTAGCCTTTCCTAAGAATGGGCCCTCCAGCCTTAGCGGCAATCCGGCAAGGCGCTTTGCTATATCCTTATAATCTTTTGCCGGAGATGAAATGATAGTCGGCAGATAAACCCCAACGCCTGAGCGATGGTAAAAGTTATCCATTTTGCGGAACTGCCCAGACGTTGCCTCCGCAAAATCAAAGCCAAGACAGCCATGAGTATGAATATCACAAAGCAGCGGCATTATCACCATGCCCAGGCAGTCAGTTCCCTCTCCGGTTATATGTTGATCGATGTCGTCAATCACGCCGTCAACAATAGATATATCGAGGTTTTGAAGGCTTCCTTTATAATATACCCTGCCGTTTTTCAGTATCATGGCTTTTCGGCCTCCTCAAGGGCCAGCGCCGCAGCCCCCAAAAGCCCGGCACGGTTGCCCATCTCGGCTCCCATAACCTCTGCTTCGGCATATGCAGGCATAATATGGCCCTTGAGCCTTTCTCTTATTATATCTACAAAGATTTTGTCGTTCATGATGCCGCCGCCGAGGATGACCCTTGGCGGGTCAAACATATGTATAACAGCGGCAAGCCCTACGCATACCTCGTCGGCCCACGATAATACGGCCTCCATAAGGCGACCATCGGAAAGCCCTGCTGCGATAGCACGTCCGTCGCAGTATTTTTCGTCTACCTCCATAGCCTTGGCTACCAAAGCCGAAGCCGAGGCATATTCCGAATAGCAGCCCCTGCCGCCGCAGGCACACTTTTTGCCGAAAGCGTGCGTGGCGATATGCCCAACTTCCCCTGCCATATTGCCATACCCCCGGTAAAGCCCTCCGTTAAGATAGAGCGCTCCGCCCACGGCTGTGCCATAAGTAAGGCAGACAAAATCGCCTAAGCCTCTTCCGGCCCCAAACCTGGCCTCGCCGAGAGCGGCGCAGTTGACGTCATTTTCCACCGTAACGGGTACGCCCAGGCTTTCAGTCACCTCAAGCGCCAAGGGCTCACCTTCGATATATCCGAGGGCCGCGCTGCTGAAAACCACTGTCCCTTTTTTATGGTCAACTATCCCAGCCGTGCTTATCCCCACGGCAGAGTAATCATTATATCCTTTAGCGGCCTTAACTATACCATCTATAATTACGGATGGAGTCGCCATCTCCCGAAACCCAGATATATCTCCATTTTCATCCACAAGGGCAGACTTTATCGCTGTTCCGCCCACATCTATGGCAAGTACCTTCATTTTCCGCGTACCTCTTTGGTTATTTTTCTTACCGCATCTTCCGAGACAAGCCCATGCCCTCTTTTGGCAGGCTGGGATGGAGTAAATGAAATTTTGTCTGATAACTCTTCGCCAGTGTCAGGCATCCAAAGCTGCCCCGCCGAAGTATGTACCCATTTGCAGCCAGTCAGCGTGCAGAAAGCGCTTATATTCTCTGCCCTTATTCCGCCTCCGGGAAGTATTTCAATAGCCCCCGACGCAAACTCCGCCATCTCGATAATTTTCTGCGCCCCGAGTATTGCCGTTTTCTCAAAGCCCGAGGTCAAAACCCTTGTTATCCCGATATCTATAAGTATTGAAAGGCTTTTCTGCCAGTTATGCTGAAGCAGATCAAACGCGCGGTGGAAAACCATCTCGCGCCCAGCCGATATTGCCGCAAGCTCACGGCAAAGCCCCACGTCTATCTCACCACCATCTGTAAGCGCGCCAAAGACTATCCCCGAAGCCCCATTCTCGAGCATCAAGGCCGCGTCCTCAAGCATAACCTTCTTTTCGAGAGTATTATAGCAAAAATCGCCCTCTCTCGGGCGAATCATCGCCATAACCGGTATGCCATACCCTGAAGCCGCCCTTACGCTGCCCAAAGATGGTGTAAGCCCCCCGAAATAAAGGCATGAAGAAAGCTCGGCCCTCTGTGCTCCGCCTGCTGCCGCAGTGGCTACGTCAAGCGCGCTGCCGCAGCATATCTCGATATTTATATTATTATCCATGCAGCCCCCCTGCGCTCTGTTGCTTATACAAAAAGCCAAAAGCAATTTATTTTCTTAATTGTATCAAAGTACGGCGGCTCTTGCAATGTTTAGGCGGCGATAAGATAAAAAATGATTGGCGATTCACTTTTTGATGACTGGGGCCATTAAATAATCTTATGCAATACTCCCCCTCTCTATCAAAAAGCATAGGCGTTTTAGACCAAGCGTAATCCCAATTACAAATTATCAAAGGTTTTACAACCCCGGCTAAACATCAAGACTTGTTATACCAAAATACGGAAAAATGGTTATTTTTTAAGTTCTATTTAAGCTGGACATAATTATCATGTATGTGTCATAAACGAAAGCACCTAGAAAATTTATTTATCGGGCCGCGGATTTCAATCTCCGCAGCCCGATAAAAATCACAGTAAAAGACTGATAAATACTTTTTAAATATTCCAACACCGCTATCACACTTTAACTAAACAAGGCATAACAAAACCCCCATGCCTTTCGGCATGGGGGTAAGGTTTAGTACATTAGCTTTTAGGACAAACTGGAATTAGTCAGCTACTACGAAGGAAAGCGGACCAAATGTATCAACCAGTGTTGTGCCGGCATAAACAGCGAAGGTAAGCTGATATGTGCCATTTGCGAGGACAATGTCAGAAGCTGCGTTAGCAACTGTAACTGTGTCAGTCAGTGTTGTAGCCGCTGTAGCATCATCATCAGTAAGTGCTATTGTGCCGAGCTCTGCGTTAACACCATTATTGTAGTTGAACACCTTAACTGTTACAGCTTCAGTATCAGTAGCCTTAAGGCCTGTTACTGTGAACTTAACAGCATTCGTCATTCCCTGTCTTGCAGCCGTAGCTGTGTAGTTAGTTGTCGGGGTAGTAGGCGTGTCAGGTGTTGTGCTGTCAGGAGCAGCTACGATGTAAGCATGTGTTACGAATGTGCCGTCTGATACGTATACAACATAGTCGCCTCTGGCGATCGTAGCTTCAGCACCGCCGTCTGTGATGTCATAGACCTTGACGTCTTCGCTGTAGTAGTTCTTTACAACTGCATCGCCTGTGCCGAACTGGAAGTAGCTTTCGTTTGTGCCAGTGACCTTTGCACGATCAACAAGCTCAGCAGTAGCAACAGGTGTTACACTTGTAAGCTCGTTGTCGGAAACTTCGATGGTCCAAACGCCCTTAGCAGGAATAGTGCCCAGATCGTCAGCATCGTAGAGATAATTTACAGCAGCGCCATCAACAAACAGAGTTACCCATGTGCCCTTTGTTGTGTTGTATGTTGTGCCGTTATAGAAGCCGTAGATGTCTCCCTGCTCAACATCAGTGTCAAGGATATAGAGGTCAGTGATAACATTGCCATCAAGAACCATAAGGGCCTTAGCTCCGGTTTCATCAACACCGATGTTCTTGTATCCTGTATAGGTCTTAACGGTATCCTTATCCTCAACTATATGATATACAGTCTTGGAGTTCATGAAGAGACCAGAAGCCTTTTCAGTTGATCCGCCAACCTTAAAGCTACCTGTCTGGCTACCCTTAGTAAACTTAACTGAGGCATTGATATCGCCGATAGTATCAGCAGACTTAAGAGCCTTCAGTACTATCTGTCCAGCATCATTGATTGTATAGCGATAGAAGCCGTTGATACCAACTGTGTAGGTACCAGAATTATCAGCACCAGTCCAAGTCTTAAGTGCACTATCAGCACCTATTGTAACCCAAGAACCGTTAAGCTTATACTGGGTATCTGTGCCATCTTTTCTTGTTTCAAGAGACAGAACTTCGGTCTTGCCATCAAGGTACATGACCTCAACAACAGCGGCCTTGCTGGAAAGCAGGCTGTCCTTCTTGCCCTCGGAGTTTGTTACGAGGACATAGCTGTAATCAGCGTCAGCTTCTTCTTTTACAACTATACCGATAGCATAGCCATACTGATCAAGGATAACTGCCATCTCTGAATCATAGTCGTTAGCAACATAGTAATCTTCGTCAACAGAGGCGTTCTTAAGAGCCAGAGTCTTGTTATACTTTGTGCCATCGAGTGTTACATAGCTGGAAGCGTAAACAGAGATCTTACCAGTTTCTGTTGTGGCTGCAGCCATGGACTGGATCTCGCCAGCTGCGATAGTTACGATAACATAATCGTCTTCTTTATACTCAGCAGCTGTCTCAAATGTGTCATCTGTCAGAGTATAGTCACCGTAAAGAACCTCAACTGTAACTTTGCCGGTATCAACATCTGTTACCTGAGCCAGGTATGTGTCGATAACAACAAGGGTGACGTTCTCATCATCGTCAGCGTAAGCTTCAACGATAATGCCATTGCCAAGGGCAAGGCCGCCATCACTAACTTTAGAATCTGTAGCAAGAGAGGTAAGGCCCTTCTTGAGTTGGAAGGTGTTCTTCTGCGCAACACCATTTCTGATGACTGTGGCATTAACTGTCTTTGTCAGGCCGAGATCTGTATAGATTGTGCCGGACTTAGCAGCAGCTGTGTATGTAGCATCAGCAGCGTCATGATAGTTGCCAGTGAGCTTTGTGCTCTTCTTGACCCAGTAATGGCACTCTCTGCCGAAATCATCGGTGGAGTCCTTGGATTCAAGATTATAGAGCTTGTAGCCGAGTGTGTACTCGTTGTTGAACTTCTGCTCGTTGTTGAAGAGCTTGCCGGAATAATATGTGCCGAAAACGTCGGAATAGCTGACTGTCATAACGCTTGTCAGTGTGTTGAAAGCGTAGAGGGCAGCTTCTTCACGCTTTACGCCAGCGGAGAAGTTAGCGCCGAGGTTGCCGTCAAACACGCCTTCTGTCAGGGCTGTCTTGGAAACTTCGATTTCCCAGTTGGAGCCTGTGAACTCGCCGTTTACATTGTAGCCAACTGCGCAGAGCAGCATCTTGGCAAACTGGTTAGCTGTAAGGGTATCTTCGGGGCCAAAGTTACCATCGCCGTAGCCGCCGATGATGTTCTGGCTTACGCAGTAAGCGATATAGCCTGCGCTCCAACGATTGGCAGCTACATCCTTAAAGGGAGCAACCGATGTTGAAAGAGCCTTTGCAGCGTCAGCGCCGAGCATCAAATAAGCGATGATCTTAGCGCCCTGCTCACGTGTGAGGGTATCTGTAGGATTGAATGATCCATCTGTTCCCTCGAGAACCTTAAGAGCTGTAAGAACGTCAACTGCTTCAACATATGTGACATTGTTGGCATCCTTGTAATCCTTCACGTTAGCAGCACTGGCTGTTGTCATAAGGCCAAGGGCCATAACAAGAGCGAGCATAAACGCGAGATTACGTTTGAGAATTCTCATGTTTTTTCCTCCTAATTATTATTGTCCCAGCTGTAAAGTTGGGATATTTGTCCAGCCTTTCAGCCAAACTTTGTAAATTGTGATCTTTCGCAAATGAAATGCATTGCGAAAAATTACCTTTGCGAACTTATAGTAGCATAATGCAAATCCATGTGTCAACAAATCTGCCGATTTGTAACACAACTGAAACATTGGCTCCCGCAGGCGGCACGCACACCCCCGGCACAGAGCAAAATCAAAGCTTTTCAAAACGAAGGGGGAAATTATTTTGAAAGCCTACGTACCAACTCATAAAAGTCCAACATACGTAGAATGACTATCTGGTGCCGATTCGCGCTGTGCCCTTTTTGGTGCAGGTTGTCGTTTTATTTTTCGCTAAATAAGACATAGCTGTGATTTTATAATAAAATCGTAATTTTTTCAACTATAATATCTCGTCCTTCTTGAAACGGGCAAGCCTATGTCTGTATTTGAAGAATACAGACGTTTATGCTTTAGCTCCTTATTAATACATTCCTTTCTTAACCTTGCAATATCAAAATGTTATTAATATGTTTTTCCTTTTTATGAAGAAGCCAGCTGGAAATTTTCAAAAGCCGCACTTCTAAAACAGAATCTCAAAGAAGCACCTGCTTATATAATACATGTTCTCTTTGAGTTGATCAAATTAGATAATTAATCCGCATATTCTGTTTGACTAATTGGTAATACTATTGATTTTTACTGCGTATTTTGATATGATATATTCATTAAAACGGTTAACTATTTGCCGGATATATAATAGCCAATTCTATTTTATGCCATATAGAAAAGGAAAAAACAAAAAACAAGGAGTGATAAAATGGCTATTTCCAAACGTTTTCTAACCATTCTTACCGCCTGTGCGCTTTGTGTCGCCTTTTTCTCGGGATGCGCTTCAAAGACTGACAAACAGGTTGTCAACATTCTGTCCGCAAACTATGAAGAACAGATCGCCATCCAGCTTGAATACCTAAAAGAGCTATATCCCGACGCAGAGATTAACATAACATATATGTCCTCGGGCAAGCTTGCGGCAAAAATCCAGGCCGAAGGCCAGGATACCGACATCGACATACTGCTCTCTCTTTCAAGCGGCTACGCAAACACGCTTAAAGAAGCAGGGCTTCTGCGTTCCTTCAGCCCGGATTCCTCCTACAAAGAAGCATACTCTGACCCCGACAACACCGTTCTCCCAAACGGCGTGTGGGCCGGGGCGATACTGGTCAACACCAAGGAGCTTTCAAAGCTAGGCTTGTCTGAGCCTATATCATATGAAGATCTTCTTGACCCCGTCTATAAGGGTCATATCGTTATGGCAAGCCCAAACAGCTCATCAACAGGGTACTTTTTCCTTTATGGGCTTATAAAGCTTTATGGCGAAGATGAGGGCTGGGAATATTTTGACAAACTGAACGAAAATATCATGCTTTACGGAGAGTCCGGCTCGATCCCTTCCTCAATGGTGGAAAAGGGCGAGGCTGCCATAGGCCTTGGAATAGACTATGAGGGCATGAATATGGCAGAGAACGGCAAGCCCGTAAAAGTCATCTTTGCCTCCGAGGGAGCCCCATATGACTATGATACTGTGCTGCTTGTGAACCGCAAAAGCGAACCCTCAGACTTTGTGCTTGATATAATGAGAACTATAACCTCAAAAGAGGGTAACGAAGTCTTCAACAATTATAATATTGCTGTTCTGGAAGGAGAAAGCGACAAAGGGAATTATCCTGAAAGCTTTAAGCTTCTTGATATGACAGGCATCGGAGACCCAGATACAAAGGCTGACTTCTCTGAAAAATGGAGCCAGAGGTATGAATAACCGGCTGCTTGAAATCAAAGACATCAACAAGAGATTCGGCAGCCAGCATGTACTTAAAAACATAAATTGCCATGTTGAAAGAGGCGAGTTTATTTCTATTCTCGGCCCATCCGGCTGCGGAAAAACTACGCTTTTAAGAGTTATCACGGGGCTTGATCGCCCGGACAGCGGCTCTATTTTGCACAACGACTCAGATATAACTTATCTCAAGCCAAGCAAACGCGGCTTTTCTATTGTTTTTCAGGATTATGCGCTTTTCCCTCACATGACCCTTTATGATAACATTGCCTACGGCCTCAAGCTGCAAAAGTTAAAGGCCGGAGAAATACAGGAGCGTGTGATGCGTACTCTTGAGCTCCTGAGGCTTAAGGATGCGGTGAAAAAATACCCATCCCAGCTTTCGGGCGGTATGCAGCAGCGGGCGGCTATCGCCCGCTCGCTTGTTTTGGGCAGCGATCTGCTTTTACTGGACGAGCCTTTCTCAGCTCTTGATGCCATGGTAAAGGTGGATCTTGGCGACGAGCTCAAGGAACTGCAGAAGCAGTTCGGCATAACGATGATGATGGTCACTCATGACCAGGAAGAGGCTTTCAGCCTAAGTGACAGGATAATTCTGATGGGCAGAGGCGAGATCGTGGCCGACTCCACGCCTCAGAGTCTTTACGCCAACAGAGAGGGCAACAGGTTCATAACGGTATTTATTACCGATCAGATAGACAAACGGGCAAGATATATCAAAAATCTTATGCAGGGAGGCGGCGCCTATGAGTCATAACGGCCGCGGCGGCAAACGCCTGACGCTGCTGACAATATGCCTTCTGATCGCCATCGTATGCGTCAACCTAATTTTTCCAATGCTGAACCTGCTGGCAAAGGCAATTGACTTCACGCCGTTTTACAAGGGCTTTGCTGACGCCTTTCGCTCCGGCTCGGTAAGGCGTGCGCTTTTCAATTCCCTTGCGGTTTCTCTTGTATCGTCTTTCATTGCCGTAAGCATGGCTTTTTTTTACGCTTATATCGTGGAAATAAAGCTGAGTGGAAAAGCCCGGAGGTTTTTCAGGTTCTTTTCTGTCCTCCCCATGCTCGTGCCCTCAATAACCCATGGTATAGTTATCATATATCTCTTCGGCAAAATGGGTATTGCCACCCGGATCATGGGTTTTCAGCTCCCGATATACGGTCCGCTTGGAATTATCCTCGGAAGTTTCTTTTATGCTTTTCCGATAGCCTTTCTAGTTATGTCTCAGGCGTTTTCAAATCTTGACGGCCGCCTCTACGAAAATGCCGCCATCTTGGGCGTTCAGCCTTTTCGCCGTCTTTGGCAAATAGTTTTCCCCATAACAAAATACGCTCTCTTTTCGGCGTTTGCCATATGCTTTACGATGATTTTTGCAGATTACGGCATACCTCTTTCAGTTGGCGGAACCTTTCCCATACTGCCCATACTTTTTTATAAAAATGTTGTAGGCATGCTGGATTTTCAAAAGGGCGCAATTTACAGCGCTCTTATACTGTTGCCTGCGGCTGTGGTATATCTTCTTGATACCCTTGTCTTCAGTAAAAAACAGGTCAATTCAAGACACAATAAAATAAGGGTGCGCTCCGGCCCATTCGCTCCTGCGCAAAAGCTTGCCTTCGGCCTTATAACTGCCGCTTTGGCTACCCCTGTGCTTCTTATCATAGCCACGCCCTTCATAAAGGCCTGGCCTTATGACATGACGCCTACCCTAAGCCATTTTGCACGGATATTCGAAACCGGCAAGCTCATGCGCCTGATATCCAATTCAATATTCATTGCCTTTATGACAGGGCTTCTCGGAATGTGCGTTGCCTTTACGGCGGGGTATGTATATATCAGAGACCACAACGAGCTAAAGCCCCTTAAAAAGCTTACCCACGGGCTTTATATGGCCTCACTTGCCGTTCCGGGGCTGGCTTTGGGCCTTGCCTTTGCCCTTTTTTACAGAGGCAGCTTCATTTACAACACCTTTGCGATACTGATTTTTGTCAACATCAGCCACTTTTTCGGCTCGCCATATATGATGGTCATCAGCCACTTAAAACTTCTGAACCCCAACCTTGAAAACACATGCCGCTCCCTTGGCGGCAGCGCTTTCAGAGTCTTTTGGGATGTTATAATCCCCAACAGCCGCAAAATGCTGACTGACGTTTTCATATACTTCTTCACAAACACTATGATAACGATTTCGGCGGTGTCACTGCTTTATAATCTCAAGACCATGACTCTGGCTCTCCAGATAACCGCCTATAATGATCAGGGCGACTGGGAAAGCGCCATAGCCGTTTCGCTTGTGATATTCTCCGTAAATGTAACGCTCAAGCTCATCCAGACAATGCGCTCGCGCTCAAAAGCGACACACATGCAGGAGCCTCTGTCTACTATGCCTGAAAATACGGTCCTTGGGCAAAAATAATTGCATTAAGAAAAGCCGCCGGCATATGCCGGCGGCTCTATTTAATGCAGTTACACTATTTCTGATGGCATGAGCCGCTCATCGGGCAGCCCGAACAGCCGCAGCCGCAGGAGGACTGCCCTTTCCTGTTCTTTCTGACCATTCCTGCCACAATAGATGCGACAACAGCCGCAAGTATAAGGCAGATAATGATCGTAGCCATATTATTGATGATCCACAGCATATTGATTCCTCCTTTTAGCCATTAATTATGCGTATTGTAAAAATTTTTGTTATGCGCTGATCTTAACCTTCGTTGTCAGCCTCCCTCCCTCCTTATAGGGCCTGAAAAGCATATATAGCATCAAAGCAATGGCAGCAAATGCAACGGCAGAGCCCAAGATATTTCCATTGCCGCTGAACAGCATCCCAAGCTGGTAAACTACAAGAGCTATGACGTATGCAAAGCCACACTGATATCCGATCGCAAACCAGGTCCATTTTGCGCTGTTCATCTCTCGCTTGATGGCCCCCATAGCGGCAAAGCATGGCGCGCAGAGAAGATTGAATACAAGGAAGGAGTAGGCGGCAAGCGGAGAGAATACTTCGCGCATGTTATTCCATATCTGCCAGCCGTTTTCAGCCACCTCGTCAAAGCCTCCGAACAATACTCCAAAGGTACTTACGACGTTCTCCTTGGCTATCAGGCCAGTTATAGACGCCACAGCCCCCTGCCAGTTGCCCCAGCCGAGCGGAGTGAATAACGGAGCCATAACATTACCAATTGCGGCGAGTATGCTGTCGTTCATATCCACCATGCCGAAGCTGCTGTCCGCCCAGCCAAAGTTCGAGCTGAACCATACAAAAATGGTCGCCAGAAGAATTATTGTCCCTGCCTTCTTAATAAATGACCAACCGCGCTCCCACATAGAGCGCAGCAGATTGCCGGCTGTGGGCCAGTGATATGCGGGAAGCTCCATTACGAAAGGTGCTGGATCGCCTGAGAACATCCTAGTCTTCTTAAGCATGATGCCCGAGAGTACAATGGCCATTATCCCAACAAAGTATGCGCTGGGCGCCACCCACCAGGCTCCTCCGAACATTGCGCCTGCGATCAACGCAATTATCGGAAGCTTTGCTCCGCAGGGGATAAATGTCGTCGTCATTATTGTCATGCGGCGGTCACGCTCGTTTTCAATGGTACGGGAGGCCATTATCCCGGGGACTCCGCAGCCCGTGCCTATAAGCATCGGAATAAAGGATTTGCCCGAAAGGCCGAACTTGCGGAATATCCTATCCATTACAAAGGCGATACGTGCCATATATCCGCAGGCCTCAAGGAAAGCAAGCAGCAGGAAGAGGATAAGCATCTGAGGCACGAACCCCAAAACAGCGCCCACGCCGGCGATTATGCCGTCGAGTATAAGGCCGCTTAGCCAGCCGGCCACATTTGCGTTCTCAAGCCATCCGCTGACCACTGCCGGAACGCCGGGAACCCATATACCATAATTTGAAGGGTCAGGTTCCTCTATGGCAGCGGCCTCCTTATATGCTTTATAATCTACAGGTATCTCTTCATCCACATTTCCGTTATCGTCATAAAGATAAGCCGTCGTCTCAAGACTAGTGGCCTTTTCCGGATCAATTCCCACTGCCTTTGCAGCCCCTTCAAAAGCGGAGACTACAGTTCCTGAAACAACATACTCCTCAGCTGCCTCAGCATACGCAGCTCCGCCCGTAAGATGCCAGCCGTCGCCAAAGACGCCGTCATTGGCCCAGTCTGTCGCCCATGTTCCGACAGTCGATACCGAGATATAATATACAAGAAACATCACTACGGCGAATATCGGCAGCGCAAGCCAGCGGTTTGTGACTATCCTATCTATCTTATCTGATGCAGTCAGCTTGCCGGCGCTCTTTTTATGATACGACGCTTTTATCAACGAAGCTATATATACATATCTTTCGTTTGTAATTATGCTCTCGGCATCGTCGTCAAGCTCTTTCTCTGCGGCCCTGATATCATCTTCAATATGATCAAGGACATTCTTGCCAAGCTTGAGCTGAGAAAGAACCTTTTCGTCACGCTCAAATATCTTGATGGCATACCAGCGCTGCTGCTCCGAGGGCATGTTGTGCACAGCCGCTTCCTCAATATGGGCAATAGCGTGCTCTACGACGCCTGAAAAGGTGTGCATTGGAACAGTCTTTGTAGCTTTTGCAGCCTCTACCGCTTCTGCTGCTGCCTCCATGATGCCTGTTCCTTTAAGGGCCGATATTTCAACTATCTTACAGCCAAGCTCTCTTGAAAGCTCCGGCACATTTATTTTGTCGCCATTCTTTTTTATAATATCCATCATGTTAATGGCAATGACCACAGGAATGCCAAGCTCTGTCAGCTGTGTGGTCAAATAGAGGTTGCGCTCAAGGTTCGTGCCGTCTACGATATTTAGAATCGCATCCGGCCTCTCGCCGATAAGATAATTTCGCGCTACTACCTCCTCAAGCGTATAGGGTGAAAGCGAGTAAATGCCGGGCAGATCGATGATGCTGACACCCTCATGCTTTTTAAGCTTGCCTTCCTTTTTTTCTACGGTTACTCCGGGCCAGTTGCCAACGAACTGATTGGAACCTGTAAGTGCGTTAAACAGCGTTGTCTTTCCGCTGTTTGGGTTGCCCGCAAGGGCTATTTTCAAATCCATAGTCTATGTTCCTCTCTTTCACGGTTAGTTCTATCTAACCGACTGTTCTAAGCCTATCTTAATACGTGTGGAAAAGCGGGGATATCCGCATTGAGGCGTCCCTTACTCCACCTCGATCATCTCGGCATCGGCCTTTCGGATAGAAAGCTCGTATCCTCTTACATTGACCTCAACCGGGTCTCCCAGCGGCGCAACCTTGCGGATATATACATCCACCCCGCGGGTGATCCCCATATCCATAATTCTGCGCTTCACCGCGCCTTCCCCATGCAGCTTTAAAACCTTAACTGTCTGGCCTACCTTTGCCTGTTTCAACGTATTCACGCTTGTTTCCTCCTACTCCAATTTATGTTTGGATGCTGGCTTATATATTTTTCAGAGGCCGTCTTTTAAAAATCAAAATACGGCCAACCCTTAATCAAACCATTATCTTCTGCGCCATCTCCCGGCTTATTGCCACTCTCGCTTCTTTTACGTTTACAATCACGTTGCCTGCCATTGTGGCAATTATCGTGACATTGCCCCCGGCTACAAACCCCAGATTCTCAAGATGCTTTTTTACCTCCGGGCTTCCGCCAACTTTCTTGATTATATTCTCTTCCCCTATATCCGCAAATGTTAATGGCATCATTGGTGCCTCCCTTTATGTGACAGTTAGCTTTTACTAACCATGCGTCTGAATAATGAGTTAGACTGCTCTAACCAATTTATAGTTTAATACCTCTAACCGTATTTGTCAATAGCATCTTTGAAGATATTGCAATTTCAGTTAGAGTGTGTTAACCTGTACTAAACAAGCACAGAAAGGCGGCCTGATATATTATGAAGATACGCAAAGCATCTGAAGATTATCTTGAGGCAATGCTGATGACGAAAGAAAAATACGGATATATTCGCTCTGTAGATGTGGCCGATTATCTGGGCGTAACCAAGCCAAGCGTCAGCTACTCCACAAGGCGTCTTAGAGAAAACGGATATATTGTAATGGACAAAACAGGCCTTATCACCCTAACCGATAAAGGCATGCGAATTGCCCAGAATGTATATGCACGTCACAGGCTTCTTTCCAGCTTTTTGATAAGTATAGGCGTTGATGAAAAAACAGCCCGAGAAGACGCCTGCAAGATCGAACATGACATAAGCCAGCAGACATTTGATGCTCTATGCCGCCAGACCGCTCTCATTGAAAGCTCCAAGAATTAGGCTCTGCTTATTTGGGGGCCAGCATTCCATTTTTATTGATAAAGGAAGATATATATGAACGATACAATTAAAGTCCTTGCCGGAATAATGATTCCTTTCCTCGGTACAACAGCCGGCGCCGGGATGGTATTTTTCATGAAGAGCGAGATGAAACCCACCTTGCAAAAATCTTTGCTTGGGTTCGCCTCGGGCGTGATGATAGCGGCATCGGTGTGGTCCCTTCTCATACCCGCCATAGAAATGACCAAGAAATCAGGAGGCATAGCATGGCTTCCCGCCGTTACCGGCTTTCTTATTGGCGTTGGGTTTTTACTTTTGCTCGATACCGTCATCCCGCACCTGCATCTTGATTCAGACTCTCCCGAGGGCAAACCCAGCGGCCTCGGCAAATCCTTTATGCTGGTGCTTGCCGTCACGCTGCACAATATCCCAGAAGGAATGGCTGTGGGAGTCGTTCTTGCGGGTATGCTTTCCGGCGGCGAGGTAATAACCGCGGCCGGAGCCTTTGCCCTTGCAATCGGTATAGCTATTCAAAACTTCCCCGAGGGCGCGATAATCTCAATGCCTCTTGTGGAATCGGGCCTTTCAAAAAAGCAGTCATTCATGTACGGCTTTCTTTCAGGCGTAGTTGAGCCGATAGGCGCGATAATCACGATACTTCTCACCTCTCTTGTCACCCCTATTCTGCCATATATCTTGTCTTTCGCCGCAGGAGCGATGATATATGTGGTGGTGGAAGAACTTATCCCCGAATCCCAGGCTGGAGAACACAGCAATGTGGGTACAATCGGAGCCGCGCTGGGCTTTGCGCTTATGATGCTGCTCGATGTAGCACTTGGTTAAATCACATAAAAACACATAAAGACCCGCCGTTTCAAACCTCGGCGGGCCTTTTGTATTTTTATGAAGTATTTTGTCAGACACCTTTTTTGCCGTTTTTCCTGATAAGCTTGACTGCGCTTCTGCCATGTGCTATTATAATTTGCGAACAGTTCGCATATTGAGGCGGTATTATGAAACAATATAACACACAAAAACGTCAGGCCCTTCTTTCATATCTCATGGAAAACACCGATTATCCCCTGTCGGCAGGCGACATTTATCTTGGTGTAAAAGAGGATAACCTTATAAGCGCCAGCGCCGTATACCGAAATCTTGCAAAGATGGCAGATGACGGTGTGATACAGAAGCTGTTGAGCGAAGACGGAAAAACCGTTCTCTACAGATACTCCGAGCCGCAAAAGTGCAGCCTGCATCTTCATATGAAATGTTCAAAGTGCGGGAAAGTTCTGCATATGAGCCAAAATGTCTCCGATTCCCTTTTGGAGTTTGTAAAAAAAGAAAGCAGTTTCAATATAGATATTCAAAGCACCGTTCTGTATGGCGTTTGCGAGTCATGCAAATGACTTTATCTCCACTACAAGAAAGGAAAAACAAAAGATGAATAAAAAAAGGGCCTTTACGACAGCAATACTGTTGCTATTCATAGCGGCCTTAATACTTTCTCTCGCCTATATTACCGCCGAGGCGGAGCATCACTGCACAGGCGAAAGCTGCAACATATGCCATAATATAGCGGTATGCATAGGCATTTTTACCGTCAGCAGCGATGTCGCCTTGCTTTCCTTATATGCCTTTTTTGCGATTTTGGTTATTCAAGAGCCCTTTCCCTTTTGCCCCCGCTTCTGTATGGCGCGGACTCTTGTTTCCCTTAAGGTCAAGCTGAGCGATTAAACTCCTGCTTTTTTAAAAAGGGCGGCGTCCGGGATCCCTATTCGGGCGGTGAAGCAGCCCTTTATTATTTGCGCCCCTTCAGCTTATTGTATACCCCAAGGAGGAAACAAAATGAAAAAAATCATCTCTTTACTGACAGCTCTTATCATAGCCGCCGGGCTTGCCGGCTGCTCAAGCAGCTCACAAAACGCCAAAAGCGGAGCGGATGAAAGCGAAAATGCAGAAAAGCTACACGTAGTTTGCACCATATTCCCTCAGTATGACTGGGTTCATGAAATTATGGGTAACAGCGATAATGCCGAGCTTACCCTGCTTCTTGATAACGGAGTGGACCTTCACAACTACCAGCCTACCGCCGATGATATTATTAAAATCTCTGACTGCGACCTGTTTATATATGTTGGCGGCGAATCGGACGCCTGGGTCGACGATGCCCTCAAAGAGGCCGTCAACAAAGACATGGTCGTTCTAAATCTCATGGATATCCTTGGAGATAAGATCAAAGAAGAGGAAGTAGTAGAAGGCATGGAGAGCGAAGAGCACGGCCATGGAGAAGAGCCTGAATATGACGAGCATGTCTGGCTTTCCCTCAAAAACGCCGAGACCATCTGCGATGCGATAACCGATGCTCTTTGCGGTCTTGACCCATCACAGGCAGATACGTACAAAGCTAATAACACAGCTTATACCGACAAACTCAAGGCGCTTGACAGCAGCTACTCCGATACAGTTAAAGCCGCCCGCCTTGATACCCTGCTTTTTGGTGACAGATTCCCCTTCCGCTACCTTGTCGATGATTACGGCCTAAATTATTATGCGGCATTTGTAGGATGCTCCGCAGAAACAGAGGCAAGCTTCGAAACCGTTATTTTCCTTGCCGGCAAGGAAGATGAGCTTAACCTTCCAGCCGTTCTCGTAATAGATAATTCAGACCAGAAAATTGCAAACGCTGTTATAAGCAATACCGCCGGCAAAAACCAGAAAATACTCATAATGGATTCGATGCAGTCTGTGACTAAGGCAGATATTGAAGGCGGAGCAAATTATCTTGATATTATGCGCGCGAACCTTGATGTCCTGCATGATGCTTTAAACTAAGGATGTGTAAAATGGCTTTACTGACAGCTCAAAATGTAGCTTTAGGCTATGATGGCAATATTATTGCCGAGAATCTTACCTTTTCTGTAAACAGCGGCGACTACCTCTGTATAGTAGGAGAAAACGGCTCCGGCAAAAGCACGCTTATCAAGGCGATCCTCGGGCTAAAACCGCCGATTTCCGGCTCTGTCTGCATTGGCGATGGCCTAAAGCCTAACGAGATAGGATATCTGCCCCAGCAAACAGAGGTTCAAAAGGATTTTCCGGCCTCGGTTCGGGAAGTAGTGCTTTCCGGATGTCTTAACCGCTGCGGCCTGCGACCTTTTTATAACAAAGAGGAGAAAAGGCTGGCTGAAGACAATATGAAAAGGCTGGGGATAGAAGACCTTTCCCGCCACAGCTACAGGGAACTGTCAGGGGGCCAGCAGCAGAGGGTTCTTCTGGCGCGTGCTCTGTGCGCCACACGCTCCATGCTGCTGCTTGATGAGCCCGTTACCGGGCTTGACCCAATGGTGTCTGCCGGAATGTACTCTCTTATTCATGATCTAAACCATGATGACGGGCTGACCGTCATCATGGTATCCCACGATATACGTTCTGCCGTCAAATACGCAAGCCATATCCTCCACCTAAGCCGAGAACCGCTGTTTTTCGGAACAACTGAGGATTACCTCAAAAGCGGTGTGGGTAAGATATTCCTTTCAGGCGAGGAGGATACGCCCAATGCTTGATAAACTGGCCTTCTATTTCCAATATCCCTTCGTTCGGTATGCCCTTATCGTAGGGGTGCTGATTGCCCTGTGCTCATCGCTTTTGGGGGTGACCCTCGTTCTGAAACGATATTCCTTCATAGGTGACGGGCTTTCCCATGTGGCTTTCGGCGCCATGGCTGTCGCCTCGGTGCTCAAGATGGCAAACAGCACATGGCTAGTCCTGCCGGCTACGGCACTATGCGCGATCCTGCTGCTCAGGGCGGGACAAAACGCCAAGATAAAAGGTGATGCCGCTATTGCGATGGCATCAGTCGCCTCACTTGCGCTTGGTTATCTGCTTCTCAACGTTTTTTCCACTTCTGCCAACCTGACAGGTGATGTCTGCACGACCCTCTTCGGCTCTACCTCGATCCTTACTCTGACAAAACAGGAAGTATGGCTGTCAGTAGGGCTCTCCTGCGTGGTAACAGCAGTTTTCATATTGTTTTACAACAAGATCTTTTCAGTCACCTTTGACGAGACCTTTACAACAGCCACCGGCGTCAGCGCCGATACCTACAATCTCCTTATAGCCATAATAATAGCCGTTATCATCGTGCTTGCCATGAATCTTGTAGGCTCGCTTCTTATATCTGCCCTTGTGATTTTCCCTGCGCTTGCGGCGATGAGGATATTCAAAAGCTTCATGGGAGTCATAATATGCTCGGCGGCTGTATCAGTCATATGTGCGGCATCGGGGATCGTAATATCTATCCTGTGCGGTACTCCTGTAGGCTCCACAGTAGTCGCGGCTGATCTTGCGGCATTCCTGCTGTTTTCTGCGGCAGGCACTTTCAAGAAAGGTTTGAAAAGATGAAAAAGCTTATATCGTCCACAGCAGCCCTATCCATATGTTTATGTTTCATGCTCTCCGGCTGCTCGGATTCAGGCGAGAGCGCAAAATCTTCTGTGCCTCCCAAAGAGACCTCCGTAAACGACGTCATAGAAGGCCAGCTCAATCAGCAGCCGGAAGCTACAGATGACAAGGAAGCCGAAAAACTGCCTGAAACCGAACCCCAGGATGCTGACAAAGCCGACGGAGCGCCTGATGTGGACCTTACGCAAATGAGCGCTACGATGATCTATGCAGAAGTATACAATATGCTCGTGTCGCCCGATGAATACATCGGCAAAACCATCAGGATGCAGGGGCAGTATTATGCCTCATATGATGAAACCACAAAGCGGTATTACCATTTCGTCATAATATCTGATGCAACGGCCTGCTGCAGCCAGGGGATGGAGTTCACTCTTAACGGAGACTATACCTACCCTGACGATTACCCTGCAAACGATACCGTTATTGAAGTCACCGGCGTCTTCGGTCTTTATGAAGAGCTTGGCGCAACCTACTGCCATCTGACGGCTGACGGAATAACAGTTATCGAATAAGTCATGTTTTTCTGACATTAAACTTCCAATGCTTGCATGGCTATAATAAATACCTCCGGCACTTTTTTTGCCGGAGGTATTTATTTTTAAGACCTTTTATCAAGCCTTTTAAGTACATCACGGAGTATTGCCATAACCGCGGATCTCTTGCCTATGCCCCTGTCGCCCTGCGCCCACAGCCTGTCGAAATGGCTTTGAAACTCCCGCAAAAGCAAGAGCTGGTCAGAATGTATCATCACAGGTTCGCTCCCGCTCCAATGATTGATGGCTACATGGTGGTTCTGTTTGAGCTGCCAACAGTTATCAAAGTTAAGCTGATCTATATCGTCGAGTATAAGCAGGTTAAATGTCGAAACTTTCTCAAGATAGCCAATGTATCCCTCCAATATTGCTGCACATCCCTTTGAATCGAGATCCACAAAGCCCTTATTCATAAAGTATAGCCCCGGCATGCGGCAAAAGCCATCTGATGCAATCTGGTTGAGCCTGCGGAGAGAAAGTATCTCGCGGAATACAGAGCCTTTTGCCAAGGCCTCATCCATACCCATTTTAAACCGAACAAACTCCCGGCTTCGCCATTCGTATTCTTCTCCTTTGTTCCCCTGACGCTTGAGCACCTCGTTATAGTTCTCTTCTGCCATATACATTGGGTTTATGCTGTCTTTGACAACATCAAGGGCACCATAGGTGCAAAACTCCTGATAGATGATCTCGAGAATGTTTCTGGAATAATCATCTCCGTAAACACTAAGCACAGGCTGTGAGAACCTTGCCGCCTGCTCAAAGCTCTCATATATTGAGTTGACAAACGCCAGAGAGGAGACAATAAGAGCTACAGGGGGTGCCCCTGCCCCGGAAGTTTCCGTAACAAGCATGGCAGCTCTTTTGGGCACTATAATGTGCATCTGATTTGTGACCGTCTGGCTGAGCCCATGTACTACCGAAAGCTGGACATGTCCAGTTATAAGCCCAGAAATATATGTGCCTATCAGCGCAGACATAGCCTGCGTATCTCCCGAAACACAGACAAGCATGCGGATTTCTATATCTTTCTCCTTTGTCATCCTGAGCAGAAGAGAAGCTATGTTCCCGTTGATGGCAGTCTTTATCCTGTCACTTGACAGGAAAATACATATACAGCTTTTATTATCGGCCGCCGAAAGAATAGGCTCAAACTCAAGTGCCATATCAAGGCAGCTAAGCTCTCCGCCGCCCTCACCGACAACAGTATGCCTCTTTTTTAAAGGGTTCGTGTCCAACAAAGGCAGGCTTCCAAGGCTTCGCCGTAGTTCCTCGCCATCACAGGCAAGCCACATTATAAGGTTTTGCTTACTTTTGTATACTGAAGAAAAATCTGTAGGCAGGCCATCCTTTTCAAACCGCTCCTTAAGCCACTCGATATCATTGGCCCGCCTGCTGTGCGAAAGGATATACTCGGCAAGTGCATCCATCTGCGGGCTGGAGGCTCTAAGCTTTCTCTGTCCGTTAAGCCACCTGCTCACGAGAGAAGGATCTACCCCAAGGGCTTGAGCCAGATTATTCTGCGCTATTCCGTAATAGTCAAGTACAGCCTTTAAGTTATCAGATGATTTGCTCATTGCCTCCCCCCTTTTATGCATCAAAGCCTTACCCTATTTACTTATTGCGGCTGTCGTTGACCGTTCCTGTCCCCAATATGTCCGTTACATTCCCTTCAAAATAAGACATAAGGTTAATAGTACCCTCATTTTGTATCTTGCCAAACTTATTAAAAAGGCTGCCGCCATTGTCTACTGTAATATCTCCGCTGTTTGTCAGTATGCCATAATTATAAAACTGAGTTCCACGATCTATCGGCAGCTTTCCTGAGCTAGCTACAACAATAGTCCCCCGGTTATATGTGTCAGACATACCTGAGCTGAACTCTCCTCCGGTTTTAACCGTAACAGCCCCGTTATTTGTCACGCCTCCAAGCCCCCTGCTTAAAATGCCGCTTACCGCAATTGTTCCGTCATTGACGATATAACAACCTACAACGGTTAGCTTTCCGGTGACAGTCAAAGTAACGCCCTCTCTGATATAAACAAGCATATTAGGGCCGCTCTCCCTGTCGATAAAAAGGTCTCCGGTAAGTTCCATGTCGGCTGTGATTTGGATAACAGTCACATCCTTGTTTTGGCAGGCGGTTTGGAAATCTGAGATAGACGTAACCGAAGTGCCTCCGGATTTTTCTACGAAAAGCTTTGCATAGGTATATTCCGCAGTTTCCAGGGCCTGCATTTCAATGAGCTTGTCTGCCAAAGTCTTGCTTCCTCCCTTAAGCTTTGCCTCAAGAGCCGCCCATGATATCAGCACAGCATCGGAGCGCTGAAAATCTGAAGTGTTCACTCCGTTTGGCAAAATACCAGCCGATGCCGCAAGAGTATCAGGATCATCCCATGTAAAGTCTCCTGACGCGTCATCATACCCCAATGCCCTCAGCATAAAGGTAAGGTACATATCCGAGCTTGCATTGCCGGACCCCAGTTCCGTTGCAGATACACCCTTGGTCAGCCCTTTTTGATAGGCATAACCGATATACTTGTCTGCCCATGAAGGGACATCGGTAAATGGGTGAACCCATGTGCCGCTGAGGGCCTCCGCCTCTTTGCCAAGCACTCTTATAAGTATAACAAGGGCTTCCGCACGCGTAGGCGCCCTGCCAAGTTCAAAATCATTTGCCGAGACCCCTTTAAACAGCCTCATCTGCTTAAGGGCCTCAGCCTTGATCTCCGCCTGAGAAATATCTGCCGCATATGACGGCATCATAACCGAAAATGCGAGAGAGAATGCTATCAAAAGAGAAAGTGCGCCTTTTACTGTCTTTTTCATGGTATCGGTCTCCTTTTTAATAAATTGTCAATTTGTCATTGACAAGATCATTGTAGCTTTTAAAGAATCATAAAAGGTGGGCTGGCTGCCCACCTTTTCATATTTTTACAAAAAAGTGCCAGCCACAAGGCGGACACTTCAATATAAATTTTAACTGTTTTATTTGATCTCAAAGTCCTTTCCTTCAAGCTGTGCGTAAATATCATTAAGAGGGCTATAGTCAGTTATAGGATTGCCGTCAAGCAGCAGAGTCTTAAGCGTTTTGACCCCGGCGAGCGGAGTATATCAGTGATCTCATTATCATTTAGCTGCACCTTCCAAAGCTATTTAAGCGCTGAAATGTCCTTGAATCCTTTGCTTTTATCGTTCATATTATCAAAATTTTCGTAAGTAAGACAGTATCAGCGGTTATGTCACCAATTACCGCAATCCAAAGATAAGTGTGCTGCCGGCACACATCCATTAAGCCTCCGCTATTTGTATGATATTTCAAACTTTGCAGCTTTGGCCAAACCTTTTCCCGCTTCTCTCATATTTGCGCCGAGTACGGCATTTTTAAGATACGGTAAAGTCAAAAGGGGAGATAGATCCCCATCTGTCACGCTTCCTATTTCAATATACTCAAGCTGAGTCATCTTATCTATCCCACTAAGTGTCTTGAGCGGCGTTTCAAAAAGGCTGAGGGTTTTTAATCTCTCAAGCCCAGCCAAATCTTCGGGAGATTCAATCGGCAGCTTTCCCGCATCAAGCTCTGACAGCATTGGGCATAACGCAAGCTGAGACAGATCCGTTACCCGTGTATCGAACACACATACCCTCTTCAAAAACTTAAGCCCCGATAAAGGAGAAATATCGCTTATGGGGTTGTTCTTTACATCCACTATCTCAAGCCCGCTAAGCTCAGCCAAAGGAGATATGTCGGATATCTGCTGCATGCATATAAAAACCTCCTTAAGACCCGGCATCTTTTTCAGATCCTCAAGAGAGCGAATAGGCCCTTCCCTCATGCTGCCCTCATCAAAAAGGCGCTTTGCCTCCGAATGAAGGATATCCTGATCCTTTGATATTATCGAATCCCCAAACACGTAAAGGCCCGTGACAGACTGAAGGTCATCATATGTGATGACTTCTCCATCGTTCTTGCCTATTTGAAGCCTGACGGCCTGCTCTATCAGCGGCTCTTCGAACTCTGCGGCTGTATCCTTTTTCAAAGCATCCTGAGCAATGCTCGCCCCATCACTTTCCTGCATGGTATCCCGGTTTAGGATATCAAGCTTAAAAGCGCTGTATCTTCCGGTGACAAATCCGGCGAAGAAAAAAAGAACACATGCAAAAGCAGCAGCCACGGCAAGCCTGCTTTTTCTGTGATTTTCCAAAGCATGCTTCAGCTCACGTTCAAGCTTTTCTGCCGACGGATATCTGTCCTCGGGCGAAAACGCCGTGCATTTCTTATATATATGGGCAAACCTGCTTTCTCCCAGCTTGTCCGAGACCTCTCTGCTGTCAGTCTCTCCTGTAAGCATCCACCCAAGCAGTACCCCAAGAGAATAGATATCTGCGCGGCAGTCAGTCTGTGAAAAGCCGTACTGCTCCGGCGGGGCGTAATCTCTTGTCCCGAAGAACTGAGTATCTGTCCTTGCCCCGCTGTCATATACACGTGCTATATCGAAATCTATCAGCACAGGCCTGCCGTCTTCTCTTATGATGATATTCTGGGGCTTTATATCCCGGTGTATAACAGGAGGCTCACGTTTATGAAGATATGTCAGGATATCACAAAGACCCAAGGCAATTAAAGCAGACTGATTTTCAGTGAGGCTTTTTTGGCCCGCATATCTGTCAAGCGGCGTTCCCTCTATATACTCTCGGATAATACATACAGTATCATCGCTTTCGAGCTCGTCCTCAAAAGCAGGCAGGCATTTATGGCTTATCCCTCTTAAAATGCCGCTTTCATGTATAAAAGAATAGATAGTTTTATCATAGCATTTGGCAACAAAAAGCTTCTCGCCATCCTTTTGCCTGACAAGAAAGGTCTCGGTGCCGCGGCCAGATGCAAGGCACTCAAGCTGATCATATCTATCAAGAAAGCCTTCCGGAAAACGTGAAGCATCAAACCCGGCTTCTATCTCCCTGACAGCTGATCCGAGTTCATTCATCTTGTCTTTCCTCCGCCAATAAGCGGCAGCCTCATATCATGCAGCACATTCTGAGCTTCAATTATCGAAAGCCCGTTATAAAGGCAATGGATGATAGCTGCATCCCTCTTGACCCTTGGGTAAAGAGGGCTCATGCACGCATGCTTCAAAAGCTCCTGTGCCATTTCAACATCGGCCTCAAATCCGAACGCAAGTTGTAAAACAGTGTCCCTTGACGGATTTCTGGTACCTTTAAATATCTGATGTCCGAATGAACGCTCGATATTCGCCCGCTTTATGATTCTTTCAGCGGCTTCACCCCGTAAATCACAAAGGCCAGCAATATAACTGCTGAAAGGAGGCATATTCATCTCGCTGCTATTCTCTTTTATAAATTCCCTGATATCAGGCGTTTTGAATATCATCCTGAACAGCGTGCTTGTTCTCAATTTATTGATCTGCTCTGCGATCACTTCTCGCCACCTCTTTCAGCTGTAACGTTAAACCTGCTTATTTGCCAAAACATACCAAGATGTATATTTATATATTATCAAGCGAACATTGTCTGTGCAATAGGCAGAGTGATTTAATCTTGTCAAAGATGCATCCTATTCTTCGGCATAGCGGGGTCCTTATAAATAAAAGCTCCTATATCCTTATAGATATAGGAGCTTTTTCTCGCAATACTTAATCACAAGGCGCATCCGCTTTATTTTACGCTGGCAAAAGCATTTTAGTATTATCTTACCTTTTTCCCTCAAGAGGTTGGCACGAGGGGCAGTAATAAACCGAACCGCCCAGATATGCCTCCTTTACGATCTTCCCTCCGCAGCGTGGGCAGCCCGCGGCCAGCGTGTTTTTGGAAAGCTTCGTGCGGTATCCTCCCGGCTGCCCGAAAAGATCCTTTTCAGTATCCCTCCCGCCGCGGCTTGCCATATCGCACAAAACAGACACTATGGAGGAAAGCAAAAGCCCTTGCTCCTCAGCATCAAGCGAGGCAATCTTCCTTTTTGGGTGTATGCCAGCCTCAAACAAAATATCCTGCAAAACTCCGTTGCCTATTCCGGGGAAACGCTGTTCCGTTGCAAGAAAAGCCTTGGTGCTCAAAGATGGCTTACTTTCTTCGAGCAGCTTACGATAATACCCCCCGAACTCCCCAGAAAGAGGTGACAAAGCCGTTTTGCTCTTAACATAATATTCGTTTTCATAATCTCCGCTGTGCAGGATTATGCTTCCATACATCGCCACAGTGAAAACCAGCGCCGAGCCGCCTTCAAGCTCGATCATGAGCTGATAATTTTGGGGGACCTCGGCAGAATCTGCAAGACGTATATTGACGCCGTCGTTAAAACACAGCTTCTCGCCGTTATCAAAAGAAATTTCAACAAAGATACCGAATCCCTTGGCCGACAAAACCTTTGCTCCCTTAAGCTTCGGGCCGTAATCGGCAGGATCACCTAAATACCAGCAGAACTTATGCGCCTTTGTCGGCGGCATAACATTTTTGATCCTCTTGCCGATTATATTTTCTTCTATCTGCTTTGCCACTGTCGCAGTCTCCGGAAACTCAAGCATAGTTTTCACCTTCCCACATTAAAATACCTTTTTATATTTTGCTGCAATATTTGTTATTTACGTTCCTTTATAGGCATAAGCAAATCAAGCTGCAAATCCTCGGGCTCGGTATTTTCAAGCCATATATGGCTGACATAATTCAGATGCTCGTCCAGCAGCCCGCACATATGCTCTTGATCTTTTATATCTCCGGCAAACTCATACTTCTCACTTTTTGCCACCGAGTCAAAAAGCCACTCCCACTCATTGAAGTTTCCCATTGCAATCATATGGGCCGCATACAGCCCACCCTCGAAATGCTTTTTTTCAAAAGGTGCAGGAACCTCCCAATCATCAGGGATGGTTACCCATGTCTCATATCCGTGAGCACCGCTTTGGTCCACAGGATTAGGATGGTTAAAGCCGTAATGCCTTAGATCGGGCTTTACCTTGCTAAGGCCTGATTCCCGTACAAATTTGTCGATCATCCCATTGGCGTGAGCTTCGGGGTCGTCTCCGATATGATGAGCTGATGCAACAGCTGACGGCGGCAAATAGATTATGCGTACATCGCTGAGTTTTGATAGGTTTTGCTCTGCCTTTTTAAGATTCTCCATGGTTTTGTCCTCCTTAAAGTTGATACTTATCAGAGATAAAGACTCTATGGAAGCCAATACTGTCTCATCCTGCTCAAAAAGGCTGTGTATCGGTATATCAGATGTCTTTCTAAGCTCTTCAACAAATGAGGTCAAAATGCCCCTTATCGTTGAAAGGGCTGTAATCTCCTCATCAAGCTCGCTGATGTTCTGCAGAAAAACCTCTATCGCCGCAACAGCATTATCACTTTGCAGGATTAATTTTATCTGCTTGAGCGGTATCCTGAGCTTTCGCAGTATAAGTATACGGCGAAGCTTTGTGAGCGAGGCTTCGTCATATATCCTGTAGGCATACCCGTCGCGCCTGAAGCTTGATATAAGCCCGATCTGCTCATAATAACGCAGCATTCTTGTAGATATGCCAAAACTCTTTGAAACCTCGGTTACCGTAAGCATCTCTTCCATGTTTCTCACCTCCTCAACTGGAGTATAAAGTGCGACACGATGTCAAAGTCAAGTCAATAAACTCATTTTTATGCCAAAACTCAAATATGGGCTTCGTTTTATTCTGCGGCATGTATTATGGTATCCTTAAGAGATATCTTCTTTATCCCTCTTAATCCGGCCCTATTTGTCCGATTCACAAAAAGGGCCTTCCGGCGAGCCGTACCGCACCTTTTCCCCAGCCATAAGGTCTTGTATCATATCATCGGCAAATGCTACGAGTTCTTCCGGTGTCTTGTCTATTTCCCTGTTGAGCCAGCACTCCATAATTCCGAGAAGTGAAACCACGCAAAACTGGGTAAGCATGTTTATATAGTCCCCTTTTCTTTCAGGAGGAGTGTTCAGCCCTCTGACGCAATCATTAATTGTCTCATATATCAGCTCATACAAATCGTCATAAAAGAGTTTCTGTATATGGTGCCGCCCAACGGATTTAAGCGCACACAGGCAAATTGCCCTATTTTCTTCAAGATAATAAAGCAGCTGCAAAAGTCCGTCCTGCCAAAGAAGCATATTCTCTCTATCTTTGAACAACACGGCGGTATCCTGTTCAAACATCCATTTCATCAGCTCATATATATCTTCAAAATGATAGTAAAACGTCTGACGGTTTACATCACAATCTTCAATAATCTCGCGGATGCTTATTTTGTTAAGCGGCTTTTTTACCATCATTTTCTTAAGCGCTGCCGCCAGCGCCGCTTTTGTTCTATATGACATATCGCTTTGTTTCAAGCTTGATCCCCCTAACACGCTGAGTATATCTATATCGTTCCTGTTTTGAATTCCATACAAGTGTATAGTGTTTGTATAAACATATACAATTTTGGGCTAAATGTCAAGTCTTCGATAGCCGCACTCAAATTGTATATTTTTTTTTTAGTTCTTGCGCGCTAATATTGTCGGAGTGAGGAGGCGAGGTTTATGACGGATGGCATATATGATGTTATTCTGAAATCTCCGCTTGGGCTGAAAATGGGAACTCTTGCTCTATCATTTCAAAGCGGCATACTTAAGGGCTCATTAACGTTTTTCGGGAAAGAAAACCCCATAAGAGCGGGAATCGTAGACGGCAATACCTGCAAATTCACCGGCAATATTATCACCGCCGCCGGCGAACGGGAATACAAGGCAAACGTAATCATATCAGGAGAAGAGCTGCACGGAGAAGCAGTCTTTTATCTTCGCACTATTCCAGTAAAAATCCCGATGCTTATCCCCATGCGTCTGACAGGAAAACGCAAAGCCTGATTGCCAATTGCCCTTTGTACGCTTCTCCGCAAGTCACCCAATCACCCGTCCCAAGTGCAAAATCTGCCCATGAGGGCCCAACTCGGCACACTATATTAAAACGAATCTGGAGGTATCAGCTTGAAGTTTGGAAAATTTGTCGTGAAATACAAAACAGCGCTTCTCATAATAGGTATCCTGCTGCTGTTCCCATCATTTCTTGGCATCGTTAATACGCATATTAACTACGATATGCTGACATATCTGCCCAAGGATATGGAAACGGTAAAGGGACAGGACATACTTCTGAACGATTTCGGAAAAGGCGCTTTTTCTTTTCTTATCGTAGAAGATATGGAGCCCAAGGACATAGCATCTCTCGAAGCAAAGATCGAGGCTGTCGATAATGTAGACAGCGTCATCTGGTACGATGATGTTATGGATCTTTCAGTACCTATGGAAATGCTGCCAAAAGAAGTTTATAACGCCTTCAACAAAGACGGCGAGACACTTTTAGCCATCTTTTTTGATACGTCCACGTCAGAAGACGCGACTATCAGCGCTGTAAAAGAAATTCGCTCAATTGCGGGCAAACAGTGTTATTTATCGGGGCTTTCGGCGCTTGTGGCTGATCTGAAAGCTCTCTGCGAAAAAGAAGAACCGATTTATACCGCTGTCGCCGTTGCCTGCGCCTGCGCCGCCATGATGCTGTTCCTTGACTCATGGCTTGTTCCGTTCATATTCCTGGCCAGTATTGGCATGGCAATTATATATAATATGGGAAGCAATTTTCTTCTCGGTGAGATCTCATATATAACAAAAGCTCTTGCGGCAATATTGCAGCTGGCCGTTACAATGGATTACTCAATCTTTTTATGGCATAGCTACACCGAAGAAAAAGAGAATTACCCGGATAAAAAGGAAGCCATGGCAGCCGCCGTTTCCAGCACGCTTTCAGCCGTGTTGGGAAGCTCGCTCACAACAATAGCCGGTTTTCTAGCCATGTGCTTTATGTCATATACAATGGGCGCGGATTTGGGCATTGTTATGGCCAAGGGCGTTTTGATAGGCGTCATCTGCAGCGTGACTATCCTTCCCTCAATGATTCTCTGTCTTGACAAGCCGCTTGAAAAAACCAAGCACACACCCTTGATCCGCCGAATGGATAAATTTGCAGGTGCAGTCACAAAGCGCTCATGGGCTTTCATTCTCGTGTTTTTGCTGCTTTCCGTACCTGCATGGTACGGATACAATCACACCGGTCTCTTCTATGATTTCACATCTATTTTTACGGGAAGTGACAACGGCTTTAATCCCGATGATGTCCGGTTTCTTGAGGCCTCGCAAAAACTGGCGGATGATTTCGGCGTTTCCTCCACACACATGATTTTGTGCAGCAAGGATATGCAGCCCAAAGATGCCAAGGCCATGCTTGAAAAAATAAAAGGGCTCGACGGCGTAAGCGCTGTGTTCGGGCTCGACTCGATCCCAGGAAGCGATATACCAAAAGAGATGCTGCCGGATGCTCTTTTAGATGTGCTTGAGTCGGGAGACTACCAGCTTATTCTCGTCAACTCTGAATACTCGGCCTCCACCGAAGAGGTAAACGCGCAGACAGATCAAATATATTCTATTCTTAAGGAATACGATCAAAAGGGCATGCTGATAGGCGAAGCGCCGCTTACAAAAGACCTTATAAGTGTAACGGATAAGGATTTCCGTGTAGTCAACATTATGTCTGTTGTCATGGTATTTGCTATAATCCTGTTTTTTATGAAATCAATATCCCTGCCGTTTATCCTTATAGCTGTCATTGAATTTGCCGTATTCATAAATCTCGGCATACCCTACTACACCGGTACATCACTTCTGTTCCTAGCGCCTATCTGCATAAGCACGATCCAACTGGGATCTACGGTAGACTACGCTATTCTTATGACTACGCGCTATAAGCGTGAGCGTCTTGCAGGAAACGATAAGCATACAGCCGCCACGACCGCGCTTTCCACCTCAATGCCGTCGATTCTTGTAAGTGCACTTTGCTTCTTTGCAGCTACATTCGGTGTCTCAATATTTTCTGATATAAACATTATAAGCTCTATGTGCCAGCTGCTTTCCCGCGGAGCCATAGTCAGCATGCTGTCGGTAATATTTGTACTGCCAGCGATGCTGATATTGTTCGACAAAATAATAATAAAAACTACTTTGGATACCAGACGCAGTATTGCTGCCTCAAAGGTCTAATCAAGGAGGATAATTACTTTGAAAAAAAATATCTTTAAAAAAGCAGGTTCACTCGCCATTGCCGCGGCTTTAGTATTCACGGGAAACATGCTCCCTGTAAATTCGCTGGCTGATTCAGAGGTAGTGGAAAACAAAGAGACTATTGAAGACAAAATAAATGGCATGATTTCTGTCAACTCAAGTGCCGCCGACAAGGAGGAAACCGTATATATTATATCCGGAGCCGATGGAACCGCCAAACAAACCATTATATCCGAGTGGCTCAAAAACAAAAAACAAGACCAGGCTCTTTCAGATTATACGGAGCTCCAGGATATTGAAAACACCAATGGCTATGAGACATTCTCTCGCTCAGGGAATATGATTTTGTGGAATGCGGGCGGAAAAGATATCCACTATCGCGGAACAACCAATAAGGAGCTTCCCGTCACAACACATATCACCTACTATCTCGACGGTGTTGAAACCGCACCAGAGAATATGGCCGGAAAAAGCGGACATGTCACAATTCGCTTCGACTATACCAACAATACCAAAACCTCTGCGCTGATAAACGGCCAGCAGACCGATATTTATGTCCCGTTTCTTATGACAAGCGGCCTTATCCTTGACGGAGCCTCATTTTCAAATGTCACGGTATCCACAGGAACAGTCTACAATGACGGCAGCAGGAATATAATCATAGGCTGTGCTCTCCCAGGGCTTGCCGAAAGTCTTCAGCTTGATCAGAGCAAATATAAAATCCCTGAATATGTGGAGATAGAAGCTGATACCACAGATTTTTCCCTCTCAATGACGCTGACTGTGGCAATGAACAGCCTGTTGAACAATATTAACATCAACAGCGAAAGTGGCCTTTCGGAGCTCAGCTCAGACCTATCCGCCCTTGAAAGCGCGTCAAAACAGCTTGCCGACGGCGCCTCAGCCCTTTCAGACGGCGCAAGCGCTCTTTCAAGCGGCCTTGGAAATATTTCATCAAACAGCGCTTCTCTTACTTCAGGGGCTTATACAGTGTTTGAATCGCTTACCAAAGCGGCAACCGAGCAGCTTTCATCCGCTTTGACGGCTCAAGGCTATGACGCCGTTTCCCTTACCCCTTCAAATTACAGCAAAGTTTTGACAACACTCCTGGACTCCATCAGCAGCGGGGCCTATTCTCAGGCCACTGCCGCCGCAGAGCAGCAGGTTCGCGCTAAAGTAAACGAGCAGGTTCAGGCACAGGTAACCGAGCAGGTTACAGCAAAAGTCAAAGCACAGGTAACCGAGCAGGTCTCCTCCGAAATAGCTAAGATGCTCACATCAAAAGGCTCTACCCAGGAACAGGCTGCGGCTTATCTGCTGACAGACGAAGGAAAAACCCTTGTAGATAATAGTACAAGCCTTCAAATGGCATCGGATAATATAAAGAATACTATCGCGGCTTCTGTTGAAGCTCAAATGATCTCTGACGAAGTCAAGCAAAAAATTGAGGCCGGCGTTATGCAGGGGATGAACTCGGCCGCAGTTAAATCGCAGGTAGAGAGCGCAGTGTCCTCCGGACTAACCCAAAGCGCAGCTTATCAGTCTATTGTCTCTCTGAAAGCACAGCTTGACGGTTATCAGGCCTTCTATAGCGGGCTTAAAGCATATACCATCGGGGTTGACTCCGCTTATAAAGGTTCTGTCAAAATAGCAGATGGCTCAGAAGATCTTAAAAATGGCGCTCAGCAATTCTACAGCGAAGGCATAGAAAAGCTTGTAAGTGCCTTTAATGGAGACTACCAGTCTCTGTTTGAACGCCTCAAGGCCGTTGCTGATGCGGGTAAGGCATATCAAAGCTTCGGTGGCATTTCAGACGGCATGGCAGGCAATGTCAGGTTCATTTGGAAAACCGAAGGAATCTCTGAATGATCTCAAACTATCCTGCATAAACAAAAGGCCCTCTGAAACTCTCGTTTCAGAGGGCCTGCTTTTATATTCTGCTTAATCCTTTAGGTCTCTGACAGTTATAACATAAAAATCCGATATATCTGACACATTTCCTGCCACATCTGTCTGCTTAACGGTTATCGAATAGCTCTCGCCCTTGGCGATCTCAAAGCCTTCCTCGGTGCCCAGCCATGTTAAGCTCCAAGCGCCTGACTCATCTGCCTGTATCTCATCCGCAAGCAGATTACCGTTTACATAGACAGCTATCTTGGCAAGGCTCTCGGCCCCCTTGCCGCTCAGCAAAAACGAGTTTGTATCATCTGTGGTCACATTTGCTGTCCCGCTGCCACCGATTATCTGATCTTCCGAAAGCCTCACGGCCTCTCCGACGCTGTTAGTGAAATATCTTATTGTTCCGCCTTGATCTCCTATCAGGAAATCCGAATCTTTGTCATTGTCAAAATCGCCTGCCGCGGCAAACGGTACATTGACGGAAATGCCGGCAAAGGGATTTTGCTCTTCGTTCAGCACAAAACCTCCGCTGCCGTCTCCCTGATAGAAATATATCTTTCGATCTGACGGGCTGCTATAAGACATTTTATAAACTCCGGCGTCAAGCTTTCCATCACCGTTGAAGTCGCCGAGATATGGCACGACAAAATCAAAGCCGTCGGATTTAGTAATATTGCTGAACCATGTATCAGTACCGTTATCTTTTGTGAAACCTCCGGTGCCGTCGTTTACCCACAGCTCAAGAGCAAGGGTCGATAAGTTATTATCACCATAACCGAACAGCACGTCGGGATATGTGTCATCATTGACACAACCGACTGCGTTAAACGCGTAATATGGGTTAAAAACAGCAGCAAAGGGGTTATTTTCACCCTCCTGTTTCACAAATAAAGGTTCAGTTACGGTCCCTGTAGTCTCATTTACTGTCCCTGTATTCTCATAATATTGAACATAACCTGTTTCAAGGCTGACAATAAGATCCAGGTCTCCGTCCCTGTCAAGGTCTCCAAGACCGGGGAAGGTGTACATACCGGTCTCAATAAACCCAAGCGGGTTGGAGTCAGCCAGCACATATGTGCCGTTGGCCTGCCCGTAATAGGTTGTGATATGGCCTGACATATCGCCTACGACTACATCAAGCGCCCCGTCTCCGTTGATATCGCCCACAGCAGGGAATGCCCAATTGGAAACCTGAACTACCGAAAGAGGATTGTCGCTGCCAGTAAGCTCTACCATTTTACCGCCTGTGACAAGCTTGGCAGCAATAGTATCAAGCGTCAGCGTCGCTTCAGCCTCAACAGAATCAATGCTTGTCCCAACAATAGTCAGCGTGCCGTCTTTAAGCCCGGTGGCGTCAAACTCGTATTTTCCTGTAACAGTATTAAGCTCAGCTGATACAGTCAGTGCCGCTCCGCTTGATTTGTTAATGCCCTTGACCTCGACGGTGTCGAGCGTCCCGCCGGAGCCTGTGACAGTTATTGCCGCCGAAGAGGTGGCCTCAGCCCCGTTTATATATGCATCTCCGCCCGCGCTTGCCGTTATGCTAAAGCCAGCTACTACAGCCGAAGTAGCAGGGCTTGTTACTGTCCCTGTATAATTATTTGTTCCTGTAGCTTTTACTTTAATAAACTTGCCGGCGTATCCTTCCGGAATAGTAAAGCTTGTGCCGGTCTTTCCTGCAATATTAACGTACTCCCCATTGACGGTATCGCAAACCATCCACTGGTAGGAGGCCGCAGCCCCGGATGGGGACAATGTGCCGCGTGTAAGCGTTTCGCCAACCTTTGCTGTTCCGCTTATAGCGCCTATAGACGTCAGCGCCGTCTGGCTCTGCTGCTCTTCGTGCTGATCCTCTTCTTCTTTTACAAGAGCGCTGCCCTTTGTGTTGTTCACTCCGCTGTCTCCAGGCTTCAGCACTTCTCCGCCGCCTCCGGTAACATTTTTAGCATCTTCATCAACTGCTATCTTAGTATTGGCGGTTGTAATGCTCGCATTGTCTCCTCCGGCTAGAACCTCGACCTTCTTTACGGTTCCCTGTCCGCTGATGCTTGCATTGCACCCCGTGACATCGACAGCTCCTACATCTGAACCCAGCCCAACGATAACCTTGGAATCGCTGCCGGATATCTGAACCTTGCTGATGCTTGCCGATGTCGCCGTTACAGTTACATTATCGGCATTAAGCTGGATATCGGCAAGA
This sequence comes from Clostridiaceae bacterium, assembly GCA_034926865.1. GTDB lineage: Bacteria > Bacillota > Clostridia > Oscillospirales > Butyricicoccaceae > RGIG1902. The sequence goes on from JAYFQP010000019.1 coordinate 150,234, forward strand.
GACCCGACAACAATGACATCATCGGAGCCGTCTTCAACATAGATCACGTCTATCTTGGCGTCTCCCTGTACTTTGATGCAGACTACACCATCGATCCTTGCGACGATAACCGTGCCTGTATTGGAGGAACCGATAATTTTAATCGAGTTCTGCCCGCCGCCGCGGATGACCGTTCTACCCGTAACTATTACGCTGTCGAGTGTCACTTCGCCTTCTCCAACGCCGTCGCCTATAATCAGATCTCCTGAAATCTTCATATCTTTAAGGATAACGCCCGGTACGTTTACCATGACATTCCCCTCAATATCTTCCGAATAAGTTCCGGCTTGCTTTATATAGGTCTTAAGCACGTTGTCCATCAGCTTGGCAAATTCGGCTCTTGTTATATTCTCAAGAGGATTCAGTTTGCCGTCAGAACCTTCAACATAACCCGCCTTGACAAGCGATGCCACATAGCCTTCGGCCCAATTGCTTATAAGCCCGCTGTCTGAAAACTTGTTAAGCACACTTTTGTCTGCGCCTGATAATTTAAGCGCACGAGTCAGAATCGAAAACGTCTGCTCTCTCGTAATGTATGTATCAGGTTCAAGCTTTCCGTTGCCGCTGCCCAAAAAAGTCCTCATCTGCACGGCAAGAGCCATGTCATCGTGATACCATGCACTCTCAGGCACATCGGTAAATCCGGCAAGCGAAGCCTTTGTATATGCGCCAAACGCCCTGTTGATTACCGCGGCCATCTCTGCCCTTGTCAGATTATCCCCTGCTCTTATTCTGCCGTTATCCCCCGTCAAAAGCCCGTTACCTACTGCACTTTGAAGCGCCGCAGTTGACCAATCAGCAGGCATATCTGTAAATACAGTCACTCCAGAGCCTTCTGCTGCATATGCCGCATTTGACATAAATAATGCGAATACTACTGTTAAAGCAAAGAAAAACGTAATTTTTCTTCTCATCTTACCCCTCCTGTTTGTTGCTCGTATAATGAACATTTTACCTTTTTATGCAAATAACGTCAATAAAAACTACATTTCGGCATAGTTTTTTCTTTTCTATTTTTATGTCCCTCATTTCCATACATTTAAAAAGATAAAAACAGTTTATATTTAAAACAACCGGTGCTTACTTGCACCGGTTGTTTTAATCGCTCAAACGCCTTAAAAGCTCGTACGATAAAGCGGTATCACATTTATGACAGGAATCTCATAAGGATGCACCCTCCGTATTGCCTCAACAGTGACGTCAGCCTTTTCACGCAGACAAGTGACCTCCACTTTAAGCTCAGGCTCAGAGCTGATGACGTTTTCCTCTCCAATATAGGGGGTGCTTCCCGAAAGAGGCCGCCAGCAACCCGTGACTCTGCTATATGACATGCAGCTGTCGTAATTGCCTATGTGCCCTGCATCTACGCTTTGCAAAGCTTCCTGCAGCGCTGCAAGATGAGTCTCTGGGATAAAAACTTCTATTTTGCAATAGTAAAAATCATTCATGACATCAGCTCCTAAGCGTATCGATTGCTTTAAATTTTGATGCAGCACCTATGGCCCTCGTAAGCTAGTCTTTCCAGGGGCGCTTTTTCTCAAGCCAGCCTTTTGCCTTCCAATATTCATTATCTGCCTGGTTAAAAGACCAGCGTTTTTGTGCTGCCCGAATTATGTAGAACAGCAGTTTAACTTTCAAAGACGGTGTTACCCTCTCTCCGTGCCTTTTCAGCTTTTGCGCGATTTGACTTATCTTCTTCTCTATACTTTGCTTTTTGGCTTTGGAAACCTCATCCCATGAAATCGCCGCCACTGCTTTTCCGTATGTGTAAATACGCCCAACACCCCAAAACTTTAGGCTGTCGGTCAGGTCTTTATTAGTGGATTTCATGCCCCCGCCCGCCGCTGTGGAAATGCAAACCGCCTGCTTGGAAAACATTTTTTCCGATGGCCTGTGAACCATCCATCTGTATCCATAGTGGTCAAGCAGGCTTTTCATTTGGCCCGTAACATGGAATACATATACAGGAGATGTGAATATCAAAATATCGGCTTCATCTATGCTTTCGGTAATGGGCTTTATATACGAATAGTGCGGACATTTTGCCTCATCTTCCATGAAGCATCTTGCACATCCGCAGCAATACTGCGGCATATCTCTGGGCAGAAAGATTTCTTTAATATCATCTTCCTCCGCCCCCAATTTATCGATAAGCATGCGCCCTATATGATAAGTGCTGCCTTTATGATTTGTTCCGCTTATAAGTAATATTTTCATAACGCTTTCCTCAAAATTATTTTAACAAACCATAATAATATCAGTTTCTATCTTTCGATTAATCATCTGCTAATCATCTGCGGCTTTTACTTGTGCCTGATCACCCCAAAGAATAGGCCGGAGATATACGGAATCAACCACACCAGCCAGACAAATATGCTGAACTTATGAAAGTTCCTACGGCTCTTTTCAGACCCGCGAACCATTACAATCGTTGCCCATATCGCATGAACCGCCATCAGGATAATCGCCGCAAGCCCTGTTACGCTGTGAAAGCTGACTGTTAGGCTTTTGCCTGAGCGCTTGCTCATCAGCGCAGTGCCTGTAGTATCACAGGTAAGGCCAAGCCAAAAAACTGCCAGATGCCATTTCTTCAGCATCCCCGAAATCTGCTCGGCAAAAACACCCACAGTGTATAATATAAGCGCCAGTGAAATAAAAATTATTGCAAACGGTAAAAGCATATGTCCTCCTATTGACTTAGAATATTTATTATAAATGCGAATCTGTTGCTTTACCAAAATTATGGTGTTTTAAAAAGTGATTATTTACAATCTCCCGATTTCGCTTAGCCAATATTCAACCGATGTAAGGGGCACATCCATCATCTGGGCAATTTGCTTGGGTGTCATGCCGCTGTCATAAAAACGTCCTGCTACAGCCGATATCTTTTCTCCCACTTCTATTATATGAAGATCCGGGTCATAAAATCGCACTACCCGCTGGCCCCAGCTGTGCTCTTTTGGAGGGTGAACATATTTTATGGTGGGATTATTTTCAAGCTTTTTAAGAAACCCATCCATGTCTGACTCTTCAAAATACAGCTCTGCCGCATTGCCTCCTAAGATGATCTCTCCCTCCGGCTTTTCGATAAAGTTTGACCAGCTCTCCATCGTCTGTAAAGAAACACTCTCGGAAAGCGTTACATTTGCGCCAAAATCGGCTGTGACCTTCATCCCCAGAAGCTCGCAGTAAAAACGTCTTGAGCATTCCATATCGCGCACGGCGATCAGCGTGCAGGTATATTTCATACACGGCCTCCCTTAAATTATCTTGCTTTGGCTATACCATTTATTACGCTTCGATTTGTTTCCTCTTAATATACCCTGAATTGTATATCAGAAGATATCTGCCATCCAAAAGCTTAAAAGAATTCGTGCCTGTGTAATTTGCCTGCCAGATTCTTTGCCCGATCTCGCATAAAAGCTCATTTATCTTCTGATAATGCTCCTGCAACCTAAACCCGCGCCTCCTCTTATGATGCGCTCGAAACTATCCAGAGCCTTTTTTCATCGGTCACTAGGATTGCTCTGAACACACACATGCCTCCCCAATAGGTATTTCAAAGCTGACACGTGTTCCCGCGCCGACGACACTTTGTATGCAAAGCCCCTTCCCGTAAAGTCTTAGTAAGCGCATATTGATATTGTACAGGCCGATACTCGCGTTTCCCTTCGGCTTATCAAGCAATAAGTTCAGCTTTTCCTGGGGGATTCCTGCTCCGTCATCCTCCACGCTGAACAAAATGCCGTTATCGGATGCCTCCGCCTTTAAAGTGACGATCCCGCCGTTTTTCGTTCGTCGCAGCCCGTGCTTTATCGCGTTTTCCACGAGCGGCTGCAATGTAAGCGGCGGGAGCCGGATATAGGGCGGCGGATCGGATATATCAAATTCAACCTTAATGTTTTCAAACCGCGCTTCTTCAATAGAAGCATAGGCCCTGACAAGCTCCAATTCTTTTCTAAGAGAAATAATACCTCCCAGATTTTCAAAATCCAGCGTTCCGCGCAGATATTTTGAAAGAGAGATTATAAGCCTTTCGGCCGCCTCAGCGTCTCTGCCGCAGCATTCTGCGATAGTATTAAGGGCGTTGTAAATGAAATGCGGCTTTATCTGTGCGTTAAAAAGCGCCGTTTCCGTGTTCATTACCTTATCAAGAGATGCGCTCAAGTCGTCCGATAGAAGCTTCATATGTCTGAACGCCTCGGAATATCGCTTGGCCAGTAATACAGACTGAACGAGAATAAAACCAAACAGCGCCGCGGGAAGCATATACCGAACGGAAATAACGCTTATGTAAACAAGGCTGTCCAGCATAGCCCCCAGAGTTAATATCAGCATACCCAAAAGAAAGAAATCTGCCTCTTTCTCTCGAAGTCTCACAGCTTTGACAGAAACATACAGCCCAAGCACGCAGGCCGCGGCAACCGTCGGCAGATACGGAAGAAACGCAGCTGTATAAATGGTTGGCGGAAACAACAGCACAACAGCTATATACATCACGTTCATCGACAGAATAATTAAAAATGCCGGGCGCGGCATCAATTTTCTGTAAAGCTGTCGAGTATAATACAGCATTGAAATGATGATCGCCGGGATCGTGAGCATGACAAGCCTTGAACCGACAAGAAACGGCAATTCCGGATACATCTGCATCATCAGCGTCGTGTTTGATAACATGCTGCGCAGAGCAACCGACCCGCAGAGAACCGAAAGCGAGATCAGCTCGTTGTTGTCTTTTCTGAAATGGTGCAGTACCAGAACATAACCCCCGGCAAACAAACTGATGCAAATCAACGAAATATCAACAAACTCCTGCTTGTTTTGCTCTCTGGAGATCATCGCGGCTGTTCCCAGCCTGATGCTTTGGCCAACGCCTCCGCCATAGGCCAGATCGTCATTCTTTACCTGCAGGACGATTTCCAGCTCCGAGCCGGAATAATAAAAATCATAGCTCTGCGGATGCAGGTAAGTAGTTTTGGCGCCTGCGAAGCTGCCGCAGGCAGCAAGAAGCGAACCGTTTACCCACAGGGCATACTGCGTATAGACATTGGGGATCGAAATACCATATACCCCATCGGCGGCCTCTGTCTCTGCAACAAGACGGTATGTAGCGGTGCCGCTGTCCGGCAGATCAAGAATCTTATATTTTGCCCAGCCTGAAGGAAGCCTGAAGTACCCGGTGGGTGTGCGGCCAGAAAACTCCCCCGGTGAAATCAGCGCATCCCAGTAAAACTCCCAGTCGCCATCAAGCGAGGCGTTTCCGTCCGCGTTGAAATTCCAGCCTGAAAGATCCAAAACCCCGTTTTGCGCCTCTAATTTTCTTTTGTTTTCTTCCTTCCCCCTGCAGCCCGTCATCATGAGCAAAATCAGCAGCGCGGGAAGCCATACAGTTTTTATAAGCTTCATACTTATTCCTGCCTCAGAACAGAATAATGCAGCAATATATTATCACATATTCACACGGCAAATAAGGCCCCAAAACAAAAATTAAACAATAATAAACCACCGACCGTATTATAGGTTTGCACAAGCCCCCCTGGTTCACGTTGCCGGCAGAGCCTATAGGCTCGTCAAAAGTTGTGGGAACCGCACGTCTTTCACCGCCAGCCCTCTAAAGCGGCTTATCTTTTGTCTTCTTCCACCGGATTAACCGTAGCGGGTCGATAAACTCTTTTATACTCAGCCGGTCATCTGCGGATTTCGTGCAACTGGTTCCTTATATATTCCTCGATTGTGCTCCTATTTTTCCTGCTGTGCTCACATGGTATCTTCTGCACCGGAAATAGCGGTTCCCATATTTATATTTCATATTGCATACTTTTTTAAGATCATCAGACTGTTTTTACGATGCCCCACGATTTGCGATACGCTGTACTGTGGTGGAGTTCTTACCAGCATGTGTATTTTGGCTCTTACAAGCTTCAGCAGCAATGACGGGCATTAGTGCAGATAAAAAACAAATCCGAACCCTTCTCCAATAAGAGAAAAGTTCGGATTTTGTTCTTTTGGTGGAGATAAGCGGGATCGAACCGCTGACCTCTTGCCGCTGATTAAGACTATTCTCTATGCAAGATTCGGCGCTCTATTGAACTGCTCTGTTTGGAGCTTACACAGAACTTGGGCCCTGCTGACAAGTCCTAAATTAAAACAGCAATTTGCACCAAAACACTAAAAAACGCTTCTTTAGATACAATAGGAAAAACAAAAATGACCCATTGCCTCCTTTGAATCTTCGCTATTGAAATAGTTATTTAAAAAGGCACTTTGTCAACGGGTCCATTTTTACGCACTAACCATCCGTTTTACCGCTTCATGTTTACCCAATAACTCAAAATACGGCTTTGTAAACAGCTCCAAACCTTGAATCGACCCAAAGGATTATTTATGGTTGACCGTTTTTGCATTGCAAAACGCTTCTATTTAAGGGAATAATTTACTTCCAACCCCTTATCTGGATGATAAGTCCAAGTAATTTCTATCTCGTCCGTTGAATAAGACTGTATGCCATCCAATGAGCGAGTTCGATTCATTCTATTCAAAACAGATTCAGGTATCCCAAGAGCCTCATTAATCGACTTAATTGCACTGTATGCTTCATTATCTATATAATAATCATCCTTGTCTTTAGGATTCGTATCTACGGCAAGGTATGAACTATCAGATGCTATAGAGGCAAAAGAAGATGTGCAGTAATCGTTATAGATCTTCTGCAAATCAGGGCCAGCTGAGGTGATAACAACAGCACATGTATCTGTTTTTCCGTTCTTCGTGGTAATTGTAATAATACAATCACCCTCATTCACACCAGATGCAATGCCGTTATTCACCTTCGCAATGGATTCATTAGAAGAGGACCATGTAACAGTCTTATCCTTAGTGTTGTCTGGATCAATTGTATAAGTTAAAGTTGCCGTTTCGCCAACCTTTATTGCTACGCTATCCTTATTCAATGTGACGCTTTTTGCCTGTGTTCCGCGAGCGAAAAATATAATAACAATAATAGCAACTAATGCAATTACACACCCAGCAATAAGCTTAACTATTTTCCCACCAGCCGCTTTCTTGTCAGAAGTTGTTTCAATCCTTTCGCCAACTTTCTGTCCACAATTAGGGCAGAACTGCTGTCCATCGGAAATCTCACCTCCACATTTAACACAGATTTTTTTCTCCGCCTGCTGCTGATCGGCAACAGGCACCTGAACTTCAGGGGTTACTTCAGGAACCACAGTCTTTTCTTCATCCATGCTCGTCCACTCCTTTAATAATTGATATTGGTAATTAATTCTTCGTAAGTACCAGCAATAGCTGTACCATACTCAACAACATAGTCATACTTTTCGTCGGAAATGTATTTCTTGAAAACGGGAACGGCCGCGCTTAGATACTGTGTATCTAACGTATACACTCATTATTCCATCAACAATTTTTTCGGGCTAATTACCAACAGTAAAACGATAAGCTGTACCTTTATTCCTATAACTGTCCTTGATATCCTGCATATCAGAAACATAAAACACCGTCTCTTCTGTAGCCGTTAAGTAAAATTCGTATTCAGATGTAAACGAACTTGAAATTATAGTACAAATTGCAAAATAACTATATATTGGACATTTATTATAATATACCAGTAATATACCAGAAAAACTTCCAAAAAACAACAAGGAAAGCAGACCCAATTGAGTCGCCTTCCCTTGATGTTACGTTGGCGGGTATTAATGCAGATAAAAAAACAAATCCGAACCCTTCTCCAATAAGAGAAAAGTTCGGATTTTGTTATTTTGGTGGAGATAAGCGGGATCGAACCGCTGACCTCTTGAATGCCATGGCCCAAGTTTCCAAATATAATAGAAAAACTGCGTATAAATGGACAAAGCATATTTTCAGAACATTTCGATGGTGTTTGTCTACTATATAACGCCTCGTGACAGCTTGTGTTATTGTGGTTTTGGTCAAAATTCTGGTCAAAAAAAGAAGGCATCTTATTTACACAATTGAATACCAAGACAATCCGGGCGCATCACTCCAAAGGTGATATGCCCGGATTATCTAGTTGAAACGTTCAATAGATCTGTACGGAAACATTTGTCAACTTTAGGACGGGCTGCATTATGTATACCTGTACGGTATATTGGCCCATGGTAAACAGGAAGACGCCCTCCGAATCATCATGATTCAGATATTCATGATAATTGTCATAACCAGACAGAACACTGCGGTATGGCTGTATAAGATCCTCAAAATCTTCCGACTCGCAATATTCGGCGTTATATATTTTGAACAACAGTTCCGTGGCAGACGGAATGGTGTTGAAGCCGTCGTCTGCGGAGAAATTCGCCATAGGAATTAGTCCTTTCGGATACCAGGCCGGGGCGTTTTGATGCGAGATCATGGCGTTCATTTTCTTGGACGCGTCCATCAGCTTTTGCATATCCTCCGGTTTGTTGGGATCCAGATCTTTCAGCCCCGAATAGTCAGGCATAGAGGCTTCCGTGCCGCTCTTCTGACGATACAGGCTGGAAAGCATCTCCCTTGTTTTCGCTGTTTCGTTCTGAAGAGAGTCGAGCAGTGACGCCGAGGGCATACTTCCGAAGAAATAGATCTCTTTCCCCGCAGGCTCCAGAAAAACCCGTTCACCGTCCAGCAACAGGATATAATCTCCTGCTGCCGTGTGCAGGACGCTCATTGAGGCAAACTGATCATCCATCTGTCCCCCCGCCTCTCGATATGCCGTAGCGTCAAACGGCTCAAATGAAAACGTCACCGCCTCGTTGATGGCACCCAAAGCATTTCCAGTCCCCTGAATGGAAAGCTGACCCGAATAGGTTCCCGCATTGGGGGAGGCAAGAAGTACGGCTGTATACTCTCCACCGTCGGCTCCGCCCGAAAAAACGCAGGACCACATGCTGTTGACGTAGATAAGGCTTTCCGGATCGGAAGGTCTGCCTACGGGAGGCTCCACGGACTCCGTGGTCATCTCTCCGCTGAAAACAAACTCCGCGTGATCGTGCAGCTTTATGCACAGTGAAGCCTGATTGCCGTTCAGCGTCAGGAGGAGCGGCAGTCCCTCCTGACGCAGGGTTGCGTCCTTATGAATCACCACATCAAACGGTGCCTCGGGTATCATGGCCGGGATATTGCTGTCGTCGGTCAGCCATCCTGTCAGCGTAACGCTCCCCTCCTTGCCGGCCTCGGCGCGGACAAGTCCGGTACGGTAGACGTATTTCTGCGCGGAACCGCCCGCCTCCCCCTGCGCAATATCCACGCTGCGGCTCATAACTCCGCAGCCTTCGAACACATTTGGCTGCGTTTCATAAAGGATCAAGTCCAGGCCTGTCGTCCCCGAGGTTTCCGAACCGCCGCCAAGCGCATTGAGATACTCCCCCTGCGGGTCGTCTATGGTATCGTGAAACACAATTTTAGGCCCGTTGGATTCAGAGGACGAGGGAGAAATCCCCACAGGTGATACGGCGGGGGAAGTGCCTGCAGTCGCGGACTCATTTATTCCGCAGGCTGAAATCAGCATTGACAGGCATAACAGCATTGTCAATAAACAAACATGTATTTTCAAACTTAATTAAACTCCTTAAACTCTTTTCGCTTAAGATCCGTTCCGGCCCTGTCTCCCATCGGGCTGAAGGTCGGCCCTGGGCTATTGATCCGCTGCCGGAGCTGAAATTTCCGGGACTTCATTTGTCCATTCCAGGGTTCCTTCAAAGCTGCCGAACATATCCGTGTTAAGAGTGATCTTCTGGTCGCTCTGCTCCAGATCGCAGGTCACCGAAAAATCAAGTTTCTTCTCGTTGGAGAATTGGTATCCCTGTGCCGCGCCCAACATATTTGCCGGGTTATCCCCCTTCGTAGGCATCAAGAAATGCGATTTCGCACAGTAATGATACCTCTGGTCCTGAACGGGGGTCAAGGGAACGATGCCTGTTTTATTCAGCGCAAACGTAAAATCATGTGCCTCATGGTTGTTATCAATCTCCAAATAATCCGCGTCTCCAACATCAAACTGCTCTTTTAGATCTGCATAGCTTCTGATGTAGGCGATTCCGGTAAATTCCCCGTCATAAGGGGAATCGTTGTAGTTTGTCGCTACAAGTTTAATGGTGTTTTCCGTTGTGATCTCATTCTGATCGCCAAGTTCACCCAAGTAAGGGGCGGTAATCGTCTGATCGATTTTTATAACCCAGCAATTCTGAGCAGAAGTTTCCCGCACGGGTTCCGTCCCCCCTTCCGACGGACAGCCAGTAAGGGGGAACATCAGCAGCACTGCTGCAATAGCAACTAAAATAGGTTTTCGTTTGAATTTTATTAAATACATGATCTTTTTACCGTCTCTCTTTGCCGAAAGAACCGGATACTCATAAAGAAAGATTGCTAGGATATGCTAGGAACCTTTTCATATGTTCTGACACTCAGCGCGATGGCCTGTTCCCTTGTCGCCATGCCATAATCGGATGCCTCCTGCGCCGTCGTGGTGGCCTTCGGCATAAAGTTTCCATTACTGTCGCCTTGTATAATACCAATCTTAAACATGTATTTGGTTGCCTCTACCGCCCAACTCGATATATTGTTTTGATCCGGGAAATCCTTCACGCCTGCGGTGCTAAAGTCTACATTCGGTTTCATAGCTTTGATTGCACGGAACAGCATCGCTGCACACTGTTCCCGGTTAATGAGTACGTTTGGCGAGAAAGTGTTAGCCGACGTCCCGGTTGTAATGCCAAGCTTAAACGCCTTCAGTATCTGGGTGTTCGCCGTATCTGTAAACGGATTTGGAGCTATAGGCTCACTTGAATTGCCTGTTGCTTTTTCATAAAGGAGTACTGCGAGCTCGCAGTACTCTTCGCGGGTAATCGGTTTGGTCATGTCGGCACCGATCAGGATATCCGGGATCAGTCCAAGATCATACGCATTTTGCAATTCCGGTTTTGCCCAGTCGGATATATTTTTATAAAAGCTGCCGGAGCCGATGGACAGTTCATTTGAGAACTCAGAATAGACAAAAACAATCCCGGAGGATTCCGTAGGATAGCCATAGGAAATCTGTACTTTCATGGTATAAGTATGGTCTTTGATGATGATCTTGTTGGCAGTGCTTTCATTCTCAGGATAAATATAGGGAACGCGGTAGGTATTTGCCTGCCCGGAAACGGCAAAGCCGTAAGACGGGTCAAAAAAGGAGTCCGTCATTCCGCCTCCGAGGTGCTCCCAGGAGCCGCCGTCTATTTTCCAGTAATAATCAATCCATGTATAGCCGTCGGCCGGTTTCTCCTTGCTTAAATCCATAAAGCTTTGAGGGAATTTGATTTCCAGCTGGAAGCACGGAACGCCATCTTCATCATTTTGGATCTCAACTTTATTAAGCTTTGCAGCCTCCACGGAACTTGGGACACCCTCAGCTAAGGCGCAGGCATAGGGCATCATCCCCGCCGTGATTACCAACGCCAAAATAACAGCCAGTATTTTCTTCTTCATAATCGTTCCTCCAAATATTATTTTTCAGTATTTATAAAAAATGAAATAATGCGATCAATCTTTTTGCAAAGACCGCAATAACGCACAGGATGAGTGCTGCGCCTGCCAGAATCAACACAATGGGAAATACAAAAGACGAATTTGAACCTATGATGAAATTTTCCTGATTCACTCTTTGACCTATCGAATACGCCGGAGGATTGCTGCCCGAACGATAAACATACATAACTTTCTGCCCTGTGTCCGTTATAAATTCGATTTTAGGCATATAGGTTAATTTTTTTCCGGAACCGTTGTTTTCTAAATTAATAACCGTACCTTCCGTTCGCAGGCCATTTCTGGTCAGTTCCAACCCGTTTGACAGTTCATGGAACCCGAAAAGCAGAAATCCTACTCCGCCAACAGGATCAAAATAGGTAACAGTCTTTTCATACAAATACCTGACCAATTGATTTATTTTACTAATGGAGAGCAAGTCTGTATTTATAGATTAAGTCCTAAATATTACATATATTTTTAGCTTTTATATTAATTTGAATGATTAATGACCGAATATAAAAGTTGTAGTATAATGTTAAGTTAATAGGGCATTCCATTGAACAGCAAGGGAGTGAGGACACATGACTCAATATTCTGATTTTATCAGCCAGATCCCTAACGGGATACTGCAGAAAACCGAAATACATACGTGCAGCAATATTGTGCTGTTCAAGCCGATGCTTTATATGGGTGGAATCACATTTCACGTTACCGATTACCACATTGTCATTCCCTCAGAGGACACCCCGGAAGCACTTTTCAACAACAAATTGATCCACGGCGAAAAACAAAAGGTTTTAGTTGTTAATCCGGGAGATACTGTCACCTGCTTGAAAGACGCGCCGGCCAAGCCTTATTACTCTTTTTTGATCAAGCCTGACCTGCTGCATAAAACAGCCGAAGAAATGCATTTTTCCGGAGATATCAGATTTGAAAACTTCCTGAACCCTCTTCCAGCCGAACTGTTACAAGCGTTTAGAAACCTGAAGTGGGAAGATGGCCGTCAGGACCGATTAAATCTGATGCTCGAGAGTATTGAAATTCAAATTGCGGTATTGCTTCTGCGTATGTTTAAAACAAATGTGAACGGATATCCTTCCCTTCTTCAGGATGTCGATTCCTATATCCGGACGGCGGTTGAATATATCCGCACATATTGCAGTACCAATATCACCCTGAAGGATATCTGTGAAGAAATCCATGTGTCGGAATATCACTTTATCCGAATGTTCGAAAAGAAAACCGGCGTTACACCGCACAGATATCTGCTTATGGTTCGCATGGAGAAAGCAAAAGAATTGCTGCGTTCAAAGCAATATTCCATAGCGGAAACAGCTACGCTTAGTGGTTATGAAAGCATTTCAGCTTTTTCCACCGCATTTAAAAAGCTTAATGGGGTTTCTCCTGCTGATTATAAAAAGCAATTGACTTAATAGCATCACTCATTCAAAAAATCTACATCAAATTACGCTAATACAACGACCTTCATGAATGGCGTATTTTTGAATCATCTTCATATAAGTATAGTTTTTGAAAAAGCTGACGTCATTTCGGAAATTGCTGCTTCTTTTTATTAAAATTGCTGTTTTTATCGCAGAGGCGGAGCATAAGCTTCGTGTCCCAGCCATCCTATTCGGGGCCGCTCTTGGTTACCATATATGCAACCGACTCCAATATTGGATCAGTAGGTTCCTTCCAGATCTCCTGTTCCGTGCTCGCGAGGCTCCACAAACAGGTGTCCCAGTCAAAGCTGAGATGCAATCTCATATGTGTCTGGTCCCTGCCAGTGACTTCTATAACAGCGTCGTTTCCGGTTCTCTTTTCATTGCGGAGGATAAAAGCACCATCTCAGGCACCAATGGTCTGCTTGGTGCCTGAGATGGTGTCAAATACATCCTCTGCGCCCTGCTTCCTATTATGGTGTACGAGAAGAATACACCGGTTCTTTGTGTCACAGAAAGTTTTCGTACGTAATATCAAGAAGATGATGCCTCCGTCTTGCAAAGCGCCGTGGTATGCTCTATCAAATCATGAACAAGGCTGATCCGACTATGCTCTGTATAGTTTCTATGTCAATTATTCCGAGAGCCTGCATCTGTGATACAAAGGTGTGACGGCAGCTGTGCGGTGTCAGTACACGCACGAATACGAATGCTGTTGCCCATCCGGTCAGACGGAAGTTTCTCCACTTCATCCGCGGTGAAAGAGTCTTTCCTCTTGATACTTTTTCAGCTTTCATTTTCTCGGCAAAGCAAAAGGAGCGGGATCGCTCCCGCTCCAAGAGATATGTATAAATTACAGACCAAGTAACTGCTTTTTCTTTGCGTTAAAATCTTCCTGTGTGATAACTCCGCTATCAAGCAAATCCTTATAGGCTTTAAGACTTTCTGCCGCCGTCAAATCGTCTTTTTGGGCAGTTTCATCTTTTTCGCCGTACGTCTCCCACTCCTCGCCAATTAAGCGGGTAAGGTCTTTAGAATGACAATGAGGGCACTCCTCATAATTAACAATTTTCTTTTCTTGCTCATTCATCATGTGTTGATTTGCAAGAGTACCTACCGCCGAACCTCCAGCCGCAGTAGCTACCGAACCGAGCGCATGAATCCCTGCCCGTGCCTGCCTTGCGGCGTTTTTCCTATAATCCTCCATGGTGTAGCAGAAAACTTTTCCGCATACATTACACTTTTTACGGATTTCGTCATGCCCTAAATCTATTTCAGATTGCTCCATTCTGTCTTTCTTGCTACCTGAATGTGCTTTAATATGCGAAATTGCTATTTTGTAAATTTCTAATTCTTTATATGAATAATTTAGCGAATATTTCTTTTCGTTGTTTAAGCCAAGATAGAGAGTTCCACTCATTAACTTGTTTGCTAATATTTCTGTCACTGCTACAATATCTTCGAGCATAATTTCATCGTTTCCATACAGAATTTTATCATCTAGAAGCGTCCATCCTTTATATGGAAAGCTTTTTTTGAATGTTAAATTCATTTTCTGCCTAATCCTCCTATTATTTTTTTCACCCACACAACCTCTGCAATGTATTCTTTACGATTGCAGCGGGGGGATTGCTCCCGCTCCATGAAAAACTATTGTTTTTTGTTATCGGCTTTATCCTTTCCAACAATTGCACCAACAACCGCACCCGCAGGTCCAGCAACAATACCGCCGACAACCGCATCTTTGACGATTGTTTTTGTAGCCTTCTGCTGTGCTTTTTTATCGGCAGTTACCTTTGCCTCCGCTGCCAAACCGCCAGCAAACCCGTATGGCAGAGAATCTGTTGTCCCTGTGTATTTCGCTTTCAAAACCTCGTACTCTACATAAGATATAAGTCTTCTTTGATACATCGAATCTATGTTAAGCAACATTGCTTTTCTTTCTTCATCTGTCCAGTCTTTGGGGTCTTTTTTGCCAGCCGACTCACGTAGCGCTTCTCTTTTCTTTTTTGTCGTCGTCACACGATAAATAATCCACCCCCAGAAAGAAACGCCGACAACAATACATAATATTGGCACAATTAAACCTTCCATTCTTTATGCCTCCTTGATTTATTAGCATATATTATAAATTATATTTTACACTAATGGGGGAGCTGAGGTCAAGCGAGAGGTTCTGTTCCCCTTGCTATTATATTTCCAACGGGGTGATTGCGTGGTCAATGTGAAAATAGTCGGCGGCATTATCCCAGAGTATCGAAAGACAAAGTCCAAGAGCATAACGATAACGGCAAATAAAAAATACACTTTATATCAAAAATCAAGCGCACAATATTGCTGAAAACCTGCTTTTGGAGAAAAGGAAAAAGTCGTTGAAACTCTTGAGTTTCAACGACTTTCTTTGCTCTTTCCGTCTTGTTTGGTGGAGATAAGCGGGATCGAACCGCTGACCTCTTGAATGCCATTCAAAAATGTTATAGTTTCGTTAGTCTCTTTTAGTGCTCTTTCGTATCTTAAAAATCCCTGTAATATCAATGCTTTTAGCTGATTTTAACCCTTAAATTCCGCAAACCCTTGATAGCCCAAAATCTTTTCAAAATCACATTTATTTAGACAGATGTTAGACAGTTTTGATTCAAGCGGTCACTATGCAATCACTTATTAACCCATCACACTGTTATACGCTGAATTGACTGTACACTCTATATGTGTACGGCGAATTGAGCATGTAAATGTTACACTATGATGTAAATAAGGCAAAATCGCTTTCACAGTTCCAGCTACGCAACACAGAATTATTCTGAGCCTAAAACTCAATTTTATTATGATTCTCAGCACGAACAATCTAAACCGCGTAATTAGTTCCCCTGTGTAATACTGCCCGAATTCCTATTTAATATCAATGAGAAAACGGGTATATTACGGATAAGAAAAATTGCAAAAAAATAATTAATTCTTTCACATTTACGCAGTAGTTTAACGGTTTCCAATATTTATTTTACTATATCATGAAAGCCACGCTGAATAACGCTCAATATATTCAGCTTTAGTTATCTGTTCCTGTTTAATCACTGTTTTGTCTGTTATATAATTTGCAATTGCTTTATCAGGAAGGATAATAATTTCTTTTTCATTTCTGCCATTAGTATAGAATATAATTTTGTCAACTGGAATTTGTAAAGTATATACCGTTGAAAGTGTAGGCACCCACCTACAGGCGAAAAACTTAGCAGTATCAAAACAAGTAGTAAAACTAATAGCTTTTTTAATCGGTAAACTTGAAGTATTTGTAGTTGAAAATGCGTTTTTGTAAACCCCTCTATAGACGATTAGTTTATTATCAGTTGACAGTAAATCAGCTAAATCATTAGATAGAGTTTTAATTCGTTTTGCTTTGTCTTCAGGCGTTTCAAGAGAAACTATTTTCACTAATATATCTAAAAATGCTTTAGTCACATTTGAATTTGTGTATATATGTTTAAATACCGGCAACAGTATTTCATTCTGCAACAGATTATTATTTAACAGATATTGAAGAGTTATGTCCATACAAAAACGAAGTCGTTATAAATTTATCTATCCATTCATCGAATGAATGTTGATCTTTTGCATATTCACAAAATGATAACAACGTTTCTTCAGCACTAGGTATAACCGCCAGTTTTGGTTCAACTTGTTTCATAATATTGCCGCATTTATTACATATTTCTTCTTGCATATGCGTCCCCTTTTTAAGTTCATTACAATTAGGACACAAAAATAAAGCTTCCATAATGACTCCTATATTAACAATATAATAACAATCTATATAACCGCAATAATACCGGCAATCTAAGTAAGACACCTGCTTTTTGGCTGCTTACCTCCACTGCCTTTGCCGAAGTAACCGTAATCGTCTAACATAATTTCATTTCCCCGAAAACATTATTTGTTAACGTAAATCTGCATTGCTTGATAACAATTTGATACATCTGTATCTGCTGAATTAAAGCTACTAGAATAAGTTTGTAGACTTCCCGTTGGGTTTATTGCAAGATTAGTTAATGAAATGTACGCATCATAATAGTCTTTAAGTGCAGTATATGCATCCTTATATTCCTCTGGAGGATTAGTTAACTTTTTCATCATGTCATTAACGCTGTCTTGGTTATCACTTATCGATTGGATCTTTTGCTTAAAGGTAGAGTCTGAAAACAGATTTTGAAGCGCATCATTGAAATCGTTGTAGTAACTTACTTGTCCATTGTTACTTCTAGTGTATTTATTGGTAGAAGAATCACTTTTTTCATATATTGTATTATACCAAACGCTTTTGATTAGATTTCCTGCTGATTCAGCATCAGATGCACCAGACAGCATAGTATAGGTAACGGTATCAAGATTTTCAGCATATTCAGCACAGATTTGCTTGGCTTTTGCTTGAGAGGCTACAATTGCTGCTATTGCTACTAGAGCAACACAGATAACAGAAATTATGATTATCTTCTTGGACTTCTGTTTCATTTTTAAATTGACATTTGTAATTTCTACCTTTTGAGGCTCTGTCTCTGGCTGCTTCTGCGTTTGATTTATGGGACATCCGCAATTCGGACACACCGTTGCATCATCAGGAATTTCAGTTCCACATTCTTCACAGACAACAGGCTTTGGTTCTTCTGATTTATGTAGTTCAGATAGATCATACCCGCATCCCGGACAAGCAAGAGCCTTGTCACTAACCTCTTTACCACAACTTGGACAACTTATAAGTGCCATACAAAACACATCCTTTAAATATATTTGATTTTTATAAGATTCTATATAAGGAAACAGACCATTACTTTTACCGCAAAATAGATGAAAATGGCAATATCCGCTTAACCAAAGTATCAATGGGCAGCGGAAAAGTCCATAACCGAATGTGGCTGGATCTACTTATAAAACAACTACAGATAACACAGACATATTTTTATAGCAAGATTTAATAGATACCGCCTTGCTTTCAAGACGGTATCTTTTTCGCTTTTCTAGTCAAATAATATAAAATCAATTCTGAGGCATACAGGCTACATTAATATGTGTGATTTCTAACATGAACAATCAAAGCCGTTTAATTTGTCATCCAACGAAACAACTCTTCAATCACTTCCGATTTTAATCGTTGTAAGCACTCAGTATCACTACATCACAATAATTAGTATCCGAACAAATGGAGGATACTGTAATTGTTATGGATTCACCTGGCTTAAGTACTGAATCCTCACAAACAAACTCGGAAATCGAATAACCTTTGGGCTTTCCGTCACTCGTGAAAAAGCCGGTAACATATATATCGTGATAAGTCTTTTCGCCGTTATTTGTAATGGTAACATCGGATTTTGTATATATTCCGTCTTGATACAATATGCCTTTTGTAAGTTTTAATGCAGTGGGGAAAGGTTCGTAATCATTTTTTTTAACAACAAGTGGTGATCCACCTTTTCTATAATCGAATTGCGCCACCATTTCATCCTTACAAAAGATTCTACCGTTTTTCTCCATTTTGTACTTATAACTGTTTGACGGCGTTGTAAATTCTCCACGTAACGGATTACATTCAATTTTATCATTTAAAGACTTCCCGTTCCAGTCATTATAACTGAAACTGCTACCCGATATTAAAATTTGTGAAACAGCATCTCCGTTGCTGTTATACTTTGTCCAATTTCCTTGAATATCCTCAATCATTACTTCATCAGAGAAATATACCACATGAGAAGAAAAATAAAATACTGTAGTAATGGACATTAAAAGAAATGCAACCACAATTGACAGTATTACTTTTTTTTCTCTCTTTTTAGATTTGTTTTTCTTGTTTATACTCTTTTGTTCATCAACAATCTGAACTGCGTTGTTTGGAGTAACCAACTTAAATACTTCTGTTTTACTTTTGCCGCATTTTTTACACTGCTCATTTGAATTAAAAGTACCGCAACAACACACCCAATCTGAATTTATTTCTGCGGGATAGTTATTAACTTGAAATGATCGCAACGAATAGGCGTTAGCAATTTCATTATCTGCCAGAATATTATTTTCTAATAATAACAACTCACACCCAACTTCATCTTTTCCTGAATAGGTAATAATCGTGCTATCATTAAAGCAAGTTTGATACTCGAAAACATCAATTCTTCTAATTTCTAAACTCGGAAGTTGTACGCTAATTTGTTTTGAATAGGAAAAAGGGATTACGTGAAGATCCTGAACCATAACTTGAAATGCGGGACAATCATTGATTAATACTGTTTCACCAAAAGAGTTATAACCCCTAATGTTGAATTTTACTGCAATGATTTCTTTATTGGTATTGTTTACAAACTGAATACTTCCAAAAGCTATACTATTTGAAACTATTACATTGCCCAACAAATTGGATAGAGAAGCATTTTTATCGAACGTTACAACTTGCTTTCTCATTTTGCTTCGTCTCCTAAATGCTTTTCTATCGCCTTATTTTTCAGTCTTTCGTATTCGTCTGTACTAATCACACCAGTATCGCAAAGACTTTTTAACTTGGATAACTCATCAGCTGTGCTTGTGCTTTGCACCTCCATTCGAGAAGGGATAACCATAGTGGCAGGAGCCATACTGAATTGAGTTTCTGAAGGTTGTTTCGCCATATTTTGTTGATAATATTGCTGCTGTTGTTCTACTTTCGGTAGTATAACATAGCCCTTAGGATAGAAGAAAATATATAAAAAGGTTGGTAAATATACAATAGCCGAAACAGCAATATATATAAGTACTCCATAATCGATTGACCCAAAGCCATTAATGTAGTTTTTGATAAATATCTCTATGACAATAAAAGCATAAAAGATGATAAAACACACTTTTGAACTTTTTTCTTTGGAAAAGTTCTTCGTAGATTTCACGCCGAGGATTATCAAAAAAACAGATTTAACAGCCGCAAAAACGAAGGGAGTAATGAGAAGCAAGTACATAATAATTTCAACTGTTGTTTCTTTCCCATATGGAATTGTGCTATGTTTTTCAACGAACGATTCAATGTCGCTACTGAATGATAATAATGACAAGGCATAAGAAACTGCAACAAAAATGCTACCCACAAGATAACCTTTCGGGTTTGCCTTTGGTTTAATGAAGATGCCCGTTGCAATTATTAACCCAATACATTCAACGACTTCGATATATGCAAATATTTCAGGATTCCGTGTATTTACCCCTAAAGCGACTAATCCCAAACTTGCCAAAATCACAAAACCCAGTATGGCAACAAAAATAATTGCGCAAATCCGCGTTATCATAGCAAATACTTTTGAAATTTTATAAACAGAACTTGCTCTTTTGTGCATAAAACATTCGGATTTTGTTCCACAGGAAGGACACACATATGCCGTGTCGCATAGTTGTTGACCACAATTCTTACATGAAATTAATGCCATAATGTTTCTCCTTGCCGTCAGATCATTTTGATGTATAAGTAAGCCGCTAAGAGCCATCTTACCAATAAATGAATAAGACATCCATATCTTCTGTCTCCACAAATATCCACCATAATACCACACTATAAAGTGGCTCGATTGTCAAGACAAAAAATTCAAAAAATATCGTGAATTATATAATAGTAACCTTTTAGATTCTGAGTCACTTTAAGCAATTCAAAGACATTTACTGGGGAAAATATTTATAAAAAATAGAAATATAACCTTTTGAGACAGTAAGCCAATGAGCCTCATCAGCAACTTCGTTGAATTTGTCATAATCTGAATTTTGTAATTGCGATATGCAACTTTCAAGAGATTCAATGATCTCTTTATACTTATAATATCCGTAAATGTCACCTTTTTGGCCATAATACTCAATTTTTTCATATGTATCATTTAACTCGTTTTTAAGTGAGCTTAATCGTTCTATTTCGTCATAATGATCTTCTTTTGACCAATCGAGAGATTGAATAATTTTTAGTGCTGTTTTTGACTGTATTTTAAAGCCATCACAATTCCATGTATATTCCTCTTCATAGTATGCTTTTTTTTCAGAATAATTTAAATAAGCAGCAACGCAAACTATAAGAATAATTACACTTGTAATTGTAATTATTTTCTTGGCCTTTTTGTTTGTTTTTTTATCAATGCTTATATCCGTACTAATATTCTGTTGAATTTGATCAAAATGCTTTTTTATTGCGAAACCGCAGGATGGACAAGCTTCAGCAGAGTCACTAACGTTTTCCCGGCCACATTCCGGGCATTTAACAAGAGCCATTACATCAAGTCCTTTCGGCAAAAACATTAATTTAATTCTACACCAACTGTTGAATTTTGGCAATATTGCAAACAAAATAGATGTGAAAAACCCCGCCTTACGGCGGGGTTAATTATTTCCGGATAATTATTTACTCTTTATCCGAAGGATTGTCCGAATTGTTGCTATCCAAAGATTTTTGAGGACGAATGCCAAAGGAAGAGTGCATTATTACACGCTTCTTAATCTCTTGCGGCACGTGTTTTTCCTCATCAATACAAATATCGCGCAACATTTTAAAAATTCTTTGAGCTGCAATTCGCTCTGATTCTGTTAGAGAATCCATTACCGCTTTAGCAATATCAATAGGATATGGATCATCTGGCAAAGTTTCAAGGTATATACAATAATTTTGCATTGCATCAAGCCATTTTTTGACCGAAGTCCAAATATCATCATAAGATTCTTCGCTTGCCTCAATATTAGCAATACGAACAAGAACATTATAGAGAATCCCGCTATAATTCTCTATTTCTGAAATTCTGCTTTTATTATGCGGTTCAGTTCCGGCTTTTAATTTAATGTTCTCAATGGCAGACTCTGCTTCCTTGTTCCGTTGGTTTGTTCTTCCTATAAGGTAGTCAGTAGTAACATCAAAAAAATTGGAAAACTGAATTAGCAAATCATAAGATGGCTCTCCTGCACCTCTCATATAGTATGAAACCTTAGATGGAGTTATTTTAAAAGTTTCGGCTATGTCTTTAGATTGCATACCCTTTTCTTCCTTAAGTTTTTGCAAACGTTCATTAAATATTGACATTACAATATTCTCCTTTGGCTGGTATATAAATATTATATCACGCAATATCAAATTATCAATGTTTAATTTATGATATTTTTAAAATATATGTTGACATCTTGGAATAAAAGCGCTATACTGTGTTCACGATATGAAATATTAATAATCTTAAAACACGCAATATCAAATCTTAGTTTTATGCAGATTTTAGCAATGAGAGATTGACTATGAGTAAGTGGAGTCACCTAGACCTACGAAAAAAAGACCAGCACCCATGCGAAGGTCAACCAATACGCCTTCGCATGTCGCCGAAAATCAAGTCCCCCTCCATCTATAGTGAGCGCTACGACATAGTGCCTTCAACTTGACAAGGACGGTAAAAAGCTGTGGCTGCATCATACCTATGGTGTGTCCGACACGGCGCGGCTAAAGCAGTCCTATGACATTTGGTGGTGCTATGTAAAACCATTCGACGGATTATAAGGGAGGCGAGAGTATAGATACGAGCTGGCAGCACACCAAAATAATTGAATACGGAGGCAAGAATGCAAGAGAGAATTGATCAAGCCCGGAAGAACACCGCCGCTCTATTGGCTATTTACTACCAGAATGCTAAATTGCTGGCAGATCACCTAGAGGGCGAAGGACAGTACCGCTCATTTTGGGAAGTCAATGATACCGTGATTGAAGCCATATGCAGCGACATATTTGATGGAAATTCCGCAATTTTCGTCTATGAACTCGCTTATAAAGAATGCCAATTCCCCCGCATTACAATAGCTTGCTAACCAAAATAACAAAAGAAAAAAGGAGTAATAAAAATGTATAACGAACTATTAACCGCCGCAAACCTTGATTTCTCAACTTTTAATGCATCTGAACGAGAGTTTTTCACTGTTCAATTTAAGTCCCCGGAAAACGATACAGACAGCGAAAAATACTTTCTCTGGGTTGTAGGATTGACCGACAGCTTTAAAGCCCGTGTTTGGGTTGAGGGCGAAGATGATTCCCATTTTCTTGATTACACTTTCTCGGCTAGAGAGCTTGCAGCTATCCAATGGAAGTTAGTTGAATATCTTCACTGCCTTGCCTATAACGGGAAAGCTTATGCCGAAACTGAAATGTCGGTGCCTGAAGGTCAAGAGGCTTGGAGGAGGAAAGCGGTATGATGCAAGGCTATGATTATGAATCCGATTTTTTGAATATGGACGAATGCTCAGTAAGTATATATCCAGCCAAATCGGAAAATGACTCAAACGCAATAAATCTTAAATCTATTAAATTCGATAGTACAGGCAAAAAGCAATTACACAGCATTCTTTTAGATGGTAGAAATGTTGGGGGAATTAAAGAGCTAAGTGTTACGCTTCATGCCGACATTAATGAGTTGAATCGTCTCAAAGCGCGCAAGGCATATAGAGGATCATTTGTATCAAGAATTTACACAGACAATGGAGCTTCTCACAGTTTGATATTCTATATCAGCCTATTTTCATTCGATTATAGTAGAATGGTTAATCCTATTAGTACCACAATCAAGGCTAAAATGCTTATCTTGTGTAACACCATTATAACAGCAGAATAAATAGCAAAGGGCGGCAAAAAGCCGCCCTACCCCCCGCATTATTCACCGGCCATAAAAAATAAAAGAGAGGAAACAAAAAAATAATAGATGGCAAATCGAAGAATAACAAAGCGGATTAGCCGCCCTAAAAGTCAAGTGAATAAACCAGCTAATTCTGATATGGAAAACACCAAGCCCAATGTCTACCATATTTATAAATTACCAATCTGGCAATTTTTAACCAGTAAAGAACAAGAAGATATAAGGGCTGTTCAAAAAGAACTTAAAGATTTTAATACAGCAATGAGGAAACTGCGCAAGAGCAAAAAAGAATATTCTGAAGAAGAAAAAGCTACAAGCAAACAAATTAAAGATAAGCAGGACATAATTGAACACTCTCTTAAGAATGATCAAAATGAGCGCATATTTCCAGAAAATAAATTATTAAATAAGAAAAATCAAAAAAATAAACACTACATCGTTGGAACTAGTCAATCAATCCTTACAAGAACTTTAAAATGGCAAGATAAGCAAAAAAAAGATACTGATATTATGGACGATGTTATTGTTTTGTCAGCTAATGTTGATGCGAAAGATGATAAATACGCAAAAATACTACTTAAAAAATTTGTCATAAACGGTTTTACTTTTAAAAATAATAAATATGTGTTTTTTACGGCCAGTGCTGGACAGATTAGAGGACGTGAAGCAATGTTTATTAAAAAGGCCGAGTATGACAAGGTGAAAAATACTCTAACTTGCGGATTAACATGGGACAGAATTAATAATCCGATTATAGAAAGAGCCGGGAATAAAGGAATAATTGCTAATAAGTATTTAGCCTATTCTGCCTTATGTTCAAGTACAAGCAAACTCTTCAAAGAGCTATCTGTCGATAAGTGTATTGTTGTAAAAGACTTTGGAAGTGATGTTCCCGGTCTAGTTGATTATGTTACAATCGACAAAGAAAACTATTCCATTACACGTCAAAACATGGAAGTGCCTATTACACATACTGACGGATGCGGCATGATCCTGCCCAGTAAGTCGAAAGAAGCATTTACCATTCGCGGGCCGTGGTTCAAAGGTCTACTTGTGCCGTTCAAATTTGATCTCTTTATAAAAGAGGCAGACAAGGCAGACCCGTCAGTCAACCATGGACTTGTACAAGATATTTATGGAGATTGGCATGACATTTTAGAAGAAAAAATTGAAGTAATTTTTACAGAGTCGCAATTTAAGATGTGGAAATATTTTAAAGATTGGAACGAATATAAAAACAACTTCCATAAATACGGTTGCCAATTTGCTAAATGCAAAACCCAAAAAGAAACCGTGAAGCCGGGAAAAACTAGCTATCAATATCTACAAACGCTAACAGATATAACCAGCGAAGAGCTTAAAACTTTATGTAATTTATCAAATAAAGAATTAACTAGAAAATGTACTGATTATAAATATATGTACGAGTCCCATAGTCCAAAGAAAAAAAGCGAAGTTCGCCCATTATGGAATGCTGTAAATCTTTACCCTGCGCTATTGATTGATAGCCATACGAAAGCAGAGTTGCGAAAAGAAGCAGAGTCTTTCTGTAATAATTGCCTTGGCGGTAAACTCAGGGTTGAAGGTTATAACACCTTTGTAGTACCTGATTTATTTGCATTTTGCGAACACCTTTTTTTAAAAAAAGATAAACCTGAAGGGTTAATTCCTAACGGCGAAGTCAGTTGTAGTCTTTATGATGATAAAGAAAAGCTTGATTGTTTGCGTAGTCCACACTGGAGCCGAGAACACGCAATAAGATATAACCGCATTAATCAAGACTGTAAAAAGTGGTTTTGCAAAGAGGTTTGTTTTTTCTCCTGTCACGATGTAATAACTAGAATTTTGCAAGCCGACTTTGACGGGGACGCAAGTTTGGTTGTAAATGACAAAACTTTAGTCGAGGCTGCAGAGCGTAATATGCAGGGCGTTGCACCTCTTTACTATCCAATGTCCAAAGGTGATCCGAAAATATTAACTAAAGAGAATTTATATGAAGGAATGGTTGCAGCTTATAAATACTCAATTGGCGCTCTAGCTAATCCTTTGAGTAAACTTTGGAGCCATAACCCAAAGGGTAAAGAATTGGAGTATATTAAGGTATTTACCGCCGCCTCAAATTTTTATGTCGATTACGCAAAAACTTTACAAGCACCTGTATTACCAAAAGAAATTACTAATGAAAAAACCATACTCGGGAAAGAAGCCTTTCCGTATTTCTGGCAATATACTGATAACTTTAAAAAGGCAAAAAAGAAAAAGGATGAACAACTTAAGTATTACGAGAAAAACAGAAGAAAAAACGAATTCGGACAAGACGAAGACATAGATGAAATCATTGAGGACGAAGTTGTAAATGATGAAAGTAAAGGTACTTCAGCTAATGTCATGTTAACAAAGTATTTACACGCTGGTATTAAGTCGAGTCCTTCAGATTTATCTACAGTAGACAAAGTAAGCAATTATATTCAGGATAAACCTTATATCGATCTTCATGCTTTTAAAGCGGATATAGCAGATCACATAGATTACACTTTGTTAATGTGTAACCACAAGCAGAAAATAGATACAGAATTATACCAAAAAGTAATTGCTGAATATAAAGAGTCAGCAAGGACAGATGCTTTAGCTCCTGACGGAATTGATTTAACCAGTGAGGTAACCAGTAGCTATAATTCGTATGGCTGTTCCATTCTAAAGACAAAACTTCACGCGATTGAACCAGATTCCATAAAAGTTACGGATATGTTAATAACATATCTCTTTGGCCCCGCAGCACCCGAAGCTAGAAAATCAATGTTTTGGCAGTGTTACGGTAATATTATTTGTGAGAATCTTAAACGCAATCTTGAAGGTACAAAAGTATGCCAAAAATGCCTGAAAATGTTCAAAGTAAAAGCAGATAATGAGTTCATTTGCCCGGACTGCAAGTAAATAAGTCTTTCTCTGGAAAAACATCGAACTGAACGGCGTAAAATGACAGTAAGTAAATAATCCCTATTTTAAAAAACGTCGATCTGAACGGCATAAAATCAAACTATAAAGTTGCACATTATGAAGAGAGAGTAGCAGCGCTACTTATCTTATATTTTTTTGCAATAAATTTTTGTAAACACAAAATTAAAGGAAGTGAGTGAGTATGGCAGATCAAACGGAGCTTTTAGAGCGCCTTAACAAATTCATCGGTGATTTCGGTTCTACCCAATCTTTTATTTGCAGCAAAACCAGAATTGTGAGAAGCGAGTTGTGCAGGTTCAGGCAACGAACCGTCGTGCTCGCTCCCCTACAAGTCAAGCGCCTTGACGAGTTTTTAGCAAGTCGAGGCTATTAAGGTGTGACCGGCTAAGGCCGCTTACATAAAGGACTAACTAGGCATAGTTAATAGTAATTTTTGCGTGATTTGATACTGGGCAGAACAGTCAATCTCCAATGGGGTACTAGCTACCCCATAAATCGCAAAATCACGCTGTGGCAGCCCAAATTTACAAGGTATAACGGCAACGAGGAATTTGCTGTGGGGCGGCAAATATCGCCGCCCTTGCCATTAAAAAGTTGATTACACCGTGCTACTCGGCGTTTTCATAGATAGCACTTTAATCCAGTGTGTTCATCTCGGCAAAATGAGGGGGGGAGCCCAAAGG
>JAYFQP010000028.1:0-28206 GCA_034926865.1 Clostridiaceae bacterium
ACTTTTGTTTGTAGATCATCAGTATCACAGAAGAGGCATTGCCACTGCACTGGTTAAAAAAGCGGTAGCAGACTGTAAGGAGCTGGATGATAATCTAGATCATATCACAGTCAACTCATCGCCCTATGCAGTGCCCTTTTATGTGGCTCTCGGCTTTGAACAGCTCTCTGAAGTATGTGAGCAAAACGGCATTAAGTTCGTGCCGATGAAAATTAAGGCTCAGTGATTTTTGAAAGGAATGATACAAAATGATGACCAGGGATGAAGGGCTTGAGCTGTTACGCAAGTACAATAAGGAAGATTTCCATATTGTCCACGGGCAGACCGTTGAAGGCTGTATGAGGTATTTCTCAAGCAAGCTGGGATACGGAGAGGATGCTGATTTTTGGGCGATGGTGGGGCTTCTCCACGATATAGATTTCGAGATGTGGCCCGAGGAACACTGCGTCAAGGCGAGGGAACTTCTTAAGGAGGCTGGTTTTGAGGAAAAGTTTATCCAAGCTGTTGTTTCCCATGGCTATGGAATGACTGGGGCCGATGTCAAGCCTGAGCACGAGATGGAAAAGGTTCTGTTCGCTGTGGACGAACTTACGGGAATTATCGGAGCCGCGGCACTTATGAGGCCGTCTAAGAGTGTGTCCGATATGGAGCCTAAATCCCTAAAGAAAAAGTTCAAGGATAAAAAGTTTGCTGCAGGCTGTTCAAGGGATGTTATCGCTCAGGGCGCAGATATGCTCGGCTGGGAGCTTGACAAACTGCTTGAGGATACGCTTGAGGCCATGAAGAGTTTTTGCGATTAAACGGCCTTGTATAAAAATAACTTTTATAAGCCAATTATTTTGTAAATTATTCTGCTTGCATTGTTGGGGATTAATGTGATATAATTCTAAAAATTTTGCGTGTAGATATTATAATGTTTGACCCGCATACGGGTTCGGGACGGCGGGCAGAATGATTTGCCCGCTGTTCTCACGCGGAGAAGTTTTTGATACAACCTTATCTATAAAAACTAAAAAAGGAGCGGTGAAAGATGGGTAGAAGCCTTCTGAAATTGAGTGATCTGGATACAGGTGAGATAACGGCCATCATCGACAGGGCCATGACGTTCTGTCGGGGAATTGACATTCCAACATTCAGCGATAAGATCGCGTGTAATTTATTTTTTGAACCTTCGACTCGCACCCAGTACAGCTTCAATGTAGCTGAAGAAAAGCTGGGTATGCGGGTCGTTTCTTTTAATCCGGCGGCGTCTTCGCTAAACAAGAGCGAAAGTTTCTACGATACGGTAAAGACCTTTGATTCTTTTGGGCCGGATGTTATCGTCATAAGGCATTCGGATAACGAGTATTACAGGTGTCTCGAGGGGCATTTAAACGCGGCGTTGCTCAACGGGGGCGACGGCACAGGAAACCATCCGACGCAGTCTCTGTTAGACCTGATGACGATAAAGCAGGAGTTCGGCTCTCTGAGCGGGCTCAAGTGTGTTATTGCGGGCGACATAAGCCATTCAAGAGTGGCACATACGAACTATGAGGTCATGCGCAGGCTTGGCATGGAGGTTGTGACATCTGGCCCCAGTGAGTTCCTTGAGCCGGGACTCGAAACTGAGGATTTTGATAAAGCTGTTAAGACCTCTGATATAGTCATGATGCTCAGAGTTCAGCACGAGCGCCATGCGCATTCCATGAATATGAGTGTGGAGGAGTATCACAGAGCTTACGGCCTTACCGAGGAAAGGGAAAGAACGATGAAGCAAAGGGCTATCATCATGCACCCCGCACCTGTAAACCGCGGGGTCGAGCTGGCCGACAGCCTTATGGAATGTGAACGGTCAAGAATATTCAAGCAGATGGCCAACGGAGTTTTTATTCGTATGGCGGTAATTGAAAGAGCGGTGAAATAATGGCGTATCTTCTTAAAGGCGGAAAGGTCTTTACTGAGGGTATGCTTCAAAGGCTTGACCTTCTGATCGAAGGGGGAGTTATATCGGCTCTCGCCCCGAATATTACGGAAGATGGATACGAGGTTATTGACTGCCATGGCAAAAGCATACTGCCGGGCCTTGTGGACATGCATGTACACCTCAGAGAGCCTGGGTTTGAATATAAAGAGACTATTTCCACTGGTACAGAAGCGGCTGCCGCCGGTGGATATACGACGATATGCCCTATGCCGAATCTCAGCCCTGTTCCCGACAGCCTTGAGCATCTCAATACAGAACTTGAGGCGATAAGAAGGGATGCAGTTATTCGTGTTCTGCCATTTGGGGCCATAACTGTCGGCGAAAAGGGACGGGAGCTTGCGGATATAAAGGCCATGGCGCCTTACTGCATTGGGTTTTCAGATGACGGCAAGGGAGTTCAGACGCCTTCCATGATGAAGCATGCGATGGAGCTTGTGAAAGAGGCGGGAAGCTTTATCTCAGCACATTGTGAGGACGAGAGCCTGCTTGAGGGAGGATCTGTACATAAGGGAAGATATGCTGCACTGCACGGGCTTAAGGGTATATCTTCGGCTTCGGAATACGAGCCGATAGCAAGAGATATAGCGCTTTCCGCCAAAACCGGCGCAAAATACCACATATGCCATATCTCCGCAAAGGAGAGCATCGAGCTTGTCAGAAAAGCGAAGGCAAGGGGAGTTAACATTACCTGTGAGGCAACCCCTCATCATATAGCGCTCTGTGACATGGATATTGTTGGAGATGATGGTAGGTTTAAGATGAATCCGCCCTTAAGGGGGAAAGAAGACAGAGAGGCTATAATAAATGGTCTTCTTGACGGGACGATAGACTGTATAGCCACCGACCATGCCCCACACTCATTTGAGGAAAAATCGAGGGGTCTGGACAGCGCCTTTGGAATAGTTGGCAGCGAGACGGCTTTCGGGGTTTGTTATTCAGCTCTTGTCAGACACAGAGGCATGAAGCTTGAGCGGCTTGTGGAACTGATGAGTGAAAGACCTGCCGCAATACTGGGAAGGAAAGCTGAGATTTCCGTGGGTCAGCCAGCAGATATAGCTGTGTTCGGGCTTGAAGATGAGTATACTGTTGACCCGCAAGAGTTCAAGTCAATGGGCAAAAGCACGCCGTTTGAGGGTATGAGTCTCTATGGGGTCACACACCTTACGATCTGCGGTGGGGAAATAGTGTATAGGAGGCAGGAAAGGTGAAATATAACAAGAAGCTTGTCTTTGAAAACGGGAGGGAGTTTTATGGTTTTGGCTTTGGGGCCGACTGTGAAACTGTTCAGGAAGCTGTTTTCAATACTTCAATGGTAGGATATCAGGAGATAATGTCCGATCCATCTTATTGCGGCCAGATGGTCTGCATGACATATCCGCTTATCGGTAACTACGGGCTTACAGATGAGGATTATGAAACAAAGACACCCAAGATCGGCGGTTTTATCGTCAGAGACTATAACGATTTTCCCTCTAACTTCCGTTATACAAAGACCCTTTCTCAGGAGCTTGAGGAAAACGGCATACCGGGCATATCGGGGGTAGACACAAGGCTTATTACAAGGATGATACGCAGCGAGGGCAGCATGAGGGCCATAATAACTGCTCCCGATATATGCGCGGGAGAAGCACAGGAGAGAATATCAGCAGTGCCTATACCCCATGACCAGGTGCAGAGAGTGTCATGCAAAAAGCTGTGGTACAGCCGTACGCCCAACTTTAGATATAATGTCGTCGCGGTTGACTGCGGAATAAAGCATAACATCATACGTCGCTTAAATGCCTGTGGATGCAACGTCATAATCGTGCCATATGATACCACATATGAAAAGGTTATGTCTTTGCTTCCTGATGGGGTATTTCTTTCAAATGGCCCCGGCGATCCGGAGGATGTAAAGCCGGTTATAGATCTTGTCAAAAAGATACAGGGCAAGCTTCCTGTTTTCGGCATATGCCTGGGGCACCAGATGATAGCCCTTGCAAACGGCGCCAAAACTTATAAGATGAAGTTCGGGCACAGAGGAGGAAACCACCCGGTCAAGAACCTTTTGACGGATAAAATAGAGATAACCTCGCAAAACCACTCCTATGCGGTTGACTGCGAAAGCCTGGAAGGGAGCGGTCTCGAGCTGACACATATAAATCTTCTCGACAACACCGCCGAGGGGCTGAGAAGCCAGAGCGACATGATATTCTCTGTGCAGTATCATCCAGAAAGCGCCCCGGGGCCGCAGGACAGCGGATACCTCTTTGATATTTTCGTAAACAATATGGATGACTATAAGGCAAAGAGAGGTGCTGAAAATGCCTAAGAGAGAAGACCTTAAAAAGATACTCGTCATAGGATCTGGGCCTATCGTCATCGGGCAGGCAGCCGAGTTCGATTATTCGGGCACACAGGCCTGTCTCGCCCTCAGAGAACAGGGGTACGAGGTGATACTAGTGAACTCCAACCCCGCCACCATCATGACGGATACCGACATTGCAGATAAAGTCTATATGGAGCCGCTTACCCTTGAGTATGTTGCCAAGATAATCCGCATGGAGCGTCCGGATGCCCTGCTTCCCACGCTGGGGGGACAGACCGGGCTTAACCTTGCCATGCAGCTTGCAAAGAAAGGGGTACTTAGAGAGTGCTCCTGCGAGATACTAGGGACAAGCTTTACTTCTATCGAGCAGGCCGAGGACAGGGAGCTTTTCAAGGATTTGTGCAAAAGCATCGGCGAGCCTGTTATATATTCCGAGATAGCCCACTCTCTTGAGGATATCAAGAAGGCGGCAGGAAATATAGGTTATCCCGTGGTTCTCCGTCCGGCCTTTACTCTTGGCGGAACAGGCGGAGGCTTTGCCGACAATGAGGAGCAGCTTTTGGAGATAGGTGAAAATGCCCTGCGGCTCTCGCCGGTATCCCAGGTGCTTGTGGAAAAATCGGTAAGGGGCTATAAAGAGATCGAATACGAGGTAATGCGTGACCATAACGATACGGCCATTGCAGTATGCAATATGGAGAATCTCGACCCAGTGGGAGTCCATACAGGGGACTCAATAGTTGTATGCCCATCCCAGACACTGACGAACAGAGAATATCATATGCTGCGCGATGCGGCCTTGCGGCTTATTAGGGCTCTGAAGATAGAGGGAGGCTGCAACGTGCAGTTTGCGCTTGACCCATACTCTTTTAAGTATTATGTCATAGAGGTGAATCCCAGGGTATCCCGTTCGTCAGCTCTTGCATCAAAGGCCAGCGGCTATCCTATCGCAAGAGTGTCTGCCCTTATTGCTACCGGCATGAGGCTTGATGAGATACATCTTGCAAATACCTTAGCTTCTTTCGAACCTGCGCTTGACTATGTAGTCTGCAAAATAGCACGTTTCCCCTTTGATAAGTTTGGAAGCGCTTCTAAAGTTCTCTCTACACAGATGAAGGCAACTGGAGAGGTAATGGCTGTGGGACGCACCATGGAGGAGAGCCTTCTCAAGGCGGTAAGAGGCCTTGAGGCGGGCGTAAACCATCTTTACCTGCGTAAGTTCGATGATATGCCAGAGAATCAGCTTTTGCGCTTTGTCATGGATGCCACCGACGAGCGTCTTTATGCCATTGCCGAGCTTCTTCGCAGGGGGATTGACCCAATGATAATCTGCGAAGCCACCAAGATCGACTTCTTCTTTATAGATAAGATACGCCATATCGTAAAATATGAAAAGAAGATTCGCGAAAACAAGGACTCTATTGAAATCCTCAGGCAGGCAAAGAGGATAGGCTTCTCCGATAAATATATCGGCATCCTTTGGGGGATGAGTGAGACTGAGGTGTTTGAACTCAGAGTTAGAAATGGCGTCATGCCAATCTATAAGATGATAGATACATGCGCCAGCGAGTTCGAAAGCTATGTACCGTATTTCTACTCGACATATGAGGAGGAAAATGAATCCCTTGTCACCGATAAAAAGTCGGTAATCGTTCTTGGAGCAGGGCCCATAAGGATAGGGCAGGGCGTAGAGTTTGATTATTCCACAGTTCACGCTATCTGGGCCATCAAACAGGCGGGATATGAGGCAATAATTATTAACAATAACCCCGAAACCGTTTCAACCGATTATACGATGAGTGACAAGCTTTATTTTGAACCTCTCTGCGTAGAGGATGTAATGAACATCATTCACCTTGAAAAACCCTATGGGGTAATTGTTACGCTGGGCGGGCAGACGGCTATTAACCTTTCGGCAAGGCTTGAAAGCCTTGGAGTGCCAATAATAGGAACATCCGTGGAGGCCATCGAGAGGGCGGAGAACCGCGACAGCTTTGAAAAGCTTATGGAGAAGCTCCAGATACCCCAGCCAACGGGACACGCCGTAACCAATATTGATGATGGCGTAAAAGTAGCAAACGAAATTGGCTATCCTGTACTCGTTAGGCCTTCCTATGTCCTTGGAGGCAGGGCCATGCAGATAGTATCGGGCGAAGAGGAGCTGAGAAGATATCTTAAAGAGGCCGTTATCGCCAGCGAGGAATCTCCGGTTTTGGTTGATAAATACATCGCCGGCAAGGAGCTTGAGATAGATGGAGTCTGCGACGGAGTGGATGTGTATATCCCCGGAATAATGGAGCATGTTGAGCGCACAGGCGTACACTCCGGAGATTCAATAAGCGTATACCCCACCTTTTCGGTAAGCCAAAAGGTAAAGGATACCATTGCTGACTATACAGTAAGGCTGGGTCTTGGAATCGGCATAAAGGGCCCATTCAATATCCAGTTCATCGTTGATAAAAAAGAAAATGTATATGTAATAGAGGTTAACCCACGTTCCTCAAGGACAGTTCCGTTCCTTTCAAAGGTCACAGGAGTAAAGATGGCAAATATAGCCACAAAGGTTGCTCTCGGCCAAAGTCTTAAAGATCAGGGGCTTGGCACAGGCGTGGCTCCTGAAAAGAAGCGGTGGTATGTCAAAGCACCGGTATTCAGCTTTTCGAAGATAGCGGGCGTAGACGCATATCTCTCGCCGGAGATGAAGTCTACTGGCGAGGCAATCGGTTATGATGATACCCTTACAAGAGCTTTATATAAGGCGCTTAAGGCTTCCGGCCTCAGGGTAGAGAATTACGGCACGGTATTTGTGACAATAGCAGATGAGGATAAGCAGGACGCTTTGGAGCTTGTAAGGCGCTTTTATAACCTCGGCTTCAATATCGAGGCAACTGCGGGAACAGCAGCTTTTCTTAAACAGAACGGCATTCGCACAAAGGCTCGTAAGAAGATAAGCGAGGGCAGCAACGAGATCATAGATTCTCTTAAGCAGGGCCATGTAACATATGTTATCAATACACAGTCCCACAATATGAACAATTCAAACGATGGCCTTTTGATACGCCGTCACGCAGTAGAGCAGAACGTGACTATGTTTACTTCTCTAGATACGGTCGCCGTTCTTCTTGATGTGCTTGAGGAGATAACGGTAGGCGTTTCAACAATAGACATGTAAGGGGGCTTATATGACAAAAGGATTATACAAGATACTTTCAAACAGTAAAATTGCCGATGGCACCTACGAGATGGAGCTTATGGGGGATACCTCCTCCCTGAGCCGCCCAGGGCAGTTCATAAACATTGCTATTGATGGGCTTTACCTTAGACGTCCGATCAGTGTTTGCCATTATGATAATGGCAAGATGACGATAATATACAAGGTTGTCGGCAAGGGCACCGATAAGATGTCAGGCATGAGAAATGGGGAAATGCTTGATATTCTATGCGGGTTAGGGAATGGCTTTGATATTGAGAGGGTTGAGGGGAGAAAAGCCGCCGTTATCGGAGGCGGGGTAGGAGTTCCCCCAATGTATGATGTGGCCCAAAGGCTTGTCTCGCATGGTGTTGACACTACGGCCATACTGGGCTTTGCCACTAAAAGCGCTGCATTCTATATCGATGAGTTTAAGGCCCTTGGCGTAAAGGTAATGGTAACCACTGATGACGGAAGCCTTGGAATAAAGGGTTTTGTCACAGATGCACTAAAACAGACAGACTGCGATTATTATTTCGCCTGCGGCCCACAGCCAATGCTTAAATCCCTCCATAAAACCGGGATAGAAGGTCAGCTCTCCTTTGAAGAGCGTATGGGCTGCGGATTCGGGGCCTGCATGGGATGCACATGCCATACTCTTGTGGGGTATAAGCGAATATGCCAGGACGGCCCTGTATTTTTAAGCTCGGAGGTGACATTTGATGAACAGGCTTGAAACCAAACTGGGGGGTATAACCCTTAAAAATCCTGTTATACCGGCCAGCGGCACCTTTGGCTTTGGCTATGAAATGGCGCGGTTTTATGATCTCAATGTTCTTGGGGCCATAAGCCTAAAGGGGACGACAGGGGAGGAGCGCTTCGGCAACCCCACCCCCCGCATCGCAGAGTGCCGCGATGGGATGCTCAACGCCATAGGGCTACAGAATCCGGGCGTAGAGGCGGTTATATCAAAAGAGCTTCCGAAGATAAGGGAAAATTATAACGGCGTACTTATTGCAAATATATCCGGCTTTTCAATAGATGAATATGTCAGCGTGGCTTCTCTGTTCGATAGAGCCCAGGGAATAGACATTCTTGAAATAAACATAAGCTGCCCAAATGTGCGCCACGGCGGCATGGCCTTTGGAACTGATCCTGCTGCGGCACGGGAAGTGACCAAGGCTGTCAGGGCAAAGACCAATAAGCCTGTATTCATGAAGCTTTCGCCTAATGTTACAGATATAGTATCTATAGCCAAAGCCTGTGAAGATGGCGGAGCCGATGGAATAACCCTGATAAATACCCTGTTGGGCATGGTAATTGACGCTAAAACCGGCAGGCCGATAGTAAGCACAAAGATGGCAGGGTTTTCTGGGCCAGCAATAAAGCCGGTGGCCCTGCGCATGGTTTATCAGGTGGCATCCGCCGTGAAGCTGCCCATAATAGGAGTTGGAGGTATTTCGCAGGCAGACGATGTTATAGAGTTCATGTCTGCTGGGGCCTCGGCCGTGCAGGTGGGGGCGCAGAATCTCGTCAACCCTTACGCTTGCCCGGATATAATAGAACAGCTGCCTAAAAAGATGGACGAGTATGGAATAAAGAGCCTTAAGGATATAATAGGAAGGAGCCTTTCGCTATGATAAACAGAGATGTAATAATCGCGTGTGACTTCAAAGACAGGCATGACACCATGACATTTCTCAATCGCTTCACGGAAGAAAAGCCCTTTGTAAAGATTGGTATGGAGCTTTTTTACGGCGAAGGCCCGGATATAGTCCGGGAGATAAAGGCCGGGGGACATCGCATATTCCTTGACCTTAAGTTACATGATATTCCCAATACCGTCAACAAGGCAATGCGGAATCTTGCCAGACTGGGCGTAGATATGACCAATGTTCACGCGGCTGGCACGATTGATATGATGCGCGCAGCTCTTGAGGGCCTTGTTGAGGGGGCCAAAGGTGAAAGGGCGATGCTGATCGCCGTTACTCAGCTTACCAGCACCAGCGAGGAGCGCATGCAGAAGGAGCTTTTGATAAATGCGGCTATGGAAGAAACGGTAGCCCACTATGCAAAGAACACCAAGGAGGCAGGGCTTGACGGCGTGGTTTGTTCCCCACTTGAGGCATCCATAGTCAAGAGAGCTTGCGGAAGCGGGTTCATCACTGTAACGCCCGGGATACGCTATCCTGACGGTAATATGGGAGACCAGTCGAGAGTCATGACTCCAGCAAAAGCCAGAGAGACGGGAACCGAGTTCATAGTTGTGGGAAGGCCTATAACTCAGGCCGATGACCCCGTGGAGGCCTATCGCAGGGTTGTACGCGATTTCATAGGCTAAGGCTAAAATATAAAGGAGAATTATTATGGAAAAGCAGGTAGCAAAGCTTCTTATGGATATAAAGGCAGTATTTCTCCGCCCATCCGAGCCATTTACATGGGCCAGCGGCATAAAATCCCCCATATATTGCGATAACCGCCTTACTCTTTCTTATCCAGAGGTCAGAGATGTGATTGAAAATGGCCTTGCCGATATAGTGAGAAAAAATTACCCTGGGGTAGAGGCGATCGCCGGGACATCTACTGCAGGCATTGCCCATGCCGCGCTTGTGGCTGATATTCTTAAGCTTCCTATGGCATATGTAAGGGCATCAGCCAAGGATCATGGCAGAAATAACCAGATAGAGGGCAGAATAGAACCGGGACAGAAGGTTGTTGTTATAGAAGACCTTATCTCTACTGGTGGTTCGGTCATTGATGTGGTAAATGTTCTTCGTGAGCATGGGGCAGATGTTCTTGGCATAGCCTCAATATTCACCTATGGAATGCAGAAGGGGCTTGACCGTCTTGCACAGGCTAATGTTAAAAACATATCGCTTTCAAATTATAACGCCCTTGTGTCGGTAGCACATGAGACAGGCTATATAGCAGAAGGAGATATAAAAAAGCTTGAGGCTTTTCAAAAGGATCCATCCGACGAAAGTTGGCAGGCACTTTAAGAAATTGGAAGATGCTCCCTCGGCTTGCCGGGGGAGTGATTCGTTATGGTTTAAAGTATGAACTGAGAAGACAAGATCACGGAAATAGTAACCTCTAAAAGCATTTTTTTAAAAACATGAAGTTTTTGGGATCAAAATGAGAAGGGTTAGCGTCAATATAACAATATTAAAGCAAAACCGGTAATACTTAAGAGTGGGTTAAGACTATCGACAAGAATAAAACCTCGTGGTATACTTATATTGCTTGTACTTTGATCTTTCCTTGATGGAGGCACTTTCGTGAAAAATAAAAACAGCATACCATGGTGGTTAATTATAGCTATGTTCATTTTTTTCTGGCCGGTGGGCATGGGTCTTATGTTCATAAAGCTTTTCGGCGAGAATAAAGACGGCAAACGTGCGCAGTACCGCAAAGGTGAATATCGTTTTTCGGGCGGATATGTCGATGTCCCTTACAGCAGTTCAGATGCTGAGGTCGGGGCTAAGATAAACAGGCCGGCAGGCGATCAGTCGATGTTCTCCCTTAAAAAGGGCGGCGTGATAAAAGGCCTTGGAATTTCATTGACGGTTTTGGGAGTTATATGCAGCGCCTTGTCCTTTCTCGGGACAATGGTATCCAGCTATTCCTTTTTACAATCTGCTATCATTTCTTCTATGGTGTTTATATCTATGGGCGCCCCTGGTCTTGCTATCGCTTTTTGGGGCAACTCTACGCTTGGAAAAGCCCAGCGTTACCGCAGATATTCTCATATGATCGGCGACAGCGAGGAAGTTTCGCTTGACCGCCTTGCCGGAGCCATGGGAGTATCCTATGAAAAGGTTTGTGCTGATCTTCATAAGATGCTGGATAATGGCTTTTTTGAAGGTTATTATATAGATCATGAACTAAGAGTTATGACTACGGGCAGGCTAAGCGGAGGCATGACAGCCAGGGAGGCTGAGGATCGTGAGCAGCAGGCAGACCATACTCATCAGATAAATCCTGCTGACAGAATCCTTGAAATTAATAATTCAATAAAGCAGCCTGAGGTTTCTGAAAAGGTAACAAGGCTTGAGGGCCTTACAAGGCGTATTTACAATTACACTGATGCCTACCCCCATAAGGAGAAATACGCTAAGAGCTTTAAAGAGAGATATCTTCCCAAGACGATAAAAATACTGGAGTCTTACAGCCGTTTTGAACGCTCGGGCAGCAGCGGCGAGAACGTCAGGGCCGCTATGAAGGATGTGGAAGCTGTATTGGACGTGCTTATCGGCAGTTTTGAAAAACAGCTGGACATGCTCTATATGGATGAAGCCTTGGACGTGACCACGGATATAGATGTGCTTGAAAGTATGATATCCGGTGACGGCCTTGGAGATAACCCATTTTCAATGAGACAAGAAGGTATGTAGTTGGTTCAGTGGCAGCGATAGAGAATTAAAGGGTGTGACGCATTAAAGCGGCTCACCCTTTTTGTTGTGTTGCTATTGCTTTATTATGCCTAGGTCTATTTTCCATAATAATATCCGCAGAACGGAATTATTTATCTGGTCCTCGCTGATTCGCCCTTCTTTTACTGCCGAGATAACAGCCGGGATCTGTTGCTCGAACTCTGTGCAGCAGATCATATCATTGCCGGCAAGAACTGCTAAAACAGCGGCCTCCGGAACGGTAGTGAAACTCTTTATCGCGTCCATGTAAAGGTCATCGGTCATTATTACGCCGTCGAAACTTAAATCTTCCCGCAATATTTTGTGTACAGCCTGTGAAAGAGAGGCCGGGTTTTGAGAATCCATACATTCCACAACATTGTGGCAGACAAGCACAGAGCCTGCGCCTTGCACGATACCCTCTTTAAATGGTAAAAAGTCGCTGCTTTGAAATTCTTCAAGGCTTCTGGTATCTATTGTGGCCTCGGTATGGCTGTCCCCGCAGTTTCCATAGCCGGGGAAATGTTTTAAAACTGTTCCCATTCCTTCGTCCTTCATTACAGTCATGACATTCAGGACATACCGGGAGGTAAGAGCAGCATCTTGCCCAAAGGATCGTGAGTATATGAAAGAGGATTTGTCAGTTGAAATATCACATATAGGCGCCATATTGACATTGATACCAAGTGCGTGAAGCAAGCGGCATTTATCAGCAGTGTCAGACATTATAAGGTCAAAGCCGCCGTCTTTATAAAGCTGTCGGGGAGAAAGAAACGGTGAGGCGCGAAAAGCCTTATAGCGGCTGATGCGGTTAACTGTTCCGCCTTCCTCATCCACGGCTATAAGCATAGGGACTGAAGACGCATCCTGGTAAGACTGAATACGGGAAGTGACCTCTTCTTTTGTTTTATCTTTAAAATCTGCGCCAAAAAGAAGGTATCCTCCAAGCGCGTATTGAGACGCTAAAGATGCCTGGTCTTTTGATGGGCAGCGAACAAGAAACATCTGGCCTACTTTATCTTCAAGCGTCATTTTTTCAATGATAGACATTGCCGTCGTTATGTTTTGAGGGACTTCTTCTTCCTGCGCGGGAGGGCTTTCTTCCGCATCAGGAGTTTGCTCGCTTTCAGCTTGATCATCAGGCAGGGATATTTCAACTTTTCCCACGCTTGCGCATGAGGTTAGAAGCATAAGAGCCAGGAGAAGTAGAATGAGTCTTTTCACAGCGTTTCTCCTTTTGTTCAATGTTAAATCGCCGCGGCATTGGGCCGCGGCGATAGGCTTTGCTGTTGGTTTGTTATTTGTGCTTTTTCTGGAAAAACTTGAGGTCTCCGTAAAGCTCTAAAAGCTTCTGATACTCTTCTTCATCGTAGAAGGAGCAATTTCCGCGGGTAAAGTCTTTTGCTACTTCAATGATGAAGCGGGCAGCCTGCTCGACATCTACGATATGGGTAGCTCCCGTGGCGCAGCCGGCAACGGGGGTCTCCGTTGTAATGGCAATTCCCACTACGGGAGCTGTTGTGGCAACACAGGGCTGAAGTATGCTGTTCATATGATAAACGCCGTTGCCATAGGGGGTGATATCCTGGATCGACAGGGGGAACACATACGCGGGCTGTCCCGTGACACGACTCATGATTTCAACCAGATCATCGCTGGCCTTAAGAATATAACCTTCTTTAACCGGGCAGGAGATGGCAAATCCGCGTTTGCAGATTATTTTATTTCCCTTGGTTGTATCAGCTGACAGAACAGCGTCAACATCCATTTCTACTTCGAGGCGGTTGATTGTTTCCATTTCAACGGGAGAGCCCATAAAGGGTGTGGGGAAATGAGGTGCTGTGGGAGCGTGTGGGCAAACATGGGTAGTGACTATAACGTCACCGGGCAGGCAGTCGCCTTTCTTCTTCATGTCGCAAAGCTTGAGGGCCGCCGAGATAGCGGTAAGAGCTCCGTCTCCATCAGATACAAAGCCTATCATTTCAGGGCGGGCGCCGAGGCCGCCGAGACGCCCGGTAACGCCGATAGAAGGAGCTTTTCCTCCGCTAAGCTTGCCGTCTGTACCCTTAATGATTATCCTTACAAAATCTGTTGTACCTTTTGCACATTCAAGGCGCTGCACCTCAACACAATCTTCAAAGCCTTTTTCTGCGAAAAAGTTTTAGACCACTTGTCCGCTGGCAGCGGGATCATCGAGAATTTCAAATATATCCATTACCTGCTTAAGCATTTAAATACACTCCCATCAAATATGTTGTCCTTTTCAGGTAAACTAATTTTATCATAGCGTGTTGTTTATTGCAAGAATTCAAGAAGTATAAGATAAGATTTTGTGACTGATATCTAGACCGCAGCAGGCATCGAGCGCATTTTGTTCAAACAGCAGGAGGATTGACAAAACCTAAAAGTTAACTGTATAATAATAAATAATCAGCGCCATGAAGGTGCATTATTTGAGGGATGAACACTCAGACCCAAGGCCGAAGCTTTGGGCCTTTGAGTGTTATTTTTTTGAAAGAGGGACTAATAATGAAGACAAAAAGTCTAGGGGTAAAAAATCTTGTTATGGGGGCGGTATGTATAGCCCTTGGAATATATCTTCCGTTTTTGACAGGCCAGATACCATCTGTTGGAAGCATGCTTTTGCCAATGCATATTCCTGTGCTGCTTGCCGGATATCTCTGCGGCGGCCCTATGGGGCTCATAGTAGGGGCTGTCACGCCGCTTTTAAGGTCTATGCTTTACGGTATGCCGCCAATGTATCCCGCGGCAACAGCCATGGCTTTTGAGCTTGCAGCGTATGGGCTTTTGACAGGCCTGCTTTACAGGAAGTTTGGAAAAGACACCAAAGCAATCTATATGTCGCTTATTTCCGCTATGATTGGCGGAAGGATAGTTTGGGGTGTTATAATGTGGGCTATTATGAGCACAATGGGTGGAGCTTTCACAATGGCGGCTTTTATAGCAGGAGCATTTACAAATGCTGTGCCGGGGATAATTCTTCAGATTGTTATTATACCTGTTATCGTTATGGCGCTTAAGAAAAGCAAGGTCTTATAAAAATGTACCCAGTTTTAGAGGAATATCTTGAACAATACAGATATATTGAGCCATGTGATCTGATAAAGTTTTGCTATCAATCTGTGATGGGCCCGGGACATATGGCCCCTTCATGTCAGGCCTCGGCCGAAAGAATATCCAAAGAGCTTGCGGAAAGCACCAGAAGAGATGAAAAGACGAGCGTTTATCAAATGCTGGAGGGAGAGGCAGCGCGGCTTGACATCGATTCAGGCATATCGCCTGAAAGCCTTGGGGCGCTTTTCTGCCTTACGGCGAAAACCTGGCCCCGGGAAAGCAGTGTCTGCAGAGTGTTTGAAATGCTTGAAGACCGGCGTGTTCAAAGCTCTATGCCCTTTGGTCATGAAGCGCTTTTGGACTGCATTGCAGATTGGAGAAGGGCCGGATGCCCCGCCGTTAGCCACAGCGAAACTTACAAGGAGCATTATCGAGCGCATTACCGCATCGTTATGAAACAGTATCTTCCTTATCTGAAAGCCATAGCTTCCATAGAGCATTTGCCGAATCCGGCAGTAGTGGCTATAGACGGCATGTGCGGGGCAGGGAAAAGTACGCTGGCAGATGTCTTGGGATATGTTTTTGATGCTGAGATCGTGCACATGGATGATTTTTTTCTTCCTTTTGAGATGAAAACGAAGGAAAGGCTGGCTGAAGCCGGGGGAAATATTCATTATGAGCGCTTTATCGCAGAGGCAGCAAATATGATAAAGAGTGGGGAAGCCTTTTCCTATGGAGTATATGACTGTGCCGAGGGCAGGGTCATGGGAAGACAGTGCATAAAGCCGTCAAAGATTGTTATTGTAGAGGGGTCTTACTCCATTAATCCTCATATACCGGATATTTATGACCTGAAAATATTTGTCGAGACGGATAAGGAAAAACAGCTTTCGCGGATAGAAAATCGTAGCGGAAACGATATGCTGGAAAAGTTCAAAAGTGTATGGATACCTCTGGAGGAGCGGTATTTCCAGACGTTTAATGTGCGTAATAAATGCGATATTATAGTCAGAACATAAAAGTATTCCTCTGAGCTTATATAAAATGTTAAGAATTAAAAAGGACGGACCATTTAAGGTTCGGCCTTTTTTGATTTTTATGCCCTGAGATACCGTAAGAGACGGCGAGCTTTTCAGAACAGATTGCACAGCGTTTAGTATTTATAAATATCTGTGGTATCGTTTCGACTTTTTCTGTGAAACATAATATTGTATTTTTGGTCAAAACGTGTATAATCAATAAGGTTTAGTTGTTTATTTTTAAAGCAGAGAAAGGAGTTTATTATGGCGAAGAAAAAGTTGTTGCTCATTGTAAACCCCGTATCGGGCAGAATGAAAATCAGCGCTGCTGTTTTTGATATTATAAAAGTATTTTCAGATGCAGATTATCAGGTTACCGCCCAGATGACA
This sequence comes from Clostridiaceae bacterium, assembly GCA_034926865.1. Taxonomy (GTDB): domain Bacteria; phylum Bacillota; class Clostridia; order Oscillospirales; family Butyricicoccaceae; genus RGIG1902. The sequence goes on from JAYFQP010000028.1 coordinate 16,358, forward strand.
AGGGGAAGAGGAGATGCCACAGATATAGTACAGGATCTTGGCGCACAACATGATCTTATAGTGCTGTGCGGAGGAGATGGTACGCTTAATGAGGGCATCACTGGTGTGCTTAGGGCTGGGCTTAATATCCCAATCGGATATATTCCGTGCGGCACTACAAATGATTTTGCAAACGGTCTTGGCCTGGAAAGGGATAACCTAAAGGTGGCAGCAGAGAATATAGTCAACGGAAAACCGTATGCTATCGATATCGGGAAATTCGGCGAATATAAATATTTCAGCTATATAGCGTCTTTTGGGGCTTTCACAGGCACATCCTACAGCGTTCCACAGGTAAACAAGAATATGTTAGGGCATTTGGCCTATGTTCTTGAGGGTATAAAGGATTTGCCGAATATAAAGCCTGTACACGCGAAGGTTATTATGGAAGATGTAATAATTGAAGATGATTTTATTTTTGGTTCTATAAGCAATGCTACATCAATAGGTGGTGTTGTAAAGTTGGATTCGAAAAAAGTAGATTTCAGCGATGGCAGATTTGAAGTAGTGCTTGTACGCAATCCTAAGACGGCCGTGGAGATCAGTAAGATTATTCTGGCAATACAGACAGGAAGATATGAAGACTGCTGCATCAATTTTTATCACGCCAAAGAAGCTGTTTTTGAAATGACAAATAATGAGCCGTGGGCACTTGACGGTGAGTATGGTATGGGTAGAGTGTCTGTGAATATAAAAGTTCTTCATAATGCAATAAATATTATAGTATAAAGCATTAAGCACATCTTCACTTTATGTGGAGATGTGCTTTTTAAAGTTGAAAAACGTCCGGCCCCATTAAATATGGAACCGGACGTCAGTTAATAAATTGGTTTTGGCAAAAGTGCATGCTAGAGTAGAATGCACTTTCTTTGGGCAAATGGCTAGATCTGGCCAGTCGCCTTAAGAACCAACTGAGCTATTACAGCAGAACCAATAAATGTGCCGATAAAGGTAAGAACGGCAACGATAACGATCTTGACACCCTGTTTCTTAAAATCATCAAGGTCTTTGCCTATAGCGATACCTGCATAGGCAAGAATCGGGGTACAAAGAGCCATAAGCTGTACCTTCGAAATATTTGATACGATGAAATTCTGAACGGGGGAGATATTGGAACCGATGTATGTATTGATAATTGTAAGATAAAGGACAGTAGGCAGTTTCGGCCATTTGGGGATTTTTTCAAAGAGTGATTGTACAAACATAGAGATGACAACAAGGACAATCATCGCTATCATGGCGGGGATAACTTCAACAGGAGTTACGGGAGCGCCCGCCTTGGTTGTGAAAATCCAGTTTCCTATAGCTGCATAGAAAGCCGAGATCACGAGGACTTTCAATGTTACGACCCATTTGTTATTATACCAATTAGTTGTCATGATAAAATCCTCCCTCTCTTAAAATTCGACGATGTCTTCTTTGATATCGATATTAGCATCCTTGTGATGGCTGCTTACGGGAGGTGTTTTGCCCTTAAGCTTCCAAAGGAGCTTATACAGCCCATTGGATATTGGAATAGCCAGCAAGAGGTTCATATAAAGACCATCGATACCGGAAAGCGTATTGGATGCATAAGCCAAAGCGTAGATTTGTTCTTTCATCTCAGGCCAGATATCCATAAGAGGAGCAACCTGAGCGCTCATCATGGAAGCAGAGCCGGTTCCGCATGCCATAGCGAGAGCATAGGGGTGGAACCAGCCTGTATTGGCAAGAGCAGAAGCCATCAGTCCGCAGAGGATAGTGCCGAAAAGAGTACCTGTTATGTAACCGCCCATGACGCCGAGACCTTCGTCGGAGTCGAGGCCATACATATCGCCGATGACGATAAGAGAGCCTTCACGGGAGATCGAGAAGCCGGCGCCGACGACAGAACGTCCCATTCCTAAAATAAGAATGCCGACAGGTAAAGCGAAGAAGATTGTGCCAAGGTTACCAAACTCCTGAAGTACAAGAGCGGCGCCGGAGGAGAAGATAAGCCCGAGGTTGGGGCCTATGGTCGCGGCCGAGCGGGCACCAAGCATAAGAACCGAAATCGTGATATAGGGAGATGCTGTTTCCATCATCTCTCTGGGGATCAGCTTAAATACTGCAAGCAATATGCCCATGATTATGGTATAGAGCATTGGGAACATTGTGAAGGAAACAAGTCCAAAAGCGAAGGCATGTTTTCCGATGAACTCAGCAGCAAGAACCATAACGCCGCAAAGAGCATGGACTTTCCAGTCTTTCAAAAACTCTTTCATAGATTAGTTCCTTTCTTTAAAGGTAGTTTTGCAAAAAGCTTTACGCCACGGTAATTTGATCAATCACCCAAAATACCGCGATTCCGCCGGTTTGATTTGGCTAAAGATGCAATTATTTAAGGCGCGCCCCTAAACTTTTGCCTAATCAACCGAAAAACATATGACAAGCATATGCCGTTTACATGAATGTTAGCATGATAAAGCGGCTCTGTCAACGTTTATGCTGAGATTATGCACAAAATTAACGGTTTCTTAACGGTGATTTTGGGTAAAATGCTGTAATTATTCGATCAAATATGAACAAAAAAATTGCCGCTATTGATCGTAGAGCAAAGCGATGGTATGATAAAAAATAGGGGGAATGGGTTATGAAAAAGATTATTTTGGCTCCCGATTCTTTCAAAGGGACTATGGGAGCATCGGAAATATGCGATATTATGGCCGCAAGAGCGGCGGAGGCTTTTCCAAAATGTGAAATTATCAAGATACCTGTTGCGGACGGCGGAGAAGGAACTGTGGATTCCATGCTGATTGCAGCAGGAGGGAGAAGGGTTCATCTTAAGGTCAAGGGGCCGCGATTTGGTGATATTGACAGCTTTTACGGGATTTTGCCCGGCGAAAAAACCGCTGTTATAGAGATGGCCGCTGCTGCTGGGCTGCCTATGGTAAAAGGCTCGGAAAATCCAATGGATACTACTACTTTTGGGGTGGGTCAGTTGATTGCTCATGCTGTAAAAAATGGTGTTTGCAATATACTACTAGGCCTTGGCGGCAGCTGCACAAATGACGGCGGATGCGGGGCCGCGGCCGCGCTTGGAGTTGTTTTTACAGATGAACAGGGTAAAGTTTTCATACCTATGGGTGGTACGCTTGATAAAATAAGCGGAATCGACCTATCCGGCGCCGCGGAGCTTATGAAGAATGTGCGGGTAAAGATTATGTGTGATGTCAATAACCCTCTTTGCGGAGAAAATGGTGCTGCAAGGATTTTTGGCCCTCAGAAGGGTGCGGATGAACATATGGTTGATATGCTTGACAGAGGACTGGCTCATTTAGGCCATATGCTTGAAAAAATTGAAGGATGCGCAGATATCATGTCGATGCCTGGTGCGGGAGCCGCCGGCGGGATGGGAGCCGGCCTTTGTTCAATGCTTGGTGCCGAACTGGTTTCCGGGATTGATGGTGTTTTGGATGCTGTTGGATTTGAAGAGATTCTTGACGGCTGTGACATGGTGCTTACCGGAGAAGGAAGGATAGACAAACAGAGCCTTGGCGGAAAAGTAATTTCGGGAATATGCAGGCGGGCTTCATCTAAGGCTGTCCCCGTCTGTGCGGTAGTGGGTGATGCATCCGACAGTGAACTCGGCACAGCGCGTGATATTGGCCTTTGGGCTGTGTTTACCACAAACAGGAAGGCTGTTTCGTGGAAAGAAGCCAAGGTTACGGCAAAGGCTGACCTTGACAGTACAATGCTCAATATTTTTTCTTTTGTCAGAGCTGTAGAGGAATCCTATAGAATACAGCATAGATAATAAAAGTTTTGTGCGCTATATGTTATTTATATATTCTGGCATTTTCCTTATATACTGAACTGTTGGGACTTTTAAAGAATGATTATCAAATACTTAGATCGAATGCTAAACGGCCCATATTCATATGGGCCGTTTATGTGTTTGAAAAGCCTTGTATTTTATATTTGTCCTGTTGCCTTGAGAACTATCTGTGCGATTACAGCAGAACCGACAAATGTGCCGATAAAGGTAAGTATAGCTACTATAACGATCTTGACTCCCTGCTTTTTGAAATCGTCAAGGTCTTTGCCTATTGCTATACCGGCGTAGGCAAGGATTGGGGTACATAGGGCCATAAGCTGTACCTTGGAGATATTTTCAACTATCCAACCCTGGACGGGGGAGATATCGGAGCCGATGTATGTATTGATAAGCGTGAGGTAAAGGGCTGTAGGCAGTTTGGGCCATTTGGGGATCTTTTCAAACAGCGTCTGCACAAACATAGAAATTATTACGAGGATGACCATTGCTATAAGGGCGGGAGTGGCCTCGATGGGAGTTACGGGGGCGCCTGCCTTGAGTGTAAATATCCAGTTGCCTATAGATGCATAGAAAGCCGAGATCACAAGTACTTTTATTCTTACTACCCACTTGTTTTCATACCAGTTGGCTGTCATTACAAGTTCCTCCTGTTGTATTCAGTATCGTGTGTAAAGGCTGAAAATCAATACAAGGGGTCAAGTGCGGCTTCCGGCAGCGGGAATCGAGCTTTGTTTTGGGGCGCCTCCTCTGGCCTTCCATAGAGCTTTGTAAAACCAGTTTGTAAATGGTATGGCCAGAATCAGACAGTAGTAAAGATTGATCATACCTCCGAAGGTATTGGCGGAATATCCAAGCGCATATAGTTCATCGGCCATAGTCGGGAAAGCGTCCATGATCGGAGCTATATTTGCACTGAACATCGAGGCAGAACCGCAGCCAGAGGCCATGGCCAGAGCATATGGGTGGAACAGGCCGGTATTTACCCAAAAGGAGGAGTTTATACCGCATACAATGGTTCCAACAAGTGTGCCTGTTATGTAGCCGCCCATAACGCCAAGACCTTCCTCGGAGTCAAGACCGTACATATCTCCTATGACGATAAGAGAGCCTTCACGGGAGATGGAGAAGCCTGCGCCGACAAGAGAACGGCCCATCCCGAGAAGAAGCACGCCTACAGGCAGGGCAAATATGGCTGTTCCAAGGTGCCCCAGTTTCTGTAGGATAAGGGCAGCCCCGGATGAGACGATAAGGCCGAGGTTTGGGCCTATGGTAGCCGCCGAGCGGGCGCCGAGCATAAGAACAGAAATCGTGATATATGGGGAAGCAGTACGCATTACTTCCATTGGTATGAGTTTGAAAACGGCCAGCAGTACACCCATGATTATGGTATAGAGCATTGGGAACATTGTGAAGGAAATAGGGCCAAAAGCAAAGGAGCGTTTTCCGATAAACTCGGCAATGAGAACCATGACGGCGCAGAGCAGGTGAACCTTCCAGTCTTTTAAGAATTCTTTCATATCTTGGCTCCTCTCAAAAATTGGTCAAACGCATAATAAAATAGAAACCTTTATGTAGCTACCCTTCCCATAACACCACATCCTTTACAGAAAATAGAAATTAATGGTAATAATTTATTATATTATAATAATAATTAGAGCGGAGAACAAGCTTTATATATTGAAATTGTATAAAAGATACAAACGAATTGTAAATAAATTACAAACTGCAATTTATCACGTTAATGGATAGCTGTTATCGAATAAAATGGTTGGAAAAGCGAACAATTTTGGGCCATGGGAGGGGTGAGAACGTTTGGATGCGTTATTTAAGGCGTTTGGGGAGCGTTTAGATGATATCTATAGCGTATAAAAAGGGTACCTTGCAAGCCGGAAATATTTAAAATTAACCGTAAAAAAGCTGTGGCTCCTTTTGATCGGAACCACAGCTTTTTAATATTACTAATAGGTTGTCCTTAAACATATGGGCGATCTACCGTTATAACAGCAAAATAGGGGCCGTCAAGCACGGTTATTGCTTTTTCCATCGCGGCTTTTGCCTCTTTTGGGGTAAGGCGCGAGTCCATCGGAAGCAGCACGTCAAAAATCAAATTTGTATGTGTAGGACCGGTGACTGCCCTTAAATCATGGATTGTCATTCCCGGGTCGATGGCCGCTGCAAGCTGAGATACCTGATAGCGCAGGTGCGTTGTTTTGGCATCATCGCAGTCAATCGGATCCATATGTATTACGACATCGCATCCGAACTTTTTTGAAAGCTCTCTTTCGATATTATCTATCGCATCGTGCAGAACGAGAATATCGCCGTTGGAGTTTACTTCCGCGTGGAGAGATATCATCAGGCGCCCTGGTCCGTAATCGTGTATGATAAGGTCATGCATCCCGATGACTTCGCTGTGGCACATAACGGTTTTGGAAATATCATTTACAAACTCGGGGTCAGGTTTGGCGCCGAGCAGAGGCGTAACAGTATCTTTGGCAGCGTTGTATCCGGCATAAAGTATGACGAAAGCTACGATTAGACCCAGATATCCATCTATATCAACTGAGGTCAGTTTGGCAATTAAGGAACCGGCAAGCACCGCTGAAGTTGCAATCGCATCTCCAAGGCTGTCGGCCGAAGTGGCTTTCATGGCCGAGGAGTTTATCCTTTTGGCAAGGCTGCGGTTAAAAAGGCACATCATAAGCTTTACTGCAATAGATATAGCGAGTATGACTGAAGAGAGGATGCTGAACATGACAGGCTCAGGGCTGAAAATCTGTTTGATTGAGCTTTTTAGCAGTTCAACACCCATGAGAAGAATCGCCATAGAGACTAAAAGACCTGATAGATATTCTATCCTGCCGTGACCAAAAGGATGCTCTCTGTCAGGTTTATGTATAGCCAATTTAAAACCTATAAGAGTTACTGCCGAAGATCCCGCATCTGAGAGATTGTTGAAGGCGTCTGCCGTTATCGCGATAGAACCCGTGATAAGCCCCGCGAATAACTTTGCTGCAAAAAGCAGAAAATTGGCAGCAATTCCTGTTGCGCTGCCAAGAAGGCCATACCGTTGACGCACTTTTGGATCAGATATATTTTCGCTGTCCTTGATAAACAGTCTGACAAGTAAGTCAGTCATAAACTACCTCCGAAAAAAGATGATACGATGTTTTTGTTATGCGTATTCTTTCGTTGAAAAAAGGGCAAATTATATATATAATATGTAGCGAGGAATTGAAAAGTGATTCTGCTTGAAAACATTGTTAAAACATACAGCGGAAAAAACGGAGAAGTCGAGGCACTTAAAGGAGTCTCCCTGAGACTTGATCGGGGAGGCTTTCTTGCGATAACAGGAAGCTCCGGCTCTGGGAAAACCACACTTATGAATATTGTGGGATGTCTTGGCAGGCAGGATTCCGGAAGATATCTTCTAGATGGGGTTGATATCTCGAGACTTCGCGGGAATCAGATCAGCCGTATCCGCAACGAGAAACTCGGATTCGTTTTTCAGGGATTCAATCTTATTTCATCGATGACAGCGCTTGAAAACGTTATGCTGCCGCTTACCATAAGAGGGCTTCCCAGAAGCCGTGCACGCCAGACGGCGCTTGAGGCGCTTGAGGCAGTGGGGCTTGGGGACAGAATCAGCCACCGTCCTGGCAAGCTTTCGGGCGGTCAGCAGCAGAGAGTTGCCGTTGCAAGGGTGATTGCATGCCAAACACCCCTTATATTGGCGGATGAACCTACAGGTAATCTCGATTCCAAGACTTCAGCTGAGATAATGGGAATTTTTACTGAGCTTAACCGCGGAGGAGTTACGATCCTGCTTATAACTCACGACCCTGGAATTGCAAAGTTGGCACCGTCAAGAGCTATGCTTGAAGATGGACGCATAGAGATATTATAAGCCGTGACTGGCGAAAGGAAAAGATATGGAAAGAAGAGACAAGCACAATTACTACCTTGACATTGCGCAGACAGTATTGGAGCGCGGAACATGTCTGCGGCGAAATGTCGGAGCCATCATTGTCAAAAATGATGTGATTATTTCAACAGGTTATGCCGGAGCTCCCAGAGGCAGAGCCAACTGCTGTGATCTCGGAGAGTGCCGAAGGGAGAAGCTTGGGGTTCCGAGAGGCCAAAGATATGAGCTTTGCCGAAGCGTTCATGCCGAGCAAAATGCTATTATAGCGGCTTCAAGAGAAGAAATGATAGGCTCCACACTCTATCTTGCAATGGCTGATTACCGCACAAAAGAGCTTATTGCTGACGCCAGCCCCTGCAATATGTGCAGGCGAATGATAATAAACGCAGGAATAGAGCAGGTTATCATCCGAAACACACCCGAAACATACACGATACATAAAGTAAGCCGGTATGTGGAGGAGGATGACACACTGCCTGAGGACCAGCTTAATACATATTGATTTCTATATTACCATACCGCCGTTGATTCCAAGAACCTGCCCGGTTATATAGCCAGCCATGTCTCCGGCAAGAAAGAGGGCGGCATGAGATATATCAGAGGGAGTGCCTATGCGCCCAGCCGGAATATCCTCACGGACAAGTTCCATTGTATCTTTGCCAAGCTGTTTATACATATCTGTGTCAATTACACCGGGGGCAATGGCATTGACGGTTATGCCCGAAGGAGCTACCTCTGAGGCCAGCGCCTTTGTCATTCCTATAAGCCCCGCCTTAACGGCTGAATAGTGAACTTCGCAGGAGGCCCCGCATACACCCCACATCGAGGAAATATTGATTATTCTTCCGCTTTTATGCGCTATCATAGAAGGAAGAATCTCACGGGTGATATAAAAAGGGGCACTGAGGTTGATGGCAACCATAGTCTGCCAATCGGAGTCGGTTATATCGGTAAAGAGCTTTTGCTGGGCGATGCCGGCATTGTTTATGAGCGCATCGATATGGCCCAAAAGGCTAAGAGCCCTTTGGGCTGCCGCGCGGCATTTTTCTGGGGAGGACAGGTCTGCGTTTACGGAGCATATATTGCCGCCTGAAAGTTTTTCAGCCTGCTCCAACCCTGTATTATATGTAAAGCAGACATTATAGCCTGCTTTTGAGAAGGCAAGAACAAGATCCTGTCCTATGCCTCGCGATCCGCCTGTGATAAAAGCGTTTTTTGACATATCATAACCTCGTTAGCGTTTACCGATAATTTTATCACAGTAGCGGTAAGACTTCAAGCCTACGCTGTGTGGTGACGGTCGTCAAACAGAAGAGCTATGCACCAGAGGCCGGCAATGCCGACGAGGGTGAAAACTATTCTGCTTCCCATGGCCAGCTGTCCACCAAAAATCCAGGCAACGACGTCAAATTTGAAAATGCCTATGCTGCCCCAGTTCAGGGCCCCTATGATTGCCAGGATAAGAGCGATTTTGTTCATCATATTGAAATCCTCCAATTAATTGATAGGGATATTGTAATTATTCCCATAATTATCTGCTTTATTTATGAAAGTGTGAATAAAAATGCCAATTTGCGATTTACATACTCATACCGTGTATTCTTTTGATGGCAAAGCGCTTCCAAAAAAGCTTTGCGCATCCGCTGAAGAAAAGGGACTTTTAGGTCTTGCAATAACCGAGCACTACGATTTCTTTATCGATAATGAGTATATTTATTATGATTGTTTTACAAAAGAACGCAACAATAGTCTTAAACAGCTTGCCTCACTTTATTCAGGCAGGCTAAAAATATGGAAGGGTATTGAGCTTGGTCAGCCACATTATGATATTAAGAGGTATCAAAAAGTCATTTCCGGGGGAAAATTTGATATAATCATCGGGTCTATACACAATACAAGGGACGGCGTGTCCATATTTGACAGGTACTATAATAATCAAAAAGAATGCGATGAGCTTTTTGAGGCCTATTTTGCCGAGATGCGTGAAATGTGCGAAAAATGTGATTTCGATGTGCTTGGACATCTCGATTATCCTATCCGAGTAATGGGAGGCTGTTTTGAGAGAGATATTTCTCTTATTGATTACAGAGAAATGATAGTTCCAATACTTGAACTATGTGCTGAAAAAGGGATTGCAATTGAGATAAACACCGCCGGAATGCGTAAGTGGCTTGGAATCCCAGGCCCGGCTTTATGGATTTTGAAAGAATATAAGTCTTTGGGTGGAAAAATGATAACCATAGGCAGTGATGCCCACATAGACCGGCATTGTGCTTGGGGTTTTGAGCAGGCAACTGAGCTTGCGCAAGAGGCGGGATTCTCGGATATGGTATATTTTGAGGGCAGAAAGCCGCACTTTTTAAGACTTGGGTAGGAGAAAAGAGATGAAAAGGCTTAAAGAGTTCTCGTATGGCAAGCTCAATCTCATGCTGAACATATCAGGCGTTCGTGAAGACGGGTATCATACGCTTGAGACTGTCATGCAGACAGTTTCGATTCATGATATCATCGATATAAGACTGAAGTCAAAAGGGGAAATTTCTCTTAAGTGCAATCTTCCTTACGTCCCTTCAGATGATCGGAATATAGCATGGAAAGCAGCCAAAAAGTTTTGTGATCTTTCGGGATATAGCGGCGGGATAGATATTGATATCAGAAAAACCATTCCCGTAGGCGGCGGAATGGCAGGGGGCAGCTCGAATGCGGCTACTGTTTTAAGCATGCTGAACCGCATGTGCGGAGATCCTCTTGGAAAACATGAGCTTGATAAGGCTGCTATTTCGCTGGGGGCAGATGTGCCGTTTTGTCTTAAAAGGGGAACTTATCTTGCCACGGGCATAGGGGAGATACTTGAAAAAGTTCCTGATATACCTGCATGCAGCATTGTGGTGTGCAAACCTAAAATTTCTGTTTCAAGCAGAAACGCTTATAAGATGTATGATGAAAATGAGAACAAAGAGTTTTTTGATTACTTGAAAATGTTGAAAGCTCTTGAAACGGGGGATATTCGAATGGTGGCTGATTCTTTGGGCAATTCATTTGAACATCCCATATCTGTCGCATACCCCGAAATTGCGTCATTGAAAAAAAGACTTTTGGATATGGGAGCCATTGGGGCGGCAATGACGGGATCGGGTTCTGTTGTGTTTGGAATCTTTGAAGATGCGCGAAAAGCGCATAAAGCTAAAACCTCACTTCGGATGTCAAGGTATACTTCCTATTGTCTTCAGCCTGTTAGTGAATAAAACAAAAAACACCTGCCCATAATTTTCCTATAATATATAGGAGGGGTTTTTATGTTGGCTAAAAGACGGATATTTAGATTATCAATGGCGATTGGTCTTGGACTGGCTATAGCGGCATGCTGCCTGCAGGCGTCGGCACAAAGCAGGCTGAGCAGTAAAATAGTAAGGCTCCACGTATTGGCAAACTCTGATTCTGAGTTTGATCAGGCAATTAAGCTTAAAGTTCGGGATGCAGTGCTTCAATGCGGGATATCCGAACATCCAGGCGAGGAAGAACTTGAAAACATACGTCTCGCGGCCAGAGAGTGTCTTATTGAGAACGGCCAAGACGGAAGAGTAACGGCTTCATTTGAAAAAATCTATTTTGAAACAAGAGATTATGACGAGTTCTCGCTGCCCGCAGGGTATTATGATGCTGTGAGAGTCGTTATAGGCAATGGGGAAGGCAGAAACTGGTGGTGCGTCGTATATCCATCACTTTGTACGGGATTTGCCGAAGCGGAAGCGGAGGGAGTGCTCAGCCAAGATGAAATCAACTTTATAAAAAAGGATGGCGAGGAGTATGTGGTGAGGTTTAAACTTCAGGAACTGATATCAGAGTGGAGCGCAAAACTCTTCTAAAGAAAATAGGGGCCTCTATATTGTATGTTTAAACGACAGATTACACAAAATAATGAAACAAATAGCAAAATGATAAAAAAATAAAAAAAGCCGAAAAAAGGTGTTGACAAGAGGGATAGGGGCGTGGTATTATAAACAAGCGCCAGAGAGAGCGGCCACTGCGAAGTGCCTGAGCGAGCCGGAAACGGAAAGCAAAGGCAGAGCAGCGAGGAGCTTGATGAGA